>NZ_LZSY01000170.1 GCF_001665625.1 Mycolicibacterium peregrinum | reverse complement strand
AAGTCCTCGAAGATCTGCTCGGCGGTCACCGGTAACCTGCACCCGCACGGTGGCGCATCGATGTACGGGGCCGCGGCGCTCATGGCCGCCGAGTTCCAGCGCGTGAAAGTCATTGACGGACAAGGCGCATTCCCCCGCATCCAGGGCGACATTCCCGCCGCGGCCCCGTACATCGATGCGCCACCGTGCGGGTGCAGGTTACCGGTGACCGCCGAGCAGATCTTCGAGGACTTCTGCGGTTTGTTGCCGGGCAACAGTTTCGACTCGTGCATCTGGTAGAGCAGGCGGCGCTGACCCGGCTTGAGCCCGTCGAATGCAGAGGGGATGGCGCGGTCGCTGACGCTGTAGAGCGCGAACGTCAGCTGGTAGTGATTCCAGTAGTCATCGGCGCTCTGGTCGAGCACCAGGTCAGGGTTCTGCTCAGGAACGTCCAGGGTGGCGGTCACAGTACTTCTTCCTAGGTCAAGTCGAGCGCTGCGGTGTCGACACGGGCGGCGACTTCGGCCATCCACGTGCGCCGGCCTTCCGGCGGCCCGCCGAACAGGGTGTGGTGCAGCTTGGCTTCGCCGTCGTCGAGATTCACTCGAATCACGGTGCGCCGCTGCGGATCCAGCACGGTGTTCCAGAAATCGTCGGCATCCATCTCGCCCAGGCCTTTGTTGCGCTGCACTTCCACCTTGCGCTTCGAGGTGGCTTTCAATTGCGCCACGGCCGCGTCGCGTTCGGACTCGTCCTGGCAGTAGATCCGGTCCTGGCTGTCCTTGACCACGAACAGCGGCGGCAGCGTCACGTAGACCATCCCGGCCTCGACGAGGGGCCGGTAGAAGTCGAGGAACATCGAGATCAGGCTGGAGTTGATGTTGCCGCCGTCGGGGTCGGCGTCGGAGGCGAACAGGATCCGGTCGTAGCGGCACAGCTCCGGATCGCAGTGATCGCGCACGCCGCAGCCCAGGATGCGTTCGATCGAGTCGAACTCATCTTTGGCCCGCGCCTTGCTCAGCGCAAACCCATAGACGTTGGGTGGCTTGCCTTTCAGCGGGAAGGCCGCCTGGAACGTGGCGTCGCGTGCGGCCTTGATGGTGCCCAGCGCGGAATCGCCCTCGCACAGGAACAATTCGGCGCCCGAACCGCGGCCGGTCTCCCGGCTGGGGAGCAGCTTGGGCGGCAGCGACAGGTTCGTCCCCAGCCCCTTGGCTTTCGATGCCGCGCGGGAGCGGGCCTTCGCGCCTTCGGCGCTGCGCCGCGCGCGGGCGGATTCCAGCGCCAGCTTGGTCCACAGCGACACCGCGTCGTTGTTGGCGGGGTTCGCCGCCCAGATGGTGACGCTGCGTGCGACATCCGGGGCCATCGCGACGTTCAGCGACCGCGACGACACCGCCGTCTTGGCCTGCGAGTCCCAGGCCACGTCCGGTGCTCGAGTGTCCACGGCCAAGGCGGTGACGGCGACGAAGTCCTGTGGTTCCGGGCCGTCCTCGCCCTTGGCCAGACCCAGGTCGCGGATGCGGGACGCCCGGTCGGCCAGGGCCTCGGAGAGTCCCTTCATCGCGGCAGTCAGGTGGGATCCGCCGTTGGGGGTCCGCACGGTGTTGCAGAACGCGGCGACGGTGGCCGGCTCGGCCGGGCCCGCGGTCAACGACCAGCGGAACGGGGTCGGGCCGCGGCCGGTGGTGTACTCGCCGCGGCCTTCCACGACGGCACGCACGCCGGGCAGGGGATTGCCCGAGGTGGTGCACATCAGGTCCAGCAGGGTGTCGGTGCCCCACGGGCCGCTGAACTGTTCGAGCAGGGCGGGCGGGACTTCCTCACCGGGCCAACCCTCGTCGATGACGACCAGGTGCACCCCGGGCGACATTCGCGCCGCGGCATGCGCCCGCAGCAGGACCTCGCCGATGTCCACGGTCGAGTCCGGCACCACCGTCGCGTCGAACAGGATGCGCACCGTGGTGCCGTGCGCATCGGGCTTGCGGTTGCCGGTGCCACGCAGTTTCTGGGTGTCCGAGCGGGTGAACTCCGCGTTCGGGTCGAAGTCTTTGCCCTCGAAGGTGCCGGGGTAACCGCCGCCGAAACTCTGCAGGTAGGTCTTGCCGGCCCGGCGTACGGTCACGTCGGTACGGGCGGAGATGAACACCGCTGCCGCGGCGCCGATTCCGTTCAGGCCGGCGCCGGTGCTGGTGGCGTCGGTGTGCGCGGAGAACTTGCCGCCGGCCCGCGCGGTGCCCAGGGTCTTGACGATGCCGTTCTTCCCGGTGGTGGGGTCGGAGTCGACCGGAAGGCCGCGACCGTCGTCGGCGACGCTGACCGAGCCGTCGGCGTGCAGGGTGATGGTGACCGTGGACCCGCCGTGGCTGGGATCGGCGACCTCTTCGATCGCGTTGTCCACCAGCTCACGCAGCGCCGTGTTGAGCACGTCGAGACCAAGGTTGACCGCCGGCCGCAGGCGGGTGTGCTGGACATCGTCGAGCTCGGTGATGTCTGCGGCGTTGTAACTCACTGCTGGTCCTTTCCCACCAGGGCCGATGCCGGAGCGATCGGTTCCAGCCGCTCGCTTTCGGCGGGCGGCGTAAGCATTCTCTCTTGGAAGGCAGACAGCCTCCGACAGCCACGGCCGAAAGAATGGGTATCGAATCAAGATCAGATGCCTCGGGGATTCTGCCGGGCCGATCCGCGCGCTGACAAGGTCATCTCTAACTCAGATGGTTCCCATCAAAAACCATCGTTGGACTAGATCATTTTCCTCGGGTCAGATGAAGCATGCGGCGTTCGCGTCGGCTGCGCAGCCCGCGCGGATACCAGCTGAATGTCGGTATGTCCCAGTTCAATCCCAAAGGAGCAAGCATGCCCGTGGTTCGGTTCCAGATGTCGTCGACGCTCGACCCCGTCGCCCTCATGGACGTGCTCACCGACTTTGGGCCGTCCCGGCCAGATCGGTGGCCAACCATCGACGAGGAGCATTTTCGGGTGCATGCGTTGGGCGACACCTGGGCAGAAGTGACCGAAGGCACAGCGTCGGCGTGGGAGCGCGCCCGCTACGACTGGGACGCCGAGCGGCGGCGCGTCACCGTGACCACCCATGACTCGAAGGTCTTCGGCCCGGGCGGCGGCTGGACATTTCAACTCACGCCGCAGGAGACCGGCACGCGCATCGACATCGAACTCGTCCGCACTCCCACCGGTCTCAAGCGCAAACTGCTGGCCGCCTTGTTGCCGGCCGTCGCCCCGAGCGCGCTGAAGAAGTCATTCGCCGGGCCGTTGGCCGCTAGGTGATCGACCAGAACTCCAGCAGCGTCCGGATCGTCGCCACCAGCGGTAGGGGCTGATCCAGCATCGGGTGGTGGCCGGCCTCGGCGAGTTCGACGAACGGGCCGCGCAGTTGCAGCATCGACCGGATCTGGGCCGCCATGGGCGGTGGGACCACCCCGTTCTCGCATCGCAAATACCCGACCCGGCAAGGGATTCGAGCAAACGTGTGCTCCAGGAGTTCCTGGTCGGTGGCTGTCTCGTCCATCAGATGGCCGCCGAAGATGTCCGGGTCGAACTTCCACACCCACCCGTTGTCGGTCTTGCGCACCGACTGCACGGCGATGTGGTGACCGATGTAGGGCAGCGTCACGTCCTGCTTCGGCACCGCCCGGAATCGGGCCAGGATCTCGTCCTCGGTCGCGTATCCGGCGGTGTCGCGACGTCGGTTGCGCAACCGGACCTCCTCCGGGGCGCGATCACGCAGCGGGGAGTCGATGACCAGGATGCTGTCGATCTGCGCGCCGTAGCGGGTGGCGGCCGAGGCCCCCACCCAGCCGCCCATGCTGTGGCCGACGATCGTGGGCCGCGCCGTGGACCCGGAGGCGTCCGAGGCGGCGAGCACTTCGCGGGCCCAGATCGACAGGGCGTATTCCTTGCGAGTGTCGCTCTCGCCGTGCCCGCTCAGGTCGGGTGCGACGACGCGATGGGTTCGCGCGAAGAACGGGGCGACGTGATCCCACCAGCCGGAGTGAGCGCCGCCGCCATGAACGAACACCAGCGGCGGATTGTCCGGATCACCCCAGCTCCGCACGTGGATGGCGCAGCCGTCGACGTCGATGGTCGAGTGCTCGGGGGTCTGTTCCAGGGCAGAGGTGAACCAGGCCGGGGCATTCGCAAAGGGGTGCGGGGCCTCCGTCGGCACTCCACGCCGGAACATGCGGTTCACCTGCTGATTCTGTCTCATCGCCGGAAATCGATCGAGACCCGCCCCGGCGCATGTCGGGCTGAGCGTCCTCCGAGGCTCAGGACAGCGCGAGGCTCGTGCCGAGCGCGATCATCATCACCGCGATCAGTCCATCGAGGATGCGCCAGGTCATCGGGGTGGCGAACAGTCCAGCCAGTCGGCGGGCACCCAGGCCCAGGCCGGTGAACCACACCGCACTCGCGGCCACCGCGCCGGCGCCGAACAGCCACCGCTGCTCGTGGTGCTCGTTGGCCAGCGAGCCGAGCAGCACCACGGTGTCCAGGTAGACGTGCGGGTTCAGCCAGGTCAGCGCCAGGCAGGTGACCAACACCTCGGCCAGGCGAGCTGGGGTGCGCTCGGACGGGTTGAGGGTCGAGGGCCGGAAGGCGCGCCGCGCGGCCAGTGCGCCATAGCCGATCAGGAAGGCCGCCCCGCCGAACTTCGCGACCGTCATCGCGTCGGGATGCGCGGTGATCAGCGCGCCGACCCCGGCGATGCCGGCGGCGATGAGGATCAGGTCGGAGACCGTGCACAACGCGATGACGGCGACGATGTGCTCGCCACGGATGCCCTGACGCAACACGAAGGCGTTCTGCGCGCCGATCGCGGCGATCAGCGCCATGGTGGTGAGGAATCCGATGAGCACAGGTGAAG
This sequence comes from Mycolicibacterium peregrinum, assembly GCF_001665625.1. Classification (GTDB taxonomy): domain Bacteria; phylum Actinomycetota; class Actinomycetes; order Mycobacteriales; family Mycobacteriaceae; genus Mycobacterium; species Mycobacterium peregrinum_B. The sequence continues at coordinate 39,646 of NZ_LZSY01000170.1, read as the reverse complement.
CCATGCGTTCGAGGCTATGGACGTGCAGTGATCAAGTACAGCTAATGATTCTTCAGATAGATTAGGGTTGCTTATGCTGACCGCCACTCAAGGAATGCAGCTCATTCTCTCTCTACGACACGACGACGTCGTCAATGCTGAATGTGTTGTAGTGCACAGGATTCCGCATCGGTGCCAGGCTGCGTTCGGTGCGCCACGACTTTGATGGAGGCGTCGAGCCCGGACATGTGAAGCTGAATCCAGCCTTTGGTCATGTAGCGCAAGATGTTCCGGGCTTTTTCGTTGGAAAGTTCGATGCGCGTGACGGGCAATGCTCCGTGAGCGTCGGCCAGTGCGAGGATGTCGAAGAAGCTTCCAGATCCGGCGTGGTCATGAAATGCGCTGAGATCGACTGCGTCGATCGTGATTCGGTCAGGAGTCCCTTTCACGCAGGACAGGTCAACGTTTATCGCGACGATGAACCAGTCCCCTCGGTCCAAGCCGAGGTCGGATTCGAGCCTTGGGCCAAGGCGAATGTCTTGCTGCAGCCCGATGGTCCCAACCCAGTCCGAGAAGGTTTCCCTGTGTTCCGATGCTTCGCGGGAAGGCCGCGTTCTGTGATTCCTGGCCATCAGGGATTCACGGCAGAGTGGGGATTCTGGGCTGCCTGAATGACCCGTCCTACCAGTTCGGAGACGTAGGTCGCATCGACCGGATGGCGGGTGAGGGCGCTTCGGAAGTGGATAGGTGCGATGAGCAGTTCGATCACCTGCCGGGCATCGACGTCACCCGGAAGTTCGCCACGGGTGATCGCACGCGTGATCATCGGCAAGGTCATCTGATAGCGCCGTTCCCAGAACGCTTCTCGGGCAGCGGCCACGTCGTCGGAATCGCTGACCGCAGACAGTGATCGCACCAGGCCGCGGCCCAGCGGGGTGTCCAGGTATTCACCGAGTGCGGAGCCGAACGCGGTCAGATCTGTGTGCAGCGACCCGGTGTCGGGGATCGGCAGTTCCCGTGCGCTGGAAGTCAGTAGGGCGTCAAGGACCAGATTCTCCCGGGTTCCCCAGCGTCTGTAGATGGAGCTGTCGCGGACGCCGGCACGCCGGCTCACGTCGGGAATGCTGACCTTGTCGGCACCGTGCTCGCTCACCGCGTCGATCACCGCTTGGTGGACTGCCTGTTTCACGCGGGCGGCGCGGCCGCCGGGCCGCGATCGGGGTGGTGGGGGATCAGCGACTTCGACCATGCGCCCATACTAAAGCAGAGTTTCTTGCTTTTACCCAGCCTTGCCGTCTATCTTTAACGCAGAAAATTCTGCAACTGTGTCCGCTGAGGAGGCTGGTCATGGCATCGGTGCTGCAAGCTGCGAAGCGGGTGGCCGTCACGGCATGCGCGCTGACGCACACCACAGGTTGGGCGGCGCGACGGCTGGGAGTGGCGGAATTTCTGCCCAAACTATTTGTGGATCGATTCACGCATTTGGGCGGTTTCACCGATGCGCAGTTCCGCAACCAGCTGTGCACATGTCGAACATTCGAGGATGCACAGTGGGCGTCGCACTGGCAGGGCTTCGCCGATGACCAATTGGCGCGGGCGGATAAGGCGCTCCAGCGCCTGGGCGGCCCGTCCGCTGAACAACTCGCTGACCCTCAGGGCGATGTCGACGTCGCCGTGCTCGGCGAGTTGTTGGGCCCTGCGGTGACGATCCTGGCCGATCGGGGAGCCGTGGCCGATCCGGACGCGGTGGTCAAGTTCAGCAGCCAGCACCCGGAATCCGCCGATGCCGCCGAGGCCCTGGACGCGTTGATCAAGGCGCTGGTCTACGAATTCGCCGCTGCTTGGCCAGGATTCAGTCCGCGCCGGCTCTGCGCCTACAAGCGAATGGATCGGCTGACCGAGGTTCTGATGACCGCACTCGCCCCGGCCATGGGGTGGACAGTGGATGTGGTGGAAATCCCCTCCGGTGGCGATGACGTGGTCCGCGGGTACTTACTGCTGCCCCAAGACGCAACCCACGTGCCAACGGTGCTGGTCACCAACGGACTGGAGGGCAGCATCGCCGAGGCGCTGTTCCCGATGCTGGCCCAGCGAGACGGGAATCTGGGCCTGTTCGTCATGGAGATGCCGGGCACCTATGGCTATAGCGCGCCACTGACGGTGGAAGGCGCCCAAACCGCATACACCAAAGTCGTCGACTACCTGGTCGCTGAGCCCCGCGTCGACACCGACCGGCTCGGCATGTTCGGCGCGAGTTTCGGCGGGTACTGGTCGACCCGAATGGCCGCCGTCGACGACCGGTTGAAGGCGGTGGTGTCCAACGGGCCCCTCGCGGACCGGAGTTTCGGCACGCTCAACTCCGTCGGCATGCCGGAAATCCTGGTATGGACCCTCCTCAACACTCTCGGTGCCACGAGCCCGCTCGACTTGTCGCGCAAGTTGGCAGATTTCGCACTGACCGACCTGTGCAGCAAGATTTCCGCCCCGCTATTGGTGATCAACGGAGCCCGCGACACCTTGGCCGATACGCAGGACTCGATCAACATCGCCGCCGAAGCGCCCAATGCATTGCTGGCGCTGTATGCCGGTGATGATCACTGCGCCATGGGCAACGCCGAGCATTGGACGCAGTTGGCGGCGAGATTTCTGCGCGACCATTTGAGCGCTCCGATCGCGGAGTCGGTCCGGTGACCGAGGAGATCGAGGGCTTGCCACGGATGCGGCGCGTCCTCAACGCCGCCGACCACCGCATTGACACCCAAATCTCGAGCAAGGCAGGCTGGTTGGCTGTCGAGGACGCCATCGGGATCGACGATCTGCGCACGCCTCCGACGGCGTTCACGCCGGCGTTCGAGATCGCCCGCTATGAACAGTTGGGCCTCGCCGACGGAGCCACCGTACTGCCTGTCTGTCCGGCGTCGTTCCGCGATTTCATGGTGTACGAGAAGCATGCCGTTGATGCGGCCCGTGGCCTGGCGAAGCGGTTCGTGCCGAGCGGCTATAGGGTGGCTCGGCTCTACGAAACCGTCACTCGCCGAACGTTTCCCTCGTTTCGGCCCAAGGCGCTCTGGTATCGCGAGCCGATCTACTACATGTCCAACGCGTTGACGTTTGTACCGTCGGGAGTGCCCATTCGCACGCCGTCCTATAGTCGCGCCCTCGATTTCGAGCTCGAGCTCGGTGTCGTGCTCGGAACCCCACTGCGCGACGCCACCGTCGAGCAGGCTGCAGCCGCCATCGCCGCAGTCGTCGTCGTCAATGATTTCTCCGCGCGGGACGTGCAACTGGCCGAAATGCGTTCCGGTTTCGGCCCGCAGAAAGCCAAGCACTTCATCAGCTCGATGTCGGCTACCGCAGTCGCCGGCTCAGCACTTGCGGCCCGTCTAGACGGGTTGGCCGCGAGCGTGACCATCAACGGGAAAGCGGTCTCGCACACCACAACTGCAGGTACGCGGTATTCCATGGCCGAGGCCGTCGCCCACGCATCGCGCGACGAACAGCTCTTTCCCGGCGAGCTGCTGAGCACGGGCACACTGCCCGGTGGCAGCGGGATGGAACTGGGCCGATGGCTGGCGCCGGGTGACGAACTGCGGCTGGAAATCGATGCGATCGGTGTCATCGAACACCGAATCCAAGGCTAGAGGTGATATCTCGGTGAGGATCGATCAGGTGTCGGACTCCGTTTACGTGGTCGCCGGCACAAACGTGAACTGGGCACTGATCAGCAACGGATCCGCGGTCACCATCGTCGACGCCGGGTATCCGGCCGACACCCACAATCTGCTCGACTCGATTCGTCAAATCGGACACCACCTCGATGAGGTGGCCGCCGTGCTGTTGACCCACGCTCACCTCGACCACATTGGCGCGATCCCCACGCTCGTCGAGCGCATCGGGATGCCGGTCTACACCGGATCCGAAGAAGTTCGGCACGCCAAACGCGAATACCTACAACAAATTACGCCTGGCGAGATGCTCAAACAGCTCGGAAGTCGGCGTGGTCGAAAGTGGGTCACTCAAACGATCAGAGCCGCGCGAGGGGGAATCAAGACAACAGTGCCCACAGCGACTGCCGCCGCGGCCGAGGTGCTCGCCCAACTGCCGGGTCGACTGATCGCCGTGCCGTCGCCGGGACACACCTCCGGTCACACCGCCTATTTCATGCCTTCGGAGAAAGTTCTGTTCTCCGGTGACGCCCTCGTCACCGGGCACCCCCTGTTGGACGACGACGGCCCGCAACTGCTGCCATCGTTCTTCAATCACGACGAAGCACTGTCCCGGCTCAGCGCACAACAGCTCGCCGGCCAACCTGCCTATACCCTGGTTCCCGGTCACGGCGCACCTATCGTCCACAACGAGTCCACGCCGCTGCCCATCATCGACCACCCCTGAACTGGCCGGCACGCCGTGATGTGCATCGTGGCCGGCGAACGATACGGATACCCCTTTCCGGCGACAGACAGGCAGCCAATGACTAACAACGAACCCTCGAACTCCGAACCTATGAAAACTCCGGCCTACACCAACGGCCTGCGCACTCGTCAGGAAGTGATGGGCACCGATTTCGTCACCCAGGCACTAACCCGCACTTCAGGTAGCGAATCCGAACAGCTTCAACACTTCATCACCGAGCATGTGTGGGACGGGATCTGGAACCGCCCAGGCCTGGATCGCCGCGACCGCAGCCTGCTCAACCTGGGAATCCTCACAGCACTGCGAGCGCACGATGAGCTTCGCGGCCACGTGCGCGGCTCTCTCAACAACGGACTCACTCGCGCAGAGATCACCGAATCGATCATCCACACCAGCGGATACTGCGGCGCGCCAGCTGCATTGGCCGCCATGCGCGTAGCCCAGGAAGAGTTCGACAAACTCTGACCACTGGCGAGGCTTCCTGTTGGGTATCGACCACGACTCTGTTCGATCGGTCTACTCCGCTAGACAGCGATCGAGCATCCACGCATGTGCGGTCGGGTACGGCGATCTAGTCGAACCGGCTCCCAGTTCGTGGACAACCGTCCCGTTCTCGGATCCGCAATCGGAATGGCAAAGATGCGCCCGCCAGCTCCGTGGCCACTTTGGCAAAGTCACAGGTAGGAGAGCTGTCGTCCGCCGTCCAGAATGGCAACCTACACCCCGCTCGGTTGTCGTTTCCAGTTCTCCGCTGGCAATTCCATCTTGGGTTCTGGGGGCGAATGCAACAGCGTCTAGCTGAGGAGTTGTTGATGCTGGTGGAGCGAGACCCAGCCAACCTTCGCGAAACCATGCGCATCGCGGAAAGCCGGGTTCACACCCCGGTCGATCAACACTGACAGCCGGCCGGAAAGCGAGACGAAGCTAGCTAGATCTCCGGGTGGACTACGCGTAGCCGACCCATCCCCGGAAGTTGAACGCCAGGAAGAAGTCTGCGACGTTGGTGAAGCCGGCCTCCTCGAGGATGGTGCGGTCTTCCTCTGGTGACACGACGGGGACGCCGGATTCGATTGCAACACGAGCCTTCTGCGCATCCGCGGGATCGATGCCCGTTGCGACGAGGTATGCCACATGCCGGTCTATCCAGGTCTGTCGTTCAGCCTCATCGCGGTGCGCGATGCTGAGATGCATCACGACGAACGGGGCCCCGGGCATCAGCCGGCGTCGTACCTCGGTCGCTGTACGCAGTCGTTCGTCGGGTGCAAGGAAGTGCAGTGTCAGCAGACTGGTTGCGGCGTCGAAGAGGCCAAGCGGTGCGTCGTCGATGTATCCGTTGTGCATCGTCACCCGCGACGCGTCTGATCCGAGGGTCTGTACCGCGAGATCCAGCATCGCAGCCGATGGGTCGACCGCATCGAAGGTCCACCCTGGGTGAGTCTCCGCGAGTGCCTTCGTCTCCAGTCCTCCGCCGGCCCCCAGCACCAGCAGCCTCGCGTCAGACGGAGCGCGTTCCTCGATGAGGACGCCGACCAGGCGGTGAATGTCGGCCAGGGCGGGCACCATCTGCCCGGCGCGCTTGGCGTACATGGCGACGTGCGCGGGATCGTCAAATGGGTTCGGTGGTGTGGTCACGCCACGAGGGTGGCCGCCTGGGGTCTGAGGTGGCAAGTGAACTTGCCATATGGGCAATATGTACGTCGTCACGGTTGCGAGCAGCGCGCACGACGTCGTCGCCGAACTTACTGCGCCCGGCACCACACCTCAATGCGTTAGCGCAACGTCGACATCCACGCCTTGGTCCGATCATGCAACGGCAACCTCGCTCGAACGTCTGGACCAATCCACCGTTCAAATCCTGGGCGGCATCGGAATCTACTGCGCCAGAATCAACGACTCACGACTGGCCAGGAACCGCCCCATCACCGCATCAGGGGCACGCGGCGGGCTCCGGAGAGTCGCTCGCATCGGTCCCTGTGCTGTGCCGGTCGATGTCTGAGCCGATCTGCCGGTTCGCGCGGCGGACCGCCCAGTACACCACCACGGATACCGCGCCGAGCAGTGGATAGCCCATGGCGATCCGGGCAAGCGCCAGCCAGCCGGTGAAGCCGCCATCGTAAAGCCATTGCTGCACAACGAATCGCGCGGAGAACAGCGCCACGAATGCCAGTGTGGCGACGTCGAACGCGTGCAGCGCCACGGTGTCGGCGCGCCATGACCGATCGGGCCCGGCGCTACGCAGCAGGTTCCATATCACTCCGACCAAGGGGCGTCGCGCCAAGAGGGATACGGCGAACACGGCCGCCATCGCCAGACTGAGCCAGATTCCAGGCAGGAAGTAGTCTTCGGCGGACCCGGTGTAGTGCGCGATCAGCGCGGCGACGACGACCCCGAGCAGACCCGATACCGCCGGCTGAATAGGCTGCTTGCACAACAGCCGGAGCATGATCAGACCGACGCTGACGCTGACGGATATCACGACCGCGGCGTCCAGGCCGGCGATCGCGTTCGCGATGACATAGGCAAACGTGGGCAGGCTGGCGTACACCAGCCCGGACACCCCGCCCACCCGTTCGAGCAAGGTCGGTGAATGTCCTTGCCCCGGTCCGTTTGTCACGATTTCCTTCCATCACCCAGGTGCTCGGCGAGGAAGCGGTCGACGGTCTTGTACATGTCGATCACGTTGTCCGGGTTGATGAATCCGTGCCCCTCGTCGTGTTTGATCATGTACTCCACCTCGACTCCGCGGTCGCGTAACGCCTCGACCAGGTTGTCGGACTCGGCCTGGACCACGCGAACATCGTTGGCGCCCTGGATGACCAGCAGTGGCGTGCGGATCTGGTCGACCTTCGTGATCGGCGAACGGGCCAGCATGTCGGCCAACTGGTCCGGGTCGTCCGGGTTGCCGACGAACAGATGCCAGTTGTTGGCCAGGTGCGGGCGGGCGATCTCGGGTAGCGTCCGCATGAAGTTGCTCAGATCAGAGATGCCGACGTAATCGACTGCGGCAGCGAACACATCGGGTGTGAAAGTGACGCCGACCAGCGTCGCGTATCCGCCGTAGGAGCCACCGAAGATGGCGATCCGCTTCGGATCCGCATACCCCTGCTCGACGGCCCAGTCCACACTGTCGATCAGATCGTCGTGCATCTTGCCGGCGAACTCACCGACCGCGGCTTTGGTGAAGGCCTTGCCGAAGCCCGCCGACCCGCGGAAGTTGACCTGCAGCACCGCATATCCGCGGTTGGCGAGCAGCTGCACCGGCGGGGAGAACATCCAACCGTCCCGCGCCCAGGGCCCGCCGTGCACCAGTAGCACCATCGGCAGATCCTTCGGCGGCACCCCGACCGGCAGGGTCAGATACCCGTGCAGATCCAGCCCGTCGCGCGAGCGGATGGTGACGGGCTCCATCGCCGCCAGGACCTCGGGATCCAGCTGCGGATGAGACCCGAACAGCAGCCGGCTGTCCCCGGTGTCGTGGTCGTAGAGGTAGGTCATCCCGGCTTCGCGGTCATGGGTGAAGCTGACCACCCAGCGTCGGCCGGTCAGGTCGGAGCTGATGGCGTTCACGTCGCCGTCGGACAGCTTCTCCAGGTTCGCCAGCACCGACGCGAAGTGCGGGTCCAGCGGCTGAATCACCTGACGCTCCAACAGGTACCGCACCCCGAGCAGATCGCCGGTGCGCCGGTCCAGGATCAGCGGCTCGGCCAGCGTGTTCACCACGCTGGCGCGGGTGTCCACGTCGTAGACCGGATGGCTGTCGACGTGGGTCTGCTCGCCGGTGATGACGTCGACGCGCACGATGCGGGTCCGGTCGGTGCCGTCGTTGGAGCCGATCCAGATGCCGGTGCCGTCCGGCGTGACGGTGATCGGGTAGAGCCCCATCGTGTAGTCACGGCCGTCGAAGGTGACGATGGAGCGCAGCGTCTCGGTCCGCGGCTCCCACTGCAACAGCTCCACGTCACCGTCGGCAGTCAGTGCGGTGGAGAACAAGTCGCCGTTGCTGCTGGCCCGCCAGCCTGCTCCCTTGCCGGGGTTCTTCGCCACCATGGTGAGTTCACCGGTGGCGATGTCCAGCTCGTAGGCGTCCATCAGGGTCGGTGTGCGCTTGTTGGAGTACACCATCGCCTTGGCCGGATCGCCGAGCAGTTCGTGGCCGGCCATCGCTCCCGGGAACGGGGTCAGATCGACCGCACCGGACTCGGGGTCCTGCGGGTCGGCCCGGAAGACATGCCAGTTCTCGTCGCCGCCGGTGTCCTGCAGGTAGAGCAGCCAGCGGGAGTCCCTGGTCCACTCGTAATGAATGATGCTGCGGGTGCTGTCGGCGGTAATGCGCTGCGGCTCGCCGTCGAGGTTGCCCACGTCCTGGATCCAGATGTTGAGGCGGTCCCGCCATGGCGCGAGGTAGGCGATACGGGTGCCGTCGGGTGAGATCGATGCCTGCGCGCGGGCGGGCGGCGCGAACAGATCGTCGACGGAGAGCAACTCAGGTGTTGGCATCCCTCCATCGCACACTCGGACGCAACGGCACAGTCAAGTCCCGGGCATGGGCCTGGGCATGATGGACAGGTGGCGTGGAGTACTCGGGAGATCGCCGAACTGGCCGGCACCAGCTTGCGCGCCGTCCGCCATTACCACCAGGTCGGCCTGCTCCCGGAGCCCGAACGCCGGTCAAACGGATACAAGCAGTACGGCGTGGCACACCTGGTCCGATTGGTCCGCATCAAACGGCTCGTCGACTTGGGGTTCTCGCTCCCGCAGATCGCGGCGATGGGTGACACCGACGAGCATCCGGAACAGGCGTTGCGGGAACTGGACGCCGAGCTGGCGGCGACCATTGACCGGTTGCAACGGGCCCGCGACGAGCTCGGCGAGCTGCTGGAGAGCTCCGCGCCGACGGATTTGCCGCCCGAGTTCGCGCCCGTGGACGCCGTCGCCAAGATGACCGACGCGGATCGCAAACTGGTGGTGGTCCTGAGCCGGGTGCTGGGCCCGCGCGGCCGACAGGTCTATGCCGACCTGATCAGGGACACCCGCGAGGATCCGGCCGCATCGGAGCTGGACACGCTTTCCGCCGACGCCGACGAGGCGACCCGCCAGGATCTCGCCGAGCGGCTGGCGCCCTACATCTGGTCGGTCCGGCAGGCTCATCCCGGACTCGCCGAGGCCCGCGCCGACGCGCCGCGCGGTGCGAACTTCGCCGAAAAGACCATCGATGACGCGATGGCCGATCTCTACAACCCGGCGCAGATGGACGTGCTGCGCCGGGCCGGTCAGATCGTGCGGCGGCTAGCCACCTAGGTAATCCCAGGTGCGCCGCAGGAAGTTGTGGTGGCTACCGATCAGGACGTGCTCGGCCTGTCAGCCTGCCCGGGGCGCCCGTGTCATACGCGATGGCGACGTTCCGAACTCGGCGGAGAAGGCGGCCGTGAACGCGGCCGGGCTTGCGTACCCGAGGCGGCCTGCCACCTCGGTGACAGTGGCGTGGCGTAGGAGTGGAACTGAGGCGAGCAGTCGCGCGCGGCGACGCCACGCGGCGGGGCTGACGCCCATTTCGGCGCGGAACCGGCGGCTGAATGCTCTCTCGCCGAGGTTCACCCGGGCGGCCCACTGCGCGTTGTCAATTCGAACGTCCGGTTCGGTGAGGTAGTCGCGACATAGTGCGCCTAGGTCCGGGGCGCTGGGCAGTGCGACATGAAGTGCCATGGGAGTCAGCGCGGCGATCTCATGCAACAGCAACGCCGTAACTGCGCCCTCGCGACCGGACGGATCGTAGTCTGCGTCGAAATCTACTGCGACAAGCAGGAGTTCACGCAGCAGCGGGGTCACTTCCACCACGATGCAGCGGTGGGGCCACCAGGGTACGGCCTGGGGTTCTATGTAGAGGCTGCGAGTGCTCACCTCCTGGGTTCGCATCAGGTGCTGAACGCCCGGCGGGATCAGTACCGCGAGGTCGGTGGGAACTGTCCAGGTGCCATCGCGCGTTTCGACCACCATCACTCCGGTCACGCTGTGTAGAAACTGCGCGCGCCGGTGGGAATGCCAGTCCAGTACGAAGCCGTCGGGATAGTCGGTTCCTACGGGCAATACCACCCGCGGCGCCTCGTCGAAGTCATCTGCCGCGACATTGCGCACCTGTCCACCCTATGTCCGAAACGCGAAGATAGTCGTCTGACTTTCGCTTGTTGACAAACATCCCGAGGCGGTTCGATGAGAGCGTGACCCTCGAGATCCTGGTCGTAATTGGTGCGCTTTCGGGCGTCACGACGGTGTTGTTTGGTTTTGGCGGTGGGTTCGTCACCGTTCCGGTGATCGTGTGGACGGACGCCGAACTCGGCGCTGAAGCGATGCGAACCGCAGTGGCCACATCGGCCGTCGTAGTCTTCGCTGCTTCAGCTATTGCCACCGCGTCGACCCGTCGCGAGATCCTGGCGAGCCTGCGCGGGAGGCGTGTCCTGCTGGCACTGCTGGCGGTGGGCGGGGTAGTGGGCGGCCTGGCCGCGCGATTTGCGCCGGCCGAACTCGGACGGTGGGCATTCGTGGCGTACCTCGGTGCAACACTCATGGATGCCCTCGCCCGGCCGGGTTTCGTCCGCCCAGTCGGTGTGGTCACCCAACACCGCACTATTCGAGCGGGATTCGGGTTCCCGGTTGGCGCGGTGGCAGCGTTCGTCGGGGTGGGTGGCAGCGTGCTTACCGTCCCGCTGCTGCGTCGAGCCGGGCATTCCATGGAATCGGCGACAGCTCTTGCCAATCCGATGACGCTCGCCATCACAGCACCCGCCGTTGTGCCGCTGATCGCATCGGTGGATGTCACCTCTGCGGCCGCGCTGCTGCTGGGTGCGACACCGGTGGTGGTTGTGCTGCGGCGCTCCGGGATAACGATCCCCGACGTCGTCCACGCCCGTGCCTATGTTGGGCTGATCGGCGCAGTATGCATAGCGATGACACTGGCTGCGCTGTACTAAACGCACCAAGAGTCGAACGGTTCCGAGAGCCATCCCTGACGGTGCCGAAGTGGAATCCCTACGCGAATATCTGGCCGGGCCCGGCCGACATATCAATCGTCGCTGGGCGAGGTGAGCGCCTTGATCGCTGCGGTCGACATCGTCTTGACGATGGACTCGTGGTCCAGGCCCTTGTTGAGAGTCGCCACGGAATTGAGCATTGAGAACACCGTATGGGTGAGTAGCCGAACCTCTGGCTCGGACAGGTCGGGCCGCAATGCTGCGACGATGGAAATCCATTCCTCGGCATAGAGATTCATCTCGCGCCGGATTCGCCGCCGGTCCTTCTCCGGTAAGGCGTGTTCGTTCTTCATGAAGACGAGCGTCGTCGGAGCTGAGGTCACCACGCTCCTGATGTGGAAGTCGACCAAGATCTCGAGTGCCGCCCGCGGATCGGGCTCCGCTTCCGCCGTTTCCCTGGCGAACCGGTGCAGAGCCGCCAAGGGACTCTCCACCACGGCGATTAAGAGAGCCTGCTTGTTCTCGAAGTGGTTGTAGAGGCCCGGCCCGGAAATTCCGGCCGCTGTGCAGATCATGTCCACGGTCACTCCGTCGTAGGAGTTTCGCAAGAACAGGTCGGCGGCCACCTTGAGCAAGACATCCCGGCGTGAAGTGCCGACGGACGGCTCGTGCGCGGCAGCGTCAGTGGTCATGGCAAACAACGATAGCCACGGTGCCAGGCGCCGCCGAGTTCGGGAGCGGTCGAGGGGCGCGCACGAGGTTGAGGCCACGTTGCACCTCCGCTGGCCGGACGGCTGGGCAGAACGGCATTAATGATCATTAATATCTCGTAACTAGGGTCACTCGGGCGCCCTGGGCCGACGGGACCGTGTCCGCACAGCCTAATCTCGGCATACTGCCAGGTGAACTGGGTTCAGTCGGCAGCGCGGGACGCACTCAAAACTCGATCGAAGTTCTGCGTTGACAACCAAGGCGTCGCGTCTTACGTTAAGAAGCGTTCACCTAGTGGAAAGTGGTGTGAATATGCGGTTCATTTTCATGAGCGAAGGCGAGACGGTCCCGGGGCATACCCATGAGCACCGCTACCGCGAGCTCGTGGACGAGGTCCTACTTGCGGAGGAGGTGGGGTTCGACGCGTTCGGAACGTCCGAGCAGCATGTCGCGATCGGCACGGCCACAACCTCCGCACCTGAGGTCATCTATCCCTACTTGATGGCGCTGACCAAGCGCATCCGATTCATGCACTTGGTCACCCTCTTGCCCACGCGCATCAACCATGCCCTTCGTGTTGCCGAACGGTTGGCGACCGAGGACATCCTGTCCAGCGGCCGAGTGGAACTCGGAGTGGGACGTGGGAACACGACACTTGCGCTGCGCGCCTTCGAAGTTGAACCAAGCGAGAACAAGGATCAGCTCATAGAGGGCCTGGAGGTTATTCGGCGGGCCCTGCACAATGACGTGTTCTCCTACGTTGGCGAGCACTACAAGATCCCGCCGCGAAGCTTGGTGCCCAAGGCGATTCAACGGCCATACCCCCCCATCTCGATGGCTGCCGGAAGTCCGGAGTCGGTTCGTAAGGCCGCCGAGCTCGGCATCGGGGCTATCGTGGGTGGCTTTTACCTGGGCTTCGAGTTTGTCGAGAGCATGTTGCGCATCTACGACGATGCCCTCGAGGCAGCCACGCATACCTATCCGCTGCAAGCTCAGAAGCTCGTCGCCGTCGGAGGCGGAATGCACTGTGCCGAGACACGTGACGAAGCCCTCAAGTGGGCGCGGAATCTCAAAGAGACGGTTGCACTTTCGACTGACGCGTATCAGCGCCTGTCCAAGTTGTCGGCCGACTATCAGTACATGGGCGCGGTGCGGAACGTCGACTTCAACGATGAGCGATACATGTTCGAGGAGTCATCCGGATTCATCGTGGGCGACCCGGATGACTGTGCGGCACAAGTGCAGCGATTCGCCGACCTTGGCGCAGACGCCATCGTCATGCGAATCGATGGACTCCCACACAGAGAGCTGATGAAGTCGATCGAGCTCTTCGGCAAATATGTCATCCCCAGGTTCAAGAACCCACGGGCTGTGGTGCGCCCCGCTGACGCGATCTTGGCCGACATCCGCACGGCCCGACCCGCTCACTATGCGGAGCTCGAAGCGTTCGAAGAGTCCAAATCCCAGTCCAATTCCCATAAGAGTGTTGTCACGGTAGGAGAGACACGATGAGCAACTTGGCCACTGATGACATCTTCAGCCGCTACCCCGAGGAAGTCCTGATCGAGCGCAGGCCCAATGGCGTACTGCTCATCACGATCAACAAGCCCGACCGGCTCAATGCCTTGACGATGCCGATGTTCGACCATCTGTCGGACATCTGGGTAGACGTCGACCGCGACCCGGAAACACGGGTTGCCGTCATCACGGGCGCCGGCCGTGGCTTCTGCACGGGCATGGATGTACGCCAGCCGGAGCCGACGCTGGACGAAGCGGTGGCCCTCATGGAGGGTGAGCGCAGACGTATCACGGCCCTCCTCAACATGGACAAGCCTCTGATCTCGGCAATCAACGGTCCCGCAGTGGGCTGGGGTCTGTCGATGGCGCTTCTGGCCGACATCAGCGTCGCCGCCGAGGATGCATTGCTTCGAGACGGGCACACCCGTGTCGGCGTGGTCGCCGGCGACCATTCCTCGCTCATCTGGCCGTTGCTCGTGGGGATGGCCAAGACGAAGTACTACCAGTTGACTTCGGCAAGCATGACCGGCATCGAGGCGGAACGAATCGGCTTGGTGAGTCTCGCTGTACCGAGGGAGAATGTGCTGGATCGCGCCCTCGAGATCGCCGACGAACTTGCGCAGGGCTCGCAGCAGGCGATCCGCTGGACAAAGCGGTCCCTGAACACCGGATGGCTCACCAATGCCCTTCCGCAGCACGAGCTTTCCGCGGCGCTGGAGGTCATCGGATTCGCGAGTGCAGACTACTTCGAGGCCCGGCAGGCCTTCCGCGAAGGCCGTCCGCCGAAGTATCCGTCCGCACACGGCGAAGCGCACTCTGTCCTGGGAGCGCAACCGGCGAACGTAGCCAGGTGACCTATGAGCGCACTCGCGACCGGCCAGTCTGCGACCCTCGACACCGCTGACCACGATGGTGTTCTGGTGGTCGCGTTGGACAGGCCACCGGCAAATGCGATGAACCGCCAGCTCATCCACGATCTTGCCGGCCTGTTCGAGCAGCTCCGCGCCAGGCCGGACGCACCACCGATCGTCCTCACCGGTAAGGGAAAGCGGTTCTTCAGCGGTGGAGGCGACATCAAGGAGCTGGAGGGTGCGCTCGCCGGCGAGATCGAGATCCGAATGCGGGAATTCCACGCACTACTCGTGGCGATGGATCGCTACCCGCGTCCGGTGGTCAGCGCGATCAATGGGCACTGTGTTGGCGGTGGTATGGAGGTCGCACTCTTTTCGGACAGTGCGTTGGCTGTCAACTCCGCCCGGTTCGGGTTTCCGGAGATCAATCACGGACTGCTACCGGCGGACAAGGGGATCCAACGAGCCAACCGGGTGCTCGGAGTGCGCGTTACCCGGCGAATCCTCTTGTCGGGTGAGCTTTTCGACGCGCAGCACGCTCTCGACATCGGGCTCATCGACGAACTCGTCTCCGGTCTCGAGGAGCTGATCCCGGCGGCCGTCGCAACGGCGCGCGCGGCCGGCTCGAAGGCTCCGGTGCTCTATGGTGCCTTGAAGGGCAGCGTCAACGCTGCGGACGACGTGCGCGATGAGGCGTCCCTGCAACGCACGCTGAAGGCCGCTGCCGATTATTTCGACGACCCGGCCGCGCGAGAGTTGCGGCAACGGTGGAGTGGCCGGAGGGCTCTCGCGGCCAAAGCGCAGTCGTGTTGACCGAGGAACAGGACTGACTATGAAGATGCAAAACCTGCGGGCAGCGACCTCGTCGTCGACGGGATATACGGAGGTGCCAGTGTTGGACATCCTGACGGGGTTCGATGCCGTGAATCGGACTTTCGCTCAGATGCTCTGCGACCGTGCTGAGCGTGAACCCGACGTGATCGCGTATTGCAGCTGGGTCAACGGGGCAGCCCGCCCGACCACGTGGAGCGAATATCTCCAGCAGGTGCGGGAGGTCGCGCTGGGCTTGCATGATCTCGGTGCCATGCCAGGCGACCGGGTGGCCATCGTGTCGTCTACCCGCCACGAGTGGGTCGTGGCCGCCCTCGCGATACTCAGTGGAGGCGGTGTTCCAGTAGGCGTGTACCCCACGAGCTCGACCGCCGAAGTCAAACAGGCACTGGAGAGTTCCGAGGTCACAGTCGTTTTCGCGGAGAACGCGGCAGACGTCGCGAAAGTTGCCGCGGTATCGGCCGAGCTGCCACGACTGCGTGCGACGATCGGGTTCGACACCAAACCGCAGGGCCTGGCGGAATCTGTGCAGGCCGTGCACTGGGGAGAACTGCGCCATCGCGGCCGATCCCGCGGGGTGACCGAACCCGAGCTGTTTGCGACGCTGGTTGAGGCGGGCGATATCGACCAGCCCGCGGCCCTGTTCTACACGTCGGGTTCTACCGGTGCGCCGAAAGGTGTGATCCACACGCACCGCACCTTGCAGTACTCGGTGCTCGCCTTCGCCATGTCGTACCCAGAGGTCGGCAGGATCAGGCACGACCTCGTCGCGTTCCTGGGCCTCTCACATGTTGCACCCGCGCTGATCGGAGTATTCACCCCGATCATGACTCGCCTCGTCATCACTTACTGCACCATGGATCAACGCCTGGACGCGCTCGTCGGCGTGCGACCGACAGCGGTCCTGTGGCCACCGCGGATGCATGAGAAGCTGGCCGGCGAGGTGTTGCAGAAGCTCTCGGAGTCTGGCGTCACCTTCCGGCTGCGGTACGCGATAGCGATGCGGATTGCTCGCAGAGTAAGCGAGATGCGCTGGACAGATCGGGACGTGCCTTGGTATTTCAACTATCTCAACGACATCTGTCTCCGTTGGGTGTTCATTCCCCTGCGTGCAAAGGTTGGCATGGACCGCATCAGGGTGACCTGGACGGCTTCGGGCAGCATGTCCCCCGAGGTGACAGCGTTGTGGCAGATGTGGGGACTCGACCTTCGTGAGCTCTTCGGAACGACAGAGACCTGCGGATCGGTTCTTGCCCAGTGGGATCGCGCATTCCCGCCACCCGGAACAATCGGGAAAACCATGCCTGACCCACGGTGGAAGGCGCGCGTATCTGGAGAGGGGGAGCTGCAGTTGCGCAGCCCCTGCCTCTTCAGCGGTTACCTCGACGACCCCGAGGCGACGGCCGCTGCGATGGACCACGGCTGGTATCGCACAGGCGATCTGGTGGAGATGGACCCCGATGGGGAAGTGCGGATCATCGGCAGAATCAAAGATGTCCTCAAGACCAGCGGCGGAAAAACTGTCAGCCCTCAGCCGATCGAGCTCCGACTCAAGGCCAGTCCACTCATTGACGAGGCGATTGTCGTCGGTGAAGGGCGCAAGTATCTGACCGTACTGGTCGGCGTGAGTGCGGAGGCACGGGCGATGCCCACGGCTGACCGAGATGTCGCGCTTGCCACATGGATCGACGAAGTCAATTCTGAGCTCTCAAGGCCGCTGCAATTGAAGAAGTTCCGCGTCCTGCCACGGTTGCTGTCGGCCGCGGACGGTGAGTTGACTCTCAAGGGCACCATCCGGCGCTCGGCGATCCTCGCGTCTTTCCGCGACCTCGTCGATGAGATGTACGACGCCGATGAGCAGGGGGAGATTGCCCGCCAGGCGCGGTTCGCCGGCGGCGGTCCGAAGTAGGTGAATCGATGAACGAGGTTCGGATCGAGTTCATGACAAGCGCCGAGGTCAGCGCGGCGATCTCGGAAGGAGCGCGCACAGCAGTTCTGCCGTTGGGAGCGGTCGAACAGCATGGTGGGCATCTACCGCTGTCGATGGATGCCGATCATGCTGACGAGCTCGCGGTGCGGGTCGCGCGCCGTCTCGGGGGCGCGCTGGTTCTGCCGACCGTACGGGTGGGGTATTCCCCGCACCACCTCGGATTCACCGGCACCCTGTCGCTTCGCGCGTCGACGCTGGAATCGGTGTGCGAAGACTACTGTCGGCACCTCGCCAAGGATGGCTTCGAACGAATCCTCATGTTCTCCGGGCATATCGGGAACCATCCCGTGATGCGTGACTTCGAGGTGCGACTCACGGTGGCACTCGCGCCGCTGACAGTCATCGTCTTCTCCGATACCGAGGCCATCTTGAACGCGTGGCAACGGGCGGCGGACTGCGTGGCATCTCTGGGCGCCAACGTGGGAGGGCACGCTGACATCGCAGAGACGTCGGTGATGCTTGCCCTTCACCCACAGAAGGTCCGCATCGACCGGTTCGCACGAGGCTACATCGGCAAGGTGGACCAGCAGCTACTCGATCGGGCATTTCAAGACGGAATCGGAGCAGTCTCCGCCAACGGGGTTCTGGGTGACCCAGAAGGCGCCTCGGAACGGATCGGGGAGGCGTGCCTCGACGCGGTCACCTCCCTTATTGCCGACTACGCCCGCGCCCGGGGCGCGTGACATCCACGAGAACGGAGTGCAAGCGATGACTACCCTCGATCCCGTTTCTACCGGGAACTCTGACTGGGATATGGCGCAACTGCGCAGGCTTTACGGTCGTTATCCAACTGGCGTCGCGGCGGTGTGCGCACTGCGTGATGGACAACCGGTCGGGATTGTTGCCACCTCGTTCACCCCGGTATCCATCGATCCGGCGTTGGTGTCGATCTGCGTGCAGCACACGTCGACGACCTGGCCGCATCTGGCTGACGGCCGCCATCTCGGCGTCTCCGTCCTGGAATCGCGGCAAGAAGCCGCGTGCCGGCAGATTGCGGCGAAGAATGTGGATCGATTTGCCGGAGTGTCCTGGTTCGCCACCGAATCCGACGCGGTGCTGCTGTCGGATGCGGTGGCCCAACTCGACTGCGAGATCTCCACGACCGTTTCCGCCGGTGACCATGATGTGGTCATTCTCGAAGTCAAGGCCGCTGCGGCGGACCTCGACGCATCGCCGCTTCTCTTTCACGACAGCAGATTTCGAACGTTCGCGGTCGGACATGACTCATGACGGCGCACAGCTGTGTGTCTCGGCTGGCGATCGAGCGCGCCGGTGCGGCTCTGCGCGCTGGGACTCCGATTCTGGTTGTCAACGGCACCGAAGACCAGGTCGTCGCCGACGTAGTGATCGCGGCTGCTCATGCCACGCCGCATTGGACGGCATGGCTGGTGAGGTTCACCTCGGGGCTGATTTGTGCGGCGCTGCCCGCACGTCGAGCAGAGGAACTGGATCTGCCGACCATGGCCCGCGACGATGACTCGAATGTGGAAGCTCCCACGTTTGCCGTCGCGGTAGACGCCGCATCCGGTATCGGTACCGGCATCAGCGCCACCGACCGCGCCCGCACTGCGCGCGTTCTGGCAAGCGACAGCTCCCGGCCAGGTGATCTGGTGCGGCCCGGTCATGTTCTCCCAGTGAGGGTTGCAGGCTGCGGTGTGCTCAAGCGCCGGGGAAGCGCAGAGGCGACGGTGGATCTTTGTGACATAGCGGGGCTTCCACCGGTAGGACTTACCGCTGCCCTCCTAGGGGAGGACGGCGAACTACTGCGGGAACCCGCGGTCAGTGTGTTCGCTCAGAACCATCGCTTGCCGATGGTGCACATCGACAACGTCGTACACCACCGCCTGTTCCATGGTGACGGACGTCGTAAACGGGTGATACTGGTTCAGAATCGGCTAGACCGGCTTGGGAGTCGGACGATCAAGACAGTCGACTTTGAAGACCAGCTGACTGGCGCTCGACAAACGGTGTTCATCGGCGCCTCCGGACCCGGTATCGATCCAGACGTGTATGTCGTAGAGGAGTGTGTGCACCGCGAACCACTACTCGCCTCTGGCTGCGAATGCAGAGTCGAATTTGAGCGGTGCTACCAGCGTATCGCTGCGCGCGGCGGAGTCCTCGTGTACCTGCGGCCGCCCATCGCGTCAGCGCCGCGGTTCTCGGTGGCGCAGTCAGAGGTGGTACAAGGTTGCATCATTGCCATGCTGCTCGAACTTGGTTTCACCGCAGTCAATGTGGCCAACAGCATGCACAACGCACGTGTGACGTCCCGGTGTGACTTGGCCATCTCAGGGCTTCCCGTGGTATCGGAATCGTGCGGGCTCTCCGCTGCGGCGCATTGATTCGTCGGTCCTTCTGGAGCTGCGACTGCTCTCTCCACGTGTGATCCGCAGAACCGCCGACACGGTTGCACCGCTGGCTTCTTCCTAAGGCCCATTGACACAGACGATCGGAGAGAACACATTCATGGACATCCGCGCCACCATGCAGAACGTCCCGCTGACGCTCACGGCAATCCTAGACGGAATTGACGGTACCTTCGGCGATTCAGAGGTCCTCACCTACGCGGGCCCGAACACCGTTGCACAAACCGCCACTTTCTCTGAGATTGCCACGCGCGCAGCTCAACTGGCCAACGGACTGGCTGGTCTTGGAATCGTTGCCGGTGACCGAGTTGCGACTTTCATGTGGAACAACCAGCGGCACCTCGAGGCATACCTCGCCGCACCCTGTTCTGGTGCGATCCTGCACACCCTCAACATTCGCCTCACACCACATCAACTCGGCTACATCGCCTCCGATGCCGGCGACAAGATCGTCATCGTCGATGCCAGTTTGCTCGACACGTTGCTCCCAGCGTTGCCGCTGATGCCGGAACTGACGGCGCTGGTAATAGCCGGTGACCCGACCGACGCTCAGCTGGCCGAGGTATCACGTCTGGTGCCCAACGTGATCGCTTATGAGCAACTCGTGAACAGTCAGCCGACCACGTTCGCGTGGCCAGTGCTCGACGAACTCAGCGCAGCGGCGATGTGCTACACCAGCGGAACCACCGGGGATCCCAAAGGCGTGGTCTACAGTCATCGGTCGGTCTACCTGCACGCCCTTGCCGTCTGCACGGCCAACGTTGCCGGAATCTCGTCCCGTGACCGGGTGCTTCCCATAGTCCCGATGTTTCACGTCAACGCGTGGGGCATTCCGTATGCGTCGCTGATGGCCGGCGCCACACTGATACTGCCGGACCGCCACCTCAAGCCCGACACGCTCGTCGACATGATCGCGAAACACGGCGCCACGTTGTCTGGCGGTGTCCCTACGGTTTTCAACGACATGTTGCGGTGGCTGCGCGACAATCCCGGTCATCGAATCGACTCGTTGCGTCGAGTGCTGTGTGGCGGCGCCGCGGTTCCGGCGTCCCTTGTCACCGCGTATCGCGATGAATTCGCGGTTCCGCTGGTCCAAGCGTGGGGCATGACCGAAACCAGTCCCATCGTGACCATCGCCGACGTCCCAGGCAACACGGCCACGACCGATCAGCAGCGAAAGCTCAACAGCACAGGCCGATTCCTGTTCGGCGCCAAAGGACGCATCGTTGACGAGGCGGGAACTGTTCTGCCCCGCGACGGCCGATCGGTTGGCGAAGTGCAGGTGCGTGGTCCCTGGATCACTGGCGGCTACCACGGCGGCATCGACGCCGAGAGCTTCTCCACCGACTCGGACGGACAACTCTGGCTCCACACGGGCGACATCGGACACATCAGCGCAGACGGATACCTGACGCTCACCGACCGAGCCAAAGACGTCATCAAATCCGGCGGCGAATGGATCAGCTCCGTGCACCTTGAAACCACTCTGGCCGGTCATCCCGATGTGATCGAAGCTGCCGTGATCGGCGTACCTGACACCCGTTGGGATGAGCGGCCACTCGCATTGGTGACCTTGCGCCCCGGCTCCGCCGCGCGGGTCGAAGATCTGAAGGCTTGGCTTGAGGAGCGCGTACAGCGATGGTGGCTGCCTGAGCGGTGGGCCGTGGTCGGCGCTATCGCGCGCACCGGTGTCGGCAAGTACGACAAGAAGCTGATGCGGCAGCGATACCACTCCGGCGAGATTCCAGTCACCGTGTTGCCCCGCTGAATCGACATCGCCACTGCGGTCACATCAAACCGACGCGGATGGATCAGAATGCAGATCGAGAACAAGGTTGCTGTCGTCACCGGCGGTGGATCAGGAATCGGCCGGGCACTGGCGGTCGAACTCGCCAGGAATGGGGCACAGGTCGTCATCGGCGACCTCGACGAGCGTGACGCTGCCGAAGCGGCCGGGAGCGTCGGTGACGCGGCGACGAGCATCCGGGCGGATGCATCCACCGTTGACGGCGTCACAAGCTTGATCGCTGAGGCCGAACGGCACTTCGGGCCCGTGGACATCTTCGTCGCCAATGCCGGCATCATGGGAGCTGCGGGCCTCGGCGAATCCGCCGACTGGGACAAGGTCCTTGCGATCAACCTGCGCGCTCATGTCAATGCCGCCAGGCTGCTGTTACCGGGATGGCGCAGCCGCGGCAGCGGTTACTTCGTGTCGGTCGCCTCCGCGGCCGGCCTGCTGACGCAATTGGGCGCGGCGGGGTACGCGGTCACCAAACACGCCGCGATCGGATTCGCTGAATGGCTTGCAATCACCCACGGCGAGGAGGGAATAGGCGTGAGCTGTGTGTGTCCGCTCGGAGTCGACACGCCCCTTCTCACCGCAGTGCGGTCCTCCCCAGGCCTGTCGCGCCGGATCGGCGCACAGTCGATCATCAAGTCCGGCAGCGTCATCAGCGCAGCGGAGGTCGCGGCGGAGACGATCGGCGCCGTACGCGCGGAGCGATTCATGGTTCTACCCCACCAAGAGGTTCTGGGTATGTTCCGCGGCAAGGCCGCGGACTATGACGGGTGGCTTGCGAGAATGCGTCGCCTGCAGCGGTCCCTGAGCGACGGTGCCGCAGCACCGAGTGACGGTTAGCGACGGCGAAGGGCTCTGCACCATCAATCCAGCAGACCAGAAGGGAATCTCGCGGTTTCGTGGGCACCGGAACGGATCGACGCTGGTGGTCAGACATATTGGGGTGCAGAGGAATCCGGATAGCTGTCCAAGACCGTCGCTCGCTACGGCCGAGTTGATCTGCTCTGTATTGACGAGCTGGGCTACATGGAACTCGATCGTCGCGGCGCCGAGCTGCCGTTCCAGGTCCTCACCGAACGCGAAGAGAAGGCCTCGGTCGGATCGTCTCCAACGAAAGTCTGTCCGGGTGGACCAAAACGTTATCCGACCCGCGGTTGTGCGCAGCCATCGTCGACCGACTCACCTTCGGCGGCAACATCATCGAAACCGGCACCGACTCCTTCCGCGTGGCCCACCCGCCCTAGAACCAGCAATCAGACCCGGCCAGCCGGTCACTGAGAATCCCGACGGGCCGGTCGAGGATCCCGCGGAGGTCAGCGATGGTGAGCCAGGCAGTGAGTCAGGAGGGCGAGCAACGTCTCGCGATTCTGCATTGTGGTGTGCTGTGTCGAATGGAAAACAAGTGCCGCCTGCCTCAGGATGGGACGTGTACTTTTGCCGACCGGAAGAAAGTGCGACCGTGCAGCCAATGGTGAACCCAAGCCGCAGGAACGCGGCGCCCGAGGCGGCTGCGGCCGAGGATGCAGCTGCACGGGCCTTTCTAGCCCGGACACACTGGCAGTCCAACGGCATGCAGTTCATGTTCGCCGCTGAGGCTGTCAACACGCCGACCGACTGGCAGTTCAACAGCCCTGATCACGTCCTGGTAGTGCACCGCGCAGGCGACCTCACGACGATGGAAGTCGAATTCGAACGCGGCCCGAGCGGACCAGCGCTGCCCCGCATCGGCGACGTCTGGCTGATCCCCGCCCAACAGCGCTACGCCGCACTAGCACAAGGAACCTCCGTTCAATTCTGCGAGATCCGCATTTCCACTACGGACTTCGAGGATCGCGACGTTGCGGCGACGGTGCAGCATCGCGACCTTCTGGCGCTACATCTGACCCAACGGATGTTCCGAGCAGCGACCAGCTCCGACCCGTTGGAGCAGATGTTGTGCGAGTCATTGGCAGATGCAGTACGCCTGCAGTTCCTCACAACGCTCACCGCCCCGGGCCTAACGTCCGCCGCCGTCCGGTCACCGACCGCCTGGGACCACGCGACGCGGGCCAAGGTTGTCGAATACCTCGAAGACAATCTGGATGCCGACATCACTCTTTCGCGCTGGGCAAAGCACCTAGAGCTCTCAGTCACCGAGTTGACCGCCCGATTCAAGCTGACGTTTCGAACTACCCCCCACCAGTACTTGGTCGACCGTCGAATCCGGCGCGCAAAGATGTTGCTGACCTGCACCACCAAGCCCATCACCGAAATCGCCCATGCGGTCGGCTTCTCCACCCCGAGCCACTTCGCAACGACCTTCCGGTCGAGGGTGGGCGTCACTCCGACCGCCTACCGCCAATACTGCTGAAGCCTGACAAAACCCATCGGAGTTTTTCGCAACTCCGGCATGTGTTTTCCGACAACGCCACACGGGGCCCTCCGGATACCGTTGCTGTGCGTCCTACGAATTAGGCGACGTCGACGCGCGGCCTGGATGCCGAACGAGCAGTTTCGTTCGGCAACCAGGATTGCGTTCAGCATCTGCCCCTTGTTCGGAGGCTGGCGGATGACTCGCCATCTGCATTTCGCAAGCTTCGTCACTGCTCCAGTCGGTTTCGTGCGGCTCCCAGCCATCGCGGTGCACGAGCGCGGCGCGGCACCTGTGGCATACGGCGTGGCGGTCGTACTCTTCTGGGGTCGGTATGCGTCAGTCTTGGGGTCTCATTGACACCCGCAATCGAGTACGGCGATGCGCGTCAGGTGCACGTGCATCGGAACCGGCAACATTACTGAGACCAGTCGATACGCGCAGGCGTGGTGCAGGACCGGCTCTGGCGGATGAAGGTCATCCGGGAACCCGCTTGAGCGGCTCGCGGTTCGGCGCCGCCTTGCGATCGCGCACCACGACCAGGTTGGAATTCACCACCAGTGACACCGGGAACTGGAGATTATCGGCAAGTGGTCGGATTTTTCGAAAGCGTCCGCAAGGAGCGATTCGTATCCTGGGCACGCGTCACACGAATAGGCGTCGTAGGCGTGCGATCCGGTTGCCGTTTTGATCCCATTTCGGTAACCGGATTTTGCGTTCAGCGCCCAACTGCGCGCCACTGAAGGAACGCCGGCAATCATCACCACAGACGAACTAGGAACCAGATGCGAACCCGCACAATCCGCCTCGCCTCGGCGCTAGCTGCGCTCACTCTGGTGGCCGCAGCGTGCGGGGCCCCCGAGGACGCACCTGCGCCCGCCCCGAGTAAGGCACCGACCCGCACCGTCACGGTGACGCCCAAGCCTTCCGCCCCCGCACCCGGTGGCAACAACAACCAGCCGAGCTGTACCGGTCCGGACCAGGGCACGATCTGCACCAACCCGAATCACGGTGCAGGAGAGGACCCATCGGAGAACGGCGGCGCTGTGATGCCGAACCCGAACGGCGACGGATCGGACGTGCCGTGCGAGGGCACCATCTGCACCAACCCGAACCACGGAGCCGGTACGGATCCGGGTGAGAACGGTGGGGACGGTAACACCTCGGCGCCGACCGAGCAGCGCGACGACGACCCGGGCGGCTCGGCTTGCACCACCGGCATGGGCGTCCCCGGCGTGTACGTGCCTGACAGCGACGGCGGGTGGGTCTGCCAGATCGGCTGACAAGCCGTCTATGAGAAGGCCCCGCAACCGAATCCGGTTGCAGGGCCTGCTCATACGTGGCACAGGCAGTCACGATGCTCGTCCAGAACCCGCCACATCTCCAGGACCACAGAGTGCGAGGCCGTCTCCTTGGGCTGATCCGCGAGGCGCTTGACGCCGGGCCTCCATCCGGCGGAATCAAAATGGCGCCGGGCGGGACGGTATGAGGCCCGACCAGGGGCTGAGCCAGACCAGCCTCAGTGGGTCCGGCTCAACCGGCAGGTTAAGTGTGCTTCTCGAACCAGTCGGCCACGTGACCGACGGTGCGGTCGACAATGTCGGGCTGGTCGTAGTACTGGAAGTGATTGGTCCCGTTCTCCCAGATCAGCTTCTTGTCTGACGTCGGAATGGACTCGAAGTGCCGCCGGGCGGCGGCAGGATTCATGCAGGAGTCGGAGTGTACGAGCAGTGCCGGCTTTTGCAGTTTGGCTACGCCGGGCACGGTGGTGTAGTCGAAGTGGTCGAGGTCGCTCATGATCGCGTAGCGGTTCTCCCAGCCTTTGAGCGTCCATGAGCCATACCAGCTCCACACCAGCGGCCCGGGCAGACCAGCATCCGAACCCTTGATCGGATCGCCGAGGTCGGGCGAAACCAGCGGCTGGTAAACGACCTCACCGGTTTCCTCGTAGAGCGCCTTGGCCTGGCGGGCACGCTCAAGTCGGGCGGCCAGAAGAGCCTCGAGTTGTTCGGTCGTGGGTGCGGTGGCGGGGTCAAACGGGTTCTCGCTGACACCGGCGGCGATCATGAACAGGTCGGTTTCATGGTCGCGGTAGTAGCCGGTGACTGCTGCTACCGCGCACACGCGGTCGTCGTAGGACGCGATGTCGAGCCACTCCGGACCGCCCTGACATACCCCGAGCCCGTACACACGGTCCGAATCGATGTCGCCGCGGCCGACGATGTAGTCCAGAGCGGCGACCGCATCCTCGTTCTTCATCTTGGGGTTCTCCAGGCGCCGCGGCGTGCCGCTGCTTTCCCCGACGGTGCGTGGATCGAACGCCAGCGCGGCATAGCCTTCATCGGCCAGACGGGTGGCGTAATGGGTCGGAGCCTGTTCCTTTTCGAACGAGTAGGGCCCCAGGATCACGACGGCCGGAAATGGTCCATCGCCGTTCGGGCGGTACAGCACCCCCGCGATGGGCTCTCCGTGCGAGTCGAAGCTGACCTTCTCTGGGTTGTAGTTGCCGTGGTTAGCCATGGAAAATGTCCTCCTGCTCAAACTGATGCTGGCGTCCGCGGTCGCGGCCGGCGACGCTATTGGGTATCGGCGCGCCTGGATGCCCCGCGGGACCCTGTAATGCAGAGGTGCATGCCGCCCCCTGGCGACCAAGTTAGTGACCCGGCAGCAAAGAGCACCTTCGAAAACCGCTCGCCTATCAAAAACCCCACAGCCGCCGCCTTGTCACATTGCTAATGTGCAGCGAACGGGTCGAATATGGACTGATGCCGTACCTCCGGCGCAGCTACGAGGTACTCGAATACTTGAGCCCTTCAATGCGGCAGGAGAGCGTCCAGAGCTATGAATGTCGATTTCGAGTATGTCAGCCAGCACCTCGATGGATCGGCGGACTGCGAATTTCTGCAACCCGCCCACACCATCATGGTCTACCGCGGCGGACGTGTCCTCGCCAAGGAATACGACGTCGAAAGTATGGGCACACGCCGAGTTGAGACACCACAAGCGGGCAGTGTCTGGATACTTCCTGCTGAACACCGAGGCGCTGCGCTTGCTCGCGGCAACACGGTGGCCGACTACTGCCAACTCACAATTCCCACTGCTGCGCTAGGGGCGTACCCCCTGGTGCCGGCGGTAGGGCGCGATCACCTGCTGTTTGAGTTGGTGCAACGCATGTATGGCCTGCGGGACCGCAGCGACGTGGGTGCTCGGCTGCTCCAAGACTCGTTGAACGAGACGGTGCGTCTGCACCTCAGAGATCGCTACATCCCCGCCGCCGCGGTCGATGTCGAGCAGGCACCCAAGACCCTCAGCGCCAACATGCAGTCTCTGCTGCGCGAATACCTCGAAGACAGTCTCGACGTACATATCAGTCTGCAGGAACTTGCTGATATCGCCCGCATGCCTATCAACCGGTTCGCCGCAGCCTTCAACGAAGCGTTTCACACCACCCCACACCAATACGTCATCGACCAACGCATCTCGCGCGCAAAACACCTGCTGGCTACCTCAACGTTGAGTGTTACTGAGATCACCACAGCCATAGGATTTTCGACACCCAGTCACTTCGCGACCACGTTCAAAAGCCGGGTCGGATTGACCCCCAGCCAATACCGACGGCACGCACAGTAAAGGCAGCAGCGGATCTTCCCCGTAGGGGTCGCCCGCCGGTGATTTCTCAACAGCCTGTGAGTTTTCCGGAAGCGAACTCGACGTTCTCTCGCTAGGTTCCACTCGGTTTGCGCGGGATTGCCCGACCCGGTCCCGAGTGTGAGGAGAACCCTGTGCTGAAGAAGTTTGCCGTGGCCGCAGCGCTGGCGCTGGGCGCCGTGATGGCCACCGCCGGCATCGCGCACGCCGATGACGTGGTCGTGCGGGACGCCAACGGTATCCCGCGGAGCTGGCAGACGGAGGCGTCGTGCATCAAGGACGGACCCGATCAGCGCCTTGAGAACATCGATGACGACGCGTTCCTCAAGTACTGGTATTGCATGCAGCACGACGACGGCCTGTGGTATCTGCACAACACCGACAGCCCGACCGAGCGGGTGAACTAGCGCCGTAGTTTCCCCGAAACCAAGACTCATCGTTGCGACCTGAACTCCCCATCGGGTCGCAGCGGTGCGATCGGCAGCCCCGGCCGGGGGTTTCGGGGCTGTCGATCGGTATTCGATGACGCGCAACGTGAGGAGTACGCGGTGCCCCGGCTATCACCGCCGGCGACGAGATCCTGCCGACGGGACCAAATGGGGCCACATACATCAGAACCGAGTTGGGGCGCACGCTGTGCGGCATCGACAGGGCCACGTCAGTTGCACCGTGCAGTTCGTCAATCCGCCGCTGGTCAGCACGGGCGACATCGCGAACTCGGTGTCGCTCAACGAGAGCGGCACCTTCACCTACCTGGCCGCCGACCTGGGCGTGATCGACCCACCGCACCTGATCCGCTACGACCAGACCTATGTCGTCAACGGCTGGGCGGTTGAGGCGCTCAACGACGGAACCCGGTTCACCAACAACCGGACCAACGAGGGATTCTGGGTGAGCGTCACCGAGGTCAAGTCAATCGGACAGCCTGAGCGCGCGAGAAGCCCTGCGGGACAGCGACGGTACTCTATCGCTGCTCGACTTGTCGCGCAGCCACGGAGCACCGGCTATGACCACCCTGGCCATCACGCCGCGCTGCTCATCGACCAAATCAGCTTCACCGTCGCAGCTCTCCGCGGCCATCGGCCTCCTACGGGCCTTGCTAGGTCACCAGCTCGGCGGCATTCCCGCTTGCCGACGCCGGTTCAGCCTCCCAGGCAATGCACCTGGGCATCCAACCACACCCTGACGACTCCGAAATTCACGATCAACACCACGGAGAAGAGGCCGATCCGAAATAGCCGGACAGTCAATGACGTGCATCACGTCTCGCAGGCAATGTGGTTCCTGTCACTGTCATCGGCCCTCGGGTATATCGGCGGGTCGTCACGTTCGATGGGAGAACACCATGGGAGCCAGCGCAATTGGACGCGTCACCGGAAACCTAAAGACGCTGTCGGCGGTGATGGGTGTGGCGGCAGCGGTAGGGATGGGTGCGATGTCCTTCACTCATGGAACTGACGTCGCCGGAGCCAGCGTGGCGCGTAGCGACGATCTTTCGTCGGCCACGGTGACGCGGTCAACGGCTCCGAAGGAGCTGGCCACTTCATTCGCCCGGCCGACCCACACCGCCAAACCGTGCGCCGCGAGAGCCACCATGCCTTGCTGACAAGTCTCGCGGATCGCTCGCGCACAACGGGATTGGTCAGCCGACGTTGACGGTTCAGTGCGGCGGAACCGCGTTCTGGACGAGGCTATGCGCTGTCCGCCTGGCGATGCGAATGTACTCTTCTCTGCGGTTCAGAAGCCGTTCCGTTGG
Organism: Mycolicibacterium peregrinum; assembly: GCF_001665625.1. Lineage (GTDB taxonomy): Bacteria > Actinomycetota > Actinomycetes > Mycobacteriales > Mycobacteriaceae > Mycobacterium > Mycobacterium peregrinum_B. The sequence goes on along the minus strand of NZ_LZSY01000170.1, from coordinate 10,470 downwards.
TGCGCTGATCGACAATGCCGCAATCGCCCGATGGTCACGCTGATGGATGCCTACGGCGATACATGACTGGTCCGGGATGGTTTCACCGTGCTCTATCGCGACGTCGTCGCGTCGGGCGGAGATGAGCTGCGCATGAAGGATATTCACGTCAACCACCGAGTTCTCCGTGAGCCTCGGCAATCCGTTGCGGTCGATGAGTTCTTCAACCGTGGACCATGGTAGCTGCGCCATGAGCAACTTCCCGAGTGCCGAGGTGTGGCCGGAAATATGAACTCCGCGAGTGACTATCGGATCCGTCCGATCTGCGGATGCATTGGTGATGCAGACGACGCCTCGACCATCCCACGCGCCGATGGTCACCGCGGCTGAGAGCTGGTGGGAGAGCGCTGCCACACGCCGATTTGTATCGGCATTGAAACAGCTGGAACTCATGAGCCGGCCACTGAAGAGCAGAACGCGCCAGCCGAGTCGATAGCGGTCGCCTGAAGTCTGTTGCAGCAGACCAATCGCTGCAAGACTGGACATGATGTCGAAGGTCGTCGACTTCGGCAGCTGCAGCCTCGCGGCCACCGCCGTCACACCCCACTCTGGTGTCTCAGCCGTGAAGAGATCGAGCACCTTCCCGGTGCGGTCGATCGTGTTCAGCACCATGCGGCCCTGCGTACGAGAGGGAGTTCGGTCCCGGTGGTCAAGATCTCTGCGCGTGATCGGTCGCGCGAGCTTGGTCGGAATGACCGAGAGCGGCGAGTTTCGCCGAACAGATTCCGATCACACGTTCTCGATCGGATTCGCGCATCGCCCGGGGCGGTGCTTCCCGAACGAGCACCAGCACTCGATGATAGAAGGTCGACGGTGCGATGCCGAACTCCGGCAAGATGTATTCGTCGCCGTGATCGAACGGTGCCCATCGAGCCACAAACGAGAGCATGCGGCCAGTTTCAGTAAGCATGTGCGAGTTGATATTTGTAGGTCGTCCCGCTTTTCGCGGTTCTTTTGTCATCGAAGGTCCGCATCGTCGAAGCCGCGCTCCAGGCGATGGCGCACGGTGCCGAGATAGCGTGCGGCGTCGGCGCCGTCGATGATCCGATGGTCGTAGGACAGCGAAAGGTAGGCCATCGAACTCGTCTTCACCACGAGGTTGCCAAGCTCGTCGCGCCCAGGAACCAGTCGTTCGACCACTGTCCCGACACCCAGGATGGCTGATTGGGGTTGATTGATGATGGGGGTGTCGAACAGCGCACCGCGGCTTCCGGTGTTGGTGATCGTGAAAGTACCTCCCGACAGATCGTCAGGCCGTACCGTCCCCGATCTCACCGCCAGGGCCGATGCCGCGATGGCCGCTGCCAAGCCGGCCAACGTCATTGACTCGGCGTCGCGGATCACCGGCACCATCAGACCCTTGTCACTATCGACTGCAACACCTAGATGGACGGCACTGTGATAGGTGACCTCGGTGCAGTCGGCGTTCAACGAAGCGTTGATCACCGGGTGTGCCGCAAGGCCTTCCACGGCAGCGCCGACGACAAACGGCAGATAGGACAGCTTCTGGCCGGTCCTGTCCTCGAATTCGGCTTTGTTGCGGTTGCGCACCAGCGCCACATTGGTCAGGTCGACTTCGACCACCGTCGTCAACTGTGCCGATGTCTGCAGCGATGTCAGCATGCGCTGAGCAATCGTGCGCCGGATCCGCGAGAGCTTCTCGACGCGCTCCGTTGCTGATTCAGCCGGTTCAGGTTCCGGTTCGGGTTCCGGCTCGGCGACCTCTGGAACGCTCTCTGGCTCATGGGCCGTTTCCTCGGTGGGCGCTGCGTCGGTAGCGCTGATCACCGCGATGACCGCGCCGATCTCGACCACGGAGTCCTCCGGTTCGATGATCTGAGTCAGGATCCCGGCTGCGGGAGAGCAGACTTCGGTATCGACCTTGTCGGTGGCGACCTCGAGCAGGGGTTCGTCAGGCTGCACTTCATCGCCTACTGCTTTGAGCCACCGGGTGATGGTGGCCTCGGTGACCGCCTCGCCAAGAGCGGGCAGTTCCACATTGGTCATGCTTGTGGCGGAAGTCATTTCACGCTCCGTTCGGCCATGTCGAGTGCTGCGCTGACGATGCTGTCGGTGTCGATGCCGTGGTACCGGTAGACATCGTCGAGCGAGCCGACCTGTCCGAATCGACTCACTCCCAGAGCGGCTCCCGCCACATTGTTGATACCGGTGAGAAACGCCAACGTATGTGGGTGTCCGTCGAGCACGGTCACCATCGGGGCCGCTCGCTCGGCCGGGAAGACCTGTTCGAGGATCCAGCTCGGGCTCTCGGAAAGCCCGCGGCGAGCTTGTAATGCGTCGAACAGCAGGCCGGGACTCGTCACGCAGATGACGTCGGTATCGATGCCCTGCTCGGCGAGCCGATCCGCCGCCCGCAGGGACTCGGTGATCATCGCTCCCATTGCGACCACAGCGACCTGCGGTGTGCCACCGGCTCGTCGCAGGATGTACGCACCGGCGACCACTTGTTTTCTGCGGCGTTCTCGGGCGGCGGCGTCGTCGGGAACTGATGCCAAAGTCTGGTCCACGGGCCGCGTGGAAAGCCGCACATACGACGACGAGCCGTCCGGCCGACCCAACTGGCCGATGCATGACAGCAAGGTCCACTCGACATCGATGGCAAATGCCGGCTCGTAACTGATGCAACCGGGTTGCTCAAGGCCGATCGACGGTGTCTTGATGGACTGATGTGCGCCGCCCTCGGCCGCGAGTGACACACCGGAGGGGGTCCCGACCAGAATCGACTGCCCGCCTGCGTAAATCCCGTAGGACCACGGCTCCAAGGCACGTTCCACGAATGGGTCGTAGACCACACCGATCGGAAAGAGGGGTTCGCCCCACCGGCTCCACGTAGCGCCGAGCTCACCGATCAGGCCGACAAGATTGGTCTCGGCGATACCGAGTTCCATGTGCTGTCCGGTCGGTCTCTCCCGCCAGTGCATGATCGTCTCGGGGTCGTCGTCGAACCAGTTTCGACGTTCGTTCGGCGACCACACGCCAACCTTGTTGAGCCAACCGGCCAGGTTGGTCGTTGAGCTGACGTCGGGGCTCACGGTGACCACACGCTTGGCCGCGTCCGGAGCCTGACGGCTCAGGTCGAGCAGAACCCGGCCCAGAGCCGCCTGGGTAGACGATGTGCCCGAGGGGGTGCGACCAGTGTCGACGGGAACGGCGGGGGGAGTCGACAGTGTCACCGGCTCGCGCCGCAGCCTCTCGGCAGTCGTGGTGCAGAGCGCTCCGGGCGCACCATCGTTGGAGAAACGCTGCCAAGGACTGGTCGGGTCCATACCGAGTTCCGTGGCGAACTGCTCGTACTGCTCGACGGTGAGTAGTGACGAATGATTCTGGGGATGGCCCTGGGTGGGCAGTCGGTGACCCTTGATGGTGTAGGCGATGATCACCGTCGGACGAGTGTCATCGATTTGGGCGTAGGCAGCGCGCAGTGCGCCAAGGTCGTGGCCGCCCAGATTGCGGATCGCGGCCAGCAACGTATTCTCATCCAGGTCGCGGATCAGCGTCGAGATCTGCTCGGCACCTATTCCGTTGCCGGGCAGCCTCTCCCGTAGCTCTTCGGCTGAGCAGCGCAGCAGACGCTGGTACTCGGGGTTGGGCATCTCGAGGATGCGGGTGCGCAGCGCGGTCCCACCGCGGTGGTCGAACAATGACTCAAGCTGGGCACCGAACTTCACATTGATCACTTGCCATCCGGCGGCCGAGAACATCGCCTCCAGCCGTCCGGCCGCGATGTTCGGCACGACGCGGTCGAGTGATTGGCGGTTGAGGTCGACGATCCAGACAATCTCGCCGAGTTCGGCGACGGAGTTGTCCAGGATGGCTTCCCAGACCGCCCCCTCGTCGAGTTCGGCGTCGCCCACCAGCGAGTACTGGCGACCTTTTCCTGCGGCGCCGATCTGCATGTCGACGTAGCGACGGGCGATCGTGCCCCATATCGGCGCAGTCGCCCCGATCCCCACCGATCCTGTCGAATAATCAACGGGATCAGGGTCTTTCGATCGGCTCGGGTAGGACTGCAGCCCACCGAACTCCCGCAACGTAGTCAAGTACTTCTGATCGAGTTCGCCCAGCAGATAATTGATGCTGTGCAGCACGGGCGAGGCATGCGGCTTCACCGACACCCGATCACCTGGTTGAAGCTGTTCGAACCACAGCGACGTCATGATCGAGGTCATGGAGGCGCACGACGCCTGATGGCCTCCCACCTTCAGGCCGGTCGGATTGGGCCGAACACGGTTGGCGTGGTGGATGATCGACGTCGATAGCCACAACACGCGGTCCTCGATCTCGCGGAGGGTGGTGTCTGCTGACGTGTCGGCGACACGAAGCCGTGCATCGACTGATTGCGATCGGTCCATCGGTGGTTTCCTTGCATGCGAGTTCCAGATTGTGGGGTGACCGGCCTTCGCCGTGCTCAGGTCGTGAACACGGCGACTGCGCGTCGCAGCAATCGGGCTCGAGTGAGAGCGCAGGCGCTGCCGACCGCGGTGACGCGGCCGTCGGAGCTCCGTAAGGGTGCAGAACTCGCTGTCAAGTCGAGCATCGATCTACACTTTGAACAAGTTCGAGCGGCGCGATTGAGCATTTTGCTGATGTCGGCGTTCGGGCAGTCAGTTGGAGGTTGTCATTTTGACCACGCAAACCAGAGTCGACGCTTTGGATGCTCGGATCCTCAAGGCTCTCAACGATGATCCTCGCGCCACCGTGATCGCGTTGGCCGACGAGACCCGCCTGTCGCGCAACACTGTCCAGGCACGCATCAACAAGTTGGAGCGATTGGGCGTCCTGCGCTCGTTCGAGAGACGCATCGATCCCGCCACACTGGGCTACCCGTTGACGGCGTATATCCTGACGCGCGTCACGCAGCGCAAGCTCGCTGCCATCGCGCGAGCGCTGGAGCAGGTTCCCGAAGTCGTCGAAGTTCAAGGACTCGGGGGTACTACTGATCTGTTGATTCACGTGGTCGCCCGTGAAGCGGACGATCTCTACCGGGTAGCCGGCCGGATACTCGATATTGACGGTGTTGAGCAGACCAACACCTCGCTGGTCATGCGCAAGCTCGTTGACTTCCGGCTGACACCGCTTCTGGAGAAACTGGCTGAGGAAACGAAATGATCGCCTTACCTCGCTCCGGTAGTTGCTCAGTTGCTTTTCGTGGCAGCGGTTTTGCGTCCGGCGAAGAGACGATGCGTTCGCGCTTACAGGGCGCGACAGGTTCTGGGTAACTCAGGAACGAGGCCCGCAGGCCGGTTCACATGTGATTCGTGCAAGATCTCGCGGGACGACCTGATCACGGTGACTGACACCGCCGTGTTTCACTGGGGGGATGGACCCAGAGCGCTCCGAGACGGTCACGGGGCGAACGCGCGGTCGGCGTGCTCGGCAGGGGCCGACCCGGCGGACGGTGAAGCGGGCAGAACGGCACGACCGGGTCTACGAAGCCGCCATCGCGCTGTTCGTCGAACGCGGATTCGAGGCGTCCTCGATGGACGAGATCGCCGACCGGTCGGGACTGTCGCGCAGCACTGTATTCACGCATTTCCCCCGCAAGACGCTCTTTCTTGAGGAATGGATGCGGCGACGACGGAACGAGGCCTGGCAGTCCGCGCGAACTGACGGGGTGGCGGGTCGGCCACTTCGTGAAGTGCTCGGCGCTTACCTGGATGCCCTGGCCACCTCGAACTCCGCTGCCCGTGCGGAGATGTGCGCGCTCGTCCCTCCCGCCCTCCTGCACACGACGATGCTGGTCGACCATCCAGTCGGGGTGGACTTCGCTGCCCTGATCGTGGAAACCGAGGCGGTCCTTCGACCGTCCGTGCGACCGGAACGGGTTGGACGGCTGCTCGCGTCGGGCTACGTCTCCGCGATGTCGCAGTGGATCCAGGAGGAGCCCCCGGAGTCCGATCTCGGCACCGAACTGAGCGCGTTGCTGGACCTCGTCCTGTCGGGCGCCCAGTCGAACGGGCTCGAATAGCTGCTCGACCTGCCGCGATGTCATGAATCCGGACTCAAGTCTTGTTTCGTCGCGGCTTCGCTCGTAGGGTTTCAGCGGTGACCACACTCATCACCGGCGCGACGGGTGGAATCGGAGCGAGCCTGGTTGGACGATTGGCGTCGGCCGACCGGGCCGTGAGGGCAGGCAGTCGCGATCCCCGCAAGGCAGCAGGACTGGGCGTCGAGATCGTCGAACTGGATCTCGCCAAGCGGGAAACCTTCGACAAGGCATTGGCGGGCGTCGACCGCATCTTCCTCTACGCGGAACCCGCCGCCATCGAGAACTTCGTCGACTCTGCAGAGCGCGCAGGTGTCAGGCGCGTCGTCCTACTCTCCTCGGACTCCGTGGAGATGGCCAACGCGGAACACAACGCCCTGGCACAACATCACGATGAAGTCGAAAAAGCCATAGCTGGTGCGTCTTTCAGCACTACGGTGCTACGGCCGGGAACATTCGCCACCATGACGCTCGACTGGGCATCCTTCATCCGCACCGGAGTCCCGGTCGAGCAGCCCTTCTGGGGAGCCTGTCTCGACGTGATCCATCCCGAGGACATCGCCGACGTGGCCGAATGTGCGCTCATCAACGACGATCTGGAGGGGCTCACCCTGCCTCTTGGCGGCCCCGAGGTTCTGAGCTTCCATCAGCAACGTGACACTCTGGCAAGCCTGCTCGCGCGAGAGCTGGATTGGCGGGAGCCCAGCAGAGAACAAGCTGTGCAACATCTTTCGCGACACGCGCCGCTTCCTCTGGTCGACGCCATCCTCGACTACTGGTCGCAGCTGCCGCGACAACACGACAAGGCCCGGCGATCCGTCGAGCGCATCACCGGAAGGCCCGGACGCACGTTCCGGCAGTGGGCCGGCGAGCGGCTCGACGCGTTTCGCTGATCGCCGAGCCCGGCGAAGGGTCAGCTCGATCAATCGGTGATCCGCGCACTGTGGATCAGATGAGGCCGAGCGGTCCGGCCAATGCGGTAAGGGAGGGAATCAGGTTGTCGGGACCGGTCAGGACCTGCACAGGCACGTGGGTCGCGCCGGCAACGAGATGCTCGTTCAGTCTGGCTGCGATGGCATCGGTACTGCCATACGCGACGAGGGCGTCGATCAGGGCATCGCTGCCGGGGTAGGCAACGTCGGAGTCGTTGAACCCCAATTGCTTCCAGTTGTTCACATAGTTGGTGCCGTTGAGGTAGATGGCGAGAGCTTCGCGTCCGACGGCCCTTGCCTCAGCCGCGTCTGTGTTCAGCACCACCTTGTGTTCCGGGGCGATGAAAGCATCCGGCCCGACCAACGCGCGCGCCTGAGCGGTGTGTTGCGGAGTGGTCAGGTAGGGATGGGCTCCCGCGCTGCGGCGTGCGGCCAGCTTCAGGACCTGGGGGCCGAGCGCGGCGACGACGCGCTGGTCCTTTGGCACGCCGTATTCATCGAGTTTGGTGAGGTACTCGGCGAGCGCGTCGTAGGGTTTCTTGTACTCGGCGATCAGCTCGGGATGTCCGGCCCCGATCCCGAGCAGGAATCGTCCGGGGTGTGCCGTATCGATACGGTGAAACGACTCGGCGACCTTGCCGGCGGCCGCCGACCAGATGTTGACGATGCCCGTTGCCACCTTCAGCGTCTTCGTCGGCTCAAGGATTGACTCAACCCAGTCGAGTTCGGCCGGCGGCGAGCCGCCTGCCCAGATCGCGCCGTAGCCGAGCGCCTCGATATCCCTCAGTTGCGCGGCGGTCATTTGTTTCCACTGCTGGAAAAGGCCGAATACGCCGAAGGTGCCCAGATTTAAGCTAGTCATGAGTCAGTCAACCAGTCGTGAACCCACGAATATTCCGATATATACTGCAGGACTGCAGCTTTGAGCTCGACTGGCATCGGTGTTCACTCCGACAGCTGACTGCAGGTGGGTGAGGTGGGCACGCCGTTGAAGCGGTCGGCGATCCAGGCGATGCTCCGCTCGCCGTCGACGAAGGCGGTCAGGAGTGAGTTGGTATCCGTCTTGTTGAGGAAAGGTGGTTGCTCGTTGGTCCACAATGTGACATCGGCTCCGAGCGCACACCAATCTCTCGCGGTTGCCACCACCGACTCGTATGGCGCGAAAGAATCCCACCGGTTATGCGAAAGATACACCGGCCCAGTTGGTTTCACGTTTCCAATTCGCTGCATCGCCAGGATGGAGCTCAGTGGTTCCTCGCGCACCGATTGATAGAGGTCTTTCTTGAACCATGGCTGCAGATGGCGGAACGCATAGTTGATGCCGGTTTGGATCATGCACTGTCTGCTGGTGTTGGCCAGCATCTCCACACCGCGCGGGGTGAGGGAATCCGCAATCGGTTGGGTCATATCGGGATACGCTTCTTGAATCCCTCGTAGCACCCACCCAAGGGATCCGGCGAGCTGGTTTCCGTCAAGAGGCGGCAACATGCTTGGCAGATCGGTTGTGGCGCCGTTGGCATAGGTGCCAACCACGTTGAGTTCGGGTGCGTACGCACCGGCCAGTTCGGCCGCCGCCAAAGCGGCATGGCCGCCGCCCGCCAGCCAGCCCCAGAAGGCAACGGGCCCGCGCGGATCCAACGTGGTACCGGGCAGCTTCATCGCCGCCCGCGCAGCATCGTTCAGTGCGGTCCCGCCTGCGACGCGGTTCAGGAACTGGGGCGCCATCTGACCGTGCACCCCCAATCCGACACCATCGGTGACCACTATCGCGAAGCCACGCGCCAGCAGGGTCGCGATGAATCCCTCCTCGAGGTTGAACATCAGGTCGAAGCCTGTGTCCAACGAGGCATGGATGCCTTGGTTGAACAGGCGCGACGGAGCGCACTGCTCTCCCATTCCGTACGGGGCCGTGGCGTAGGCAAGCAACGGGCGGGGCCCGCTGCCGGGCCATGCGACATCAGGCTCGATATAGGTGCCCGTGACTGCCACGGGATGCCCCTGAGCATCGGTGCTGCGATACATGATTCGGGTCCCGGTCCCCACGAAGGAGCCCAGTTGTCCGGAAGGCTCCAGAACCAGCCTGGAAGGCTCGGTTCGGATGAGATCACCCGGTGTGCCCGCGGGCAGGGGATCCGGCGGCGTGTAGAAGGCCCAGTACTGTGATTCGTCAGCTCGGGCAACCGGCGTATTCACCGAAAATGGCACTGACGCAGCGACACACAGGGCGATGATCAACGATCTGACCCAGCTTCGCGCGCGGCATTTCGGGACATGTGCAGATTCGTCACCCGAAAAGGGAATCATCGTTGGTTTCCTTTGGTTTGGACTGGTTGACGGCGGAAGTGGCGCCGCCTGGAGCGAGCGCAGGTCGGCACAGCACAACGCGGTAATGACTTGTGCTGGTGCGTGTTTTAACCAGGGGTGAACGGCCCGATGGGCCGGGGTAGAAAGCTAGCTGAGGAACGCTGCGAGTTCCCTCGCGAATACGGTGATCGCGTGATCGCCGTCGTCGAGTACGCCTGCCAGTAAGGGGAAGCTGTGCGGCATGCCCTCGTACTCGTGGGTTTGAACCTTGACTCCCGCCGCGGTGAGCCTGCCACCGTAGCGGTGCGCGTCATCGGCAACGGGATCGATCTGAGCGCTGACGATCACAGCAGGCGGGGCGCCCACGAGGTTCTGCGTCAGCAATGGCGAGGCGAGGCTCGAACCACGGTCGTCCAGTTCGGGTACGTACATGTCGTAAGCCCAGTCCAGCGCGGTCCGGGTGAGGAAGGGGCCGTCCTTGTACCGTTCGACCGAGTTGCTGCTCATGGTGGCATCGAGTGCCGGGCACAGCAGACCTTGGGCCTTGACCGGAGGGCCTTGTTCTCGGGAGGCAAGCGCAACGCTTGCCGCCAGTGCGCCGCCGGAGGAATCGCCCGCGACCGCAAGGGCTTCGGGGTCGATGCCTAGATCATCAGCGTGCTCACTCACCCAGGTAAACGCCTCGCCGGCGTCGTGGTGAGCGCAGGGAAACTGGTATTCGGGTGCCAGCCGGTATGCCACGGAAACCACGATGAGTTCGCCCCGCGTGCAGAGCTTCCGGCACAGCCGATCGTGGGTGTCGAGGCTTCCACGTACGAACGCCCCGCCATGCAGATAAACAACGGCCGGCAGTGCCGGTAAGGCTACGGGTGGGCGGTAACACCGCGCCGCGACTACACCGTCGCGGAGGGGGATCGTGAAATCGTCTACTGCGCAACGATTGTCAACGTCTCCCGCCAACGTGATCAACTTCTCCCCGGCCTCCCGGTAAGCCGCGATCGACATTTCCCACGGCTGTGCAGCAGGCCGTTCGGACAGGGAGCGCAGCAGCTGCTGTACCTGGGTATGCAGCCCACTCATGCCGCGACTCGGAAGACTTGGAATTCGACGATGGGGCCGGGTTGGATGCGTCCTTGTCCGACGAAGATGCTTTGGTTGACCCAGGCGTATTTGGGGTCTCCGGATTCC
>NZ_LZSY01000169.1 GCF_001665625.1 Mycolicibacterium peregrinum | reverse complement strand
ATTTTGATCGGGGCAGATTGGTTCCGCCCCAAGGCAATGCGTGACCTCAAGGTCCGGGTGGACGAGCTCGCCAAGCGGGTCAGCACCTCCTGGGCGCGACCGCTGATCAGACGGGTACGTCCCGGGCCGACTCCGGCCTCGTTGAACCCCTGCTTGGCGATTCGTTGGTGCTCGGGCTCGACGTCGATGGTGGTCAGTACGCCGTCGTCGCTCATACCGGACAACAGCCACAACCCGCTCACGCCGGCACCGGTGCCGACCTCGACGACCGCCCGGCCTCCGGTGAGCCGCGCGAGCACGCTCAGCAACGCTCCGACGGCCGGCGTCACCGCACCCGCGCCGAGTTCTTCGGCCCGCTCACGCGCGGCCGCGACGATCTCGTCTTCGGAGATCGACCGTTCGGCATGCGTGACGATCGCTTCGGCGCGACCGGGGTTGGAGCTGACCATGCCCGCAGCGTAGGCCAGAGGCCGGGGGCACCGTCGCGACACGCCCGTGGGTGGTAGGTATCACCACTGAAAATTCGCTGGTCTGCGCAGGTAACCGGACGTATCGTCGGCTTTCTCAGGGAAAGTTCAGATTGCTCATATGCCCGCCACACCGGGATCAGGAACGGTATCCGCATGGAACACGGCGCCCGCTGGCGCACTGCCCAGCACAACCAGGACAGCAATCGGAATAGCGAAGTCATCAGTCGTGTTGAGCTGAGTGAAAACTGTGATCAGGAGGATCCGACGAGCGCGAACGCTGTTACCTCGAACCCCGCCACCCAGGCCGCCCCGGTGACCATGGCCCACCTGGAGCAATTCACCGCAGGCGAATGGGTGGAGCCGTCTGATGAGTTGACCGGCACCGCCGTGTTCGACGCCACCGGCGATCAGGCTGCCATGCCGTCATGGGACGAACTGGTGCGTCAACACGCGGACCGGGTATACCGGCTGGCCTATCGCCTCTCGGGTAACCAGCACGACGCCGAGGACCTGACCCAGGAGACCTTCATCCGGGTGTTCCGCTCCGTGCAGAACTACCAGCCGGGAACGTTCGAGGGGTGGTTGCACCGCATCACCACCAACCTGTTCCTGGACATGGTCCGTCGTCGTGGCCGCATCCGCATGGAAGCGCTGCCCGAGGACTACGACCGCGTGCCGGCCGACGATCCGAACCCTGAGCAGATCTACCACGACTCGCGGTTGGGAGCCGATCTGCAGGCCGCGCTGGACTCGCTGGCGCCGGAGTTCCGCGCCGCCGTGGTCCTGTGTGACATCGAGGGTCTGTCCTACGAAGAAATCGGCGCCACGCTGGGTGTGAAGCTCGGTACCGTCCGCAGCCGCATTCACCGCGGTCGGCAGGCCTTGCGCGAGTACCTGGCGAAGCACTCGCCGGAAACCGCCAAATCCGCCTAGTGGTGGTTGGTGTTCGGCGCGCCCGGTCGCGCTACATTCGGGTCAGGACATTTGGTCATGGCGGGAGGAGCTGGGCGATGGTCGACCCGGGACACGTGTTCCGTCGCGCATTCTCCTGGTTGCCTGCGCAGTTCGCCTCCCAGAGCGATGCACCGGTAGGTGCACCTCGACAGTTCGGTTCCACCGAACACCTGTCGACCGAGGCCATCGCGGCCTTCGTCGACGGTGAGCTGAGGATGAGTGCGCATCTGCGGGCCGCGCACCACCTGTCCCTGTGCCCGGACTGCGCGGCCGAGGTCGATGCCCAGGGTCAGGCCCGGGCCGCATTGCGGGATTCCTGTCCGATAGCCATTCCGAATTCCCTGTTGGGACTGTTGTCGCAGATTCCGCACCACAGTCCGCAGCCCCCGGCTGACGTCGACGAACAGCCTCAGTTTGCTGATGACCCGACGCGGAGTCGGCGTAAGCGCCGGTAGGCTGGACCACAAGGCGATCAGTGACCGGCGTCGGCCTATCTGGCTGGGGCGGGCGCTCCGATAGAGAGTGATACACCGGTGACCAATCAGGACCAGTCCGACGAGAGCGGCCGTCTGGAACCGCGCCCTGTCGAGCGGCCACCCGTCGACCAGTTGTCGCAGCGCACGTTCGGCCGTCCCGCCGGTGTGGACGGCTCGTTCCTCGGTGCAGAGAAGTACCAGGACCAGGGCGAGTACGCCCCCAAGGACCTCCCGCCGGATCCCGTGCTGGCCGAGGCCTTCAGTCGACCCTCCGCCGGCGGTGACTCGCTGCAGCGGCACCCCACCGACGCCGGGGCACTCGAGGCCGAGCGGACCGCAGGTGAAGACGACTTCGACGACCCATGGCGCAACCCGGGCGCCGTCCCGGCGCTGGGCACGCCCGCGCAGGCACCGGCCGCTCCGGTGATCGTGCCTGCGCCGATCGGCAAGCTGGGTGCCCGCGAAGTGCTGTTCGGCGGCCGCGTGTCGTGGCTCGCGCTGGTCGTGTTGCTCCTGATCACGCTCATGGTCGGCGCGATCGGTGGCTGGGTCGGGCAGAAGACCGCAGGTACCGTGCAGGCCTTCACCACCTCGAAGGTGACACTGGAGACCGGTGACCTGCCGTCCCCGGACGCCGGCCGGTTCGCCACGGTGGCCGCAGCGGTCGAGGACTCGGTGGTGACCATCGAGGCCAAGAGCAAGACCGAGGGCTCGCAGGGCTCCGGCGTCGTGGTCGACGGCAAGGGCTACATCGTCACCAACAACCACGTGATCTCCGATGCGGCAAGCAAGCCCGCCGACTACCAGATCACCGTGGTCTTCAACGACGGCAAGGAAGTGCCGGCCAACCTGGTCGGTCGCGACCCCAAGACCGACCTGGCGGTACTCAAGGTCGACAACGTCGACAATCTCGTCGTGGCGCGGATGGGCGATTCCGAGAAGGTGCGCGTCGGTGAGGAAGTCATCGCGGCCGGCGCCCCGCTGGGTCTGCGCAGCACGGTCACCCACGGCATCATCAGCGCGCTGCACCGGCCGGTGCCCCTGTCGGGCGAAGGGTCGGACACCGACACGGTGATCGACGGCCTTCAGACCGATGCCTCCATCAACCACGGCAACTCCGGTGGCCCGCTGATCAACATGTCCTCCGAGGTGATCGGCATCAACACGGCCGGAAAGTCCCTGTCGGACAGCGCCAGTGGCCTCGGTTTCGCCATCCCGGTCAACGAGGTCAAGCAGGTCGTCGAGAACCTGATCAAGGACGGCAAGGTCGCGCATCCGACGCTGTTGCTCAGCGCCGTCACAGTGAGCAACAGCGTGGCCTCCGGTGCGCAGGTCCGCAACGTCAACGCCGGTGGCCCGGCCGACAAGGCCGGCATTCTGGAGAACGACGTGGTGGTGAAGGTCGGGGACCGCAAGGTTGCCGACGCCGACGAGATGGTGGTCGCGGTGCGTCAGCTCCACATCGGGCAGGAAGCCCCGATCGAGGTGCTCCGCGACGGTCGGCCCATGACCTTCATGGTCACGCCGATCGGCGACGATCAAAAAGCGCAGTAGCGATGTTCGCGAACATCGGATGGGGGGAGATGCTGGTCCTGGTGATCGCCGGTCTGGTGATCCTGGGGCCTGAGCGCCTGCCCGGTGCCATCCGGTGGACCTCCGGCGCCCTGCGTCAGGCACGCGACTATGTCAGCGGTGCCACCAGCCAGCTGCGCGAAGACCTGGGCCCGGAGTTCGACGATCTGCGGCAGCCCCTGGCCGAGTTGCAGAAGCTGCGCGGCATGACGCCGCGGGCCGCGCTCACCAAGCATCTGCTCGACGGCGACGACTCGTTCCTCACCGGGGCGTTCGACGACAGTAAGAATCAGCAGCCGTCGGTCCCGGGCGACAAGCCGGCCGGTGAGATCGACAGCAAGCCGGTAGACAAGGCGGCCGGCACGACGTTCGACCCCGACGCCACCTAGCGGCGCGCGGTATCCAGACCCAGCGACATCCCGGCCAGGCCCCGCTTGCGGGCCGACAGTCCGTCGGCGATCTTGCGCAGCTCGGCACCGGCCGCTGATTCGGGCGCCGACAGGACGAGCGGAACTCCGGAGTCCCCGGCTGCCACGAGCGCCGGGTCCAGCGGGACCTGGCCCAGCAGCGGGACCTCGGCGCCGACCGAGCGGGTGAGCGACTCCGCGACCTGACGGCCGCCGCCCTCACCGAACAGCTGCATGACGGTGCCGTCGGGCATCTGCAGACCGGACATGTTCTCGACCACGCCGGCGATGCGCTGACGGGTCTGCAGGGCGATCGCGCCGGCGCGCTCGGCCACCTCGGCGGCAGCCATCTGCGGAGTGGTCACCACCAGGATCTCCGCGCCGGGGATCAACTGGGCCACCGAGATTGCGATATCGCCGGTGCCGGGCGGCAGATCGAGCAGCAGCACGTCCAGATCGCCCCAGTAGACGTCGGCCAGGAACTGTTGCAGGGCTCGGTGCAGCATCGGCCCACGCCACACCACGGGCGTGTTGCCCTGTGTGAACATGGCGATCGAGATGACCTTCACGTCGTGGGCGATCGGCGGCAGGATCATCGAGTCGACCTGGGTGGGCCGGTCGTTGGTGCCCATCATGCGCGGTACCGAATGGCCGTAGATGTCGGCATCCAGCAGACCGACGGACAGACCGCGGGCGGCCATCGCCGCGGCCAGGTTGACCGTCACGCTGGACTTGCCCACGCCGCCCTTCCCGGAGGCGACCGCGTAGACCCGGGTCAGGGAGTTGGGCTGGGCGAAGGGGATCACCGGTTCGCGGGAATCGCCACGCAGCAGCGTGCGCAGTTCGGCGCGCTGCTCGTCGTTCATCACGTCCAGGCTCACCTTGACCGCGCCGGTGCCCGGCACATCGGTGGCGGCGGCCGTCACGAGGTCGGCGATCTCGGTCTTCTTCGGGCAGGCCGCGGTGGTCAGGTAGATCTCGACGTGGACGCCGTGGTCGGCATCGATCGAGATGTTCTTGACCATGCCGAGTTCGGTGATCGGCTTCCGCAATTCGGGGTCGATCACCTTGGCCAGCGCAGCGCGAACTGCGGATTGCAGCTCAGTGGCAGATTCGGACATCACCGCTGAGTCTACGGCGGCGGCACCGCGACCTGGATTCAGGCCAGCATCAGGCCGGACCCGGTGCCGGTCCCGGCGCGGGTCCGGGTGCCGGCCCGACAAGTGCCGGTGCGGCAGGCGCGGCCTCGATCGGTGGGCCGACCGGCGCGCCAGGCAACGGTCCCGGCGGGGGCGCCAGCTGCGGAGCGGGGACCGGCCCCGGTCCTGGAGCGGGGGGCGGCCCCAGCGGCGGCGCCGGAGCCGGCGGGGGAGCCTGCTCGCCCAGGCAGAACACCACGCATGCGGGCTGGCGCGGCTGCTCCCAGGGCGGGACCCACGGCGGCGGGGCGGCGGGCGTCTCGGACGGGATGGCCTGGGCCGGGCCGGGCAGCGGGCCGAGCACCTGCCCGGGCGCGAATCCCGGGACGTTCTGTGTGCCGGTCTCATTGCGGTTGAGCAGCGGGATCAGAGCCAGCGGATCGCCAGCGGGCAGCCCGGTGGCATCGGCCGGCAGGCCCGGTCCGAGGCCCTCGGGATTGTCCAGATGCGAATCACCGATCGGCGGAATGGACCCGGTGATCTCCGGCAGGTCGACCGGCACCACGCCCGTGGCATACGCGGCGGCCCAGCCCAACACGTTGCGGGCGTAGGCCACCGAGTTGTTGTACCGGAGGATGGCGGTCATGACCTGGGACTGTTCCCGCAGGTTGAGCCCGCCGCTGCACAGGTAGCGGGCGGCGGCCAGCGCCGAATCGAACACGTTCTGCACGTCGGCCTTGCCGTCACCGTCCCCGTCGGAGGCATAGCGGGCCCAGGTTCCGGGCAGGAACTGCATCGGCCCCATCGCCCGGACATAGGAGATCCGCCCGGCCTGAGCGCTCTGGACGATGATCTCGTTGCCCGGCAGGGTGCCGTCGAGGGCGGGACCGTAGATCGGCCGCACCGCGGTGCCGCGGGCATCGGTGGCGCCGCCGTTGGCGTGCCCCGACTCGATCCGGCCGATGCCGGCCAGCAGGTTCCAGCTGATCCCGCAACCGGGGTAGGCCGCGGCCATCATCCGTTCGGCATTGCGGTACGCCTTCAGTGACGTACCCGGAATGCCAAGGGCACCAGGGGTATTGACGACGAAAGCGGGCGGGGGAGCCGAGATCGTGGTCATCGCCTTGATGCGGAAGTTCGTGGGGGGCCTGGCCGCGGCGACCACCGCGGGGCCCGAGCGGTCGATCTGCGGCTGCACCGCGGCCAGCGGCGTGACCGCGGTATCGGACATGTCGACGTCAGATGCGGAAGACCCGGCGCCGGCGACCAGAACGATGGGAGCCAGGACGGCGACGCCGAGCACAGGTGAGCGCATGAGCTGGCTCATACGGCGCCGAGCGGTCTCGAACACCGCTCCTCCCCCTACGCGCAATTGCCTGTCCTTAGGTCAGCTTTGGCCAAATACCATGTTGTGAACCAAGTCACCATACATAGTCCCGGTTTCCGGTGTTACGACAATGGTCGACAGCGAGATTAACCACCGCGTTTGGACCGGCGTTCACCCCCGTCGGATTTGCTCGGGTTCGCCCGGTCGCCGTCGGCGGGCAAGGTGATCTCGGTGATCAGGTCACGCAGTTCTTCCAACTCGCGGCGCAGGTAGTCGCGGGTGGCAACCTCGCCGACCGCCAACCGCAGCGACGCCAGTTCCCTGGCCAGGTACTCGGTGTCGGCCTTGGTCTGTTCGGCCCGGCGCCGGTCTTCCTCGAGGGAGACCCGGTCCCGGTTCTCCTGCCGGTTCTGGGCCAGCAGGATGAGCGGGGCGGCATACGCGGCCTGAGTCGAGAACGCCAGGTTGAGCAGGATGAACGGGTACGGGTCCCATTGGAAGGTGAAGACGCCGATGTTGAGGGCGATCCAGACCAGCACCACGATGGTCTGAATGGCCAGGTAGCGCCCGGTGCCGAGGAAACGCGCGATCGACTCGCTGAACGCGCCCACCGCCTCGATGTCGACGTGCAGCCCGAAGCCGCGGGTCGCGCGCGGGGTGTCCAGCCGCTGACGCGCCGAGGTTTCGCTCATGAGCCCGCCACCGGGAGCTCAGGCTCGTCACGTTCACGCCAGTCGTCGGGCAGCATGTGGTCGAGCACGTCGTCGACCGACACCGCCCCCAAGAGGTGGTTCTCCTCATCGACGACGGGGCCGCACACCAGGTTGTACGCGGCGAAGTAGCGGGTCACCGCGGCCAGTGAATCGGCCGGGCTCAGGCTGGGCAAATCCGTATCGGCGATACCGCTGACCAGGGCCGCCGGCGGTTCTCGTAGCAACCGTTGCAGGTGGACGCAGCCCAGGTACTGCCCGGTCGGGGTGGCGCTGGGTGGCCGCGTGACGAAGACCATCGAGGCCAGGGCCGGCGTGAGGTCGGGGTCGCGGATTCGCGCCAACGCCTCGGCGACAGTGGTGTCGGGCGCCAGGACCACTGGTTCGCTGGTCATCAGACCACCTGCGGTGTCGGGTGAGTGGGCCAGCAGCCGTCGCACATCCTCGGAATCCTCGGGGTCCATCTTGCGCAGCAGGGTCTCGGCATCGGCCGGGGTCATCGAACCCAGCACGTCGGCGGCGTCGTCGGGGTCCATCGCCTCCAGGACGTCGGCGGCGCGTTCGGTGTTCAGCTGGCGCAGCACCGCGGCCTGCTCATCTTCGGGGAGCTCTTGCAACACGTCGGCCAGCCGCTCGTCGTCGAACGCCCGGTACAGCTCGTAGCGCCGCTTGGTCGGCAGTTCGCGGAGGGCCTCGGCCACCTCGATGGGTCGTTGTCCCTCGAACTGCTCGAGCAGCGAGGCCACCCCCTGGTCGGGCATCGCCAGGCCGGACGGCGTCAGGCCGTGCACGTTCTGCCACTCGACGACGTGGATGTTGGTGCGCCGGCCGAGGCGTCGTTGCGGACGCACCGCCACCCGGGTCACCACCCAGTCGCGGGTCCGGGTCTGCTCGATGCCCAGATCGACTACCACGACGTCGATTCCGGCCAGTTGCTCCAGATCGGGATCGTCGACCCGCACCCGGGTTTCGAGTACCTGGCCCAGAACCAGCACCTCGCCGGGGCGCTGCGCGAACCGGCGCAGCGACACGCTACCGGTGGCCAGCGTCACCGAACCGGGTTCGATCGCGGTGACCCGCAGAATCGGAACGAAAATCCTTCGTCGGGTGAGCAATTCGACCACCAGGCCGAGAACACGCGGCTGCTGCCGGACGATGCTGATGCTGATCACCACGTCGCGGACACGGCCGATGGACTCCCCGTCGGGGCCCAGCACGACCATCCCCGCCAGCCGGGCCGCGTAGACCCTGTTCACCGCCGCCATGAGTCAAAGGGTAGAGACTGTGGTCGTGGAGAACACGTATCGACCCCGCAGAACGTGCCTCTCGGTTCCGGGCAGCAGCCTGAAGATGATCGAGAAGGCCAAAGCGCTGCCTGCTGACGAGGTGTTCCTCGATCTCGAGGACGCGGTCGCCCCCGAGGCCAAGGCGTCGGCCCGCGCACAGGTGGCGGCGGCACTGGCCGGTGACGGCTGGGCAGGCCAGCTGCGTGGGGTACGGGTCAACGACTGGACCACCCCATGGACCTACGCCGACGTGATCGAGGTGGTGTCCACTGTGGCATCAGCGGGGGCGTCCATCGATCTCATCGTGTTGCCCAAGGTGACCGAGGTGGCCCACGTGCAGGCGCTGGATCTGCTGCTCACCCAGCTGGAGGTCACCCATGGGCTGGAACCCGGCCGGATCGGGATCGAGGCGCAGATCGAGAACGCGCAGGGACTGACCAACGTCGACGCGATCGCAGCCGGCCCGCGGGTGTGCGCGCTGGTGCTGGGACCCGGGGACATGGCGGCCAGCCTCAACATGCGCACTCTGGAGGTCGGCGGGCAGCCCGACGGGTACGACATCGGCGACGCCCATCACCACGTGCTGATGCGCATCCTGATCGCCGCGCGCAACCGCGGGATCAACGCGATCGACGGGCCGTATGTGAAGGTGCGCGACGTGGACGGGTTCCGCCGGGTGGCCGGCCGCTCAGCGGCACTGGGTTACGACGGCAAGTGGGTGCTGCACCCGGACCAGATCGAGGCGGGCAACGAGATCTTCAGTCCTCGCCAGGCCGATTACGATCACGCCGAGCTGATCCTGGACGCCTACGAGTGGCACACCTCGCAGGCCGGCGGGGCCAGGGGAGCGGTGATGCTCGGCGACGAGATGATCGACGAGGCCAGCCGCAAGATGGCTTTGGTGATCGCGGGCAAGGGGCGGGCAGCGGGGATGAACCGGCTGGCCGACCCCTTCCGGCCGCCGCATTAGGCCGGACCCCCCTGTGCTGCACCAGATTTGGCGCAGTGGGGCCGGGTTATGAGCCGAGGGCGCTGCCGATGAAGAACAGCAGCCAGACGCCGTTGATCAGGGTGCCGAAGGCGCCGACAGCGATACCGGCGATCGCAAGGCCGCGGCCCGGTTGCTCGGCGTACGGGCCGTAGCCCAATTGTCCGCTCTGCGGACCGAAGCCCAATTGTCCGCTCTGCGGACCGAAGCCCGGTGCACTCTGCTTGATCTGATTGAGCGCGACGATCCCGAGACCGATACCGACCAGGGCGGCGAGCAGTCCGACCCCGCAGGCGAAGAACATGATGAGCGACAGGACCGAGGCGACCAGCGATCCGATCGCCATGCTGTTGGTGGGGTTGGCCGGTGGCATCCCGTAACCACCTGGGTATCCCGGGTAGCCGGACACGCCGGCGGGGTAACCGCCGGGCGGTGCGAAATCCGGCGGTGCGTAACCCGGCGGTGGCGGTGGATATCCGGGCAGCGGCGGGGGATAGCCGGCACCACCCGGCATTGACGGCGGCAGCCCCGGCGGTGGCGGGTAGTCGTACGGAATGTCGGCGGGGTAGTCGATCGCAGGCGGATAAGGCGTGCCGGGATCGGGGGTCGGCGGCGCGAACTCGTACGACGGTTGCGCCGCGCCGGTATCCGGCCGATCCTGAGAGTGCTCGATCGAAGGTGCTTCGTAGCCGCTGGACGACAGTTCAGACGGTTGGGAACCGGGGTCGGATGGCGGCGTTTCGCCCGCGTTGCCGTCCGCGTTTGTCATGCTGATCAACCTAGCGCACGGACAATGGCGCCAAGGGGGGCGTGACTCCGGCACCAATTCCGGTGTGAGGGCGTTGCTGTAACGAGAGCAGCCGCCGAGCAGGCGGTGCGGAGGAGAGTGAAGTTCGATGACGAGCCCATTTCAGTCCGGTCAGACACCGGGTGCCGCGCCCACGGCGCGCGGTGCGCTGCCGACGCCGCCCAAAGGCTGGCCGATCGGCTCCTACCCGACGTACGCGGAGGCCCAGCGTGCCGTCGACTACCTGTCCGACCAAGAGTTCCCCGTGCAGCAGGTGACGATCGTCGGGGTGGATCTCATGCAGGTCGAGCGGGTCACGGGCCGGCTGAGCTGGCCCAAGGTGCTCGGCGGCGGTGTGTTGTCCGGCGCCTGGCTCGGCCTGTTCATCGGCCTGATCCTGGGCTTCTTCAGCCCCAACCCGTGGAGCGCACTGCTCACCGGTCTGGTCGCCGGCGTCTTCTTCGGCTTGATCACCTCGGCGATCCCGTACGCGATGGCTCGCGGCACAAGAGATTTCAGTTCGACGATGCAGCTGGTCGCGGGCCGCTATGACGTGCTGTGCGACCCGCAGGGTGCCGAGCAGGGCCGAGATCTGCTGGCCCGCTTGACGATCTGACCCGTCTCGCCACCAGTGCCGGGCCGCGGTGGCAAAGTTCCGCAGGTCACGATTGTGACGCGGCGCGCCCGGCACTGTTGCACATATGCTCCGCATGGCTCTACGGTTTGCGCGCGGGAGCCGCTCCGGCGTCGTGGGGGCCGCTCCGGCGGCGAGAGATGACTCGGACGGGAGGCAGAGCGGTGCGCGCTCGGCGGCTATGTGCTGCGGCAGTGGCCGCGTTGACGACGGCCTCGGTGGTGTCGGCTTGTGGCAAAGGCGACGACGGGATCGTCATCAACTACTACACCCCGGCCAACGAGATGGCGACTTTCACCGCCGTGGCCAAACGCTGCAATGACGAACTCGGCGGCCGTTTCACCATCAAGCAGGTGAGTTTGCCGAAAGGTGCTGACGACCAACGGTTGCAGCTCGCCCGGCGGCTGACCGGTAACGACAAGACGCTCGACATCATGGCGCTCGACGTGGTCTGGACCGCCGAGTTCGCCGAGGCCGGCTGGGCCGTCCCATTGTCCGAGGATCCGGCCGGCGAAGCCGAGTCCGACGCGGAATCCAACACCCTGCCCGGACCGTTGGAGACGGCCCGCTGGCAAGGCAGGTTGTACGCCTCACCGATCACCACCAATACCCAATTGCTGTGGTACCGAGCCGATTTGATGGACGGACCGCCGTCCACCTGGGACGGCATGGTTTCGGAGGCGTCGCGACTGCACGCGGCGGGCAAGCCCAGTTGGATTGCGGTGCAGGCCAAGCAGTACGAGGGCCTGGTGGTGTGGTTCAACACCCTGCTGGCCAGTGCCGGCGGCCAGGTGCTCTCCGAGGACGGCAAGACCGTCACGCTGACCGACACCCCGGAACATCGCGCGGCGACGGTCAAGGCACTGCAGATCATCAAATCGGTTGCCACCGCGCCGGGCGCCGACCCGTCGGTCACCCAGACCGATGAGGGAACAGCCCGACTGGCCCTCGAACAGGGCAAGGCCGCGCTCGAGGTCAACTGGCCGTTCGTGCTGCCCTCACTGCTGGAGAACGCCGTCAAGGGTGGGGTGAACTTCCTTCCCCTCGACAAACGTGCCGACCTGACCGGCGCCATCAACGATCTCGGCACCTTCTCGCCCACCGACGAACAGTTCGAGTCGGCCTACGAGGCGAGCAAAGACGTGTTCGGCTTCGCGAACTACCCGGGGGTGTCCGAGGGCGAGCCGGCAAAGGTGACCATCGGCGGGCTGAACCTCGCGGTGGCCAAGACCAGCCGGCACAAGGCCGAGGCCTTCGAAGCCATCCGCTGCCTGCGCAATGTCGAGAACCAGCGGTACACCTCGGTCGAAGGCGGTCTGCCCGCGGTGCGGGAGTCGCTGTACGACGATCCGGCGTTCCAGGCCAAGTACCCGCAGTACGCGATCATCCGGGAGCAGCTGACCAACGCCGCGGTGCGGCCTGCGACGCCGGTCTATCAGGCTGTGTCCACCCGCATTTCGGCCACCCTGGCCCCGATCACCGACATCGATCCGGAGCACACCGCCGATGAGCTGACCGAACAGGTGCAGAAGGCCATCGACGGCAAGGGGCTGATCCCGTGACTTCGGCGACGACCTCCACGACGGCCAACCGCGCCTCCGAACGCAAGCTGGCGTTTGCGCTGATCGCGCCCGCGGTGATCCTGATGATCGCGGTCACCGCGTATCCGATCGGTTACGCGGTGTGGCTGAGCTTGCAGCGCTACAACCTGGCCGCCCCCGACGACACCGCATTTGTCGGGTTCGCCAACTATCAGACCATCCTGACCGACCGGTACTGGTGGACCGCGTTCGTGGTGACCCTGGCGATCACTGTCGTCTCGGTGGCGATCGAGTTCGTCCTCGGCATGGCACTGGCGCTGGTCATGCACCGCACCATCTTCGGCAAGGGCGTGGTGCGCACCGCGGTGTTGATCCCCTACGGGATCGTGACGGTGGCAGCCTCCTACAGCTGGTACTACGCCTGGACGCCGGGCACCGGCTATCTGGCCAACCTGCTGCCCGACGGCAGCGCTCCGTTGACCGAACAGTTGCCCTCGCTGGCCATCATCGTGCTGGCCGAAGTGTGGAAGACCACGCCCTTCATGGCGCTGCTGCTACTGGCCGGGCTAGCGCTGGTGCCGCAGGATCTGCTCAACGCCGCCGAGGTCGACGGGGCCGGAGCGTGGACGCGGTTGGTGAGAATTATTCTGCCGCTGATCAAACCGGCCATCCTGGTCGCCCTGTTGTTCCGCACCCTGGACGCCTTCCGGATCTTCGACAACATCTATGTGTTGACCGGGGGAGCCAACAGCACCGGGTCGGTGTCGATCCTGGGGTATGACAACCTGTTCAAGGCGTTCAACCTCGGATTGGGCTCGGCCATCAGCGTATTGATCTTCCTGTCGGTGGCGGTCATCGCATTCATCTTCATCAAGCTGTTCGGTGCGTCGGCGCCCGGTGCAGAGGCGGAGGGGCACCGATGAGCGCTTGCGCGAAGAGCGGAGGGCTGAGATGACCGAGCGAGTGGGTGCGCGGCGCGCAACCGGGTGGACGGTCGTGAACATCCTGGTGGTGCTCTACGCGTTGATACCGGTCTTGTGGATTCTGTCGCTGTCGTTGAAGCCGACGTCGAGTGTCAAGGACGGCAAGCTGTTTCCGTCGCAGATCACGTTCGACAACTACAAGGGCATCTTCACCGGGAACATCTTCACCTCGGCGTTGATCAACTCGATCGGCATCGGCTTGATCACCACGGTGATCGCGGTGACCATCGGCGGCATGGCGGCCTACGCGGTGGCCCGACTGGACTTCCCCGGCAAGAAGCTGTTGGTGGGGGTCGCCCTGCTGATCGCGATGTTCCCGCAGATCTCGCTGGTGACCCCGATCTTCAATCTGTGGCGCAGTATCGGTCTGTTCGACACGTGGCCCGGGCTGATCATCCCCTACATCACCTTTGCGCTGCCGCTGGCGATCTACACGCTCTCGGCGTTCTTCCGGGAGATCCCTTGGGATCTGGAGAAGGCCGCGAAGATGGATGGGGCCACCCCGGCGCAGGCCTTCCGCAAGGTGATCGCTCCGTTGGCGGCTCCTGGCATCGTCACGGCGGCCATCCTGGTGTTCATCTTCGCGTGGAACGACCTGCTCTTGGCGCTGTCGTTGACCGCGACCGAGCGGGCGATCACCGCGCCGGTGGCGATTGCGAACTTCACCGGCAGTTCCCAGTTCGAGGAACCGACCGGGTCGATCGCGGCCGGTGCGATGGTCATCACGATCCCGATCATTATCTTTGTTCTCATCTTCCAGCGGCGGATCGTCGCTGGCCTGACATCCGGTGCGGTAAAGGGGTAATTGGATGGCCGAAATTGTGTTGGACCGGGTCACCAAGAGTTACCCCGACGGTGCGGGCGGCACGAGAGAGGCCGTCAAAGAGTTCTCGATGACGATCGCCGACGGTGAGTTCATCATCCTGGTGGGACCGTCCGGGTGCGGTAAGTCCACCACACTGAACATGATCGCCGGGCTTGAGGACATCTCGTCGGGCGAGCTCCGGATCGGTGGCGAGCGGGTCAACGAGAAGGCGCCCAAGGACCGCGATATCGCGATGGTGTTCCAGTCCTATGCGCTCTACCCGCACATGACGGTGCGGCAGAACATCGCCTTCCCGCTGACCCTGGCCAAGCTCAAGAAGGACGAGATCGAGGCCAAGGTCGCCGAGACCGCCAAGATCCTGGACCTGACCGAGCTGCTCGACCGCAAGCCCGCCCAGTTGTCCGGCGGGCAGCGTCAGCGGGTGGCGATGGGTCGGGCAATCGTGCGTCGCCCCAAGGCATTTCTGATGGATGAGCCGCTGAGCAACCTGGACGCCAAGCTGCGCGTGCAGATGCGTGCCGAGATCTCGCGACTGCAGAGCCGGCTGGGCACCACGACGGTCTACGTCACGCATGACCAGACCGAGGCGATGACCCTGGGCGATCGGGTTGTGGTGTTGCTGGCAGGCGAGATTCAGCAGATCGGCACGCCCGACGAGTTGTACAACAACCCGGCGAACCTGTTCGTGGCCGGCTTCATCGGATCACCGGCGATGAATTTCTTCCCGGCCACGTTCACCGACGTCGGGGTGCGGCTGCCGTTCGGCGACGTCACCCTGACCCAGCAGGTGCATGATCAGCTGGCGCGGCATCCCAAGCCCGACAACATCATCGTCGGGATCCGGCCCGAGCATCTGGAGGACGCTTCGCTGCTCGACGGGTACGCGCGGATCCGGGCTCTGAGCTTCCCGGTGCGCGCCGACATCGTCGAGTCGCTCGGTGCCGACAAGTACGTGCACTTCACGATCGAGGGTGCGGGCGCCGAGGCGGCACAGCTTGCCGAGTTGGCGGCGGATTCCGGCGCGGGTGCCAACGAGTTCGTCGCCCGGGTGTCTGCCGAGTCCACGGCCGCCGGCGGCCAGCAGATCCAATTGGCCTTCGACACCTCGAAGTTGGCGATCTTCGACGCCGCGACCGGGGTGAACCTGACCCGTACCGAGCCCGCCGAGGAACCCGAGCCGGCCGAGGACACCGCGGAGACCGAGACCGGGCCCGACGAGACCGAGGAATCCGGGGCAGTCGCACCCGCCGAGTCGGCCGAGCCGGCCGGAGAACCGACAGCAGAGTGATCGACGTCCTGGCTGCCGTCCGCGCCCACGTGGGCGAATACTTCGGTGCGGCAGGCATTTCCGCGGAACCAGTCAGTGCCAGCGTGACGTTCCTGGGTACCGAGCGCATCGACGTCCTGCGGTTCGGCCCGGACCTGCGCTCTGGTGGAAGCGGACAGGATCTGTATCACTATGTGACGGTGGGCTGTTCGCGTCACCCGATGTTCGATCCGACCGAACTGGTCTCCGATCCGATCCACGGTCCCCGGGCCGAGGTGGTGCTCTCGCTCCGGGGTCCGACCCCGGGCGGGCTGGCCCGGTCACTGGCCGTGCTGGCTGCCGCACCCGCGGTGGAAGGTCTGGTGCTGGAGGCCGACGCGCTCATCGACCTGGAGACGCAGTTGTTCGACTCCGCACCGTTCAGCGCATTCCTGCTGGGCCCCAGCGATATCGGCGAGGTTCCTCTGGCCGAGCCGCTCTCGCCGGTGACCGTGCTCTCGGCCACGCCGATCACCGCCACCGAGGCAGCCTGGGTGCGCCTGAAGGGTGCGGACGCCATGCGGGAGGCGTGGCAGACCGATGGGGTGGACGTGCTGGATCCGACCAGACGGGCAGCGAGCCCCAGCTAGAGCCAGTCGTTGTGGCGGAACGTGCGATACAGCGCGAAGCAGATGAGGGCCATGGACAGGAGTACGGCGGGATAGCCCCAGGTCCACTGCAATTCGGGCATGTGCTCGAAGTTCATCCCGTAGATCCCGGCCATCGCGGTCGGCACCGCGGCGATCGCCACCCACGCGGAGATCTTGCGCATGTCCACGTTCTGCTGCATGGCGACCTTGCCGAGTGCGGCCTGCACCAGCGAGCTGAGCATCTCGTCGTAGCTCGTGACGCGATCGGAGGCCTGCACGTTGTGGTCGTGCACGTCGCGCATGTACCTGCGTACCTCGACCGAGATCAGGTCGTTGTGGTCGGTGAGAAGGCGGGCCAGGGCCAGGGTCAACGGGGCCACCGCACGGCGCATTTCGACGACTTCCCGCTTGAGCAGGTAGATGCTCTCGATGTTGGTGTGCGTGCCGGGGGAGAAGATGTCCTCCTCCATCGCGTCGATGTCGGTTTCCATCAGATCGGTCACGTCGAGGTAGCTGTCCACCACATGGTCGGCGATCGCGTGCATGACCGCGAATGGCCCGAGTTTCAGGGTGGCAGGCGAGGATTCGAGCCTCTTCCGCACGCCGGCCAGCCCTCCGTGCTCGCCGTGACGAACGGTGACGACGAAGTCCGGCCCGACGAAGATCATGATCTCGCCGGTCTCGACGATCTCGCGGGCCAGTGCCACGGATTCGTGCTCGACGTAGTTGATGGTCTTGAGTACCAGGAACAGGGTCTTGTCGTACCGCTCGAGCTTGGGGCGCTGGTGGGCGTGCACCGCGTCCTCGACGGCCAGCTCGTGCAGGCCGAAAACGTCTGCCACCGACTGCATCTGGAATTCGTCGGGTTCGTGCAGACCGATCCAGACGAATGCCTTCTGACCGGCGTTCTGCAACTCACGGACCTTGTTCAGAGCCGCGGCGTGGGTGTACTTGCCGGGTAACCGGTCACCGCCGCAGTAGACACCGCAATCGACCATCGCGCGGGCGACCGGAACGTGGATCGTCTTGGCGTCGGGGTCGGTGGGGCGGGTCCTTGCCGTCGAGCGCAGGGCCGGTGGCAAGGCGCGGAATGAGGGCATGATCTGCGACCTTCCTGCGCGGTGTGCAGCTACCTGATCAGCACAGAGAATGCTACGCGTAGTTACTGTTAAGTAACGCTCACCAGCGGGGAACCGGGCCCTGTGAGAATTGGCATTGAAGTACCCTTGCGCCGTGTCGGAAAGTACAGTCGCCTCCTCGTCCGAGCGCTCGTCAGCGGAGCGCACCCCGCAAGTTGTCATCGAAGACGCCGAGATCTTCGATGCTCATGAAGGCGGAAAGCTCTCGGTCGAGTTGAAGGAGCCGCTGGACACCCAGCGTGCGCTGTCGATCGCCTATACCCCTGGTGTCGCCCAGGTGAGCCGGGCGATCGCCACGGATCACACGCTCGCTGCCAAGTACACCTGGGCCAACCGCCTGGTCGCGGTGGTCAGCGACGGCACCGCGGTGCTGGGCCTCGGCGATATCGGCCCCGCGGCGTCGCTGCCGGTCATGGAGGGCAAGAGCGCGCTGTTCAAGTCCTTCGGCGGGCTGAACTCGATCCCGATCGTGCTGGACACCAAGGATCCCGACGAGATCGTCGAGACCCTGATCCGGCTGCGTCCGACCTTCGGCGCGGTGAACCTGGAGGACATCTCGGCGCCGCGGTGCTTCGAGATCGAGCGCCGGGTCATCGAGGCGCTGGACTGCCCGGTCATGCACGACGACCAGCACGGCACGGCGATCGTGGTGCTGGCCGCGCTGCTGGGCGCCACGAAGGTCCTCGAGCGTGACATCCATGCACTGCGCGTCGTCATCTCGGGCGCCGGTGCAGCGGGTGTGGCGTGTGCCAACATCCTGCTGAACAAGGGCATCACCGACGTCGTCGTGCTCGACTCGCAGGGCATCGTGCACTCGGGTCGTGACAACCTCAATTCCTTCAAGGCCGAGCTGGCCGGGCGCACCAACCCGCGCAAGCTCACCGGTGGGGTGGCCGAGGCGCTCGAGGGAGCCGACGTGTTCCTCGGGGTGTCGGCCGGCGTCGTGCCCGAGGAGCTCATCGCGACGATGGCTCCCAACTCCATCGTCTTCGCGCTGTCCAACCCGGACCCGGAGATCCACCCGGACGCGGCCCGCAAGTACGCCGCGGTGGTGGCAACCGGACGCAGCGACTTCCCCAACCAGATCAACAACGTGTTGGCCTTCCCGGGCGTGTTCCGCGGGGCGCTCGACGCCGGTGCCCGTCGTATCACCGAG
Organism: Mycolicibacterium peregrinum; assembly: GCF_001665625.1. Lineage (GTDB taxonomy): Bacteria > Actinomycetota > Actinomycetes > Mycobacteriales > Mycobacteriaceae > Mycobacterium > Mycobacterium peregrinum_B. The sequence goes on along the minus strand of NZ_LZSY01000169.1, from coordinate 34,632 downwards.
AAGATGAAGGTGGCGGCTGCCGAGGCGATCTTCTCGGTCGTGGGCGACGATCTGGCGGTCGACCACATCGTGCCCAGTGCGCTCGATCCGCGGGTCGGTCCCGCGGTTGCGGCCGCGGTCGCAGCGGCGTCTGATACCGCAGAATCCTGAGTTCGCGAATGCGCCGAACTCTGGCGTTGGCGCTGTTGACCATGTCGACGCTGCTCGTGGCAGTGTTGGGGGGCTGCGCGTCCAACTCGGCCTCGGCTGCTCTCGCGGTCGGGGCGGGGCCGGCGCCGGAGTCGGCACTGCTCGGTCATCTGTATGCCGCGGCACTGCGCTATTACGGCACGCCGGCCGTGGTCACCGAGACCGACGGCAGCCTCGGGGTGCTGGATTCGGGATCGGTGATCGTGCAGCCGGGGTTCACCGGCCGGTTCCTGACGCGGCTGGATCCGGCCGCCACGGCCCGCGCGGATGAGCAGGTCTACCGGGACCTGGTCTCGGCGCTGCCCGAAGGCGTCGCGGCCGGCGACTACACCATGTCGGCACAGGACAAGCCCGCGCTGGTGGTCGCCGAGGCCACCGCCACGGCGTGGGGCGGGACCGATCTGAGCGCGCTGCGCCGCAACTGTGCCCAGGCACGGCCGGGTGCCGTGGTCGGTTCCTCGGTGCCCGAGGCGGTGGGGTCCTGCACTCTGCCGAAGGCCGTCACATTCGCCGACGACAAGAGCCTGTTCGCCGCATTACGTGCGGGGAAGATCAACGCAGCCTGGTCCACGACAGCCGATCCGGCGATCCCGTCGGACCTGACCGTGCTGGCCGACAAGACGGCGCTGATCCGCGGTGAGAACGTGGTGCCGCTGTATCGCCGCAACACACTGAACGAACGCCAGGTTCTGGCGCTCAACGAGATCGCCGGCGTCCTGGACACCGGATCGCTGGCCGACATGCGCAGACAGGTCGCCGAGGGCAAGGATCCCGGTGCGGTGGCCGACGAATTTCTCCAGTCCAACCCGCTGGGCCACTAGCCCTCGGTAACCCTCGGCGTCAGCGGGGGAGCATCCGCCCCATCGCGCCCGCGAACAGCTTCTGGTACGCCGAGCCGGTGATCCGCACGATGACATCGAGGACCTTGGCGTCGGCGCCGACGAGTACCCGTGCCCGGTCCTTGCGCACCGCTTCGAGGATGATCGTGGCCGCGCGCTGCGGGGTGGTGTTGGCCAGTTTCCGGTCGAAGGTCTCGGCGAGTGCCTCCTGATCCAGTCCCTCGGCGGCGGTGGCGTTGCGGGCGATGGCGGTCTTGATCCCGCCGGGGTGCACACAGGTCACCTTGACCGGATGCTTGGCCAGAGCCATCTCCTGACGCAGGGCCTCGGTGAAGCCGCGCACCGCGAACTTGGCCGAGTTGTAGGCGGCCTGGCCCGGAACCGAGAAGATGCCGAACAGGCTGGAGACGTTGATGACGTGTCCGTCGCCGGATTCGATCAGGTGCGGCAGGAAGGCCTTGGTGCCGTTGACGACGCCCCAGAAGTCCACGTCCATCACCCGCTCGATGTCCTTGAACTGACTGATCTCGACGTCACCGGTGAACGCGATGCCTGCGTTGTTGTAGATCTGGTTGACCTTGCCGAAATGCTCCTTGACCGCGTCTGCGTAGAGCAGGAAGGCCTCGCGCTCGGTGACATCGATCCGGTCGGTCTTGACCTCGGCGCCGATCGCCTTGAGGCGTTCCTCCGTAACCGCGAGTCCCTCGGTATCGACGTCGCAGATCGCCACCTTGGCCCCGGAACGTCCGAGCTCGATGGCCAGCGCCTGTCCGATGCCTGATCCGGCGCCGGTCACGACGGCGACCTTTCCGGCGAAGCCCTCCATAGAACACTCCCTTGTGTCGTTCGACTTGCGTCGAGATTACCCGGTACCCGCGGTCCCGGTTGTGTTGGCCGGCTTGGTCGCTGTCACCAGGTGGGTTCCGACGTAGGGGCCGCCCCACCACATCCGCCAGCCGAGATTCTGTCGCTGCACATGCTGCCAGCCGTTGGCGCACAGACGCTCGGAATGGCGACGTGTTTCCCAGATGTCGGCGATGGCCAGCCGGCCGCCCGGGCGCAGCACTCTGGCGGCTTCGTCGAGAGCACGGGACCGCCCGGCCCGATCGGGGATGTTGTGGATGGCCAGGCTGCTGACGATGACGTCGACGCTGGCATCGTCGAAGGGCAGGGCGGTCATGTCGCCGGTGTGGACCTCGACCCGGTCGGCGACGCCCTCGGCTGCGGCGTTGGCCAGAGTCTGTTCCGGCGAGTTGCCGGTCTGATCGGCGCGCCACAGATCGACGCCGAGTGCGCGTCCGCGTGGAAGTCGTTTTGCCGCGGCATGAAGCACCGCGCCGCGGCCGCAGCCGAGATCGAGCAGCGTCTCATCGCCGCGCAGGGCCAGGCCATCGAGGATGTCGCTCCACACTGCGAACTTGCCGCGGCGGGTGGTGTGCACGAACGACGAAACGGTGCTCGCCAGAAGAGCGGCGGAAGCACCTGTGAGACAGGCGGTTCGGCGTCGACTGCGGGCGATGTTGACGATCGTCGCGACCAGTAGGGCGGTAAACGCACCGCCGGCGATCGCGGCCTGGGCGGGCGCGGACACCGTGTTGTAATCGCCGTCGAATCCGTAATCGGGGGAGTCCATTTCACCCACGGTAGCCAGGTCGGCCGGTAGCTGGTGGGCTACGACGCGGCCGCGCGCACCGGTCGCCAGACTTCGGCCAGCGTCTCCAGCGGAATTCCCAGGGCGTCGCTCAGTCCGACGACCGTGCCGAACGCCGGGGAGGGCAGCCGTCCGGTCTCGATCTTGCGCAACGTCTCCGGGGAGATGCCGGCGTGCGCGGCGATCTCGTCGAGCGGGCGGGCGCCCCGGGTGGCACGCAGGGTCTCGCCGAGTCGGCGGCCGGCAGCGATCTGTGCGGGGGTGAGTGGGGTGCGGACCACGTCACCACGGTAGCGCCGGTATTTATATACCGCTAGTGTTGGTATTTAAATACCGAGAAGGGTGTGGACATGATCGAGCTGAAGACCGCCGCCGAGATCGAGAAGATGCGGGTCACCGGACGGTTCGTGGCCGACGTGCTCGCCGAGCTGAGCGGGCTCGCGGATATCGGGGTCAACCTGCTCGACCTCGAACTGCACGCCCGCGACATGGTCAAGCGTCGCGGTGCCGAATCGTGTTACTGGGATTACGACCCGTCATTCGGCCGCGGTCCGTTTCGCAATGTCATCTGCCTGTCGGTCAACGATGCTGTGCTGCACGGCCTTCCGCACGACTACCGGCTGGCCGACGGCGACGTGCTCACCATGGACTTCGCGGTGTCCATCGACGGGTGGGTCGCCGACGCGGCCCGCACCGTGATCGTCGGGACACCGTCGGCCGCCGATGCACGGTTGGTTCGGGCCACCGAGGAGGCGTTGGAGGCCGGCACCGCCGCCGCGCGTCCGGGGAACCGGCTCGGTGACATCTCGGCCGCCATCGGCGCCGTCGCCGCCGACTACGGCTACCCGGTCAACCTCGAGTTCGGCGGGCACGGACTGGGCCGGACGATGCACGAGGACCCGCATGTACCGAACCGCGGCAAGCCCGGTCGCGGCATGAAGCTGCGAGCCGGCATCACACTGGCGCTGGAACCGTGGTTGGCCGCCGGTACCGACCGCATCGTCTTCGACCGCGACGGCTGGACCATCCGATCCGCCGACGGTTCCCGCACCGCGCATACCGAGAACACCGTGGCGATCACCGAATCCGGCCCGGTGGTACTCACGTGTTGAGTCGTGCTGGCCTTTTGCTCAATGCTGTGGGCGCAACTGCAGCGTGGCGATCACGCTGATCGCCGCGGTGGCCACCAGATATCCGCACGCCAGCCAGGGCGTGCCGCCGCCGGCGGCGATCAGTGCGGTGAGGATCAGTGGGGTCAGACCCGAGGCGTAGACGCCCGAGAGCTGATACACCGTCGACAGTCCGGTGTAGCGAGTCCGCGTCGGGAACAACGACGCGTACAGCGTGCCCTGCGCGCCGTAGAACCAGGCGTGAATGACGCCGAACGCCAACAACATTCCCACCGCATAGGCCGTGATGCTGCCGGTGTTGAACAATGCGAAGGCAGGAAACACCACCACGGCGTAAGCGGCGATGCCCGACGCGTAGACGGCCTTCGGGCTGAACTTGTCGGCGAGCAGACCCGACACCGGCAGTAGCACCGCCATCAGCAGTGCCGCCGCGGTCACCACGATCAGGACCGGCACCTTGCCCAGATGCAGCGTCGTCGTGGCATACGCGATGGTGAACACGCCCCAGGTGTTGAACGCGGCACCCTCACCCCAGCGCGACAGCAGGCCGAGCACGGTCGAACGCAACGCCGGGGGCCGGAAGATCTCCTTGACGGGGACCGCCGAGCGTTCGTCGTCGTCGCGCAGCTTCTCGAATGCCGGCGTCTCGGCCACCCGGAACCGCACCACGACGCCGAAGACCACCAGCACGACGCTGAACAGGAACGCGATCCGCCAGCCGTAGGTCTGGAACGCCTCTGCGGACAGCCACAGCTGCAGGAGCACGAACACCCCGGTGCCCAGTGCCAGACCCAGGGCGAGCCCGACCTGCGGGATGCTGCCGAACAGTCCGCGGCGATGCCGGGGACTGTGCTCGACGGCCAACAGCACCGCGCCGGCCCACTCGCCGCCGAGGGCGAATCCCTGGACCACGCGCAGCACCAGCAGCAGGATCGGGGCCAGGACGCCGATCTGCGCCGCGGTGGGCAGCACTCCCATCAGTGCGGTGGCCGCACCCATCAACAGCATGGTCAGGGCAAGCGTGCGTTTGCGGCCGATCCGGTCGCCGATGTGGCCGAACACGAATCCGCCGATGGGCCGCACGACGAACCCGACCGCGAACGTGGCGAATGCCAGCATGGTGCCGACGAACGAGCTCTGGTCCGGGAAGAAGGTGTGGTTGAACACCAGGCTGGCGGCGGTGGCGTAGAGGAAGAAGTCGTACCACTCGATCGTCGTCCCGAGCACGCTGGCCAGCACCGCCGTGCGCACCGTGTTTCCTGAGGCGGGCGTCGCCGTGGAGGCGGTGGGCGGGGCGGCTGCGATAGTCACCCTAGTTGTCTAGTGACCGCCCGACGCTGCGCACACCGTTGCGCGCGAGGTGATTCAAACCCGGCCGCGAGCGTGCGCAGAATGCTGGCCTATACCGGCGTGTAGGCCTGCAGACACGCACGCTCGCGCAGCTGGGGTTACCCGAAGGCCAGGTCGATGATCTCCTGCTGTTCGACGGCATGCACCTTCGACGACCCCGATGACGGAGCCGACATCGCGCGCCGCGAGATCCGGGTGATCGGGTTGAAGTAGTCCGGCAGCACCTCGGGCAGGGTCAGGCCGAGTGACGGCCAGGCGCCCTGGTTGGCCGGCTCCTCCTGCACCCAGAACTTCTGGGTGACATTCGGGTAGCGGTCCAGCGTCTCGGCCAACCGGCGCCGCGGGAGCGGGGCGAGCTGTTCGAGCCGAACGATCGCCACGTCTTCGCGGTTGTCCTTGGCCTTGCGGGCCGCCAGGTCGTAGTAGATCTTGCCGCTGCACAGCAGGACGCGGGTGACCTTGCTGCGATCGCCCTCGCCGTCGGTGTAGACCGGTTCCTCCAGCACCGAACGGAACTTGTTCTCGGTGAAGTCGCGGATGTCGCTGACCGCGGCCTTGTTGCGCAGCATCGACTTCGGGGTGAAGACGATCAGCGGACGCTGGATGCCGTCCATGCCGTGCCGGCGCAACAGGTGGAAGTAGTTCGCCGGAGTGGACGGCACCGCGATGGTCATCGAGCCCTCGGCCCACAGCTGCAGGAAGCGCTCGATGCGGCCCGAGGTGTGGTCGGGGCCCTGACCCTCATGGCCGTGCGGCAGCAGCAGCACGACGTCGGAGAGCTGGCCCCACTTGGCCTCACCGGAGCTGATGAACTCGTCGATGATCGACTGGGCGCCGTTGACGAAGTCGCCGAACTGCGCCTCCCACAACACCATTGCGTCGGGATTGCCCACCGAGTAGCCGTACTCGAAGCCCACCGCGGCGTATTCCGACAGCGCAGAGTTGTAGACCAGGAACTTACCGCCGGTGGGGGTGCCGTCGGTGCTGGTGGCCAGCAGCTGCAGCGGGGTGAACTCCTCGCCGGTCTTGCGGTCGACGATCACCGAGTGGCGCTGGGTGAAGGTGCCGCGCTGGGTGTCCTGGCCGGAGATCCGGACCAGCTTGCCCTCCGAGACCAGCGACCCGAGCGCGAGCAACTCGGCGAACGCCCAGTCGACCTTGCCCTCGTAGGCCATCTCACGGCGCCGCTCCAGCACCGGCTTGACGCGCGGGTGCACGGTGAACCCGTCCGGCAGGGCCAGATGGGCGTCGCCGATCCGGGCGAGCAGGGACTTGTCCACCGCAGTGGCGAGCCGCTGCGGGATCTGCTGGTCGGCCTCGACCGATTCGCTGGGCTCGGCAGCGTGCTTCTCCAGCTCGCGGACCTCGTTGAACACCCGCTCCAGCTGACCCTGGTAGTCACGCAGGGCGTCCTCGGCCTCTTTCATCGAGATGTCGCCACGGCCGATCAGTGATTCGGTGTAGGCCTTGCGGGAGCCGCGCTTCGTGTCGATGAGGTCGTACATGTACGGCTGGGTCATCGACGGATCGTCGCCCTCGTTGTGTCCGCGGCGGCGGTAGCACAGCATGTCGATGACGACGTCCTTCTTGAACGCCTGGCGGAAGTCCACTGCCAGCCGCGCCACCCAGGCACACGCCTCGGGGTCGTCGCCGTTGACGTGGAAGATCGGTGCGCCGATCATCTTGGCGACGTCGGTGCAGTACTCGCTGGAGCGCGAATCCGTTGGCGCCGTGGTGAACCCGATCTGGTTGTTGACCACGATGTGGATGGTGCCGCCGGTGCGGTAACCGTCCAGCAGGGCCAGGTTCAGCGTCTCGGCGACCACGCCCTGGCCGGCGAACGCCGCGTCGCCGTGCAGCATCAGCGGGACGACCGGGTACTCGCCGGAGACGTCGGCGTCCTTGCTGCCGTCCAGCAGATCCTGCTTGGCCCGTACCAGACCCTCGAGCACCGGGTCGACGGCTTCCAGATGCGAGGGGTTGGCGGTCAGCGACACCTCGATGTCGTTCTCGCCGAACATCTGGATATAGGTGCCGGTGGCGCCGAGGTGGTACTTGACGTCGCCGGAGCCGTGGGCCTGGCTCGGGTTGAGGTTGCCCTCGAACTCGGTGAAGATCTGGCTGTAGGGCTTGCCGACGATGTTGGCCAGCACGTTGAGGCGGCCGCGGTGCGGCATGCCGATGACCACCTCGGCGAGCGCGTGCTCGGCGCACTGGTCGATCACGGCGTCCATCATCGGGATGACGGTCTCCGCGCCTTCCAGCGAGAAGCGCTTCTGCCCAACGTATTTGGTCTGCAGGAAGGTCTCGAATGCCTCGGCCGCATTGAGCTTGCTCAGGATGTACTTCTGCTCGGCGACGGTGGGCTTGTCGTGCTTGACCTCGACGCGTTCCTGGATCCAGCGCTGCTGCTCGGGTTCGAGGATGTGCGTGTACTCCACACCGATGTGGCGGCAGTAGGCGTCACGCAGCACCGAGAGCACGTCGCGCAGTTTCATGTACTGCTTGCCGGCGAACCCGTCGACCTTGAACTCGCGGTCCAGGTCCCACAGCGTCAAGCCATGGGTGTTGACGTCGAGATCGGGGTGACTGCGGAAGCGGGTGTTGTCCAGCCGCAGCGGGTCGATGTCGGCCATCAGGTGGCCGCGGTTGCGGTAGGCCGCGATCAGCTCGATGACACGGGCGTTCTTGTCGGCGATCGAGTCCGGGTTGTCGGTGCGCCAGCGCACCGGCTCATACGGGATGCCGAGTTCGCGGAAGATCTCGTCGTAGAACTCGTCGTCGAGCAGCAGGGTGTGGATGGTGCGCAGGAAGTCGCCCGACTCGGCACCCTGGATGATGCGGTGGTCATAGGTCGATGTCAGGGTGATCAGCTTGCCGATGCCCAGGTCGGCGATGCGTTCCTCGCTGGCGCCCTGGAACTCGGCCGGGTACTCCATGGCGCCCGCGCCGATGATGGCGCCCTGGCCCTGCATGAGCCGCGGCACCGAGTGCACGGTGCCGATCGTGCCCGGGTTGGTCAGCGAGATGGTCACGCCGGAGAAGTCCTCGGCGGTCAGCTTGCCGTCACGGGCACGGCGCACGATGTCCTCGTAGGCTGCGATGAACTGGCCGAAATGCATTGTCTCGCAACGCTTGATCGCTGCAACGACCAGTGACCGGTTGCCATCCTTGCCGGGCAGGTCGATGGCCAGGCCCAGGTTGGTGTGGGCCGGGGTGACCGCAGCCGGCTTGCCGTTGGCCTCGGCGAAGTACCGGTTCATGTTCGGGAACTTCTTGACCGCCTGCACGATCGCGTAGCCGAGCAGATGGGTGAAGCTGACCTTGCCGCCACGGGTGCGCTTGAGGTGGTTGTTGATGACGATGCGGTTGTCGATCATCGCCTTGGCCGGGATGGCCCGCACGCTGGTCGCGGTGGGCACCTCCAGCGACGCGTTCATGTTCTTGACCACGGCCGCCGCCGCGCCACGCAGCACCTGGGACTCGTCGCCCTCGGCGGGGGTGGGGCCCGGCTTCGCCGGCTTGGCCGGTGCAGCAGCCTTGGCCGGTGCGGCCTTGGCGGGCGCCGCTGCCGGAGCGGGTGCCGCCGGCGCGGCGGGAGTTGCTGGCGGTGCGGCGGCAGGCGCTGTCTGCGCCGCCGGCTGACCGTTGGCGACGGTGTTGTCGGTGGTGGGTTCAGGGGAGTAGTCGACCAGAAATTCGTGCCAACTCGGATCCACCGAAGAGGGATCCTCGCGGAACTTGCGATACATCTCCTCGACCAACCACTCGTTCTGCCCGAATGGTGAAGGTGAACTGCTCACGGCAGACACTCGCCTCGATTCTTGTGTCCGGCCAGCCGTCACATGCAGGCTTGCCGCTTGTGTTCTTCTGTGGGCGGCCGACCCCTCTGGACCGCCGCATAAAGGCTATCGCCTTTCAGCGCCACCTGAGGTCAGCATGGTCCTCAGGGGTTGGCGGACGGCAGCACATGCAACGTTGCGGGCCACCGCGGCGGGGGTGCGCCGAACGCCTGGCGGGCGTTGGCGACGATCTTCTTACCCATCAGCCGGTTGCCGACGCCGCCGATGACAGCGCCGATGCCCACCGGCAGCATCTTGCCGAAAGCCATCGCGCCGCGCTTGAGCGTATACCGCTTGACGAAGTACTTGACCAGCCGGGAGTTGAGCTGGGAGACCGCGGGCAACGGCAGCGTCGCCGCACCGTCGGACAGCCACGCACCGCTGGTCCGCCCGGTGCCGAGCAGGTCGGCGATGGCACGCTTGCTGTCTTCGCCGACGAGGACCGAAAGCACCAGCGCACGGCGCCGTTCGCGATGGTCGGCCGGGATGCCGTGCACCTCGGCGACGGCGAGCACGAACACCGACGTGGCTTCGAGGAACACGACCGTCTCGCCGGCGACGGCCGACAGCGCCGCCAGGGTTCCGATGCCGGGGAAGGCGGCGGCCGAGCCGACTGCGGCGCCGCTGGCCATCACCGCGGCCAGGTAGTGCTTCTCCAGCCGGGTCACGATCTCGGCCGGGGTGGCATCGGGCTGGTGGCTGCGCAACCGGTCCACGTAGGCCTTGACGGCCGGAGCCTGGACGCGCGAACTGCGCTCGATGATGGCCGAGAGCACCTTGGCCGCCGTGCTGGGATCTTCGGTCTCTTCGACCTTCGCAGGCAGGGCTTTGGACCGCGCACGCACTTCGGGGCCTCCCAGGTGTGAACCCATCGTTGACTGCCAGGCTAACGCTTGACCTGACGTCGGGAGAACGAACGGTCACCCGTTGCCGGTGCCCGAGGGTGACAGCCGTCACGGGAACAAAAAACTGAAATGCGGGGCTGTTCACCTTCATGGCATCATCGCCCGACGTGGACCAGACGACATCGGTAGCTGAGCACAGTCGGATGCCGGGTCGGATCCGGATGATTCTCGTCCTGGGTGCGCTGGTGGCGCTGGGTCCACTGACCATCGACATGTATCTGCCGGCCCTGCCCCGGATCGCCGAGGAGCTCTCGGTCTCCTCCTCGGTGTCGCAGTTGACGCTCACCGGAACCCTGGCCGGTCTGGCCCTCGGCCAGCTGATCGTCGGCCCACTGTCGGATTCGCTGGGACGCAGGCGCCCGTTGATGGCGGGCATCGTGCTGCACATGGTGGCTTCGGTGCTGTGCGTGCTGGCACCCAACATCACCGTTCTCGGGTTGGCGCGCGGCCTACAGGGCATGGGTGCGGCGGCGGCCTCGGTCGTCGCGATCGCCGTGGTCGGCGACCTGTTCAGCGGCACCGTGGCGGCGACGGTGATGTCGCGGTTGATGCTGGTGCTGGGGGTGGCCCCGGTGCTGGCCCCGTCCTTGGGGGCGGCCGTGCTGTTGCACGGGTCCTGGCACTGGGTCTTCGTCGCGCTGGTGGTGGTGGCCGGCGGCCTGCTGGCGATGGCTGCGCTCGCCCTGCCGGAAACCCTGCCGGTCGCCCATCGGCGCCCACTCGCGGTGAGCGGCATCGTCGGCACGTACATCGAGCTGCTGCGTGATTCGCGGTTCGTGATCCTGGTGCTGGTCGCCGCACTGGGCATGTCCGGGTTGTTCGCCTATATCTCGGCGGCGCCGTTCGTCCTGCAGGGCCACTACGGTCTCGACCAGCAGGCCTTCGCGCTGGTGTTCGCCGCGGGGGCGATCGCGCTGATCGGCTCCACCCAGTTCAACGTCGTGCTGCTGCGCCGGTTCTCGCCGCAGACCATCACGGTGGCGGCGCTGAGCTGGTCGACCCTTGCCGGGGTGGTGTTCGTGGTGCTGACCGTGGCGCACGTCGGTGGGCTGTCCGCCTTCGTGGTGCCGGTGCTGGCGATCCTGGCGGGAATGGGCCTGGTGCTTCCCAACGCCCCGGCCGTCGCACTGTCGCGGCATCCCGACGCTGCCGGAACGGCGGCCGCGTTGCTGGGCGCGGCGCAGTTCGGCCTCGGCGCGGCGGTGGCACCGGCGATCGGGGCCCTGGGCAACGGTGCGCTGGCGTTGTCGTGGGTGATGACGGCCGGCATGGCGATCGCCCTGACGGCGCTGCTGGTCGGTCGGCGTAACGACGATGACGAGCCGAGCGAATGCCCGGGCGACACGCTCGTCGTTTCCGAGGCGGTTGTCGAGCCCGCCTGACGCGCTCCCGGGTAGCGTCGGCTGGGCCCGCCAACCACCCAACTGAGCCGGACCCGAGGCCCAACACACCGCATCGCCATGTCTCCAGCGCTGAACGCCCGCACCCCGAGCCCGCAGGGCAGGGTGCCCGCGCGTGCGGACAACCCGTGGAACGCGCTGTGGGCCATGATGGTCGGCTTCTTCATGATCCTGGTCGACGCGACGATCGTCGCCGTCGCCAATCCGACCATCATGGAAGAGCTCGGCGCCGATTACGACGGCGTGATCTGGGTGACCAGCGCTTACCTGCTGGCGTACGCCGTGCCGCTGCTCGTCGCGGGCCGGTTGGGCGATGTCTACGGGCCCAAGAACCTCTATCTCGCCGGCCTGGCCGTGTTCACCGCGGCCTCGCTGTGGTGCGGTTTCGCCGGCAGTATCGGGATGCTGATCGCGGCCCGTGTGGTGCAGGGCATCGGTGCGGCCCTGCTGACCCCGCAGACGTTGTCCACGATCACCCGCATCTTCCCGCCCGAGCGGCGCGGGGTGGCGATGAGTGTGTGGGGCGCGACGGCCGGGGTGGCCACGTTGGTCGGTCCGCTGGCCGGTGGCGTGCTGGTCGGGGGACTGGGCTGGCAGTGGATCTTCTTCGTCAACGTGCCGATCGGGGTTGTCGGCTTCGCACTGGCGGTCTGGCTGGTGCCGGTGCTACCCACCCAGGACCACCGGTTCGACGTGCTGGGCGTGGTGCTGTCCGGGGTGGGCATGTTCCTGATCGTGTTCGCGCTGCAGGAGGGGCAGTCGCGCCACTGGGCGCCGTGGGTGTGGGCCACCGGCGCGGTCGGTATTGCCGTGATGGTGGCGTTCGTGTGCTGGCAGGCGGTCAACACCGCCGAGCCGCTGATCCCGTTGCGGATCTTCAAAGATCGCGACTTCAGCCTGGCCAACGTGGGCGTCGCCACGATCGGGTTCGCGGTGACCGCGATGATCCTGCCGTTGATGTTCTACGCCCAGACGGTGTGCGGACTGTCGCCGATCCGGTCGGCACTCTTGACTGCTCCGACGGCGATCGCCAGCGGTGTGCTGGCGCCGGTCGTGGGTCGCATCGTCGACCGGGCGCATCCGACGCCGGTGATCGGTTTCGGTTTCTCGGCGATGGCGATCGGGCTGACCTGGCTGGCGATGGAGATGACCCCGACGACGCCGATCTGGCGCCTCTTGCTGCCGCAGTTGGTGATGGGCGTCGGCATGGCGTTCATCTGGTCGCCGTTGGCAGCGACCGCGACGCGCAACCTGCCGCCGGATCTGGCCGGGGCCGGATCCGGCGTGTACAACGCCACCCGCCAGGTCGGGTCGGTGCTCGGCAGCGCGGGGATCGCGGCGTACATGACGTCGCGTATCAGCGCAGAGATGCCGGGGGCGGCCGGCGCGGCGCCCCGTGGTGAGGGTGCGGTCGCCGAGTTGCCGGAGTTCCTGCACGCGCCGTTCGCGGCGGCGATGTCGCAGTCCATGCTCCTGCCGGCCTTCATCGCGCTGTTCGGGGTGGTGGCCGCGCTGTTCCTGCTCGGTTTCGATGCCGAGCCCGTGTTCACTTCCGAGCCGGATCCCTACCTGGACCCCCGCGACGACGATGACGACGATTACGTGGAGTTCACGGTGAGCCATCACCACATCGATGGCGACGGTGTGGCCGACGCGGTGACCGATTCGTTCCGGGTGCTGCCGCTGACCGAGGATCCCGAGAAATGGGAGAACATCTACGCCGAGTTCATGGCAGAGCGCGAGGATTGAACAGCACGGCGCGATTGAGGTATCCGTCCGGATCGAAGGCGGCCTTGATCGTGCGCATGGCTGCGATGTCGGCCTCGGTGCGTGACATCGCCACATAGTCGCGCTTGCGTGACCCGACGCCGTGTTCGGAGCTGACGTTGCCGCCGCAGTCGGCGATCAACGTCATCATCGCGGCATACAACCCCGCCTCGGCGTCGGTGGAGCACCGCAGCACGTTCAGGTGCAGATTGCCCTCCCCGATGTGGCCGAACAGCACCGGAATGGCGTCCGCCGTATGGGTGGCGATCAGTTCGGTGGATTCGGTGGCGAAGTTCTTGATTGCCGAAAGTGGCAGCGAGACATCGAATTTCAATGGCGGACCGAACAATCCGAGCACCTCGGCCACCGACTCCCGTACCTGCCACAGCCGCTGCTGGGCGGTTGTGTCGATGCCGACGGCCGGCTCACCACAGAGGTCGGCCCCGTCCAGCGCGTCGGCCAGGCGTTCGGTCTGGTCGCTGTCGCCGGCCAGTTCGATCAGCAACTGCCAGGCACCGTCGACCGGGGCGGGGACCCCGAGATGCTCGGCGGTCAGCGCACTGGCCCGGGCGTCGATCAGCTCCAGGGCCGCGATGCCGTCGAGGTCGCGGAAGACGCGGCCGGCCCCGGTCAGCGCCTCCAGGTCGGTGAACCCGCAGATCGCGGTGACCCGGTGGGTAGGGGTGGGGTGCAGGCGCAGATCGAGTGCGGTGATCACACCGAGCGTCCCCTCGGCGCCGACGAACAGCGAGGCCAGGTCGTAGCCGGTGTTGTCGCGGCGTACCTGACTGTGCCGGTGGACCACCGATCCGTCGGGCAGAGCGGTGTCCAGGCCCAGCACCTGCTCGCCCATGTTGCCGTAACGAACGGTGCGGAGACCGCCGGCATTGGTGGAGGCCATCCCGCCGACGGTGGCCGATTCGCGCGCGGCCAGGTCCACCCCGAACACCAATCCGGCTGCGGTGGCGGCGCGTTGCACCGCGGCCAGGGGAGTCCCGGCGCCGGCTCGGATACGGCGCTCGACGGTGTCGACGACACCGATCTCGGTGAGGCGCTCGGTCGACAGCAGGATGTCGTCGTTCTCCGGCACCGTCCCGGCCACCAGAGAGGTCCGGCCGCCCTGCACCGTGACACACGCCCCCGCATCGCGGCAGGCGCGCAGTACCGCGGCGACTTCGTCGGCGGTGCCGGGCCGGACCAGAGCTGATGCCTGTCCGCGATACCGCCCGGTGTGGTCGACGCACCGGCCGTCCAGCACGTCGGGATCGGTGGTGACGTAGCCGGCACCGACGATTCCGGCAAGGGTTCCGGTAAGCGTTTCAGTCACCGGTTGGGTGTATCACAGGCCGGGTCCGTCATTCGGTCAGGGCCAGAAATGCGCCCAGCGCGATCAGGCTGTCCGGTTGGCCGGGCAGATAGTCGGTGAGCTGTGGTGAACGCACGATAAAGGCGACGTACTTGGCCCGGCTGATCGCCACGTTGAGCCGGTTGCGGTTCAACAGGAACCCGACGCCGCGGGGGACGTCGGCGGCCGAGGACGCCGTCATCGACACGAACACCACGGGCGCCTGTCTGCCCTGGAACTTGTCCACGGTGCCGGCCTGCACCTCGGTGAGACCCGCTGCGTCCAGTGCGCGACGCACCGTGGTCACCTGAGCGTTGTAGGGCGTGACGACCAGGAAGTGGTCCTGCTCAAGCGGGGTGCTGCCGTGTTCGTCGGTCCAGGTGGTGCCCAGCAGACCGGTGATGGTGGTGACGATCGCGGCGGCCTCTTCCGGACTGTCGGTCGAATTGCCGAGGTGCTCGACCGTGAGCACCCGGACTCCCGGTTCGATGCCGTCGAGTTTGCGTGCCGCACTGACCTTTTCATGCGACTGCAGCCGGCCGTCATAGGACAGTCGGGAGACCGGGCCGCACACCGCCGGATGCATCCGGAAGGAGTGGTCCAGGAAGTAGCCGCGCTCGGCCGGCAGCGTGTGCGCCCCGTCGACGAGCCAGCCCAGCGCGGAATCGTCCACCGGTGCCGGGTGGGTGCCCTGACAGACCTGCGGGAGTTGTTGCGGGTCGCCCAGCAGCAGCAGATTCCGCGCGGCGGGGGCCACCGCGATGGTGTTGGCCAGGTTGAACTGCCCGGCCTCCTCGATCACGAGCAGATCGAGGCATTGCCGCGGTACCCGCGTCTCGTTCGCGAAATCCCATGCGGTGCCGCCGATCACGCAGCCGGGGTGGTCGGCGATGAACGACGCGTAGTGGTTCTCGCCGATCTCGGTCCACCGCGGGTCGGCGCCTTTGCGCTTCTTGGCCACCTGCGCCGCGTCCACCCCGGCATCGAGTACCTGCTCGAGCAGATGCTCGATCACCGCATGCGACTGCGCGACGATCCCGATGCGCCAACCGTGTTGGTTGACCAGTCCGGCGATGATCCGCGCCGAGGTGTGGGTTTTCCCGGTGCCGGGCGGCCCGTGCACCGCGATGTACGAGCAGTCCAGATCCAGCAGAGCCGCGCTGACGTCGGCGGCGGTGTCACCGTTGCGGGGTAGCGGGCCGCCGCTGACGGTGCGGGGCGGACGACGTAACAGGACATCGGTCATCGCATCGGCGGGCAGGTTCGGCAGACCGGCGGCGACGGTGGTGGCGGTGCTGTCGATGGATGCCTGCAGGGGCTTGGTGTTGATCGGCGGGCCAGGGGTGAGCGCGAACGGCACCTGGGTGAAGGCGTCACCGTCCTTGGGTTGGCGTTCGGTGATCAGCACTTCGGTGGGTGCCTCCGGGTTGTCGCAGCCGACGACGGCCGCGCTGCCGAAGCCGCGCCGGTCCGGGTCGTCGGACAGGCCGGCCGGAGCGGGCGGGGTATACAGCGCATATACCTCGGTGCTGAGTTCCCCGGCGTCGATGGCGCCGGTTAGCAAGACCTGGCGTTGGGGTTTGCGGGCGCGTGGCGGGGTGTGCCAGTCGGTGACCACCTGTGCCTTCTCGGCGACGAAAACACCTGTGCTGTCGGCCCATTCGTCGACCGGATTGTTGAGCCGGTCGAAATGGCCCCACCAGAACGGCTTGTCCTCACGCTTGTGGAAACCCCGGGCCGCGGCGATCATCGCGACCGCCTGCTGCTCGTCGGTGCGCGGTTCGACACCGTCGCCGGCGAACTTCAGCAGCTTGCGGTCGGTGGCGTCGGCCTTCTCGATCGGCCCTCCGTCACGCACCGGTTGCGGACCGCGCGGCGGAACCTCGGCTTCGAACGCCCGGTTGATCAACCAGTCCCGCAGCCGGTGGGTGGATCGGCAGTCGTACCGGTTGTAGTCCTCGATCTCCTTGAGCACCGTGGCAGCCTCGTCGTGCTCCCCGGCCTCCCGCAGTGCGCAGTAGCGCGCGTACTCGGTGATCGAATCGGTGGCCTTGGTGACCTCACCGTCGCGGAGCTCGTTGCCCATGTAGAGCGGTTCCAGCGACTTGATGCTGTAGTTCTCGGTGCCGACGCGAATGCTCTTGCGTACCAATGGCAGTAGGTCGACGAGAATGCCGTTGCGCAACAGATCGTCGACGTCGTTCTCGCCGACCCCGTAGCGGCCGGCCAGCCGCAGCAGGGTGCTGCGCTCGTACGGCGCGTAGTGGTAGATGTGCATCTTGGGAAAACGCTTGCGGCGCTTGCGGACCAGGTCCAGGAAATCGATGAGCACCTGACGTTCGCTGGCCCGGTCATGGGCCCAGAGCGGTTGGAAGTTGCCCTCCGCGCCGAGGACGCCCCACAGGTATTCCAGGCCCCACTCGTGACCGTTGACCGTCCACAGCGGGTCGCCCTCGTAGTCGAAGAACAGGTCACCCTTGTCCGGGTCGGGCAGCAGCATCAGCGGTTGCGGATCGACGACCTCGTACGGCGGCTTGGCGTCCACCCGCGGCGCCACCTGCAAGCGGGCCTGGCCGGTCAGCGCTGTCACCACGCGCCGGGCCAGCCCGGGTACGGCTCCGGTGTGCTCGGCCAGTTGATGCACGGTGGTGATGCCCGCGTCGATGAGCCGGGCGCGCTGGGTCGCCCGCATTCCGGCGACCAGGAAGAGGTCGTCGGTGGTGCGGATCTGCTCCTGGCATTCATCGCAGCCGAAACAGGCCCGCACCGTCTCGTCGGACCAGGACACCGCGGTACCGGCGGTGAGGTGGCCGTCGAGCAGTGTCTGCAACGCGCTACGACGCGGCCGGTACACCGCCAGCAGTTCGTCGGCGCGGTAGCTGGCTACCGCGCCGTCGCCGAGGACCAGGTCGACCTCGTCCGCCACCGGCACGCCGGCTCGGGCCAGTACGTCGGCGTAGGCGGCCAGCTGCAGTAGTGCCTCCACCTTCACCGAGCGCGACAGCTTGGTGTCCCGCAGCCGGTAGCGGTCGCCGTCCCAGATCAGAAAGTCGGCGAACCCGGCGAAGCGCCCGTCGAACATCGCGGCCTGGTAGATCACCGGGTCCCGGCGCTCTACTGCTTCGAGAGTGGCCTGGGCAGCCGTGGTCAGACCCGGCACCGTGTAGGCGGGCCGGCCGATCACCGTCACCTCGGACGGTGATGCGTCGGCGCGCAATTCATCGAGGTGGCGCTGCTCGTGTTCCTCGCCGAGTTCTGCTGTGCGGGCCAGTAATTCGTCGTCGGAAGACACTGCCGGTCCCCGGCCCAGCCGCGCGTCGAACGAACGCAGCAGGGCGTACTCACAGCGGGCGGCCGCAGCCAGGTCCGACGCGCTGTAGATGACCGTCGGGCCCGACGCGCCTTCGTCGGTGACGAACACGGTGCCACTGTAGGGCAGCGCTCCGACAGGTCAGGCGGCTTGCGCGGTGAGGTGGGTGCGAGCGGTCCGGACAAACTCGGCAACCAGCGGGTTCGGTTCACCGACCCGGCTGGCCACCACCACCGTGCTGGCCGGGAAGCCCACCACCGGAACGGTGACCAGATCGGCGCGCAGTGACGCACGCCGATCACCGACGGGCAGCACCGCGATCGCCTGCCCGCCTGCGATGAGTTCGAGCCGGTCCTCGAAGCTCTCGTCGATGGGACCAGCCGACATCGGCCCGGGGTCGCTGTCCTGGAATGAACCCGTCGGATAGATCGAGCGGGCCCCGCCGTGGGGGCAGATGAAATCCTCGCCGGCGAAGTCGTCGGGCGACACCGACGTCCGGCCGGCCAGCTGATGGTCGGCAGGCACCACGAGCATCCGTGGCTCGTCGTACAGCGCGGTGACCCGGACCCCGTCGGTCGGGACGAACAGCGGGGCACGGGCCACCAGGACATCCACATGTCCGTCTGTGAAGGCCTTCTCTTCGTGGCATTCGAGGTGGCGGGTGCCGATCTCGGTACCGGGGTGCAGTCGGCGCAGTTCCCGCACGGCCGGGGTGATGACGAGATCCTCGACGTACCCGATCATGACCTTGCCCGCGGGCGCGTAGGCGCGCGCGGTGACGGCGGCCTGCCGGGCGGCTCGCAGGAGGGCCTGCGCCTCCGGCAGGAATGCCTTGCCGGCTTCGGTGAGCTGGGCGCCCTGCGGGATACGCTCCAGCAGACGTACGCCGAGCCGCTTTTCCAGGCGTTGAATCTGGCGACTCAGCGACGGCTGGGCCACGTGCAACTCGGCGGCCGCCCGGCTGAAGTTCAGTTGCTCGGCCACCACCGTGAAATACCGCACCAAGCGCAACTCCAGGTCGACCCCGGCGTCGTTCACCGCACTGTCTCCATGGCTGTTCTCAACCTGGCTCGGGCCCAGCGGTATTCCGATTCGGCATGACGCGGTGCCGAACAGGTCTTGGACGCGGTTCGGAGGACTGTCGAAGACTCGACGGTATGAGCAGATACGACGGCAAGAACGTGGTGATCACCGGGGGAAGCAGCGGGCTGGGGCTGGCGGCCGCACAGTTCCTGGTGGACAACGGCGCTCGCGTGCTGGTCACCGGCCGCAGCCAGGACACGCTGGACGATGCGGGGCGGCAGCTCGGCGGCAACGGGATCACGGTCCGTAGCGACGCGAGCTCGCTACCGGATATCGACGCGCTGGCCGGCCGCGTCAAGATCGAATTCGGCACGGTCGACGCGTTGGTCGTCAACGCCGGCATCGGTAGCTTCGACCCCTTCGATGCGGTGACCGAGCAGACCTTCGATGAGGTCTTCGCGATCAACACCAAGGGGCCGTTCTTCACCGTGCAGAGGCTGGCGCCGCTGCTCGCGGAGGGCAGTGGTGTGGTGCTGACGACGTCGATCGCGAACCAGACGGGGTGGGATGCGCTGAGCGTGTACTCGGCCAGCAAGGCGGCGCTGCGATCGATGGCCCGCACTCTCAGCCGGGAGTTGCTGCCCAGAGGAATTCGGGTCAACGCGATCAGCCCCGGCTCGATCGACACCGGCAAGTTGGAGAAGGAAGTGCCGGAGAAGGCCGCCCAACTCAAGGCCGAGTTCACCGCGAGCAGTCCGATGAAGCGGTGGGGTCGGCCCAGCGAGTTTGCGCCTGCGGTGGCATTTTTGGCGCTTGACGCGACGTATGTCGCCGGCACCGAGCTGGTGGTCGACGGCGGCGAGTCACAACTGTGACGGGGCTGCGGATCTAGCCTGTGTTGCCCATCAACTCCACGCCGCCGCCGTTCCAGCGGAACTTCACCGTGCTGGCCAGTCCGTGGAATCCGCCCGAGTACTGCAGCGCCACGGTGTCCCCGGTGCTGGCCGTCTTGTCGATGGCGTTGAAGCCGTAGGTGTCGGGCACGCCGGTGGGGATGAACTTGCCGAGGTGGAACAGCACGGCCCGGGTGTTGGGGTGTTCGGAGTTGGTGTTGGCTTTGACGATCACCGCCGACAGCTGCGCGCACTCGTTGTAGTTGCCCGCCAGCGGTTCGGGGCTCCAGGCCTGATTGCTGCGCGGGTCACGGGGCAACTCGGAGACGGCCTTGGCGATCTCGGGTGCGGCCAGGTTGACCGCGCACGGGTCGGCCTGCGGTGCCGCCGGTGTCGGGGCGGCCTTGGCGGCTGGTTTCGACGCCGGGGGCGGTGCCGCGTTGGCGCTGGCTTCGGGGGTTTTTGAGACCGTGGAATCTCCTGATCCGCACCCCGCGAGCGTGAGCACGGCCGCCACGACGACCCCGGGCGCCATGGCGAACACTGCGACCCGTTTCACAGTTGGGCAACCTACCGTGACCCCGCTGCGGGGTTGTGCAGGCGCGCGGCCGGGAATCCGGCCGATTGGCACTAGACTTCTGAACCGATGACCTCGCCAGACCCGGATTCGGGGGATACCGCCCCAACGTTTGCCGACCTGCAGATCGACCCTGCAGTGTTGAAGGCAGTCACTGATGTCGGATACGAGACGCCTTCGGCGATCCAGGCCGCGACCATTCCAGCCATGCTCGCGGGCTCCGACGTGGTCGGGCTGGCTCAGACCGGCACCGGCAAGACGGCCGCTTTTGCCATCCCGATCCTGTCCAAGATCGACACCTCAAGCAAGGCCACCCAGGCGCTGGTGCTGGCACCGACTCGTGAGTTGGCATTGCAGGTCGCCGAGGCATTCGGCCGGTACGGCGCGCACCTTCCTGCGGTCAACGTGCTGCCGATCTACGGCGGTGCGTCCTACACCGTGCAGCTGTCCGGGCTGCGTCGCGGCGCCCAGGTCGTGGTGGGCACTCCGGGCCGCGTGATCGACCATCTCGAGCGCGGCACGCTGGATCTGTCGAACCTGGACTACCTGGTGCTCGACGAGGCCGACGAGATGCTCACCATGGGCTTCGCCGAAGAGGTCGAGCGGATCCTCGCCGACACCCCGGAGTACAAGCAGGTGGCGCTGTTCTCGGCCACGATGCCGCCGGCCATCCGCAAGATCACCACCAAGTACCTGCACGATCCGGTCGAGGTCACGGTCAAGGCCAAGACTGCGACCGCCGAGAACATCACCCAGCGGTTCATCCAGGTGGCGGGTGCGCGCAAGTTGGACGCGCTGACGCGGGTGCTCGAGGTCGAAGAGGGCGACGCGATGATCGTGTTCGTCCGCACCAAGCAGGCCACCGAGGAGGTCGCCGAGCGGCTCAAGGCCCGCGGCTTCGCGGCGGCCGCCATCAACGGCGACATCAACCAGTCCCAACGTGAGCGCACCATCAGCGCGCTCAAGGACGGCACGATCGACATTCTGGTCGCCACCGACGTCGCCGCCCGCGGTCTGGACGTCGAGCGCATCTCCCATGTCGTCAACTACGACATCCCGCATGACACCGAGTCGTACGTGCACCGCATCGGCCGCACCGGCCGGGCCGGTCGCTCAGGGCACGCCCTGCTGTTCGTCACCCCGCGCGAACGGCACCTGCTCAAGTCGATCGAGAAGCACACCCGGTCGAAGGTCATCGAGGCCGAGCTGCCCAGCGTCGACGACGTCAACGCGCAGCGCGTGGCCAAGTTCCGTGATTCCATCACCGACTCGCTCAATGGTCCGGGCCTGGAATTGTTCCGCCGGATCATCGAGGACTTCGAGCGCGAGAACGACGTGCCGATGGTCGACATCGCCGCCGCGCTGGCGCTGCAGTCGCGTAACGGCGAAGAGTTCCTGATGACCGAGCCGCCGCCGGAGAAGCGCCGGGAGCGCGATCGCGACGATCGGGGCGAGCGGCCTGCTCGCAAGGAGCGTCCGCCGCGTGAGGGCCTGGCAACGTACCGGATCTCGGTGGGCAAGCGGCACAAGGTGGGTCCCGGCCACATCGTCGGCGCGATCGCCAACGAAGGCGGCCTGCATCGCAACGAGTTCGGCCACATCACCATCCGTGGTGATTATTCGCTCGTGGAGCTGCCGGAGAAGCTGCCGAGCAAGACGCTCAAGGCGCTGGAGAACACCCGGATCTCGGGCATGCTGATCAATCTGGAGCGGGAGCGCGGTGAGCGCGCCGACCATAGTGACCGTGGGCCGCGCCGTGAGTACAAGGGCCGTTCCGAACACCGCGACCGCTCGGGGAAGCCGCACCGGAAGACCAAGTGACGGTCTCCAGAAGCGTGAAGGGGCCGTCGGATCAAGGTGGCCTCGAGTCGGTAGACAACGTGGTCTCCGGGGCTTCTGGGTCCACGCGGGTCGCGTCGCTGACCGGGATCCGTGCGGTGGCCGCCATTCTGGTGGTGCTGACCCACGCGGCGTACACGACCGGCAAGTATGGGCAGGGCTATCTCGGGCTGGTGTATTCGCGGGCCGAGATCGGTGTGCCGATCTTCTTCGTGCTGAGCGGTTTCCTGCTGTTCCGACCGTGGGTGCGGGCTGCCGCCTCCGGCGACATCGGGCGGGGCAAGTCCCCGTCCGTCCGCCGCTACGCCTGGCACCGGGTGCGACGGATCATGCCGGCCTATGTGGTCACGGTGCTGCTCGCCTACCTGCTCTACCACTTCCGGACGGCGGGCCCCAATCCCGGGCACACCTGGATGGGTCTGTTCCGCAATCTGACGTTGTCTCAGATCTATACGGACAACTACCTGTTCTCCTACCTGCATCAGGGGTTGACCCAGATGTGGAGCCTGGCGGTGGAAGCGGCGTTCTACGTCGCGTTGCCGCTGGTGGCCTATCTGCTGCTGGTGGTGTTGTGCCGGCGGCGTTGGCGCCCGGGCCTGTTGTTCTTCGGCCTGGCCTCGTTGGCGGCGATGTCTCCGCTGTGGCTGTGGATCGTGCACGATTCCACGGGTCTGCCCGACGGTGCCCGGTTGTGGCTGCCCACGTACATGGCCTGGTTCGTGGCGGGTATGGCATTGACCGTGCTGAGCCAGCTCAAGGTGCGTGGCTACGGAATGGTGTGCGTGCCGTTGGCGGTGGTGTGTTACTTCATCGCGTCGACGCCGCTCGCGGGGGAGCCGACCACGTCGCCGGCCAAGCTGAGCGAGGCGTTGGCCAAGACGTTCTTCTATGCGGTGATCGCGGCTCTGCTGGTGGCTCCGCCGGCTTTGGGCGACCGAGGTTGGTACAGCCGGTTCCTGGCGTCGCGCCCGATGGTCTTCCTCGGTGAGATCTCCTACGAGATCTTCCTGATCCACCTGATGATCATGGAGTTGGTGATGGTCGAGGTGATGCGCGATCCGGTCTACACGGGGTCGATGTTCAACCTGTTCGTGCTCACCATGGTGTTCACCATCCCGGCCGCCTGGTTGCTGCACCGGTTCACGCGCGTCCGCTCCTGATCTTTTAGTTAGGGTAAGCTTACCTAATAAGAAGGTTCACAGGAGGTACGCATGGCCGAGCAGAAGGCGTCGCGCGGGCTCGAGGGGGCCCTGGTCAAACTCTGGCGGGGCGGTGACTACGAGCTGACGGTCTCGGGCCGTACCGAGCTCACGCCGAACTACCTCCGACTTCACTTCAAAGCGGAAAAACTGCTCGCTGAGCATCGGGTTCATCCGACGATGTGGGTGCGGGGCTGGTTTCCCGACGACGGCAAGGCTCATCAGCGCGGCTACACCCTGGTCAACGCCGATCCGCACGCCGGCACCGTGGACATCGATTTCGCCATGCACGACGGCATCGCCACCCGCTGGGCCCGTGCGGCCCAGCCCGGCGACGTCCTGGACGTGACGGTCCTCGGCAGCAATTTCGCCCTACCCGAGCCGGCACCGGCCGGTTATGTGATCGTCGGTGACACGGCGTCGCTTCCCGCGATCAACTCACTGTTGGACGCGATCGGGGATACCCCGGCCTGGGTCTTCCTGGAGGCCGGATATGACGACGACCGCGAGCTGCCGGTCACCGGTGGCGCGGAGATCATCTGGGTGGACCGGGCGGAAGAGGATCTGCTGGCGACCGTCAGCGCGTCGGCCTTTGACGCCTCGGACCATTTCGGTTGGGTCGCATGCAACAACCGCACCACCCGGGCCGTGGCACGGGTCTTCCGCGAGGAATACGGGATCCCGCGCAAGTCCATCAAGGCGCAGGCCTACTGGGTGGCCTGACGCCGCCCGGCCTCACACCGTCAAAGCACTGTCTGAATCGGGGCGGGCGTCTCGGCGATCTGGTCGAGCACCCGAACGTTGTGGGCCACATCGCGACTCTCGCGCGCGGCGATCTCCTTGATCGCCAGATCGAAGGCGCCGACCAGGCTGGGTGGGTCGAACACGGCCTGCGCCTGCCGGCTCACCTGGAGGTCTCGGGCCCAGATCGTCGGTGGCCGCGCGAATCCGGGTTCCAACGCCAGCACCGTGGCGAACCGCCATGCGCTGTCACGCAGGGAGCGGATCGCCTCGTTCAGGACGAAGATCTGATGCTGTTGGAGCACGGCATAGATGTCGGCCAGCGCCGGTGACAGCTCGTTGATGTCGTTGACCACCCCGGCGATCTGGCTCGCCAGCACGGCGTTGATGGTGTCGAAGTCCTTGTGCAGCGACGGTAGCCGGCCTGCTCCCACGAGACCCTGTACCGCGATGCCGAGGTCGAGGACGATGTGGGCGGTGACGCCGGCGAGCATGTGCTGCACCAGGATCGGTGCGGGTTTGTCGGCCCACTCGAAGGTGGCCCGCCAGGACCGGGTGGGTTTCGGGTACCGGTCCGGGTGGAAGTAGCCGTTGAGCGCATCGAAGTAGCGCTGTGCGAACGCCGCGTCGAGCCGGTCCATCCGTGGACCGTCCTCGAATGTGCCGGCGTCGACCGCGGTGCCTACTGCGATGGTGATCCTTTTGTACAGGGCGGCGAAATAGCCCAGCCGACTTGACGTTTCCACAGCCCAATCGGTGACCGTGTCGATGGCCGAGACAACCTCGGCAATGCTGGTGACCGCCGGGAGCGGCGGCAGTGGCGTCGGGTGGCTGGCCATAATCGAAAGTATGGGGCAGGTTCGCCCTGCGTGCCGGGCAATCGGCTACTGTGCGCGCAGTCCTGACGGGATCACCAGCGGGGCGACGAACTCGGCCAGCATGGTCCGCTCGTCCGCCTCGTCGACGCCGGGGAAGACCAGCAGCGACACCATGACGCGCACCAGCCACCTGGCGCGGCGGCCCACGACGTCGTCGCGCTGCCCCGTTTCGCCGGCGAGTGAACGCACGAAGCCTTCCACCAACGCGCGGATCACCTCGGAGTGTTCGGCCATCTCGCCGCCGATCGGCGGTTGAGCGGTGGCGAACCACGACGACAGCGCCGGGCTGACACGCACTGCCCGCAGCGCGGTGATCACGCCCTCGATCAGGCGCTGCGCCGGATCGGTGACCGTGGCCACCTGTTCGCTGACCTCTTCGTACAGCCGACGTGCCTCGCGGTGCACATAGGCGGTGTAGAGCGCCTCGCGGTTCTCGAAATAGCGGTACAGCGTGGCGCGGGAACATCCTGCGGCGGCGGCTATCTCGTGCATGCCGACGGTCGCCGCGTTCTGCTGGGTGAACAGCGAGTCGGCGGCGTCGAGGATGTGGTCGGCGGCCACTTCGGACCGCCGGGCCGACAACCAGTCGCGGGGCATCAGGCCCCGGCTCGGAACGGCACGGAGAACGGCCGTCGCACATAGCTGCCGCCGGCCCAGACCACCGCGTCCAGGTCGACCTCGAAACCGGGGTAGCGGGAGAGCAATTCGGTCAGTGCCACCCGGGACTGCATGCGGGCAGCTGCTGCGCCGAGGCAGAAGTGTGCACCGTGGCTGAAGGTCAGGATGTTGCGCGGGGCGCGTCGCACGTCGAGTTCGGCTGCGTTCTCACCGAATTCACGCTCGTCGCGGTTGCCCGAGCCGTACAGCAACAGCGTCTTGCGCCCGGCCGGGATGGTGGTGTCGCCGATGGTGACGTCGCGGGTGGTGGTGCGGGCCAGACCCTGCACCGGGGAGGTCAGCCGCAGGAACTCGTCGACAGCTTCCGGGATCAGTTCGGGGTCGTCGATCAGAAGTTGACGCTGATCGGGCCGCTGCTGCAGGAGTTGCACTGCGCCGCCCAACATTCCGGTGGTGGTGTCGTTGCCGCCGGTGACCATGGTGAACGTGAAGGCCAGAATCGACAGCACGCCGGCGATGTCGCCGTCCGCACCGACGCCGGCGGCCACCAGGTGCGAGATGGTGTCGTCGCCGGGCTCGCGGCGGCGTCGTTCGATGAGCTCGGAGAAGTAGCCCATCATCGAGGCCACTGCAGCCCCGGCGGTGCCCATCGCCGCCGTGATACCGCCGGCCGAGCTGTTGGCCGCGACGATGGCGTCTGTCCAGCCGTCGAACTGGTCCCGGTCTGCCTCGGGCACCCCGAGGTAGTGCGCGACGACCATCGAGGGCAGCGGCTTGAACAACTCGGCGGCGATATCCCCGCCGCCATTCGAGCGCAACCCCTCGAGGCGCTCGATGACGAATTCCCGCACCTTGGGCTCCACCGCTTCCACCTGACGCGGGGTGAACCCGCGCGAGACCAGCTTGCGGAACTCGGTGTGCACCGGTGGATCCTGCATGACGAACGGCGGGTTGTCGGCGAGCCCGATCATGTCCAGCTCTCCGTAGGTGACCGTCAGGCCCTGCGCCGAGGAGAAGGTCTCGTGGTCCCGGGCGGCCGCCCAGATGTCGGCGTGCCGGGAGAGCACGTAGTAGTCGTGCTCCGGCGACTCCTCGGGCACGACGTGGTGCACGGGATCGTGGTCGCGCAGAGCGGCGTACATCGGCCACGGATTGGGCCAGGTGTCGGCGTCGGCGGGAACGAACCGGGCGGAGCTGTGAGACAAAGTCGCTGCCATGTCTTATTCGTACGACAGTCGTGGCATCTGTGTCAATAGTCGGACCCGCATTAGGCTCGGGCGTGATGAACACCCCTGGCACGCCGCAGCTACCTGCCCAGACGCCGACGTGTTACCGGCATCCGGACCGTCCCACCTATGTGAGCTGCACCCGCTGCGGGCGCCCTGTCTGCCCCGAGTGCATGCGCTCGGCGGCCGTCGGCCATCAGTGTGTGGAGTGCGTCAACGAGGGCGCCAGGTCGGTGCGGGCCGAGCGCACGCAGTTCGGCGGGGTGGCCCGGGCCGGGGCGCCGATCCTGACCTACGCGCTGATCGCGGTGAACGTCGTGATGTTCGTGCTGCAGATGGCCTCGGGGGATCGGGTCACCGAGGAGCTGACGTTGTGGGCCCCGGGGATCGCGGTCTACGACCAGTACTACCGGCTGGTGACCTCGGCTTTTCTGCACTACGGCGTGATGCACCTGTTGTTCAACATGTGGGCCCTCTACGTGGTGGGTCCGCCGCTGGAGCAGTGGCTGGGCCGGCTGCGATACGGGGCGTTGTATGCGCTCAGCGCGCTGGGCGGTTCGGTACTGGTGTACCTGCTCACGCCGGTCAACGTCCCGACCGCCGGCGCATCCGGGGCGATCTTCGGCCTGTTCGGTGCGATCTTCGTGGTGGCCCGCAAGCTCCAACTCGACGTCCGCATGATCGCTGCCGTCGTCATCATCAACTTGGTGTTCACCTTCGCCGGGCCCGCATTGGGAACCGGGGCGATCAGCTGGCAGGGCCACATCGGCGGCCTGATCACGGGTGCGGGTATCGCCGCCGCTTACGTGTACGCCCCGGGCGCGCGTCGAAATGCCATCCAGGCCGGGGTCTCGGTGGCGGTGCTACTGGTATTCCTTGCGTTGATCGCCTGGCGCACAAGCCATCTGCTGACGATGTTCGCAGCGGCCTGAGTCCGGGCTAGATCGCTGCGCCGGGGTTGAGGATGTTGTGTGGGTCCAGCGCCCGCTTGATCCGGTGATTGAGTTCCATGGCGTCCGGGCCGATCTGGCCGGCCAGCCACGGTTGCTTGAGCCGGCCCACGCCGTGCTCACCGGTGATGGTGCCACCCAGGCCGATCGCGAGGTCCATGATCTCGCCGAACGCCAGCTGAGCCCGCTGCGCCTCATCGGCGTCGGCCGGGTCGAACACGATCAGCGGGTGGGTGTTGCCGTCACCGGCATGGGCGATCACCGAGATCAGCAGTCGCCGCTGGGCCGCGATCTCGGCCACCCCGCTGACCAGGTCTGCCAGTGCGGGCAGCGGCACACCGACATCCTCCAGCAGCAGTGAGCCCTTGGCCTCGACGGCCGGGATGGCGAAACGGCGGGCGGCCACGAAGGCCTCACCCTCGTCCGGATCGGACGTCGAGAACACCTCGGTGGCACCGCATTCAGTGAACACCTGGGCCATGAACGCGGCGTCGTCGGCGCCCGCGGCACCGCGATCGTCGGAGGCGGCCACCATCATCGCCGCGGCGTTGCGGTCGAGGCCCATCTTGAGCTTGTCCTCGACGGCGTTGATCGCCACGGAGTCCATGAACTCCAGCATGGACGGCCGGATCTTGCCGGTGATCTTCACGACCGAGTTCGACGCGGCTTCCACGGAATCGAACGTGGCCACCACGGTGCACGGGGAGTGCTGCGGGGGTAGCAGCCGCAGCGTCGCCTCGGTGACTATTCCCAGCGTCCCCTCGCTGCCGACGAACAGCTTCGTCAGGCTCAGGCCCGCAACGTCTTTCAAGCGCGGGCCGCCCAGCCGTACCGCGGTGCCGTCGGCCAGCACCACCTGCAGCCCGAGCACGTAGTCGGTGGTGACGCCGTACTTGACGCAGCACAGCCCGCCCGCATTGGTCGCGACATTGCCGCCGATGCTGCAGATCTCGAACGACGACGGGTCGGGCGGATACCACAGCCCGTGTGCGGCAACGGCTTTCTTCACCTCGGCGTTGAGCAGGCCGGGCTGCACGACAGCGGTGCGGGTGACCGGGTCGACGGTGATGTCACGCATCTTCTCGGTGGACAACACGATCCCGCCGTTCAGCGCGGTCGCGCCGCCCGACAACCCGGTCCCTGCGCCACGCGGGACGACCGTCACCCGGTGCTCGCCGGCCCAACGCAGCACGGTCTGGACTTCCTCGGTGCGGGTCGGCCGAACCACCGCCAGCGGGGTGCCCGCCGCCGGATCGGCAGCCCGGTCCTGGCGGTAGGAGGCCAGGATGTCGGGGTCGGTGACCACGACCCCCTCGGGCAGTTCGGCGATCAACTTCGACAGCGCGGATTCCACACCGGAATCGTAGTTCGGGCCGTTCACTCTGCGGTGAGGGCGCTGATCACCTGCAGTTTCTCACCGTGGGCGCAGAGTCAATGCTGACGACCGGAGTCCAAGGCGCGCAGTGCCGGCAGGAAGACCGCGACCAGACCCAGCAGCAGCATCGGCAGGGACAGGGCCAGGAACGTCGCGTGCAGGCCGGCGGCGTCGGCCAGCGGTCCGGCCAGGATCAGGCCGAGCGGGCCGGCGGCGTAGGCCAGTGAACCCATCACCCCGACCACGCGGCCGCGCAGGTGCTGCGGGGCGGTGGTCTGCATGACGTAGTTGTAGATGGGCGCGATCGGCCCGTAGACGAACCCGACGATCGCGCACAGCACCAGGATCAGTGGAAGCGGTGGCAGGAACGCGATGACCGTCATCGCCACGCCGAGCGTGATCACCGCGGTCAGCATGGTGGCCCGTCGGCTCATGTACGGTGCCCGATTGACCGCCCGCGGTCGTGACAGCACCGCGTAGCCGAGCGCCCCCAGCAACCCGCCGATGCTCAGCGCCATCAGTACCCAGCCCAGTTCGGTGGGTTCGTTGCGGTCGGTGAAGTATTTCGGGAAAAGGACCGATTCCATGGGCATGTACAGCCCGGTGGCCACCAGGTCGACGATCGCGAGGGTGCGCAATACCGGTGTGTGCCAGACGAATCGAAGCCCTTCGACGATGCCCGCGAGGACGCCTTCGGTCAGCATGGAGCGGTCCGGCGTGCCCGCACCTTCGAGCCGCAGGATCGAGATGGCCAGGATCGAACAGCAGAACGCCCCGGCGGTCACCCACATCGTGTTGATTCCACCGATGGTGGCGATCAACAGGCCGCCGATGCCTGGACCGACGATGTAGGCCAGGTTGAACACCGCCTCGTACACGGAGTTGGCGTGGTCCAACGTCCACCCCGCGCGGCCGGCGGCCTCGGGCAGCATGGTCTCGCGGGCCGTCATCCCGGCCGGGTCGAAGAAGGCGCCCAACGCGGCCAGGACAGCCAGCACCGCGACATTCACCGCGTCCACCCCGAAGGTCAGGGCCAGCGTCGGAACCGCCGCCACAGACAGGGCCGACAGTAGATCGGAGATCATCGAGACGCGCCGCCGGCCCAGATAGTCCACGGCTGCCCCGGCGATCAGCGTGGCGATCAGCAGCGGCAGGGTCCCGGCCATCGCCACGATCGACGCGTCGAGCGCGGAACCGTTGCGCTGCAACACCAGCCAGGGGAACGCGACGATCGTGATGCCATTGCCCGCCCCGGCCATCAGCGCGGCGAACAGGATCAGCAGCAGTGGGCCGCGCTTGGTGTCGGTCATGGCTATCGCGGCCGAATCTAGCAGCGTGCCCGCACCCGTCGCGACGGAATTTCGGGCACAGTGAGCTGATG
Organism: Mycolicibacterium peregrinum; assembly: GCF_001665625.1. Taxonomy (GTDB): domain Bacteria; phylum Actinomycetota; class Actinomycetes; order Mycobacteriales; family Mycobacteriaceae; genus Mycobacterium; species Mycobacterium peregrinum_B. Next base: position 4,204 of record NZ_LZSY01000169.1, on the reverse strand, counting down.
GAGCTCGCTCATCCAAGGACCGGAGAACTGTTCACGTCCCCGGTACCGCCAGGCTCGGGCTGGCCCGGTGATCCGGCCACCCCATCCACTCCGGTGGCGAAGACCGCCGCGCAGGTGCGGCGGCTGGCGGCCGGGGCCGGGTCGGTGGACGAGCTGGACGCGCTGATCTCGGTGTGCCGGGCCTGCCCCCGGTTGGTCACCTGGCGCGAAGAGGTCGCGATCGCCAAGCGGAAATCTTTTGCCGATCAACCATATTGGGGTCGCCCGGCGACGGGGTTCGGTTCGGAGCAGCCGCGGATCTTCATCGTCGGGCTGGCGCCTGCCGCGCAGGGCGCCAACCGCACCGGCAGGGTGTTCACCGGCGACCGCTCGGGGGATTTCCTGTTCGCCGCGCTGCACCGGACCGGTCTGGCGAACCAGGCCGAGAGCGTCGACGCCGCCGACGGTCTGCAGTTGAGCGGCACCCGGATGGCGGCCGCGGTGCGCTGCGCTCCTCCGGCGAATGCGCCCACACCGGCCGAGCGGGCCACCTGCGCGCCATGGCTGCAGGCCGAATGGCGGCTGGCCGGACCGTCGGTGCGCGTGGTCATCGCATTGGGCGGCTTTGCCTGGCGGGCGGCGCTGGAGTTGATCGGGGATCGCCCCAAACCCGCCCCAAAGTTCGGCCACGGTGCAACGGCGTCGCTGACCTCGGCGTTCGGCCCGGTCACGCTTCTCGGATGCTTCCACCCCAGCCAGCAGAACACCTTCACCGGCCGGCTCACGCCTGCCATGCTCGACGACATCTTCGTCACCGCCGAGCACCTGGTGACCGAGGCGGACGGGAACGAACCGGGCCGCTCGTGACGTTGACGCTGTCATGCGGCTTTCTGTCCTCGACCTCGTCCCGGTTCGCACCGACCAGTCCACTGCCGACGCCCTGACGGCCACGACACACCTGGCGCAGACCGCTGACCGGCTCGGATACACCCGCTACTGGCTCGCAGAACACCACAACATGCCCGCGGTGGCCGCCACCAGCCCGCCGGTGCTGATCGCGCATCTCGCCGCGCACACCACGCAACTGCGGCTGGGGTCGGGCGGGGTGATGCTGCCCAACCACGCACCGCTGGCGGTGGCCGAACAGTTCGCGCTGCTGGAGGCCGCCCATCCCGGTCGCATCGATCTAGGCATCGGTCGGGCCCCGGGATCAGACCCGGTCACCTCGCTGGCCCTGCGTGGCGCCGCCGGGCGCGACGATCGCGATATCGAAGCGTTCCCGCAGTACCTCGACGACGTGGTGGCCTTGATGAGTGCGCGCGGTGTCCGCGTGCCGTTGCCGCGCGACCTGATGCGGGAGAACTACGTGCTCAAGGCGACGCCCGTCGCGGTCACCGAACCCCGGATGTGGCTGCTCGGCTCGTCGATGTACTCAGCGCACCTGGCCGCGGCCAAGGGGCTGCCGTACGTCTTCGCCCACCATTTCTCCGGGCACGGCACCGCCGAGGCGCTGGCCGTCTACCGCGACGAGTTCCAGCCCAGCGATCTGGCGTCCGAGCCGGTGACCTTCCTGACTGTCAACGCCTCGGTGGCAGAGACGAGCGAAGAGGCCAGGGCCCTGCTCCTGCCGCAATTACAGATGATGGGCCGGCTGCGCACCGGCCAGCCGTTCGGCGCTCTCGATCTCGTCGAGGACGCCGAGGCGACGACCATGACCCCGCAGGCGCAGGCCGTTGTGGCCTCCGGGCTCGCGCGCGCCGTGGTCGGTTCACCTACCGAGGCGGCAGAGCAGGTCCGGGCCTTGGCCGAGGAATTCGACGTCGACGAGGTGATGGTCAACCCCGTGGGCTCGGCTCGTCGCGGCGCCGATCCGACGACCGCGACGGCCCGTGACACCACCCTGGAACTGCTGGCCAAGGAGCTGTTCTAGGGGCTCAGCACGATCACCGGGATCGGACGTGACGTCCGCTTCTGGTACCCCTTGTAACGGTCCTTGTTGCCCGGCATCGCGTTGACGATCTCCCACAGCCGCGGGTAGTCGGGCTCATCGGGCATCACCGGCGTGGCCGTCACACCGAATCGCTTGGGGCCGACGTTGATCTCGACCTGCGGATTTGCCTTCAGGTTGTGGTACCAGCCGGGTGCCGTCGGTTCACCACCCTTCGACGCCACGACGAGGTAGTTATCGCCGTCTTTTGCGTAGGTCAGCGAATTCGCGCGCTGCAGACCGGTTTTGGCACCCACCGTATGCAGGATCAGGGCGGTCGGACCGCCTGGGATGTGATGGCCGATCCGGCCGTCGGTGGCCTTGTAGACCTTGTCGTGCAGCAACAGCAACGGGAGGCCGATATACCGCTCCCACCAGGGCATGCTCATGGGCTCAATCCTGCGCGGATTCGTCGAGCTCCGCCAACGCTGCACGTAACAGGCGTCCCGATTCCTCGCGGTCCGGATCGCGGCGCACCATCATGCCCTTGACGAAGGACAGCTTGTCGCCGGTTTGGCGCGGCACGACGTGCAGATGGATGTGGAACACGCTCTGGAAGGCGGCTTTGCCGTCATTGATCACGATGTTGTTGCCGTCGGCGTGCAGTCCGGATCGGCGGGCTGCACGCGCGATGCGTTGACCGATGCGGGCCATCTCCGCCACGGTCTCGGCCGGCGTATCCGTCAGGTCGACGCTGTGCCGCTTCGGGATCACCAGGGTGTGTCCTCGGGTGAACGGCCTGATGTCGAGGACGCCCAGGTAGTTGTCGTCCTCGTAGATGCGGATGGCGGGGGCATCACCTGCGGCGATGGCGCAGAACACGCAAGACATCCCGCCACGTTAGCCGCCGGCGGTGGCCGCCCATTCGGCGACGCGTCGTTCACGTTCGGCCGGCGTGAGGTCTTCGACGCGGGTCATCACGGTCCAGCGCAGACCGAACGGGTCGAGGACGGACGCGAACCGGTCACCGGTGACGAACGTCTGCGCAGGTTCGCGGATGGTCGCCCCGGCTTTCTCCGCGCGGGTCACCACGTCATCGACGTCGGGGCAGTACAGCCCCATCGAATAGGTTGCCGGGGCGCCTGGTGCGGGAGCGGCGATCTGAAAGGCCTCCTGCGGGTCGCCGAGTTGCAGTCGACCGTTGCCGAAATCCAGCTCGGCATGCGAGACGGTGCCATCAGCGCCGTCCATCCGCTCGACGACCGTGGCACCGAACACGTTCTGGTAGAAAGCGATCGCGTCGGCAGCGCCGTCGACGCAGATGAACGGGGTCAGGCTCGTGTAGCCCTCCGGAATCGGTGTGACACTCATGTCGACCAGTTTCGTAGGCTGGGGTCAATGCCGGCTTGGAAAAACGCGTCACAGCAGAACGCGCCGATGCGCGGCGTGGTCGGCCGTGCGGGCAGTGCCTCGGCATTCGACCTTCAGCGGTGGGCGCCGTCGGAGGCGGCTGCGAGCTTCGTCGAGCACTTCTGGTCGGTGACCTGGGACCGGCATGAGGCAGGTCCATTCGAGAGCACGGTGATCACCTTCCCTGCCATGCATCTCACCCACGAGTGGGGCGATGATGTTGTGCGCCATGGGCATCGGCTGCCCGCCACGTTGCTGCACGGGGTGGTGCCCGAGGTTTTCCGCATCACGATCAGCGGTCGGGGTGGTGTGGTTGGGGCGCGATTTCGTCCCGGTGGTTTCGTTGGCCGTTTCGGTGGGGACGCTGCGGCGCTCACCGGCCGCGTAGTGCCGGTGGACGACGGGTTGTTGGGCGCACCGGATCTGGACGAGGCGATCGGTGCGATGGCCGGTGAGCCCGACCCGACCTACCGGGCGCTCTGCCCGTTGATCGACCGGATGCGTGACGACGCGACATTGCAGCGGGTGGAGCAGGTCATGGAGCTCTCGCCGTGGAGTACGCGAACCACGCAGCGGGTGTTCCGGCGCTATGTCGGGGTGACGATCAAATGGGTACTGTGCCGATATCGGCTGCAGCAGGCGGCTTTGGAGATCGAGACCGTGCCCGGAGTCGACTTCGCTGATCTGGCAGTACGACTCGGCTGGTATGACCAGGCCCATTTCATCAACGACTTTCGGTCCATGCTGGGCAGCACGCCGGGGGAGTACGCCGCTCAGAACGCGGCCGAGCCCACCGAAGGTTGATCGCTCTTCTCAGAAGGGTGGTGGTGGTCCGTTTTCTTCGGCGAGCCAGGCTTGGTAGTCGCGTTCGTAGGCGAGGTCGTTGTT
>NZ_LZSY01000168.1 GCF_001665625.1 Mycolicibacterium peregrinum | reverse complement strand
ATCCCGCACGGACTCGGCGGGCACGATGCCATGGCCGACCACATACCCCGGATCATCAGAAGTCCCGTTCACGGTGGCCTGGTCGGCCAACACATGCACCACCGCCGCATCCGCGGCCGCGCGCTGCTGTGCGGCGGGGCAGTCCTCACGCCGACACAGACACGGCATGTGCGATTCGAGTCGGGCCACCGGTCCCACCGCATCGGCGCGGCGCTGCTCGCGGGTGCGCGGGTCGTGTTTGCAGACGGTGGCGGCGACGGCATCGAGGCGTTGATTCAGCGCGACCCCGTCGGCGGCGTGGATGTTGGCCCACACCGAGGCCATGCCGGGGCTGCTCGCCTCGACCTGCACGAATCGGCCGTCGTCGATCGGGGGTGGGACCCGTACTCCGTTGGGGTCGAGTTTGGCGATCCATTGATCCACCCGATCCCGCAACTGTCGTTCAGATAGCCGCATCCATTTATGGGCCCGGGTGGCGAGTTCTTCATCCAGTCCGGCCCAGACTGCGGGGTCGACGATGCCGGTGCGGGCGATGAGCATCCGCACCACCCGGTAATCGATGTCGCCGGCGGCGAACCGGGCGGCCACCAACGGGAGTTTGTCGCGTAGTACCCGGGCGTGATGAATCTGGGTGCCGGCCCGGCCCCGACTGATCCGCAACGCCGCTGATACTTCGGCAGAGACTTCTTCGAACGGGTCGGTGGTCCAAAAGATCGACTCGGCCAACTCCTGCTCCCGCAGACTGTCCAACGCCCCGATCGCGGCCAGCCGTCCCGCGATCGCTGCTGATTCCGCGCGTGCTGCGGCACTGATCCGGTCGATCAGGTCGGTGTGATGTATCAGGACATCGGTGACAGTTCTGCATCAGGACATGGGTGACAGTTGGTGTATCAGGACTTCGGTGACGGTTCTGTGGTCTTGGGGCGGGTTCCTGGGGGTCGGCCGTTGCCGACGTAGGTGATGCCGGGTGCGGGGCGGGTGTGCTCGGCGAGGACTTCGCCGTGCAGGTCGGTAATGATGACCGCATCGCCGGTGTTGTTGCCGGTGCTGACGACGAGGACGTGCTCGAACGTGAGGTTCACGTCGACCTTGTAGGACACCGAGTCCAGGCCGATCGTGCCTGATGTGGTCACCGTTCTGAGGTGCGTGCCGGCGGGCAGGTCGGCGGGCAGCTGCGGTCGGGGCCGTTGGTGCCGGCTGGGGATGCGTTGGAAGATGCGTCGGTCAGGTTTCGGTCGGGGTGCATCGGCCTTGGGGGTCGCTTCCCACGCGGTCAGCGGGGTGACGCGGCCGGGCAGCCCTTGATGAGGGCGCTCGGTGTTGTAGATGCGGTCGAATTCGTCGACCTGGGCTTGCAGTTCGTTGAGTGTCTCGGCGAGAGGCTGTTTGTCGAGGTAGCGGAACAGGGTTTGGTGGAAGCGTTCGTTTTTGCCTTGGGTGGTGGGCTTGTAGGGCTTGCCCGTGATCGCCTCCACGCCCAGAGCGCCCACGTGGGTGACGAGTTGGCCGATACACCCGCGCCGCGAAGGGTTCAGTGCTGCTCCGTTGTCGGACAGGAGTCGTTGGGGCACCCCATGATTGGCGACAGCTTTGTCGAAGACGGCGATCGCAGCCTCGGCGGTTTCACCCCAGGCCACGTGCGAGGCCACGGCGTAGCGGGAGTGGTCATCGATGAGTTGGAAGACCACGCACTTGCGTCCACGGGTCAAGACGTACTCGGTGGCGTCAAGTTGCCAGCACGCGTTCGGGGCCGGATACACGAACCGCCGCCAGGCTGAGCGGGGCTTTTTCTTCGGCTCCTGGCGTGCCACTCCGGCCTCGCGGAAGAGGCGTGCCAGCGACGCCGTGGACGGGACCCGCTCCAGACCCATCACGCGCATCTTCTCGTGCACGCTGATCGGCCCGTGATCCAGACCGGACTGCTCAAGGGCGGTACGAACCTTGATGGCCCGATCCTTGATCTCATCGCTCCATGTCGACGGGCTGGTCTTTGGGCGTCGAGTCCTGGGTTCGAGCACCGCGGCCGGCCCGTCGACCTTGGCGCGTTTACGCAACGCGTAGAACGACTTTCGAGATATACCGTGCTCGGCGCAGAACGTCGTCACCGCCCCGCGAGGTGCATCCTCAGGCCACTGCGAGATGGCGAGGCGAACACGAGGATCGATAGGTTCATTAACGGCCACCACCCGAGCCTGGGGTCGGAAGTGTCACCACCAAGACCACCGGAACTGTCACCGATGTCCTGATGCAGAACTGTCACCGATGTCCTGAGACATAACAGGTCGATCAGGTCGGCATCGGATTCGCCTTCGAACATGTGTTCGATTATGCCACGACGCCCCGACACGCGTGGCGGACATTGCGCAACGGCCTTACGTTTGACAGGTCGGACACCAGTACGTCACCCGCTCGCCGCCTTTGTCGGTCTCGATCAATGTCCCGCAGCGGCGGCAGGGCTCACCGGCGCGGCCGTACACCCACAGCTGTCGTCCATGCCGTGTGTCGCCTGTCGTGGTGCGGTTCCAGCGGGACCGGTTGAGCCACAGCATGTCCCGGGCCCGTTGCACGACACGCAGGGGATCGGTCAACGAGCTCACCGGAGAGGTGGGAAGCCGGCCGAAGACGAAACACAGCTCGTTGCAGTAGACATTGCCCACACCGGCCATCACCCGCTGGTCGAGCAGAGCCGGTGCCAGGGGACGGTCCGGATCGGCAGCCAAGTTGGCGGCTGCGGTGCGAGGCTCCCAGTCGGGGCCGAGCAGGTCCGGTCCGAGGTGCTCGACCGCTGCCATGTCGGCGTCGCGGTCCAGAACTTCCAGAACGCCGAGGTCGATCCCTGTCGCCCGACTTTCGGCGGTCTCCAGCACGATCCGGATCCGGTGGGCGGCGCCCTTTGTCCATCCGATGCGCCAGCTGCCCTCCATCTTGAGATGAGAGTGGATGCTGGCCGGCCCCACCCGGATGAAGAGGTGCTTTCCTCGGCTGAGTACCTCGTCGACCATGTGTCCGGTCAGGTCGACGGTGGCATAGCGCGGAACCCGAATATCGCAGCGCGTCAACACTTTTCCCACCAGAGCGGTGCGCAGTGCTGTGGCGGTGTGGAACACGGTATCTCCCTCGGGCATGCTCTCATTGAACCAGTTGTCATGGAAGTCGGCGGCTGCTCGATGGCATAATCGTCTGGTGATCAATAATCGACTCCGCGGGAAGGGCGTTCCCGCCTACCAGTGAGCGGTGAGGCGTCGCATTCGGCGCCTCGTATTCGTACCCGTAAAGAGATCCACCGGCAGCGCCGCTCGGGTCGTCACCAGTGTTGGAACCACATCATCGTCGCGCCACTCTGGCCCAAGCACGGAGTGAACCTCGGCACGCTGCTCCGTACGTGCGATGCAGTGGGTGCATGTCTGGCCGTGCCCCGGCTGCCCTGGGTTCCTGAGGCTCTCCGCAAAGGAAACACCCTGCGGCACAGGTCATGCGTCCATTGGATCTACGGCGACGTCGTCGGCTGGCTGGAGAAGCAGCGGGAGCGATCAACGCACATCATCGGCGTCGAACTCACCGACGAGTCGATTCGGCTGGCGGACCTGCCCGCAGTTCGCACCCGCACGGTATTGGTTCTCGGCAACGAGGGCAGCGGCATCCCCTCCGACGCAATGGAATTGCTCGATCTGGCGGTCGAGATTCCTATGGTGGGCACCGGTCACAGTCTCAACGTGGCAGTTGCGGGATCGCTCGTGCTGTACAAGGTCGCAGGCCTACTGTGAGGCCGTCTACCGAAGTCGCAACCCGCGCGGGGTCCGGGCGAACCCGACGCCGACCAGCGCCTCTTGCACGCTGGCGCGATCCTCGTCGACCCCGGGATCGAGTACGGCAACCCCGTTGATCCGCTCGACCAGTAGTGACGGCATGCGCCCGGCGGTCACGAGTTCGGCCAGCGCGCCTGCGGCGGCCCGCTGTGTGTCGGGATCGGAGGTGAAGCTGAGCAGGGACTTGCCACCACGTTCCAGGAACCACACCAACTGCCCGTCGACGAGTGCGACGAGGGCGCCGGCCTTGCGGCCGGGCCGATGGGCATCGGAGTCGCCTGAGCGATCGGGCCAGGCCAACGCGGCGCCGTACGGGTTGGCCGGGTCGGTCGCGGCGAGCATGACGGCGTGGTACTCGGGGCGCCGGGGATCGACTCCGTCGAGATAGGACCGGAGCCGGTCGACGGTCGAGGCCGCCGCGAACTGGGCCCCGCCGAGTGACTCGACGAAATAGCCCCGCTGGCAGCGACCGGCATCCTCGAATGCACTCAGCACCTTGTACAAGGTGGCGAACCCGCCCGGCACGCCCTCAGCTGCCGCCGCCCCCTTGGTCAGCACCCCATGCCGGTTCAACAGCAGCTCGGCCTGGAAATGCGCCCGCACGGTCGAATCCGGTTCGGCACCAGGCAATGCCGACCACCGGCCGGACACCATCGGATCCGCCGCGCGACTGTGCGGGCGTGCGACGCTGTAGCGGCTGAGTCGTGGCGGCCGCTGACGCTGACGGTGTGCAGGTGCCCCAGTCCGTCGGGGACCAGACAGCATCGCCCGCACCGGAGCGAAGGTATCTCCGGTGACCCAGCCGGCCCAGATCAGCTCCCACAGAGCCGTTTTGAGCTCGGATTCGGCGGTTTGATCGGTCAGCTGACGGAAGAAATACGCTCCGCCGTGCCCCAGCGTCTCCATGATGGCCCGGTGGGTATCGGTGAACTCGATCTCGGCAGGGACCGGCAGCGTCAGCGGCGCCGTCTCAGCCAGGTGGAACGTCACCCAACCGTCAGTGCTGCCGATCTGCCCGGCACCGGACCACATGACCTCCCCGGAAGCGAGCAGCTCATCCAACATGGCCGGCTGATAGTCGCGAACCCGCTGCCCAAACACCAGCGATTCCACGGCCGACGCGGGCAGGAGGACCCCGGCCAGTTGCTCGATCACCGAGGCCAACCCGTCGATACCCGAGCTGTGGCTGGACCCGACGTGCTGCCAGGACGGCAGGAAGCGGCCATAGGCCGCGGTGCTGACTGGCTCGACCTGGGCGCGCAACGCGGCCAATGAGCGACGGCGCAGGATGCGCAGTACCTCGGTATCGCACCATTGGTCGCCGGGAAGATCGTCAACGAACTCCCCGCGCACCAACCGGCCGTCGACAGCCATGCGGCCCAACACATCTGCGGTCACCCGCAGGCCGAGCCCGAACCGCGCGGCGACCTCGGTGGTGGTGAACGGACCGTGGGTACGGGCATAGCGTCCGATCAAATCCCCCAGGGGGTCGTCGACGGATTCGGTGAACGCCATGGGGACCCCGACGGGTACCGGCGCACCGACCCCGTCGCGCAACAGCCCGATGTCTTCCACTGCTGCCCACCAGGTCCGGCCGGCGTAGGTCACGGGCAGCGCGCGTTTGGCGGCGTGCAGCCCGTCGAGCCAGCCCCCGATGGTGTCGGTGGTGGCGCGCTCGGCGATCTCGGCCTCGGTGAGCGGCCCCAGCATCCGCAACAGGTCGGCCACCGCCTCGGCATCGCGTGCGGCTCGTTCTTCCGTCAGGTGTTGTAGCTGAGCCGAAGTCGACGCGACGACCGCCGGATCCAGCAGTTCACGAAGCTCGACGCGTCCCAGCAGTTCGGAGAGCAGGACGGTGTCCAGGGCGAGTGCGGCAGCGCGCCGCTCGGCCAGTGGACTGTCACCCTCGTACATGAACGCGCCCACGTAGCCGAACAACAGCGAGGCCGCGAACGGTGACGGGGTGGCGGTTTCCACCTCGACCACGCGCAGCCGGCGTTGGGCCACTCGACGCATCAGCTCGGTCAGGGCGGGGACGTCGTAGACGTCCTGCAGGCATTCGCGCACGGTTTCCAGCACGATCGGGAAGTCCGGGTACTTGCGGGCGATGTCGAGCAGTTGTGCGGCGCGTTGCCGTTGATGCCACAACGGGGACCGCTTGCCCGGGTGCCGGCGCGGCAGCAGCAGTGCCCTCGCGGCGCATTCGCGGAAGCGGGACGCGAACAACGCCGACCCGCCCACCTCGGCCGTGACGATGGGTTCGATCTCGTCGGCGTCGAACACGAACAGGTCTGCACCGGGCGGTGTTTCGCCGCTGTCGGGCAGCCGCACGATGATGCCGTCGTCTGAGGCGGTGGGCTTCTCGTCGATCCCGTAGCGTTCCCGCAACCGTCGGCCGACCGCCAGGGCGAGCGGCCCATGGACCCGCAGGCCGTACGGAGAATGCAGGATCACCCGCCAATCGCCCAGCTCGTCCCGGAAGCGCTCCACCACAAAAGTGCTGTCGCTGGGGACCACACCGGTGGCCTCGCGCTGATCGTGCAACAGCTGGTACAGGTTGTCGGTGGCGAAGTCGGCGAAACCCATTGTCTGGCAACGTTCATCGAACTCAGCGCGATTGAGTGCGGCGAGTTCCCCGGTGAAGGCCCCGACCGCCGCGCCCAATTCGGCGGGCCGTCCCACACTGTCGCCACGCCAGAACGGCAGCCGGGCCGGCTGACCCGGGGCGGGGATCACCAGAACCCGGTCGTGGGTGATCTCGGTGATCCGCCAACTTGTGGCGCCCAGCGAGATGACGTCTCCCGGGCGAGATTCATAGACCATCTCTTCATCGAGTTCGCCGACTCGGGAAGGCTTTTCGGATTCGGTGGCCAGGTACACGGTGAACAGCCCGCGATCGGGAATGGCCCCGCCGGAGGTGACTGCCAGGCGCTGGGCGCCGGGGCGGCCGGTCAGGGTGCCGTGGTCGCGGTCGTAGACCAGCCGCGGCCGCAGCTCGGCGAACTCCGTGGACGGATACTTCCCGGACAACAGGTCCAACGTCGCTTCGAACGCACTGCGCGGGAGCGTGGCGAACGGAGCGCTGCGGCGCACCGCGTCGAACCAGGCGTCGGCATCCACCGGTTCCAGGGCGGCCGCCGCGACCGTGTGCTGGGCCAGCACGTCGAGCGGGTTGGCCGGCACCTGCATTGTCTCGATGTCGCCGGAGCGCATGCGCTGCACCGTCACCGCGCAGCCGATCAGGTCGGTGCGGTGCTTCGGGAACAGGACGCCCTGGGAGATCTCGCCGACCTGGTGCCCGGCGCGTCCGATGCGCTGCAGCCCGCTGGCGACCGACGGCGGCGACTCGACCTGGATCACCAGATCGACCGCACCCATGTCGATGCCCAGCTCCAGGCTGGAGGTGGCGACGACGGCGCGCAGGCGGCCGCTCTTGAGGTCGTCTTCGACCTGGGCCCGCTGCTCCTTGCTGACCGAGCCGTGGTGGGCCCGGGCCAGTAGCGTGGGCGCGCCGTTGGCCTGCCCACTGGCCATGAGTTGGGCCGGCGCACCCCCGCCGACCTGTGGGTTGTGGTCGAGTGAGAGCTCGATGCCGGCGCGCTCGGCGTGGATCTCGTTGAGACGTGAGGTCAGCCGCTCTGCCAGCCGGCGGGAGTTGGCGAACACGATCGAGGACTGGTGGGCCTCGATCAGGTCGACGATGCGCTCCTCGACGTCCGGCCAGATGCTGTTGTTGTCGAGGTTGGCCATGTCCGGCACCGGGACCTGTACGGAGAGATCGAAGGTCTTGCCGGAGGGAGGGGCGACGATGGTGGTGGGGGCCTGGCCGGAAAGGAACCTGGCCACCTCCTCGGGAGGGCGCACCGTGGCCGACAACCCGATCCGCTGGGCGGGTTTGTCGAGCAGCTGGTCGAGCCGCTCGAGTGAAAGAGCCAGGTGCGCACCACGTTTGGTGGCGGCGACGGCATGGACCTCGTCGACGATCACTGTCCGGACCGAGGCAAGGGTCTCGCGGGCCGCCGAGGTCAGCATCAGGAACAGGGATTCCGGCGTGGTGATCAGGATGTCGGGCGGCTTGGCCAGCATCGCGCGGCGCGCACTGGGTGGGGTGTCCCCGGAGCGAACGCCGACGCTGATGGACGGGGCCGGCACCCCGTGACGTTCGGCCACCCGGGTGATCCCGGTCAGCGGGGTGCGCAGGTTGCGTTCGACGTCGACGGCCAGCGCCTTGAGTGGCGACACGTAGAGCACCGTGGTGCCGGAGCGGGGATCGGGCGGCAACTGGGCCAGCTCATCGATGGCCCACAGGAACGCGGCGAGGGTCTTACCCGACCCGGTGGGGGCGATGACCAGGGTGTTCTGCCCCTCGGCGATCGCGGACCAGGCCTGTGCCTGGGCGGCCGTCGGGGCCGGGAAGGCAGCCGTGAACCACTCCCGGGTCAGCGCACTGAACCGGGCCAGCGGATCTGCCGGCGTGGTGGTCATCTAGCCATCCTGCCGCGCGGCACCGACAAGTGGGTTTCAGCGGTGTTCGGGAGCGGCCGCACACACCAGTTCGGCGGGCAGGCCCGGGACCCGGCCGAGGGCGTCGAGCAGGGCATGCGCGCAGCTGTCGGCGACGAATCCCGCGTCGATCGAGGGGTCCTTCAGCCGTTGCCGGCACATCTCGAAGGTCAAGGCCAGCCAGCCGTACACGGTGGCCCGCAGATCGCGTTCGACCTTGGCGTCCAGAGTCTCGGACACCGCGTCTCTGATCCGGCCCATGATCCGGTCGGCCTGGCGGTCGTTGTCGATATCGTCGACGCCGCGCAACACCGGGTCGGTGCGACCGAGGCCCATGTACGCCGCCCACGCGCCGTGCGGATGCTCCTCGTCGTAGCGCAGATAGGCCAGAACTCCGGCGCGCAGCTGGCCGAACAGGCTCTGACCAGGCTCGGGAGGCGTGCTGGTGGCCTCGAACAACCGCTCGCCCTCGGCCCGGACGACGGCGGCGAAGAAGGCCCGCTTGTCGGGGAAGTAGTGGTACATCAGGGCGCGAGAGACCCCGGCGCGCTCGGCGATCTCGTCGATGCGGACCTCGTCGTACGGCCGCTGGCCGAACACCTCGGCTCCCAGCGCCAACAGCTCGTTGCGTCTGTCGGCGGGGGACAGCCGGCGTCTCGACTCGGCACCCACGACTGCAGCCTAACGCCAAGCCCTTACTTGACACATGTATAACAAGGCGGAATCTTGGTGTCATGACCGTCTTGGGCGCGCGGACCTCACCTGAAGGCGCCAAGTATCCGAAACTGCCCCACCCGCCGCGGCGGGTGCCCCTGCTGGGTGACATCTTCGGGCTGCAGCCGGATTCCTCGATGCAGAACGCCATGGGCATGGCCGAGCTGGGGCCGATCTGCGAGTTCCGGTTCCTGGGTGCCCGTTACGTGGTGGCCGCCGGCGCCGACGCGGTCAACGATCTCAACGACGAAACCCGGTTCTGCAAGCATGTGGGCCCTGATATCGAGGCCCTGCGGATCGTCGCCGGCGATGGACTGTTCACCGCCTACAACGACGAGCCGAACTGGCTCAACGCCCATCAGCTGCTGATGCCGGCCTTCAGCCAGGCCGCGATGCGGCGCTACCACGCGGTGATGTTCGACGTCGCAGACGAGCTCACCGACCATTGGGATCAGCAGGCCGGTACCGGCGAAACCGTCGACGTCTCGGCCGACACCACCCGGGTCACCCTGGAGACCATCGGGCGGTGCACCGCCGGCTACTCGTTCCGGTGTTTCCAGAGCGACACCGTCCACCCGTTCGTCGCACACATGGTCTCGGCGCTGCTCGGCGCCGACCGGCTCGGGGTACTGCGCGAGACCTTCCTGCCCTCCTTCGTCTACCGGGGCTACGAGCGCCGACTCCGCCGCGACGCGCGCTATCTGCACGCACTCGCCGACGACATCGTCGCCACCCGGCGGGCCCAGCGCTCGGGCAGCCACGACGACCTGCTGCAGATCATGCTGGAGTCCGATCTCGACGCCGCCAACATCCGCTACCAGCTGATCAACTTTCTGATTGCAGGGCATGAAACCACCTCTGGTGCCTTGTCATTCGCGCTGTACTTCCTGTCGCGGCACCCGGAGGTGTTGGCCCGGGCCCGCGCCGAAGTCGAGGAGGTGTGGGGCGACGAGCAGCGGCCCGAGTTCGAGAAGATCGCCAAACTGCGGTATGTCCGGCGGGTTCTCGATGAGTCATTGCGGTTGCAGCCCACGGTTCCGGCCTACTATCGCGCGGCCCGCGAGGACACCGTGCTGGCCGGAATTCACCCGATGCGCAAGGGCGACTGGGCGCTGGCCCTGACCTCGACCCTGCACCGGGATCCGCGCTGGGGGCACGGCCCGGAGGCATTCGACCCCGACCGGTTCACCCCGGAGCAGATGCGGACGCGTCCCGGTGGCCTGTACAAGCCGTTCGGAACCGGTGAAAGATCTTGCATAGGTAGACAGTTCGCGCTCCACGAAGCCGTGTTGATGTTGGCCGTACTGATCCGTCGCTATGAGCTGATCGCTGATCCGGACTACACGCTGCAGGTGCAGGAGCGCCTGACCATGATGCCGGCCGGCTTCCGGTTGAGCCTGCGGCGCCGCTAGCGTCGGCGTACCGCGCATGAAATGTCCCGATTCGGGGTACCGTTTTCGTGGACACGCCCGCAACGTCGTCAGGTCCGCGCATGGAATGGTTCATCGCAGACGAATACTGGTTGGCCCGACAGGTATTGCAGCGGGGGACCGCAGCGATCTACCTGATCGCGTTCATCGTGGCGGCCCGGCAGTTCCGCGGCCTCCTCGGTTCTCGAGGCCTGCTGCCGATTCCGCGATTCCTGGCTGCCAACTCATTCCGTAGCGCCCCGAGCCTGTTTCAGTTTCACTACAGTGACCGCTTCTTCGCCGGCGTGTGCGCAACGGGGGCGCTGCTCTCCGCCGCTCTGCTCGCCGGCTGCGGAGACATGGTGCCGCTGTGGGTCGCGATGCCGGTCTGGCTGCTCCTGTGGGCGTTGTACCTGTCGATCGTGAACGTCGGCCAGACGTGGTACTCGTTCGGGTGGGAATCGCTGCTGCTGGAAGCCGGGTTCCTGGTGATCTTCCTGGGCAACGACGACGTCGGCCCGCCGCTGCTGGTGCTGTGGTTGGCTCGGTGGTTGGTGTTCCGGGTCGAGTTCGGTGCCGGGTTGATCAAACTCCGCGGTGATCCGTGCTGGCGCAACCTCACCTGCCTGTACTACCACCACGAAACGCAACCCATGCCGGGGCCGCTGAGCTGGTTCTTCCATCACCTGCCCAAGCCGCTACACCGAATCGAGGTGGCCGGCAACCACTTTGCCCAACTCATCGTGCCGTTCGCCTTGTTCGCCCCGCAACCGGTGGCCAGCGGGGCCGCGCTCGTCGTGATCATCACCCAGCTGTGGCTGGTCGCGTCGGGCAACTTCGCCTGGCTCAACTGGATCACGATCGTCCTGGCCTTCAGTGCGGTGTCGGATTCCAGTGCCGCCGCACTTTTCCCGGTTCCTGAACATCAATTCGGCCCGACCCCAGTGTGGTTCATCGTGACGGTGGTCGGCTTCGCGGTCGCGGTGGCGGTGATGAGCTACCTGCCGGCCCGCAACCTCATCTCGAAACGTCAGCGGATGAATGCCTCGTACAATCGGTATCACCTGGTGAATTCCTACGGCGCGTTCGGCACTGTCGGGCGCGCCCGTGACGAGGTGGTGTTGGAGGGCACCTCGGACGCCAGCCTGGGTGAGCACACCGTGTGGAAGGAGTACGAGTTCAAGGGCAAGCCCGGCGATGTCCGTCGATGGCCGCGGCAGTTCGCGCCCTATCACCTTCGGTTGGACTGGCTGATGTGGTTCGCCGCCATCTCACCGGCGTACGCTCACGGCTGGCTGCGCATGTTGCTGACCCGGCTGCTGGAGAACGATCGAGACACCCTGAAGCTACTGCGGTGCAATCCCTTCCCGGACGATCCGCCGCGATACGTTCGGGCGAAGCTGTACCGGTACGAGTTCAGCACCTGGACCGAGCTGCGGCACGAACACGTCTGGTGGCACCGCATATCGCTGGGTGTGTATGTGCCGCCGCAATCGTTGCCGGCAGGCCGCTCATCGGCCGGAGCGCAGTGACCGCTGATAGCGGCGCATCCCGGCGATCCACCGATCGTAATCCGAACCCTTGTGCCGGTACATGTCGAGCACCTGCGGATGCGGCAGCACGAGAAATCGGCCCGACTGCACGGCCTCGACCGTTGCGGTGGCCACCTGCTCAGCGCTGATGACCTCGCCGGACTGCACGATCGACGCCGCGCCGGCCGCGGCGTCCGGATCGGCCGAAGTGCGTACCGCGTCGAGGAGTGGGGTGTCCACACCCAGCGGGCACACACAGCTGACCCCGATGTTGTCGTCGCCGTAGGTGATGGCCAGCCATTCGGCGAAGCCGACCGCGGCGTGCTTGCTCACGGCATACCCGGCGGCTCCGATCTGGGACAGCAGACCGGCCGCCGAGGCCACGGATACGAAGTATCCGCCGCCGCGCGACAACCATTGCGGCACAAGCACCTGCGCGGCGCGGATATGTGCGCGCAGGTTGACGTCGAGAATGGCGTCCCAGCTCTCGTCGGTGCCGAGGCCCGGCGCGCCGAGGATCCCGGCGTTGGCGACGTAGATGTCGGCCGGACCGAACTCGGTGGCGGTCAGCTCCTCGATATCGGCGGTGGCGCAGGCGTCGGCCCGAACGCCGAGCGCCTGCCCGCCGGCCGCCAGGATCTGGGCGGCAGTCTGCTCGGCCGACTCCGCATCGAGGTCGGCGGCGACCACCCGGGCGCCCGCCGCGGCGAACGATGCGGCCAGCGCACGGCCGATTCCCGATCCGGCGCCGGTGATGATCGCCACCGAGTTCTCAATCTGCATGCCTCCTGCTTACAGCCGGTCCTCCTTGAGCGCCAGTGCCGTGGTGCCCTTGGTGTAGCTGACTTCCCGGATTCCGAGTGCGTCGTGCAGGCGACCGGCCGGGAGGGTCAGCGGTTTGGGTGCCGGACCGTCGCCGGGATGCGGGAGGGGATAGGCGGTGGTGGTTCCGCTGTAGAACGTCACGTTGCCCTCGGTCTTCGAGAACAGTTGGTGCACATGTCCGTTGAGGCAGGTGACCGAAGCGAACCGGCGCAGGTAGCTCAACGCCTGGGTGGCGTCGTCGGTGCCCCAGCCCCAGTCCGGGTACATCGCGAACAACGGAATGTGGCTGAACACCACGATCGGAGTATCCGAGGACAACGGGGCGACGTCCTTTTCGATGAAGTCCAGTTGGTCGACACCCAGGTGGCCCAGCTTCTTCAGGTTCAACGTGTTGACCAGCCCGATGACGTGTACCCCGGCGATGTCGAAGCTGTGCCACCCGTCGCCGCGGGTGCCCGCGCCGAACACCGACCGGTACTTCTGGCCGGCGTCGTCGACCGAATCGTGTTCGCCGGGCACGGTGAACACGTGCGGGGTCTTGAGGCCGCTCATCATCTGCTTGACCTGATCGAACTGTGCAGGCGTGGACAGGTGGGTGAGATCACCGGTGTGAATGACGAAATCCGGGGTGTAGCCCAGCGAATTGATCTGATCGACGGCCCGGCCGAAGGACCCGGCCACATCGGTGTTGGCGGATCCGTTGAACCCGATATGGCTGTCGGAGACCTGGGCAAAACGCACCGTCGGCCCCGATACCACCCCGGAGGGTTTGGCCGCGGCATGCGAGATCACCTCACCGCCGACCACCGCGAGTCCGACCGCGGCGCCGAACCAGGCGCCGTGGCGGATGAGTTGGCGACGGCTCATGGTGTGCGAATCGGTCATGGGGTCACCACCACGGTGCCGTGCATGGAGGGATGTATCGAGCAGATGTAGTCGTAGCTGCCCGGATTGGTGAAGGTGAAGCTGAAGGTGGCGTTGGAGTCCATGCCGGGGGAGCGGAACGAGCCGTCGCCGGCCGCGACGGTGTGCGGTTCCTCGTCGTGGTTGGTCCACGTCACGGTGTCGCCACGGTGCACCGTCAGCGTGGCGGGAGCGAACGCGAAGTTGTCGATGCTCACCGCGGTTCCGGAGATCGGTGGCGGCGGTGTGGTCGACGGTGCGGGCGGGCCCATCGAACCCATTCCGTCCATCGGGGCCATGCCGACCGATGTGCCGCCGGAGGCACTGAAATCCACCGTCGGCGGCGCCGCGGACGGCGTACTCGAGCAGGCGGATGCCGTGATCGCGAGGGCGGCGACAGCCGCATGTGCCGGGAGTCGTCGGACCATCGGGACCTCCTTGTGTCAGGGAGCGGTGCGAAACAGTCACCAGGAGATAGCGCGCCGGGTTACACGGGCGGCTGCCGGTCGGGTGTGAACTTCGCGCGCGTGTAACCCGTCGTCCTACCTAGGTGTGCGGAAGCTCTGTGCGGGGCTCCCCACGACGAAGGGCGGGTGGGATGCGCAATGCCGGCCGAATGTGAGCGCCCGGAACTGCGGATCGTGCCGGAGGGGTGTTATCCGAGCTGGGACGCCGTGTACGACGACAACGTGACGTGGGTGTATCGATTGCTCTACGCGCGGTTGGGGAGCCGGGCCGACGCCGAGGACCTGACCTCGGAGGTCTTCTTGGCTGCGCTGCGGCCGCTGCGGCTCTCGGCGAGCGTGGCCGAGGTCCGCTCCTACTTGCGGACGACCGCGCGCACCGTGCTGGCCGCGCACTGGCGGGCGACGATGGGACGCGAGATCACAGTGATCGAGGACGACATCGCTGCGGCAGAGCGTGAATCGGACAGCGGGACCAGCACCGCACCGCAACGTGTCGCCGAGGTCCTGGCCCAACTGCCACCGCAGTACCGCCGCGTGCTCGAACTGCGTTTCCTGCAGGGCTGTTCGGTGCGGGAATCGGCGAATGACATGGGGGTCAGCGTCGCCAACGCCAAGGTGCTGCAACATCGGGCACTGCGACTGGCCGCTCAGATCAACGAGGGAGGGTCACGGTGACCAGGCGCGGGGTACGCAAATACGTCGACGATCTACTCGCCGGGCGACGACCCGAATCCTTCCCGGCCGACGACTTCGACGCCGCACAGATCCGTGCGGCGATCGAACTACGGGCAGCACGGCCCGACCCAGTCGAGCCCCGGCCGGAGTTCGTCGACGACCTCAAGAGCCGTATCGCCCAACATCTTTCCGACGGAGAAGCGGCCGTACCGGCGCCTGCGCGGCAGGGGCCGTCGGCCACCCGCCGGCAGGTCATCGTGGGCACCGCCGCGGCGGCGACGGCCGCTGTCGCAGCCGTATCGATCGATCATGTGGTCACCGGCCGGGAGCAGCCCACCGAACCTGCGCAGGCCGGCGGCGGTGACCTGGTGCCCAACGACGGCCAGTGGCTGCCGGTGGCGAGAAGCGCCGATCTTGCCGAGGGGTCGGTGCTGCCGTTCGACCTCGGCACCGTGTCGGGATTCGTCCGTCGGGCGGGGGGCACGGTCGACGCGGTGTCGGGGGCGTGCACCCATCAGGGGTGCAAGCTGTGGTTCGACGGGGCTGCGGACAGCCTGCGTTGTCCGTGCCATGTGACATCGTTCTCGCCGGCCGGCCAGGTCCTCACACATCAACTTCCGATCGCCCCGAAGCCGTTGCCGCACTTCGATGTCCGGGAGCGTGACGGGAGCATCGAGGTGTTGGCCCCGAGGCCGCCGGCGCGGCCGGCCTGAACCGGATGTAACCACCGTGCGTATCGATAGGTGAAACCTACGGATGCGGGAGGGCCTCCAGATGAATAGATCGATATGCGCTGTGGCAGTGGCAATAGGACTCGTCAGCGCTGCCGCCCCGGCCTCAGCAGCACCCACCGGCGGTACCAGAGCACCGGATGTGGTGCGGGACCTGACGGCGGCCGGGTACACCGTTCAGATCAATGGGGACAACGGAGTTCCACTGTCGCAGTGCAGGGTAACCGATGTGCACGGGGTGCCTGCAACGCGCACCACCGCGCTGCAGTTCACCACCGTGTACGTCGACGTCGTGTGTCAACAAGACGGATGATCGGGTTATCCGAAGTGCACGCCCTGCGCCAGCGGCAGCTCGGAGGAGTAGTTGACGGTGTTGGTGGCGCGACGCATGTAGGACTTCCAGGCATCGGAGCCCGATTCGCGGCCACCACCGGTGTGCTTCTCGCCGCCGAACGCGCCGCCGATCTCGGCGCCCGAGGTGCCGATGTTGACATTGGCGATACCGCAGTCGGATCCGTCGGCGGCCATGAACCGCTCGGCCTCGCGGACGTCGGTGGTGAAGATGGCCGAGGAAAGCCCTTGCGGTACCGCATTGTTCAGGGCGATCGCGTCGTCGATGTCGTCGTAGGTCAGGACGTAGAGAATCGGCGCGAACGTCTCGGTGTGCACCACCGCGGATTGCGCCGGCATCCGGACCACTGCGGGAGCCACGTAGAACGCACCTTCGTCACCCAGGTCGTGACGCTCACCGCCGAACACCTCGCCGCCATCGGCGCGGGCCTGCTCCAGTGCCCCGACCATGTCGCGATAGGCGCGAGTGTGGATGAGCGGGCCGACCAGGGTGCCGTCCACGCTCGGATCACCGACGGGCAGGCTCTGGTAGGCCGAGACGATTCGGGACACCAGGTCGTCGGCGACGGACGAGTGCACGATCAATCGGCGCAGCGTGGTGCAGCGCTGTCCCGCGGTCCCCGCGGCCGAGAACACGATGGCGCGCACGGCGAGATCCAGATCCGCAGAGGGCGCCACGATCGCGGCATTGTTGCCACCCAACTCGAGCAGCACCTTGCCGAACCGGGCGGCCACGCGTGGACCCACCTGCTGACCCATCCGGACCGAACCGGTCGCGCTCAGCAGCGCCACCCTCGGATCGTCGACCAGTCGTTCACCCAACTCGCGCCCGCCGAGGATCAGCCGGCTCACTTCGGTCGGCGCACCGACATCGGTCGCGGCGCGTTCAATCAGCGCCTGACAGGCGATCGCGGTCAGTGGTGTCAGCTCAGAGGGTTTCCACACCACGGTGTCGCCGCACACCAGGGCGATCGCGGTGTTCCACGCCCACACCGCAACCGGAAAGTTGAACGCGGTGATCACCCCGACGACGCCCAGCGGGTGCCAGGTCTCCATCAGCCGGTGTCCAGGGCGTTCGGAAGCGATGGTGCGGCCGTACAACTGGCGCGACAGTCCGACTGCGAACTGGCAGACGTCGATCATTTCCTGCACCTCGCCGAGCGCCTCTGAGGTGATCTTGCCCGCCTCCACCGTCACCAGTGTCGCCAGATCTGTCTTGTGCTCGACGAGCAACTCGCCCAGACGTGCCACCAACGCGCCGCGCACCGGTGCCGGGGTGGTGCGCCACGTCGAGAAGGCTTGTGCCGCAGCGGTGATCGCGGCATCGACCTCATCGGAAGTGTCCTCTGGCAGCGTGAACAATACGTCGCCGCTGATCGGGGTGCTGGCGTGCAGACCAGGACCCGGTGCGGTCGGCTCACCGAGTTCGACGCCGGCACCAATGGAGTTCAGGGCCTGCCGTACCTGCCTCCGCAGTTCCTCCGCGGTGGGGAGGTGGGTCCGTTCGGTGGTGGTCATCGTCTGCCTTTCTGGTTGGTGGCGGCGTTACAGTTCCGACCATGGGTGAAGCCGACGAGCACGCGCTGGACGACACCGACCGGACGCTCGTCCGCGCGCTGGTGGCCGACGGCAGGGCCACACTGGCGCAGCTGGCGGCAGTGGCCGGATTGTCGGTCTCGGCGGTGCAGGCGCGGGTGCGCCGGTTGGAGTCGCGGGGCGTGGTGACCGGATACACGGCGCGGCTCAACCCGGAGGCGCTGGGCAACATGCTCTCGGCGTTCGTCGCCATCACCCCTCTCGATCCGTCCCAACCCGATGATGCACCCGCCCGGTTGCAGCACATCCCCGAAATCGAATCGTGCCACTCGGTCGCCGGTGACGAGAGCTACATCCTGCTGGTCCGGGTGGCCTCGGCGCGGGCGTTGGAGGACCTGCTCCAGCGGATCAGGACCGCTGCCAACGTCCGCACGCGCAGCACGATCATCTTGCAGACATTTTACAGCGGTCGGGACTATGTTCCGTAACAGTTACGGTCTACGCCGATATTTGCCGTAAAGATTCCGCTAAGATGGTGTCATGACTGCAGTGTTGACACCTACGCCGCAGGTAACGCCTGACCGGGTACGAGCCGTCCTGGCCCGCAGCATCCTGACCGATGGCTTCGATTTCGTCCTCGACCTCGACCGCTCCCAAGGCTCCTACCTGGTCGATGCGCGTACCGGCGCCCGCTTCCTGGACATGTTCACCTTCTTTGCCTCGTCGGCGCTCGGGATGAACCATCCGGCGCTGGCCGACGACGAACACTTCCTGGCCGAGTTGGCGCGGGCCGCGGTGAACAAGCCCAGCAATTCCGACGTCTACAGCGTGCCGCTGGCCCGCTTCGTCGACGCCTTCCGCCGGGTCCTCGGGGACGCAGACCTCCCGCATCTGTTCTTCGTCGATGGCGGAGCGCTGGCGGTCGAGAATGCCCTCAAGGTGGCGTTCGACTGGAAGAGCCGGCACAACGAGGCCCGCGGGATCGACCCGGCCCTCGGTACCAAGGTGCTGCATCTGCGCGGAGCATTTCATGGCCGCAGCGGATACACGATGTCGCTGACCAACACCGACCCGGTCAAGGTGGCTCGCTTCCCCAAGTTCGACTGGCCCCGTATCGACGCCCCGTACCTGCGGCCCGGGGTGGATATTGCTGCGGCCGAAGCTGATTCGCTACGGCAGGCGAGGGCGGCCTTCGAGGCCGATCCGTACGACATCGCCTGCTTCATCGCCGAGCCGATCCAGGGTGAGGGTGGTGACCGACACATGCGGCCGCAGTTCTTCGCCGCGATGCGGGAGCTGTGCGACGAATTCGACGCCCTTCTGGTCTTCGACGAGGTGCAGACCGGGTGTGGTATCACCGGAACGGCCTGGGCCTACCAGCAATTGGGAGTCGCCCCGGATGTCGTCGCGTTCGGGAAGAAAACCCAGGTGTGCGGCGTGATGGCGGGCCGGCGGGTCGACGAGGTCGTCGACAACGTGTTCACCGTCAGCTCGCGGATCAACTCCACCTGGGGCGGAAACCTGGTCGACATGGTGCGTTCACGCCGTATCCTGGAGGTCATCGAGTCCGACAAACTGTTGCGCAACGCCGCGCTGATCGGCGACTACCTTCTCGGCCAGCTGCGAGGGTTGGCAGTGGATTTCGCCGATACCGTACTCGATCCCAGAGGACGTGGCCTGATGTGTGCGTTCAGCCTGCCCTCGACCGCCGCCCGCGACGAGCTGGTCCGTCGGTTGTGGAGCAGCCACGTCATGATGCTGCCGAGCGGTACCGACTCGGTGCGGTTCCGCCCGGCGCTTACCGTCACGCGTACCGAGATCGACGCCTGCCTCGAAGCGGTCCGGGCTGCGCTGAGATCGCCACTGGCGGGCTAGGGCGCACTCTCCGCCGCCGCCGCGCGGCGCAGGATCGACTTGAGCCTGGGCAACTCGGCCCCGCTCACCAACTCGCACCCGTGAAGTTCGGCGAGTTTGCGTGCAGCCGGGGTGAATTCGTTGTTGGTGACCACCATGGTCCTGGCGCAGTCCTGCATCGGAGCGCCCGCGACGACCTCCTGAACGGCTCCGGCCCCCACCGGACGCGACAGGCGTTTGCACTGCACAGCAATCCGATTCGGCCGGCGACCGACGATCAGATCCACCCCCCAGTCGCCGGTGAGAGGGGTCATGATGACCGGCAACCCGGCGCTGCGAGCCACCTGGGCCACGCGGTCCTCGAACTCCAGCCCGGTCATCTGGGTGGCGGTCTGTTCACGGGCGCTGGGTATGCGCGCACCATGGAAGGCCCCCGCCACGAACCGCGGCGTGGCCCCCAAGACCAGCGGCACCAAGAGGCCGATGACCAGGCTCCATGCCGCGTCGACCCCGGCCAGATGACTCGCAATCGCCGCTGCGCCCCCGGCTGCGATGAAGAGCTTGATCCGAAGCCGTCTCACAGCGCCGAATGTAGACGTCACCTGTGACAATCAAGTGAGGCGCCATGTGCCTGGCGAGTTATTCTCAACCTCGTGACGAGTGACGCGGCCGAGGGGAACCCCAAGTCGCCGATTGAGCATGCCTTTGCCGGCGGCGAGGCGCAGCGGGTCGGTTGGTTCCGGTTCTACTTCGCCGATGAACGCTGGGAATGGTCGCCCCAGGTAGAGCGGATGCACGGGTATGAACCGGGCACCGCGAACCCGACGACCGAGGTGGTGCTGTCCCACAAGCACCCCGAGGACTACGGGCAGGTGGCCGCCACCCTGCTCGAGATGCGGCGCACCTCGGGTGCGTTCAGCACCCGTCACCGGATCATCGATACGGCAGGCGACGTCCACCAGGTTGTCGTTGTCGGCGATCAGCTCTTCGACGACACCGGTGCGGTCATCGGCACGCACGGTTTCTACGTCGACGTCTCACCCTCGATCGCGCAGGCCCAGCAACAGGCGGTCACCGAGGTGGTCGCGGAGATCGCCGAGGCCCGTGGTGCGATCGAGCAGGCCAAAGGCATGTTGATGCTGATCTACCGCCTCGACGAAGATGCGGCGTTCGAGCTGCTGAAATGGCGGTCGCAGGAAACCAATGTCAAGCTGCGCCTGCTGGCCGAGCAGCTGGCGCAGGATTTTCTGGCGCTCGACTACTCCGAGACCCTTCCGAGCCGCGTGGTGTTCGACCGATTGCTGCTCACCGCCCACCAGCGGATCCGCTCAGAGGTTTAGCCCGACCCCGTCCTGGGAAGACTCCCGGCGCTGATCCGAAGCGAACTGGGAGAGGGACGAATGACCGCGCCGAACCTGACTGCGCTGGCTTTGGTCTGCAGTCTCAAGCGTCGGCCGGCCGAGTCCAGCAGCGAGCTGATCGCCGATCAGGTCCGCGAGAACCTCGGTGTGCTGGGAGTCGACACCGAGTCGGTGCGGTGCGCCGACTTCATCATCGAGCCCGGCGTCGAAGCGGATATGGGTGGCGACGACCAGTGGCCCGAGATCCGCAGGAAGATTCTCGACGCCGACATCCTGCTGCTGTCGACACCGGTATGGCTCGGGCATCCATCGAGCATCACGCAGCGCGTTCTGGAGCGGCTGGACGCCGAGTTGTCCAACACCGACGATGCGGGCAGGCCGGTGTTGGCGGGCAAGGTGGCGCTGGTTTCGGTGGTCGGCAACGAGGACGGCGCGCACAAGACCGTGGCCGACCTCTTCCAGGCGCTCAACGACATCGGCTACACCATTCCGGCCCAGGGCTGTACCTACTGGAACGGCGAGGCCATGCACGGCACCGATTACCTGGATCTCGACGAGGTGCCCGATCCGGTCGCCGACGCAACCGCCGCGGCCGCGCGCAACGCAGCGCACCTGGCCGGACTGCTCAAGCTCGGCCAGTACCCGCGTTACGAGTGAGAGGGAGAAACGATGAAAGGTCCTGACGACCCCGTCGACCACACCAGGACAACCCGGCCCCATGCCGGCGAGTCGATGAAAGACAATCGCAACATGCCCGCGCTGATCCTGGTCGGCCTGGGTCTGGTGATGTTCGTCGCCTGCCTGGTCGGGTTCGCGACCGGTAACACCGGGGTTGCGGTGGTGCTCGCGATCCTGGCGGCCGTGGGGCTGCTGGGTGGTGGTCTGTGGCTGCTAATCGCTCACCAGCGCGTGCGGCGCCTCGAAGAACGTTGGTACGCAGAGCATCCCGATGTGATCAGGCAATCGCCGAACAGCTGACGTGAATAAACGAGATGGCCCAGCCGCCATTGGCTGGGCCATCTCTTCAATCAGGCCGGGCTAGGGACGCTGGCTCGCCTGCTCACGCTTTTCGGCGGCCTTCGCGCCTGCCCGAGCCGATTCGGCTTCGGCTTCCTTCTTGGCGGCGTCTTGCTGGGCGTCGGCCTTGTCCTGCTGGGCCTTACCCTCGCGCACAAGATCTTCGCGGCCGGTCACGGTGCCGACAGCTTCCTTGGCCTTACCCTTGACGTCCTCGACGACGCCCTTGATGCCTTCTTCAGGTCCTGAGTTCTTCTCGGTCATGCTCTACCTTTCCGCTTCAGGAGTGGATTGGTGTTTACTACGCGGCTTCTCCACGCACACCTTGGATTCCCTGATGCGCAGGCACTAAACGTGAAGTGCCGGATCGTGGCGTTGGCGACAAGCGAGTTTGCCTGGCGCCCGGATGGGTACCGAATAGGGGTGATCTCCGGAAGCATCGCTGTTGGCGCCGAGAACGTTTATCGCCCGCAGCAGGACTCACGGCTGCTCATCGATGCCCTCACCGGCAACGATGAGGTGGCCGGCCGCCGAGTGGTGGACCTTTGCGCCGGGAGCGGGGTGGTTGCCGTTGCCGCGGCCGAGCTGGGCGCCAGTGAGGTTACTGCGCTGGATATTTCGCCGAGCGCGGTGCGATGTACCCAGGCCAACGCATTGGCTGCACAGGTCGATGTCGACGCCAGGCTCGGCTCGTGGACTCAGGCGCTGGAACACGAACCGTTCGACATCGTGGTGTGCAACCCGCCCTACGTTCCGGTGGCGCCGGAAACCTCTGCCGGAGTGATTGTGTCGACCGGCCCGATGGCCTCATGGAACGGCGGTCCGGACGGTCGGCTGATACTCGACCCGCTGTGCCGCGCGGCTGCCGAAATGCTGGCGGAAGGCGGATCTTTGTACCTCGTCCAATCCGAGTTTGCCGATGTCGCGGAGTCGGTGAGGCTGTTGCGGGCAGGTGGGCTGAACGTGGACGTCTATGTCACCCAACGAATTCCGTTCGGGCCGGTGCTGCACTCACAAGCTACTTGGCTTCGAGACACCGGACGCTTGACCGATGACAGGACCGAAGAGGACCTGGTCGTCATCCGGGCGGACAAGCCATGACCGAGCGACGGGCCGTGCGGGTGGTCCAGGGTGGGCCGATCCTCGTCGAGGGGCCGGTTCGAATCGAGCTGCCCGACGGGAGCACCGTCGACTCCGATCGGTTCATGGTGGCCATCTGTACGTGTCGACGGTCCAAGACCTATCCGTTGTGTGACACCAGCCACCGCAAGGTCAAGCGATCCTGCCAAAACTCAGGAAAGCGGCCGGCATAGCGAACTACGTTCGGCCAGCCAGCATTTCATCAGGTGATCGGCCAACCTGTCCTCCATGGCGGCGAACGCCCGCATCCCGAACACCACGTCGCAGTCGAGTTCTGGTTCGCGCCGGACCAGATCGCCCACCACGTCGTGGCGGACGACCTGCTCGTGTACCGCGTCGGCTTCGACGTGCTCGCGGTAGAACCGGACACACGCCTCGGGCGCCTCGAGTCGCTCCAACGCGGTCACCAGGCGCTGTGATCCCGGTGAGGAGGTGATCTCGGTGGCCGCGAAATGCCCCGCGGCGGCGCCACGTAGTCGTCGATGCAGGCCGAACATGGACATCAGATTGACCAACGCGAGGCTTTCGGCCGGTACCGCGTCGAGATAGCCGAGGTAGGCGTCGTCCAACTCGGCCTCTTTCAACAGGTCGGCGAACAGGTTCTGGTGGATGCGGTCCGACGAGCCTGCGCCGTATTCGTCGTATTCGACGGCGACGAAGGCGGCCTTCGCCTGTCCGCTGAGGCGGGGGATCAGCCAGGCGTGCGGATCACCCTCTTTGAGGTGGTACACCGACCGGTGCACGAAGTACTCGCGCATCTGTTCCCACGTGCCCGCATCGCGAAGGTGATAGGACGGGCCGGTTCCGTCACGGGGCTCGACCGACAGGCGCGCCATCTCCCGATCGGCAGTGTCGTCGGGGTCGATTCTGCCGACCTCGCGTCGGACCGCCGCGAGAAAGCTCCGTTCGAACTGCGAGCGCAGGTGCAACAGTCCGGCGTTCCACTCCCAGTCCTGATCGACACCGGAGAATCCGCGGTAGTGCAGTTCGTAACAGAGATACAGCGACAGTTGCACATCCAGCCCGAGCGGGTCCGAATCGCGCAGCGGGATCCAGACCGGTTCCAGGTGGTTGTGTGGCGCGCGATCGCCGAGCCTGTCGATCAGCGCGGCGGAGATGGGGCCCTTCGCGGGCGGAAGCCCCGGTTGCGGAGCGGTGAGGAACGTCGTCATGGCGGTTGAGGAATGCCCGTCCATGGCCTCTGGTAAACCGGCCTGGCGGTTTGTCCGGGTACTTGCCCGGGTATACCGCAACCTGTTGGAGTCGAGGTGAGAAACATGGCCAGACCAGCACCGTCCGTTTTCGAGCGGATCGCCGATGTCATCGAGCGCGAGCAGCGGCAGGCTCTCAGTGAGTACGCCCTGACCGAATTACTGTGGCACCGCCACGGCGATGGGGCTACTGACTCTGCAGGGTCGGCGAGCGTCGGCTGTAGCCGACGCGCAGCGTGACGTGGTTGGACCCGACCCGGGCCACGTCTTCCCATGCCGCCAGAAAAGTGCCTCGGTGGCGCCATGCGGCGATGGTTGCGATGAGGGCCGGGGCGTTGATGGCCGTGCGCTCGTAACCCAGGTATGACGAGCGAGTACGGGGGCTGACGACCAGGCCGACGAGTTCGGTGCGGCCGGAGTGCTGCGCGTCCTCGTCCGCGAATTTGAGCCGCACGTCGATCACGGTGCCGAGGGGGTGATGGCCGGCATCCAGCACGCGGAGCCCGAGCAGGTTACTCAGCTGCATGGCGCCCTCCCGGTATACGGGCGACGATGTGGTCGCGCAGCCAACGCTCTACCCAGTCCGCGTCCGCCGGAAGTTCGGAGGCTGTCAGTTGCACGGTCACGCCGACCGAAGCCACCTCGTCCCAAGGGATTTCGTGCAACATCGATCGCGGCGGCGCGCCGCCGAGGATCCGGGTCATCACCACCTGCCCGGACAGGATCGCGCTGACGTGTGGTGGCGGGCTGCCTGGTTCGATAACCACATCGGCCTCGATGCCGTCGAGTTCGAGGTCGTCGACGATGCCGACCGGCGCGCCGTTGTCGTCGAGTATCTGCCGGTCCAACAGGTGCAGGCGGGCGTCGACGATTCTCATTGGCCTGCCCCGGTCACGATCATCAGCGGAATGGCCGCCAGCGAGGCCGCCACGATTATCACCAGGTACACCGACCCGAACATGTTGAGCAACCTTCCGTTCGTCTTGTCACCCATGTATTCCGGATCGTTGGCCACGATGAGGATGGGCAGGTAGGTCAGGGGGAGGGCGATAGCCGAGAACACCACCGAGTACTCGGTGACCATGACCGGGTCGACGCCGGTGAACAGGACGGCAGCGCCGACGACGATGCTCACGAACATCACGACGTGGAAGCGGGATGCCTCGGCCGGACGGCGGAACTTGCCCCAGGGCCACCCCAAGAACTGCGCCAGCGTGTAGCCACTGGACAGTGTGGTCTCAAGGGCCGCACCGAATGTGGCCGCCACGATGCCGATGATCGCGAACGCCAGGGCCAGCTTGCCGCCGGCCTCGACGACGGGCATCACCACCTGAGACAGTGACGTCACCTCGATCTGGTTCGGCAGCAGCACCAGCGTCGCGCACGCGGCGATGGCTACCGAAAGGATCCCGCCGAGCGGGAATCCGACCAGGACATTGAGGCGTGAGACCCCGAGATCCTTTGTCTTCCAATGCTCTTCTACGGCACCGGAGGAGAAGAAAAACACCTCGTACGGTGTCATCGCGGCGCCGAACAGTGCGATGGCGTAGTACCAGTACGTGGCGGACGATTCGGATTCGGGAATCACCGGTTGCGCGACCTGATGGGCGAGCTCACCCCAATGCGGTTGCAGGGCAAAGACGGCGACGGCGAACACGATCAGACACAGCCCCGCCAGACCCGCGGTGTTCTCCATGACCGAGAACTTGACCCGCCAGACCACCAGCCACACGGCCACGGCTGCCACCGGTATCCAGAGCATCCGCCCGACGTCGGTGGCAAGTTGCAGGGCCAGTGCCACACCACCGATCTCGGCGGTCAGCGTCATCAGGTTGATCAGAAACGATGCGCTCAGGTTGGCCGCGGCGGTGCGCGGGCCCAGGCGTTCCCGGATGATCTCGAACGTGGCTCGCCCGCTGACCGCTGCGACCCGGCCCGCCATCTGGGCGAACAAACAGATGCCGACGACGCCCACCAGCACGACCCATACGAGCGCGAGACCGAACCGCGAACCGACCACGGCGTTGGTCACCAGGTCGCCGATGTCGAGGAACCCGCCGATCGCGGTCAGGATCCCCAGCGCTACCGCGAAGAACTTCTTCATCAGCGGTACCTGGCTTCCAGCGCATCGGCCGATTGCAGCAGCTGCGTACGCAACACCGACAACTCTGGATCGGCGGTGATCTCGCGGACCCGCGCCGATGCGGTGTTGAGGTGGCCGATCATCATCGTCATGGCTTCGGTGAGCATTTTCTGGCGGTCGAGATCGACCGGATCGTCGGCTTTGAGGTCAGCAATTCCCTTGTAGGCCTTGACGATCTCGTCTCGCGCATCGGATATCTGGACGCTCACCAGTTGCGGTGTGGACCGGTCACGTGTCCTGAGGTAGAGGGCGTACGCGCCGCTGTGGGCGGCGGCCACCGACTCTTCCATCGCCTGGGCGAGCTGCCCTGACATGCCGTCACGGTTGGCCGGACAGCGGGTCAGCAGCAGACCCAGGGAGATCAGCAGCAGGACGGCAAGCAGCGCCACCCGTATCCGTCGCGGTTTGTCTTCGGGGTCGCCTTCGCCGGCCATGACGCCCTACCCTCAGCCGGGCAGCGTCTCGCCGTCTTCGCGGTCGAACTCGTCGCGGCCCGCGTCGTCGGCGACCACCTCACGTTGTTCCTGCCAGTCGGGTTCTGTCGCCTCCAGCGGCGGGCTGTCCGTATCGGATACCGGGGCTTCGGCGTCGGGCACCGCATCGGTCTGGTCGCGTTGCTGCTCGAGTGCATCGGCGACCGGTACCTCGTCGGGCACGTCTTCGCGGGTCATGCGGCCCGAATACCCCGTGGCCAGTTGATCAAACGCGTCGGGTGTCCGGTCACGCCCGGCGCGCCACCTTCCGGATCAGCCGGGCTGTACTGCGGTCCAGGATCTCCTGGCGTCGGTTGCTGTTCCGCGTGCGGGTAGCGCGGCGGAATCCGGCCGCAATGGTCAACCCGTCCCGATACCCGTCGACTACCCGGGGGTCGACGTAGGCGCTACGGGCGACCGCAGGGGTGTTGCCGAGAGCCTCGGAGACCTCGCGCATCACAGCGGCTTCGACGCGCTTGATCACCTTGTCGTCGACCGGCGGATCCGCGTCCACGAACGCCTCGGCCGCCAGCACTGTGCCATGCCACGTCCGCAGATCCTTCACGGTGTACTCGTCACCGACCATCTCTTTGAAACGCACGTTGAGGTCCTCGGCATGGACCTCGATCCACTCCGACGAGTTGCGGTACGCGAGTAAGCGATCGCCATTGCCCCGGGCGCGCTGCAGCGACCGGACCGCACGTACCACCGCTGGATCTTCCACCACCAGCGTGCGACGTACGCCGCTCTTGGCCGGATAGTCGAATCCGACCGCATCCGGCCGCAGCGTGACGTGTTCGCGCAGCAGCGTCGCGATGCCGAACGAATTGTTCTCCTCGGCATAGTGATCCCCACCGGCCCGGAAGTACCCGAGGTCGAGCAGACGAAGGCCGAGCGCCAGCACGCGATCGCGGGTCAGCCCGCGCCGACGCAGATCACCCGCGATGCCGGTACGCCAGTCGGTCAGCCCGGCTGAGAGCTCAAGCACCCGGTCGAACTTCTCCTCGCTGCGGTCCTGCTGCCATTGGGAGTGGTAGAGGTATTGTCGCCGTCCCGCAACGTCGGTGCCGACGGCCTGGATGTGTCCGTTGGGGTGGGGACATATCCAGACTTTCTTCCACGCGGGCGGAATGACCAGATCCTCGATGCGCTTCAAGGTTGCCGCATCGGTGACGGCAGCACCACCTTCGTCGCGGTAACCGAATCCACGTCCGCGGCGTACTCGGCGAAGCCCCGGACCACCGACGACGCTGCGACGCAGCCTCATCGGGTTCGACACTCTGGTTTAGGGACCGGATGGCGGCGGGTACGCGACATGTATGTCATCGTCTGACTCGGTACCAGGGCCTCGGCTCACTGTGCTGCACGGTCGGCGAATACCCCGCCGGGGATCCGGCCACACGCCCGGAGCGCGCGCCGTTGAACTCCGGGTACCCGCCCGAGCCGACTCGCTGGCCATGGTGAGAACCATGACAGGCTGCCTGGCCGACCATGAAGACCTCGGCAGGAACACCGCGGACGATCTGGCGCTGGCGGTTGATGAAGCGTGTACGGTGCTGATCGGCATCGCCGCTCCAGGGGCTTGTCTGGTACTGGTTGAAGACCCCCGCCTACACGAACTCAACGTCCGCGTGTCGACGGACTGTGACGGCGTCGAAAGCGTCCCTGGCAGTGCCGTCTTGAGCGGCTTCAGCAGACGGGTACTGGAGGCGCTCACCGACCGCGTGGAGACCTTCGTCGACGACGCCGATTTCGAGCGCACCGGCAACCCCAAGCCGACGTTGGGCATCTCGCTGACCGTCCGGCGGCATGGGGCCCCAGCGCGACGTCAGTGATGCACGTTCACCAACTGCAGCTGCTGCGGCTGATCGCGCAGCATCGACAGGGCGGCCGGAAGGTCGTCGGAGACCGGCAGGGCGCAGGCGGGATCGCAGATCCCCAGCACCCGGGCAACGGCCGCGCTGGGAATCAATACCCAGTCGATGCCCTCGCAGGCACACCTCACGTTGAGGGTGTGTAGGCAGGCGAAGCAGCCCGCGCCGAAGAACTCGACTGCGCTGAGGTCGAGGACCAGCTGTCCGCGTGGCCTGCTGTTCCGGATCCCGCAGTCGGTCAGCTCGGTGGCGTTGGACGCGTCCAATTCACCTTGGACGCTGATCACGGAAGTGGCCGGCCACAGCCATTGGGCAAAAAATTGCGCGTGGCTGCAGTCGGTGGAAGATTGCTTCGCCGGCTTCGCGGCGGTGATGGTGGACATCGTGACTCCCTCAGTAGCAATTACTGCGGTCACGTCACTCTTCAGGCTCTGTGGACTCAAAACCCCTGGATACAGGGAGTATCACTACCCTGCACCCGATGACGATTCCGGGGCGGCTGTGAACTCAACCTGAGTTGGACTCTACGCCATAGTGGGCCGGAACAATAGAACTTCAGGGCCGTGGTGCTCGCGGATGACTTGTCAGAGCCGGCTGAGCAGGGTCGCCGCGCCGGGGCCCGTGAGTTCTTCGGCGGCTTGTCTGCGGCCGGTCATGGCCAGCAGCAACGCCTCGCCGGGGCCGGTGACTTCCGGGCCGTCGCCGTGCTCCCATTCGATGTCATTGGCCCGCAACCGGAGTCCTCTGATCCGCCGTCCCGCCCCGAGTCGTGGGTTACCCGGTACCAACGGCAGTATTCGCTGCAACCGCTGCGCGGGCACCACTCGGGGACGGCCGAGTGCGCGGCGAATGTCCTGGTGATGGACGGTGCCGTCGACCAGGCCGATCATGCCGCCGAATCCGGCGGTCAGGCCCTGCGGTCGCAGATGTCGGTGGAGAAACGCGAGCAGTTCGTCGGTGGACATCGCCGAGTACTCGGCGACTCCGACCTCGTTGGCACGCACGATCCGTCCCTTTGTGAAGCGTTTCACCAACCCTGCGAGGTTGAGCTCCTCATAGCTGATGACGTGTGCAACAACGTCTTTCACGGTCCATCCGGCGCACAATGACTCGGTGCGCCATTGCTCGGGCGTCAGGGTGGCCAGGAATTCGGCGAGGTCGGTTCGCTCTGCGCAGGCCAGGTCCATGAGCGACGGTTCGTCGGTGCTCATCGTGATCCCTCCCGGGTGACCAGGTCGAGGAAGCGTCCCAGGTACAGCGGCCATCCGGCGTCGCCGCCTACCCCGCCGGCCACCGCCCGCCAGTCGTCGCCATGGCGCTCGAGATGTCGGTGCTCCAACTCGACCCGGGTGCGATCGTTGCCTTCGGCGATGAAGCGGACTTCCACCTCGCTCGTCCGATCCGGGTTGGATTCGAGGCGCCACGTCGGTCCGATGTCCCAGGAGAAGACGATGCGGGTGGGCGGCTCGTAGACCAGGACTCGCGCCCACTCACATCGGCTGCCGTCGGTCCCGACGTCGTAGATCTTGCCTCCGACGCGGGGTTCGAAGACGGTCTGCGCGATCGGAACCGAGAGCAGATTGTGTTCGCGGGGCTTGATCGCATCGAATCGATCGACGAACAGGGTGAACGCCCGTTCCACTTTTGTGTCGACGACGACACTCTTGCGGATGGGCTCGACTTCTGCGGGTGTCATTTCGACTCTCCCTCCTGCTCGACGATGTTCCGGTAGGCGTCCAGCGCCTGGCCCCAGAAGGTGTCCAACTCGGCGCGCAGGGCCGCGACACCCTCAGGATTGACGTGGTAGAGGCGACGGGTTCCGACGGCTCGATCCGTCACCAGCCCAGCGCATTTCAGAACCTTCAGATGCTGTGAGACCGCCGGCCGGCTGACCGGGAGGTCGCGGGCCAATTCGCCCACCGCCATCGGCCCCGAAGCCAACCTCCTGACGATGGCCCGCCGGGTGCCGTCGGCCAGGGCGGCCCACGGATCTGCCGACGGGTAAGTCGTCACGAACGGTAAGTCTACGCTTACCGATGAGCGGAATCGACCCGGTTGCCTCAAGTTTGACCCGCGCGTCAGCGGGGTACTTCGCATGTCATGAGACTTGGTGGATTGTTTGGAACACTCGTGCTCATCTGGCTGATCATCGGCGTGGTCGCAGCCTGGCAGCGCGATTATTTCCATGGTGGATCAACGAACTGCGCGACTGCGGGCGCGATAGCGCTCACGGTCATCGCCGGTCCGCTCAACTACGCGGGCGTAAATCCGAAGGTGGACGAATGCCGTTTGCCCCAACCCAGCGCGATGGCCCCCATCGCCGCCGTGAATTGAGGTCGCCATGATTCTGCTCGGAGCGATTCTGCTCATCCTCGGCCTGATCTTCAACATCTACCTGCTCTGGGTGGTCGGCGTGATCCTGCTGGTCATCGGCGGCGTGTTCTGGCTGCTCGGAGCCATCGGCCGGCCGGTTGCCGGGCGGCGAAGCTGGTACTGAGAAAGGGAGACGCACGATGCCGAATCCGTCGATCAAGGACGAGAAGCTCTACGAGGAGCTGCGCGACGAGGGCAACTCGAAGGAGAAGGCCGCGCGTATCTCGAACGCTGCTGCCGCCAAGGGACGTTCGAGTGTCGGACGGGCCGGCGGCGAGTCGGGTTCCTATGACGACTGGACGGTCGATCATCTGCGAAAGCGAGCCAAAGAGCTTGGCATCAAAGGATATTCCGACAAGAACAAGCGCGAGCTGATCGGGATGCTCCGCAATCACTGACCTGACCCACCGCGGAACGACCCGGCCCCGACGGGTGCCGTCGGGGCCGGGTCGTTCGCGCAGCGCACGGGGTTCTGTAACTGCAGAAGGCGTTCATGCTGGTTTTGTCGCCAG
>NZ_LZSY01000167.1 GCF_001665625.1 Mycolicibacterium peregrinum | reverse complement strand
AGGGCGTCGCGGCCAACACCACCGACGTCTGCCAGAACTACCCACCCAACGACATGTCGGTCTGGGACTGGCACTGACGCAGGCGCAGCCGGCCGGGCTCAATCCGGCCGGCTCAGTCCGGCAGTGAGTTGCTCAGCCGCTCGGTGGCAGCCAGGTAGTCCTCGATGAAATCGCGGACCACCTCGCGAGCCGGCTTGACCTTGTTCATCAAGCCCACGCCCTGCCCGACGAAATAGGTGGCCAGCGCCTGTGCGCCCGGATGCCCCTGGGCGGCAAGCACATCCACGCGCCGGATGATCGGCTCGGCCAACATGTTCTGCAGCGGTAGTGGAAGGGTCTGGTGGCCACCGGCATTCGGCTGCCAGGCGTCGGTCCACTCCGACTTGAGCTGACGGGCGGGCTTGCCGGTCCGCCCCGTCGAGCGCACGGTGTCCCGCGAGGTCGCGTCGAGCATCTTCTGCACGGTGTGCGGCGCGGTCTCGGCCTCCTCGGTGGTCAGCCACACCGACCCCGTCCACGCACCGGCGGCGCCCATCGCCACGGCCGCGGCCATCTGCCTGCCCGTCACGATGCCACCGGCCGCCAGCACCGGGATGTCACTGCCCGCCTGCTCCAGCGTCTCCAGCACCTCGGGGACGAGCACCAGCGTGCTGACCTCACCGCAGTGCCCGCCGGCCTCGGTGCCCTGCGCGACAATCAGATCCACGCCGGCCTGTACCTGCTTGAGGGCGTGCTCGCGGGCACCCACCAGGGCCGCCACCGGAACCCCGCGCTCCCGGCCTGCCTCGATCATGTAGTCCGGCGGCACCCCGAGCGCGTTCGCGATCAGCTTGATCGGATGGCTCATCGCGACATCCAGCAACTCCCGGCCCGTGTCACCGGACAACGAGGATCCGCCGAAGCGCTGCTTGGCCTCGGGTTCGATACCGTGATCGGCCAGCAGTTGCGCGACGAACTCGCGGTATTCGGCGGGAATGCGGTCGGTGAGCTGTCCCCGCGACAGTTTCTCGCCCTTGCCCTCGAACTTCGCCGGCACGATGATGTCGGCGCCATACGGCTTTCCGCCGACCTGCTCGTCGATCCAGGACAGCTCCTGGTCCAGCTGCTCGGGCGTGTAGGCCGTGGCGCCCAGCACGCCGAAGCCCCCGGCGTTGGTCACCGCGGCCACCACGTCACGGCAGTGACTGAAGGCGAAGAGCGGAAAGTCGATACCGAACTGCTCACAGATCGCGGGTTTCACCCCGTCAGTATTGGCACCCCGACTTGACGGGTGTCAAGAGGGGGTCCGATCTCAGGCCGTCACGGCAGCTCGAACGGCAGCTTCACCCCGTCGTGGGCCAGGCAGTGCGTGCAGGCACGCTCGGCATCGACGCCCTCCAGCGCTTCGTGCACCAGCTTCTTGAACGGCACCAGGTTGCGCTCGAATTCGGCGAAGACGTCCACCGTCGTCACCCCTGAACCCGCCTCGATTCCCGCATCCAGATCGGTCACCAAAGCGATTGCCGCATAACACATCTCAAGCTCCCGGGCCAGCACAGCCTCGGGATAGCCGGTCATGTTGACCAGGGTGAAGCCCTGATCGGCGAACCACCGACTCTCCGCCCTTGTGGAGAACCGCGGGCCCTGGATCACCACCATGGTGCCCCCGTCGACCACCCCGGGAAGCCCCGCCGCAATGGACCGCAACGCCGGGCAATACGGGTCGGCGAAGCCGACGTGGATCCCGCCGGAATCGAAATACGTGTCAGCACGGGCGCGGGTGCGGTCCACCAACTGATCGGGCACCACGATCGAACCGGGGCCCAACTCCGCGGTCAGGCTGCCCACCGCGCACGGACCGAAGACACGTCGCACCCCCAACGCCCGCAGCGCCCACATGTTGGCCCGGTACGGAACCGTGTGCGGCGAGTACTCGTGGCCGACCCCATGCCTGGGCAGGAACGCCACCTCGTGCCCGCCCACCGAGCCGACCGTGATCGGTGCACTCGGCGCACCGTACGGGGTGTCCACGGTGACGGTGCGGGCCTCCGGCCCGAAGAACGAATAGAACCCACTACCGCCGATGACGCCGAGCATGCAGCGTTATTCGCCCTTGTTGTCGGGGGTCACGGCGTCCGCCACGACGTCGACGTCGTCCTGGGCCGTGGGGGCCTCGAAGTCCTCGTCGTCGAAGTCGTCGTCGAAATCCTCGTTGGCCTTGCGGGCGCCGTCGGCGATCTCGAAGACATCGGTGGCCAGGCCGCCGATGACCGTCGCGACGTCCTTGACGGCCGTGGTGATGATCGAGGTGACCTGCCCGACCGTCGAGGCCACGGCCTCCACGGATTCCTGCAGCACGTCCTTGCCGATCTCGGTCTTGCTGAGCTGCTCCTTCATGACGCTCAGTGTAAGAGTCGGGGCGGCGACGCACCCGGCCAGCTCATACGATGGCCGTCGTGGCCAGTTTCGCGCAATGGATCGAGGGCGCTCGTCCCCGCACCCTGCCCAACGCCGTCGCCCCGGTGCTCGCCGGTACCGGCGCCGCCGCCTGGACGGGTTCGGCAGTGTGGTGGAAAGCGTTGCTGGCACTGGCCGTATCGCTCGCGCTGATCATCGGCGTCAACTACGCCAACGACTACTCCGACGGCATCCGCGGCACCGACGACGTGCGGTCCGGCCCGTTGCGGCTGGTGGGTTCCAAGCTGGCCTCGCCGCGGTCCGTCCTGACCGCGGCCGTGGTGAGCCTGGCGGTCGGTGCGGTGGCCGGGCTGGTGCTGGCGGCGTTCAGCGCGCCGTGGCTGATCGCGGTCGGCGCGGTCTGCATCGCCGGCGCCTGGCTCTACACCGGCGGCAAGAAGCCCTACGGCTACCTCGGCCTGGGCGAGGTGGCGGTGTTCATCTTCTTCGGGCTGGTGGCGGTGCTGGGCACGCAGTACACCCAGGCCCTGCGGGTCGACTGGGTCGGGCTGGTGGCGGCGGTGGCCATGGGCTCGCTGTCGTCGGCGGTGCTGGTGGCCAACAACCTGCGCGACATCCCCACCGACACCGAGTCCGGCAAGATCACCCTCGCGGTGCGACTCGGCGATGCGCGTACCCGGCTGCTCTATCAACTGCTGGTCGCGGTGGCCCTGGTGCTCCCCCTGGTGCTGATGCTCGCCACGCCGTGGTGCGCGGTGGGCCTGCTCGCCGCCGTGCCTGCGATGCGGGGATTACGGCCGGTGCGTGACGGCAGTACGGGCGCCCAGCTGATCCCGGTGCTGCGCGACACCGGGCTGACCATGCTGGTGTGGGCGATCGCGGTCGCGCTGGCGCTGTTCCTGGGCTAGTTTCCGTCCCGCGCCTCCGCCGATTTCTACCTGCGGGTCGCGGATCGTCGAAGCCCACGACCCAGACGTAGAAACCGGCGAGCTCCCAGGTCCGGCTTCGCAATCCACGCGCGACACCACCGTGGTGCACTAACGTGGCCGTCGGCCTGCCACGCCAATCACCCTGGGGGATGCGCATGACCACTTCGACCGAGGCGCATCAACCCGCACCCTCGGGCCGCGCCGAAACCCGGCGCGCCATCTGGAACACCATCCGGGGGTCGTCGGGCAACCTCGTCGAGTGGTACGACGTCTACGTCTACACGGTGTTCGCCACCTACTTCGAAGCGCAGTTCTTCGACAAGGCAGACAAGAACGCCACCGTCTACGTCTACGCGATCTTCGCTGTCACGTTCCTCACCCGCCCGATCGGTTCATGGTTCTTCGGCCGCTTCGCCGACCGGCGTGGCCGGCGCGCCGCACTGACCGTCAGCGTCTCGCTGATGGCCCTGTGCTCGCTGGTGATCGCACTCGTGCCGTCGCGCGAAACCATCGGTGTCGCAGCGCCGGTCATTCTCATCCTGTGCCGGCTGGTGCAGGGCTTCGCGACCGGCGGCGAGTACGGCACCTCGGCGACCTACATGTCCGAGGCCGCCACCCGGGAGCGGCGCGGCTTCTTCTCGTCGTTCCAGTACGTGACCTTGGTGGGCGGTCACGTGCTGGCGCAGTTCACCCTGCTGATCATCCTGACCTCCTTCAGCACCGAGCAGGTCCACGAATTCGGTTGGCGCATCGGCTTTGCCATCGGCGGCGTGGCCGCGATCGTGGTGTTCTGGCTGCGGCGAACGATGGACGAATCGCTGTCGGAGGAACAACTCGAAGCCATCCGGGAAGGCAAGGACAAGAGCGCAGGGTCGCTCTCCGAACTGCTCACCCGCTACGCAAAGCCTCTGCTGCTGTGCTTCCTGATCACCATGGGCGGCACGCTGGCGTTCTACGCCTACAGCGTCAACGCTCCTGCCATCGTGAAGACCACCTACAAGGACCAGGCGATGACGGCGACCTGGGTGAACCTGGTCGGGCTGATCTTCCTGATGGCGATCCAACCCGTCGGCGGCATGATCAGCGACAAGGTCGGCCGCAAACCGCTGCTGGTGTTCTTCGGCGTCGGCGGGGTGATCTACACCTACATTCTGTTCACGTATCTGCCCCAGACACATTCGCCGGTGTTGTCGTTCCTGCTGGTGGCCGTCGGCTATGTGATCCTGACCGGCTACACCTCGATCAACGCGCTCGTGAAATCCGAGTTGTTCCCCGCACACGTGCGCGCCCTCGGCGTGGGAATCGGCTACGCACTGGCGAATTCGATGTTCGGCGGGACCGCACCGGTGATCTACCAGGCCCTCAAGGAAGGCGGCCACGTACCGTGGTTCATCGCCTACGTGACGGCGTGTATCGCCATCTCGCTGGCGGTATACGTGCTCTTCCTCAAGAACAAGTCCGAAACCTACCTGGACCAGGAAAAGGGGTCGGCCTTCATCCGGTAGCGCGAGCGCACCGGATCACGTTCTGGAAAAAGGTCTGCCCTATGCGGATTTCGGCGGCTCGTCGCCACGCAGCCGGGCCTGCAACTGCTCACGGTCCTTGCGTCGCCGCTCGTCGACCAGGGCGATGGAGGCCGTCGCCCGCTCACGTAACGGCCGGAACAGCCAGATCCCCAACGGCAGCGCGATCACGATGGCGAACAGCAGCGCCACCACGACCGGGAAATTCGCTACGACCAACTGCCCCACCCCATAGATCGCCGCAGCCAGCACAGCGACCAGCACCAGCCGGGCAACGAGGTAAACCACGACATCGGTGACCATCCGGGAGGTCGAACCACTTCCTGACACGCTCCGAGCCTACCGACGACGCGTATATTCGGATAAAGGAGGTTTCGAGTGGCATATCTACTCCTGCTCATCGTCGCGGCAAGCCTGGTGTATCTCGGCTGGCGGCTGGCGCGGGTCTCTGGCAGTCGACCCAAAACCCGGGTGATCGGCCCCGACGACGATCCGGAATTTCTGCGTCGCCTCGGGCACGGCGACAACCCCCGCAACTAGCGCGGGTCGGGCGCGCGATTCGCTGAGCGACGTGCCCCGGCGAAGTCCGACGCCACCACCGCAGCCAGCTCGATGAGCGCCTCACGGGTGCCGGGCTTGAGCCGTTCCAGGCTGATCTCGGCGCCCTCTTCCAGATGCGGGTCGAACGGCACCAGTCGCACCGCACGGCAACGCCGCGAGAAGTGGTCCACCACCTTGGACAGGTCCACCTTGCCCGAGCGCGGACGCACCGCATTGATCACCGCGATGGAGTTGCGCACCAGATCCTGATGCCCATGAGCGTCGAGCCAGTCCAACGTCGCCGACGCGCTACGAGCCCCGTCCACCGAACCCGAGCTGATCACCACCAGCACGTCGGCCTTGGACAGCACGGCCGACATTGCCGAGTGCATCAAGCCCGTCCCGCAGTCGGTGAGCACCAGGCTGTAGAACCGCTCCAACACCTCCAGCGCACGCAGATAGTCGTCCGAGCTGAACGCCTCCGAGACTGCCGGATCGCTTTCGGAAGCGAGCACCTCCAGCCGGCTCGGCCCCTGCGAGGTGTACGCCCGCACGTCGCTGTAGCGCTCGATGCCTTCGGCGTCGCGCAGCAGGTGCCGCACCGTCGCCGCGGTCTCCAGCGGCACCTTCTGACTCAGCGTGCCCCGGTCGGGGTTGGCGTCGACCGCCACCACCCGGTCACCGCGGATCGACGCGAACGTGGCACCCAACGTCGCGGTGATCGTGGTCTTGCCCACGCCGCCCTTGAGGGACATCAGCGCGATCCGGTAGCAACCCTGCAATGGCTGGCTGACCTCGCCGATCAGGTTGTTGTGGTGCGTGGTCTTCGGGCTCTCGCCGACGTTGACCTGCTTGAACGACGCGACATAGAGGGCCTTGCGCCAGCCCGAGGTCGGCGGGTTCTTGCGCTGGCCCAGCAGGGCATCGGTGGAGAGGTCGCGGTAGGGCGTGGCGAAGTCAGCAGCGGCGGGCCGCTCAATAGACCCCGCGGCGGGCCGCTCAAAAGATCCCGCGGCGGGCCGCGCATCAACTCCAGCGGCGGGTCGCCCAGGGACGACGGGATGTCCAGGTGCCAGCGGATGTCCGGGCACTGGCTGTCCGGGCACGCCGGGGCGTCCGGCCGGGCCCGCGAAAACTCCGGCAGGTGCTCCGTCGAAACTTCCGGGCACGGGCGGTGCCGTGATCACCGGGACACCGTGCGGCGGTGTCGGGGCGGTCCACTCGGCGGGCAGCGGCGTGGAGACGCCGGGCTCGGAGGGATTGCTGAACCGCTGCTGACCGCGGAATCCGGGTATCGGGGCGAACACCGACGGGACCAGCGGGGGCTCCGACACCGGAGCCGGCGCGACGGCCGGGGCCGGGGCGACGGCCGGGGCCGGGG
>NZ_LZSY01000166.1 GCF_001665625.1 Mycolicibacterium peregrinum | reverse complement strand
ACAGCCACAGCGTGCCGAGCACGACCAGTCCCGTGAACGCCGCACTGACCCCTTTGACCGCGATGTGCTGGCGGTCGAACCAGGCCATCACGACGTCGTAGCGAGCCCGGACGTAACGCAGCGCCCGCTTCGCGAAGTCGAATTCGCTGGCCAGGATCGCCAGGCCGAGAAACACGATGGCCCAGCCGGGTCCCGGGTACGGGATCGCCACGATGCCGACCGCCAGCACATCGCGGTCAAAGGGGTCAGTGCGGCGTTCACGGGACTGGTCGTGCTCGGCACGCTGTGGCTGTTCGGCGTCGTCGGTTTCGCGGCGGGCCTTGTCGGGTTGGAGCAGGAGTGGCTCAAGAGCCCCATCGGGCTGGGGTCCTGATCAGCAACCCCGATGGCCCACCCCGATAGCATGACAGCGTTCGCACTAGCCCACGCATGGTAGGAGACTCCCCGATGAGCGCCGCCCTCAGCCCAGCCCCCGCTGCACCGATCCGGGTCGCGGCCGGGACGACCGCCGGCGCGGCGGTGCGCGAGGCGGATCTGCCCAGCCGCGGGACCCCCGACGCGATCGTGGTGGTGCGGGACAGCGAGGGGCGACTTCGCGACCTGTCCTGGACCCCGGACACCGACGTCGAGGTGACTCCGGTGGCCGCCAACACCGACGACGGCCGCAGCGTCATCCGGCATTCGTGCGCCCACGTGCTCGCCCAGGCCGTGCAGGACCTGTTCCCGCAGGCCAAGCTCGGTATCGGGCCGCCCATCACCGATGGTTTCTACTACGACTTCGATGTCGCCGAGCCGTTCACCCCGGAAGACCTGCAGAAGCTCGAGAAGCGGATGCAGAAGATCGTCAAGGACGGTCAGCTGTTCTCCCGGCGCGTCTACGAATCCAAGGATCAGGCCCGCGAGGAGCTCGCCGGCGAGCCCTACAAGCTCGAGTTGGTCGACGACAAGTCCGGTGACCCGGATGTGATGGAGGTGGGCGGCGACGAACTGACCGCCTACGACAACCTCAACGCCCGCACCAAGGAACGGGTGTGGGGCGACCTGTGCCGCGGTCCGCACATCCCCACCACCAAGTACATCCCGGCGTTCAAACTCACCCGTAGCAGCGCCGCGTACTGGCGCGGTGACCAGAACAACGCGAGCCTGCAGCGCGTCTACGGCACGGCCTGGGAGTCGCAGGAGGCTCTCGACCGCCACCTCGAGCTCATCGAGGAGGCCCAGCGCCGCGACCACCGCAAGCTCGGCGTCGAACTGGACCTGTTCAGCTTCCCTGACGAGCTCGGCTCCGGCCTGCCGGTGTTCCACCCCAAGGGCGGTGTGATCCGTAAGGAGCTCGAGGACTACTCGCGGCGCAAGCACTCCGAGGCCGGCTACGAGTTCGTCAACACCCCGCACATCACCAAGGAGCACCTCTACATCACGTCCGGTCACCTGGAGTGGTACGCCGACGGCATGTACCCGCCGATGCACATCGACGCGGAGTACAACGACGACGGCACCGTGCGCAAGCCCGGACAGGACTACTACCTCAAGCCGATGAACTGCCCCATGCACCACCTGATCTACCGGGCGCGGGGCCGCTCGTACCGCGAACTT
Organism: Mycolicibacterium peregrinum; assembly: GCF_001665625.1. Lineage (GTDB taxonomy): Bacteria > Actinomycetota > Actinomycetes > Mycobacteriales > Mycobacteriaceae > Mycobacterium > Mycobacterium peregrinum_B. Next base: position 25,869 of record NZ_LZSY01000166.1, on the reverse strand, counting down.
CCGTTGCGGCTCTTCGAGTTCGGCTCGGTGTACCGCTACGAGAAGTCCGGCGTGGTGCACGGGCTGACCCGGGTGCGCGGCATGACCCAGGATGACGCGCACATCTACACCACGCGTGAGCAGATGCGCGACGAGCTGACCTCGCTGCTGCAGTTCGTGCTCGACCTGCTCTCGGACTACGGCCTGGACGACTACTACCTGGAGCTGTCCACCAAGGATCCCGACAAGTACGTGGGCTCCGACGAGATGTGGGACGAGGCCACCGAGACCCTGCGCTCGGTCGCCGAGGCCTCCGGTCTGGACCTGGTACCGGATCCGGGTGGCGCGGCGTTCTACGGCCCCAAGATCTCTGTTCAGGTCAAGGACGCGCTGGGCCGCAACTGGCAGATGTCGACCATCCAGCTGGACTTCAACATGCCCGACCGCTTCGAGCTGGAGTACACCGCCGCCGACGGAACACGTCAGCGTCCCGTGCTGATCCACCGCGCGCTGTTCGGCTCGATCGAGCGCTTCTTCGGGGTGCTCACCGAGCACTACGCGGGCGCGTTCCCGGCCTGGCTGGCGCCGGTGCAGGTGGTCGGTATCCCGGTGGCCGACGCGCACGTGGACTACCTGTACGACGTTGCCGCCCAACTGAAGTCGCGCGGGGTGCGGGTCGAGGTCGACGGCAGCGACGACCGGATGGCGAAGAAGATCGTCAACCACACCAACCAGAAGGTGCCGTTCATGCTGCTGGCGGGCGACAAAGATCTGGAGGCCGGCGCCGTGTCGTTCCGGTTCGGTGACCGCACCCAGATCAACGGTGTGCCGCGCGATGAGGCCGTGGAGGCCATCGTGAAGTGGATCGCCGACCGCAACAACGCGGTGCCGACGGCGGACCTGGTACCGGTGGGCTTGTGATGAGCGCTCGCGCGAAGAACCGACGGGTATGCGGATGACGGGGGATGAGCGGTCCATCATCGATCATGGCGTGGGTGAACCCGACCATCTGCAGCGGCTGTGGACACCGCACCGGATGAGCTACATCGTCGACGCGGTCAAGAGCGACCAGAAGGTGGGCTCGGCCGGCTCGTCGCAGCCGTTCACCGACATCCCCGCGATGTCCGACGAGGACGGCCTGATGGTGGCCCGCGGTGAACTCGTGTACGCCGTGCTCAACCTCTACCCGTACAACCCGGGCCACCTCATGGTGGTGCCGTACCGGCGGGTGTCGGAACTGGAGGACCTCACCGAGGCCGAGAGCGCCGAGCTGATGGCGTTCACGCAGAAGGCCATCCGCGTCATGAAGGCCGTGTCGCGCCCGCACGGGTTCAATGTCGGACTGAACCTGGGCACCTCGGCCGGGGGATCGCTGGCCGAGCACCTGCACATGCACGTGGTGCCGCGGTGGGGCGGCGACGCCAACTTCATCACGATCATCGGTGGCGCCAAGGTCATTCCGCAGCTGCTGAGCGAGACCCGGGAGCTGCTGGCAGGAGAATGGGCCCGCCAGCCGTGAGCAATCTCTTCCTGATGAGCCGGGCGGCCTACGTCAAGCTGTCGCGGCCGGTGGCCAAGGCGGCGCTGCGCGCGGGCCTGACCCCCGACATCGTCACCATTCTCGGCACCGCCGGCACGGTGACCGCCGCGCTGACCCTCTTCCCGATCGGTCAGTTGTGGTGGGGCGCGTTCGCGGTGTTCGTCTTCGTACTCGCCGACATGCTCGACGGTGCGATGGCCCGGGAACGTGGCGGTGGCACCCGGTTCGGTGCCGTGCTGGACGCGACATGTGACCGGATAGCCGACGGCGCGGTGTTCGCCGGTCTGCTGTGGTGGGCGGCGTTCGGCATGAACAGTGCGACGCTGGTCGTCGCGCTTCTCATCTGTCTGGTCACCTCTCAGGTGATCTCCTACATCAAGGCGCGCGCCGAGGCCAGTGGTCTGCGCGGCGACGGTGGGATCATCGAGCGCCCCGAGCGACTGGTGATCGTGCTGGTCGGCGCCGGCTTGTCCGGCGTGCCGTTCCTGCATGTGCCGTGGCTGCTGCAGGTCGCGGCGTGGCTGCTGGCGGTGGCCAGCGTCGTCACCGTGGCGCAGCGACTGCACGCGGTGCGCACGTCGGAGGGCGCCATGGACCCGCTGCAACCCCCGGGAGCCTCGTGAACATTCCGCTGTCCGGGCAGGTGACCGACCTGGGTTACGCAGCAGGTTGGCAGCTGGTCCGCGCCATGCCGGAGATCGTGGCGCGCAACGTGTTCGACGCGGGTGCCCTCTACGCCTCGCGCGGCGGCGGGCCGAAGCAGCTGCGGAAGAACCTCGCCCGGGTCATCGGGGTGGCCCCGTCCGAGGTGCCGGAGGAGTTGATCCGTGCCTCGCTCGCCTCTTATGCCCGGTACTGGCGGGAGGCGTTCCGGTTGCCGTCGATGGACCTGATCGCCGTGGCCAAGCGAGTCGATGAGGTGTTCATCGGGGCGGACAAACTGAACGCCGCCCACGACGCCGGCCTCGGCGGTGTACTGGCGCTACCGCACAGCGGCAACTGGGACATGGCCGGCGTGTGGCTGGCCCAGCAGTACGGCACTTTCGCCACCGTCGCCGAACGCCTCAAGCCTGAATCGCTGTACCGGCGGTTCATCGACTACCGGGAGAGCCTCGGATTCGAGGTCTTCCCGTTGTCGGGCGGGGAGCGACCACCGTTCGAGGTGCTCTCGGAACGGTTGCGCAACAACATGTTCGTCTGCCTGATGGCCGACCGCGACCTGACCCGCAACGGGGTGGAGGTCGACTTTTTCGGTGAACCCACCCGGATGCCCGCCGGGCCGGCCAAGCTGGCGATCGAGACCGGCGCCCCGCTGTTTCCTGCGCATGTCCACTACGACGGGGACGACTGCGTGGTCGAGATCTTCGACGCGCTCGACACCTCGTCCGGGGAGGTGTCCGTGGTGATCCAGGCGTTGGCCAACCGGTTCGAGGCCAACATCGCCGCCCACCCCGAAGACTGGCACATGCTGCAGCCGCAGTGGCTGGCCGATCTGTCCGACGAACGTCGTGCCCGACTGGGTACCACCTGATGAGCGCTTGCGCGAAGAGGCGACGGAGCTAGCCATGCGTATCGGGATGGTCTGTCCGTATTCGTTCGATGTGCCGGGCGGTGTGCAATCCCATGTGCTGCAACTGGCCGAGGTGATGCGTGCCGGCGGACACCACGTCAGCGTCCTGGCGCCGTCGTCGCCGCACGTGAAGCTGCCCGATTACGTGGTGTCGGGCGGCAAGGCCGTCCCCATCCCGTACAACGGCTCGGTGGCTCGCCTGCGGTTCGGACCGGCCACCCACCGCAAGGTCAAGAAGTGGATCGCCGAGGGCGACTTTGATGTGCTGCACCTGCACGAGCCCAACGCGCCGAGCCTGTCGATGCTGGCACTACAGGCCGCGGAGGGGCCGATCGTGGCGACTTTTCACACCTCCACGACAAAATCGTTGACGCTCAGTGTGTTTCAGGGAATCCTGCGCCCGTTCCACGAGAAGATCGTCGGCCGCATCGCGGTGTCCGACCTGGCCCGGCGTTGGCAGATGGAGGCGCTCGGTTCGGACGCGGTCGAGATTCCCAACGGTGTCGATGTGCCGTCGTTCGCGAATGCGCCTCGGCTCGAAGGCTATCCGCGGCCCGGCCGCAGCGTGCTGTTCCTCGGGCGCTTCGACGAATCCCGAAAGGGCATGCCGGTGCTGCTGGGTGCCCTGCCGAAACTGGTTCGGCGGTTCGGTGACATCGAGATCTTGGTCGTCGGCCGTGGCGATGAGGAGGCGCTGCGGGAGCAGGCCGGCGAGCTCGCCGGGCACCTGCATTTCCTCGGGCAGGTCGACGACGACGCCAAGGCCGCGGCCATGCGCAGCGCCGACGTGTACTGCGCACCCAACCTCGGCGGCGAGAGTTTCGGCATTGTGCTGGTCGAGGCGATGGCGGCGGGGACGCCCGTGGTGGCCAGCGAGCTAGATGCGTTCACCCGGGTGCTCGACGGTGGCCAGGCCGGCCGCCTGGTGCCGGTCGGCGACGCCGACGCCCTGGCCGATGCGCTGATCGAGGTTCTCGGCGACGAGGCGTTGCGCGACCGCTACATCGACGCGGCCACCGAGCGGGTGGCACGCTACGACTGGTCGGTGGTGGCCGGGCAGATCATGCGGGTGTACGAGACCGTGGCGAGCCCCGGGGTGAAAGTGCAGGTGGGCGACTAACCATGTCGACCTGGATCGTGATCGCGGCGCTGGCGCTGCTGGTCGTCCTGTTGCTCATCGGGGGATGGGCGTATCAGACCGCCAACCGACTCGACCGGCTCCATGTGCGCTACGACCTGTCGTGGCAGGCGCTGGACGGCGCACTGGCGCGCCGGGCCGTCGTGGCCCGCGCCGTCGCGGTCGATGCCTACGCCGGGGCCCCCGAGGGCAGACGGCTCGCGAAGCTGGCAGACGCCGCCGAACGCGCCCCGCGGCCGGCACGTGAGGCCGCCGAGAACGAGCTCTCGGCCGCACTGACCGCGGTCGATCCCGCCGAGCTGCCGGTCGCCCTGGTCGCCGAACTGGCCGATGCCGAGGCTCGGGTGCTCCTGGCCCGGCGGTTCCACAACGATGCCGTCCGCGACACCCTGGCGTTGCGGGAACGCCCGATGGTGCGGGCGCTTCGGCTCGGCGGAACCGCCGCACTGCCAACCTATTTCGAGATCGTAGAGAGTCCCGACGCCCAGGCTGTGCCCAACCTGGGGGTCAACCCGGTGAGCCGTCGGACCTCCGCGCGAGTGGTGCTGCTCGACGAGACCGGCGCGGTGCTGCTGCTGCGCGGCAGCGACCCCGCGATCGACAGCCCGGACAAACCAGCGCCGCGGTGGTGGTTCACCGTCGGCGGCGCCGTCCGCTCCGACGAGGAGCTGGTCGACGCAGCGGTGCGTGAGCTCGCCGAGGAGACCGGACTGCAGGCGACACCGGCCGAGCTTGTCGGGCCGGTGTGGCGGCGCGACGCCGTCATCGACTTCAACGCCTCGGTGATCCGCAGCGAGGAGTTCTTCTTCATCCACCGCACCACCCGGTTCGAGCCTTCGGCAACGGGGCGCACGACGCTGGAGCGGCACTACATTCACGGGCACCGCTGGTGCGATGAGACAATGATCGCCGAGTTGGTTGCCGGCGGGGAGGCCGTGTATCCGCTTCAACTGGGTGAGCTGCTGGCTCAGGCCAATGAACTGGCCGAACAGCCGACAGCGCCGCCGGCGAATACGCGTGGAACCGCGCATCGGGAGCTGCAAGCCATCCGGTGATTGCGGATTTAATGGATTTGGCGGCTTTAATAGACTGAATCAGTGGGAATGTGGAGGTGATTGCGATGGATATCGCAGCGCAGAACGGTTCGAGCAACCAGACCGGTACCGCGCGGGTGAAGCGCGGGATGGCTGAGATGCTCAAGGGCGGCGTCATCATGGACGTCGTCACCCCTGAACAGGCCAAGATCGCCGAGGGCGCGGGAGCCGTCGCCGTCATGGCGTTGGAGCGGGTGCCCGCCGACATCCGCGCCCAGGGCGGGGTGTCGCGCATGTCGGATCCCGACATGATCGAGGGCATCATCGAAGCGGTCACCATCCCGGTGATGGCCAAGGCGCGGATCGGACACTTCGTCGAGGCGCAGATCCTGCAGAGCCTGGGCGTCGACTACATCGACGAGTCCGAGGTGCTGACCCCGGCCGATTACGCCAACCACATCGACAAGTGGCGCTTCACCGTGCCGTTCGTGTGCGGGGCGACCAACCTGGGTGAGGCGCTGCGTCGGATCACCGAGGGTGCGGCGATGATCCGTTCCAAGGGTGAGGCCGGCACCGGAGACGTCTCCAATGCCACCACCCACATGCGCAAGATCGGCGGCGAGATCCGTCGGCTCACCTCGATGAGCGAAGACGAGCTGTACGTGGCGGCCAAGGAGCTGCAGGCGCCCTATGACCTGGTGGCCGAGGTGGCCCGGGCCGGCAAGCTGCCGGTCACGATGTTCACTGCCGGCGGTATCGCCACTCCGGCGGATGCGGCGATGATGATGCAGCTCGGTGCCGAGGGTGTGTTCGTGGGTTCGGGCATCTTCAAGTCGGGCAACCCGGCGCAGCGTGCCGCGGCGATCGTGAAGGCGACCACGTTCTACGACGATCCGGATGTGTTGGCCAAGGTGTCGCGCGGTCTGGGCGAGGCCATGGTCGGGATCAACGTCGAGGAGATCGCCCAGCCGCACCGGCTCGCCGAACGCGGCTGGTAAATACCTCCTATGGCGATCGAAGAGATCCTCGACCTGGAGCAGCTCGAGGTCAACATCTATCGCGGCGGGGTGTTCAGCCCGGAGTCGGGCTTCCTGCAGCGCACGTTCGGCGGTCACGTGGCCGGGCAGTCCTTGGTTTCCGCGGTTCGGACGGTCGATCCGACGTTCCAGGTGCATTCCCTGCACGGCTACTTCCTGCGTCCGGGCGATGCCCGGGCACCGTCGGTATACATCGTCGAGCGCATCCGCGACGGCGGATCGTTCTGCACCCGACGGGTCAGCGCGATCCAGCACGGCGAGACGATCTTCACGATGTCGGCGTCCTTCCAGACCGACCAGACCGGCATCGAACATCAGGACCCGATGCCCGAGGCGCCCGGGCCCGACGACCTGCCCGGGTTCCGGTCCGGGGGAGCGTTCGACGACGCCGGATTCGCGCAGTTCGCCGAATGGGACGTCCGGATCGTGCCGCGGGACAAGGTGGCCCGGCTGCCTGGCAAGGCTTCGCAGCAGCAGGTCTGGTTCCGCCACCGGGACCCGCTGCCCGACGATCACGTGCTGCACATCTGCGCGCTGGCCTATATGAGCGATCTGACCCTGCTGGGTTCGGCCCAGGTCAACCACCTCGACGTGCGCAAGCATCTGAACGTGGCCTCACTGGACCACGCCATGTGGTTCATGCGGCCGTTCCGCGCCGACGAATGGCTGCTCTACGACCAGTCGTCACCCTCGGCGTGCGGCGGGCGTTCGCTGACCCAGGGCAAGATCTTCAACCGCTACGGCGAGATGGTGGCCGCGGTGATGCAGGAGGGACTGACCCGCTACCAGCGCAACTTCACGCCACCGGAAGGCTCGTGAGCCCCCGGGTCGGGGTGCTCGCGCTGCAGGGGGACACCCGCGAGCATCTGGCTGCGCTGCGTGAAGCGGGTGCCGAAGCAGGCACCGTGCGGCGACTTTCCGAACTCGACGCGGTCGACGCCCTGGTGATCCCCGGTGGGGAGTCCACCGCGATGAGCCATCTGTTGCGCGAGTTCGAGCTGCTCGAACCGCTGCGGGCGCGCATCGCGGCGGGATTGCCCTGCTACGGCTCGTGCGCCGGGATGATCCTGCTGGCCACCGAGATCAACGACGCCGGCACGCCCGGGCGGGAGGCCGTTCCGCTGAAGGGTATCGATATGACGGTGCGGCGCAATGCTTTTGGCCGTCAGGTCGATTCGTTCGAGGGTGCCATCGACTTCGAAGGTCTCGACACTCCGGTCCATGCGGTGTTCATCCGGGCACCGTGGGTCGAGCGGGTCGGGCCCGATGTCAAGGTATTGGCCCGCGCCGCCGACCACATCGTCGCGGTGCGTCAGGGCTCGATGCTGGCGACGTCGTTCCATCCCGAGATGACCGGGGACCGTCGCATCCACAAACTGTTCGTCGATTCGCTCTGACCCAGCAAACCCACGGCGGCCGCATAGCTCAGTCATAGCCGGCACCGACTTAATGGACGTGTGACGACGACGCTTGACGAGGCCTGCGCCGAGCCCGCCCAGGAAACCCCGCCGGCTGCCCCGCGATTCGATCGTGAGCGCCTGGGCTTGGCGGCCCTGCTGATAGCCACCGCCGTGGCCTACCTGTGGAACATCACCGTCAACGGGATGGGCAATGAGTTCTATGCCGCCGCGGTTCAGGCCGGTTCGACCAACTGGGAGGCGTTGCTGTTCGGGTCACTGGATCCGAACAACTTCATCACCGTGGACAAGCCGCCGGTATCGCAGTGGGTGATGGCGCTGTCGGGTCAGCTGTTCGGGTTCAGCAGCGCCAGCATGCTCATCCCGGAAGCGTTGATGGCCGTCGGCTCGGTCGCGCTGCTCTACGGGGCGGTGCGCCGGATCAGCGGACCCCGTGCCGCGCTGCTGGCCGGTGCCGCCCTGGCGCTCATGCCGGTGACGGCGTTGATGTTCCGGTTCAACAATCCCGATGCGGTGATGGTCCTGTTGATGACGGCTGCCGCCTACTGTGCGGTGCGCGCGCTGGGACATAACGGCGCCCGCTGGATGGCGCTCGCCGGTGTCGCGCTCGGGTTCGCGTTCCTGGCCAAGATGCTCGAAGGGCTGATGGTGATGCCTGCCATCGGGTTGGTCTATCTGGTGGCCGCACCCGTCACGGTCCGCCGCCGGCTGCTGCACCTGCTGGGCTCGCTGGCCGCGTTCCTCGCATCGTCGGGCTGGTTCGTGTTGCTCACCCTGGTGTGGCCGGCCTCGTCGCGGCCTTACCTCGCCGGGTCCACCGACAACAACTTCATGAATCTGGTGTTGGGCTACAACGGATTCGGCCGGGTTCTGGGGCACAACCACTACGGCACGCACGTCGACGTCGATCCGGTTGCCTCCGCCGGGCAACAGCACGGTTTCGGCGGATTCGGCAACCAGACCCAGGGCCTGCCGCGGTTGTTCACCGGCGAATTCGGATTCGAGATCGGCTGGCTGGTGCCGACGGCCCTGCTCGCGGTGGTGCTGGTGCTCGTGTCGCGGGGTCGGGCGCCACGCACCGACATCGTGCGGGCCGGCGCCATCCTGTTCGGCAGCTGGCTGGTGATCGACGGTCTGGTGCTGAGCTTCATGAAGACCAACGTGCACCCCTACTACTGCCTGTCCCTGGCTCCGGCCGTGGCGGCGATGTTCGCGATCGGCATCCACGAAATGTGGCACCGGCGCGAGGGCCGGCTGGGCCAGATCGGTTTGGCCACCATCCTTCTGGGCACCGGGGTGTGGGGCTTCTGGATCCTGTCCCGCAACGCGTCCTGGCTGCCGCCGCTGCGGTGGGCGATCCTGGTGGTGACGGTAGCGGCCACCGTCGGCCTGCTGTGGGCGCTGCGTGGCGGGCACCGGACCACGGCGACCGTCGCGCTGGCCGCGGCACTGATCAGTGGACTGGCCGGAACGACCGCCTACACGGTGGCCACCCTGGGGCAGCCGCACACCGGAGGCGGCCCGAGTGTCGGGCCGCCCGATCCCGACGACGGCCACGGGCACAGCTGGCACTCCGACAATCCCGAGGTCAATGCGATGCTGCGGGCCACCACCACCAAATGGTCGGCGGCCATCAACCGGTCCGGGGCCGCGTCCGGACTCGAATTGTCCACCGCCACAGCGGTCATGGCGATCGGTGGCTTCACCGGAAGCGATCCCGCGCCGACACTGGCGCAGTTCCAGACCTATGTCGCCGACCAGCAGATCACCTACTACATCCTCCCGGAACCCAAGAACAAGGACCACGGGTTCTTCGGCAACAATTCCCACACCGACATCTCCGACTGGGTGAAGGCGAACTTCACGTCGACCAAGGTCGGTTCGGACACGGTGTACGACCTGCGCGCTCCGCTCAAGAAGTAGCCACCGTGCCCAGCGATTCCGAAACCTCCCACAACTTCTCGGCGCGGTCGGGATCGGTCGCATAGGGCTCGGCATCGGAGCGCACCGCGCAGTCCGCCAGGTACAGCCCGCCACGGCCGTCGAGGTCGGCGCTGACGGCCGCCCACACCTGGGTGGCGGCACCCTGCTCGGGCGTCGACACCTTAATGGCGTGTGAGCGGGCCTGGCCGCTGACCGCGATCACATCGTCGCGGGACATGTGCCGGGCCAGGTTGGTGGCCACCATTCCCGGATGCACGGCGAACGCGTGGATGCCCCGGTCGCGAAGTCGGTGGTCGAGCGCGACGGCATGCAGGATGTTGGCGGTCTTGGCTGCGCCGTAGGCGGCGAACTTGTCGTATTCGCGGCGATGCCAGTTCGGATCGTCCAGATCGACGTCGCCGAGACGATGTCCCTCGGAGGAGAGATTGACGATACGGGTGCCTTCGACGAACTGTGGCTGCAGCAGGTTTGTCAGCGCGAAGTGGCCCAGATGGTTTGTCCCGAACTGCGTTTCGAACCCGTCGACGGTGCGGCCGAACGGGGTGAACATCACCCCGGCGTTGTTCATCAGCACGTCGATCACCGGGGCGAGCTCGGTGATCCGGGATGCGGCCTCGCGCACACTGGCCAGTGAGGCGAGATCGACGACGACGCCGGACAGATGCGCGTCGTGCACCTCGGCGTGGATGGCGGCACGGGTCTCCGAGAGTGCGGCGGCGTTGCGGGACGCCAGCACGACGTGCGCCCCGGCAGACGCCAGGGCCCGGGCCGACTCGCGACCCAGCCCCGACGTGGCGCCGGTGATCACGCAGGTCTTACCACGCATACTCATCGGTTGGCGCCCTCGACGATGACACCCGCGGCCTGCTCCATCGGCTTGATGACGGAGGTGAAGTCGGATTCGGCGCCTTCGGTGCGAAGCGTCTGCTCCCAGATCCGTTGCACCGTCTCGGCCATCTCGACCGGCAGACCCAGCGACGTGGCCTCAGACAGGTACAGCCCCACGTCCTTGGCCATCAATCCGGTGGCGAACCCGTAGTCGAAGGTGCGGGGGAGTACCGCACGCGGAAACTTGTCGCGGCTGGCGTGTGTCCCGCCGGATCCGGCGTTCAGCACGTCGATCATCACGTCGGCACTCAGCCCCGCCTTGACGCCCATCACCATCACCTCGGCGGTCGCGGCCAGGGTGGTGGCGGCCATCAGGTTGTTGATCAGTTTCATGGTCTGCGCGGCGCCGGGCTGTTCGGAGACGAAGATCGCCCGGCCCAGCACCTCGAAAACTGGTGCCAGCGCATCGAATTCGGTCCGTGCTCCGGACACCATCACCGCCAGGGTGCCGGCCTGGGCGCCGTGCATTCCGCCACTGACCGGGCTGTCCAGGGCGGCGATACCCCGTGCGGCGAGTGTTGCGTGATTGCGTTGTGCGGCCCCGCCGCCCACGGTGGACAGGTCGACGAAGCGCCGGACCCGGGACCCGGCCACGACGTCGGCCACCACGGATTCGGACACCTGCGGGGTCGGGAGGCTGGCGAGTACCGACTCGGTGCGGTCGGCCACGTCGCGTACCGAGTCCGCCCGCGAAGCGCCCAGTGTGGTCGCCCTGGCCAGGACATCGTCGCGCACGTCGAAGGCCACCACCGGAAATCCCGCCGCCAGCAGTCGTTCCATCATGGGCCACCCCATGTTGCCCAGGCCGATGAAGCCGATCGGCTCACTCATCGGCTGCCGGGCTCTCGTCGAGTTCGGCGAACACGGCGCGGGCTGCCCGGTTGCTGTCGACCGCGGCCGGGATGCCCGCGTAGATGCCGACCTGCAGGAAGATCTCGCAGATCTCCTCGCGGGTCACCCCGTTGGTGAGCGCGCCCCGGATATGGGTGCTCAACTCGTTGGGCCGGTTCAGCACTGCGATCATCGCGAGGTTCAGCATGCTGCGGGTCTTCAGTTCCAGGCCCTCGCGCCCCCACACCGCGCCCCAGCAGTATTCGGTGACCAGGTCCTGCAGCGGTTTGGAGAAGGCGTCAACGTTCCCGGCCGCATTGCGGACATACTCCTCGCCGAGGACGGCGGTGCGGATCGCCAATCCCTTGTCATACGTGTCTTGATCCATGGCATGCCTTTCAGTAGCGCGGGCAGATCACAGGGCCACCACCACCGTCTTGGTGGCGGTCACGGCATCGAGTGCCTCATAACCTTTTTCGCGGCCGTATCCGGATTTCCTGAAGCCGCCGAACGGGAGCTCCACGCCGCCGCCGGCACCGTAGGTGTTGACGTACACCTGCCCGGCGACCACATCGGCGGCAAGCCGGTGGGCCCGGGACAGATCCCGCGTCCACAACGCAGCCAACAACCCGTACTCGGTTCCGTTGGCCAGCGCGACCGCCTCCGGCTCGTCGTGAAAGCTGTTGACGGTCAACACCGGGCCGAAGACCTCCTGTTGGGCGATGGGCGAGGCGGGATCGACGGCGTCGATCACAGTAGGGGCGAAGTAGGCACCGTCGCCGAGTTCGTGGTCCTGCGGGGGCGCACCACCGCACAGGACCTCACCGGTGGCGTTGCCCGACACCAGATCGGTCACCCGCTGCTGCTGCCTGCGGGAGATCAGCGGACCCAGATCGCGATCGGCGATCCCGGGTCCGATGCTGACTTGCCGGAACCTGTCGAGCACCAGCTCCAGGAGCTCGTCGTGCACCGTCGTCTCGACGAGCAATCGCGATCCCGCCGAACACGTCTGGCCGGCGTTCTGCAGGATCGCCCTCGTGATGAAGTCGGCCGCGCGGGGCAGGTCTGCATCGGCGAAGACGATCTGTGGGGATTTCCCGCCGAGTTCCAGCACCACCGGAACCACCCGGTCTGCGGCGGCGTGGGCGATCTCGGACCCGACTCGGGTCGACCCGACGAATCCGATGGCATCCACCCCGGGGTGTGCGGCCAGTGCGGCGCCGGCCTCGGCTCCGATCCCGGTGACCACGTTGACGATCCCGGCGGGCAATCCCACCTCGACGGCGAGCCGGGCGAACTCGACTGCGGTGCGTGGTGTTTCATCGGCGGGCTTGAGCACCACGGTGTTGCCTGCCGCGATTGCCGGTGCCACCGCACGAGCCAGCAGCTGCATCGGGTAGTTCCAGGCGATGATGTGGCCCGTGACCCCCAACGGCTCGCGGCGGGTGTAGACGTGCAGGTCCTCGGTCAGCGGGATGGTCTGGCCGTAGTAGCTGTCGATCGCGTGGGCGTAGAAATGGAAATACCGTGCGGCCACGGCGATGTCGGTACGGGCCTGGCTCAGCGGTTTGCCGGTGTCCTCACATTCCAGCAGCGCCAGTCTCTCCCGGTGGCCGTCGATGACGTCGGCGATCGCGCCGAGTGCGTCGGAGCGCTGTGCGGGCGCCGTCTTGCGCCACGCGCCGAACGCCCGGCGCGCCGCGGTGACCGCTCGGTCGATCTCGTCGGCGCCGCCGCGTGCCACCGCTCCGATCGACCGCCCCGTCGCGGGATCGATGTTGTCGTACTGCTGGGACGAAGGCACCGACGCGCCGTCGATGAATGATTCGGTCATCGCGGCCGTACCCCGTCGAGGAACAGCCGCACCAAGATCCGCATGCGCTTGTCCAGGTCGTCGGGATCCCAGGTCACGCCCCAGAGAGCGCCGGTGGCGGGTCCGCCGACGACCATGCTCAGAAAAGCCCCTCCCACCACGGCGGGGTCGTCGATCTCGATGATTCCGGCCTCGGCGTGGCGGGCGAGAACCTCGGCGATGAAGGTCAGGGCCGGCATGGTGCCCTGGTCGTATACGAGCCGGAACAGGCGCGGGAAGCGGTTGCCTTCCGCGTTGAGGATGCGCTGCAATGCGACGCCGGCCGGACTGGTGATGCCCGCCAACCGGATCCGGCCGATGGCGAGCAGCGTCTCTTCCAGGTCATCGGTCTCGGCGGCACGTAGCGTCTCGATCGGGACCAACCACCGGTCCACCGCACGTTGCACCGAGGCCTCGAACAGGGCGGACTTGTCGGGGTAGAGGCCATAGATGGTGCGCTTGGCCATGCCCGCGGCGGTCGCGATGCCGTCGATGGTGGCGCGCTCGAATCCATTCTCCAGGAACACTTCCAGCGCGCAGTCGAGCAACTCGACGTGGCGCTGTGCGGCCTGCTCCCGGGTGGGGCGGCCCACTTGACGAATTCGGTCCACGGCGTCACAGTAGCAGTAATGAAACGCATTAGGTGCTATTAATCGGGAGTTCTCCCAAATTCGTCAGGAGCCACCATGACTGCAGTCGACCAACTCCTCGCCCTGCAGACCGCGCCGGATCGCTACGACATTGCACCCGCCGACGTGCGGCAGCTGCAGATCGACGCGGTCAACGAGCGGTTCACTGTGCGCGCCGAACAGATCCCATTGCTGCGCAACCGATCTCAGTCTGCCGACATCGCCAAGGTGGTCGAGGTCCAGGACCTGGTGCCGCTGCTGTTCGCCCACGGCGCCTACAAGAGCTACGCCCAGAATTGGCTGACCGACGGTCGATGGGACCGGATGGCCAAATGGGTCGGCACGGTCTCCACATGTGATCCGGCGGGAGTCGACGTCGGCGGGGTCGCCGGTATCGACGACTTCGTGACCCGGATGGAGTCCGTCGGGTGCTATCTGACCTGCTCCAGCGGCACCACCGGAAAGCCGGCCATGATCGCCTGCTCGGAGTCCGACCTCGACGTCGCCTCACGGGCCAATGTCACCGGATTGACCTGGGCCACCGGCATACCGGCCGACGGCACCCGCAAGCTGTTCGGCCTGGGGCCGCGCACCAATGTCGAGCGCAACGAACGCACCAGGATCGCGCTGGTCGAGGCGTTCTCGACCGAGGCCGACACCTATCAGCTGCCCGTCGACCCCATCTCGGTGGGTTCCATCATGGGCATGATCGACCTGCGCCGCCGCATTGCCGACGGCACGGCCGGCCCCTCGGAGATCGCTGCATTCGAGACCACCAGCGCCGGTCGGCAGAGCGCGATGGACATCGCCACCGCCGGCGCGGTCGATGAGCTGATCGCCAGTCGGGAACGGCAACTGTTGCTGACCGGGATGTTCGCCTCCCTGTACCAGGTGGCTCAGGGGGTACGGGCAAAAGGAATCTCCGGCAACGACTTCCGTGATGACACCGCGCTGCTGGTGGCGGGCGGTCTCAAAGGTGCCGCGCTGCCGCCGGACTACCGGGAGTTCATCTTCGACACGTTCAACATCGCCGACGAGCGGGTGTACCACTTCTACACGATGCAGGAACTGAACACCCCGTTCCCGAAGTGCCCGGCCGGCCGCTACCACGTGCCGCCATGGGTATTGCTGCTGCCACTCGACGAGCCCGGCGAGAACCTCGTCGACATCTCATCCGGACCGGTGCAGGCGCGCGGCGCGTTTTTCGACGTGTCGCTGGACGGCCGCTGGGGCGGGGTCATCTCCGGGGACCGCATCGACGCCGATTTCGGTGCCTGTGAGTGCGGTCATCAAGGTCCGACCGTCGGGCCGGACATCACCCGCTACGCCGATCTGGGCGGGGACAAGATCACCTGCTCGGGCACCATCGACGCCTACGTGCGGGGTGAGGCATGAGCCCGCTGAACGCTTTGTTCATGATTCGCGGTGAGCTCGTCGAGGGTGACGCGGTCCGCCACACCTCCCGCGATCTGGGCATCGACTTCATCACGCCGGCAATCGATCTGGATGTCCTGATCACGCCCCGCGCCCAGCTGCCGCCACTGCTGGACGTGCCGCTGGCCGAGATCATCGACTTCCTCGTCGAGACCGGCGAGCGACTGGCGCTCGACGACAACCCGCACCTGCAGCGCTGCCTGGATCTGGTGGCCGAGACCAACCCGCTGCCCCGCCGGGTGGTGGAGAACCTGTACCGCACCGCTCCGGAGTTGCTGCGCCGCGACAGTCTGTGGGCGCAGGTCGACTCGAACTTCGCCGACCCGGCGGTGCTCGACGGCTGGGTGAGCCGGACGGATGCGGCCGGCAACACCGGTGCGATCCGGGCCTTCCCGCCCCGCATGGTGCACATGCTGGCCGGCAACGCCCCGGCGGGTTGTATCGCCTCGATCGCCCAGGGCGCTCTGGTCAAGGCCGTCAACCTGTTCAAGATGCCGTCCTCAGACCCGTTCACCACCGTTGCGGTATTACGGACCATGGCCGAGATCGACGCCGATCATCCTGTGGTGCAGTCGATGTCGGCGGTGTACTGGGCCGGCGGTGATGAGACGGTCGAGCGCACCATCTACCGTCCGCAGTACTTCGACAAGATCGTGGCGTGGGGCGGTGGACCGGCCATAAACAACGTCATCCGCTACCTGGGGCCAGGAATTCAGCTGGTGTCGTTCGACCCCAAGAGCTCCATCTCGATGATCGGCCGTGAGGTGTTCGCCTCCGACGAGGTGCTGGCCGAGGTGGCCGAGCGGGTAGCCGCCGACACCTGCGTGTTCAACCAGGAGGCCTGTCTGGCAAGTCGATTCGTCTTCCTGGAGACCACCGATCCGGCCGAGGCCAGGCGGTTCTGCGCCGCGCTCTGGCCGCGGCTGGGCGCCGACCGGATGTTCGGGTCGGCCGTGGCGCCGTTGCCGCCCACCGACGTCCGCGACGAGATCGAGGTGATGGGTGCGATGGGTGACGAACTCGAGGTGTTCGGCCGCTTCGACGGGCGCGGCATGGTGCTGCTGTCCGACACGCCGGTGGACTTCCAACCGTCGAACAAAGTGTCCAACGTCGTCATGGTGGCCTCGCTCGACGACGCGATCCGCCACGTCAACGTTGCGACCCAGACCATCGGCGTCTACCCCTATGAGCGCAAGGTCCAGCTGCGCGATGCGCTTGCCGGCGCAGGTGGCCAGCGGGTGTGCCGGGTGGGCACCGCCAACGGCCATGTCGCCGGTGGTCCGCACGATGCGATGTACCCGCTGGCCCGGTTCGTGCACTGGATGGGCGACGACGATATTTTCGGCGGCAATCTCAACGTCAATGCCAACGCGGCGCTGCCGGTGGCTACCGGGTAACCGCGGCGGATCGGCGTACGCTCCGTGCATGTCCGTGTCGTCGCGAACCTCGGTTCGGCGGCCAGGCGTCGTCGAGTCGGTGATCAGTTGGGCTCTATGGGCCTTCGTCGGCCTGATTGCCGTGTTACTGGCGTTCGCCGCGATCTTTCCGGTGGGCTTCAGCGGCGCGTTTCCCGACCAGGCCGATGACGCGGCGACCATGGCGGGATGGGCGGTGCTGACCGTGGCGCTGGTCGTCCTTGCCCCGATCGGCATGGCGATCGGGCATTGGCGGCACTGGCACATCTGGTACTGGCCGGTGCTGTGCGCCGCCTCGGCGGGCACCACGCTCGTCTTGCTGCAGGCGTTGTAGACGTCGTATCGAGCGCGGTAGGACCGGCCACGTAAACTGGAGGGCCGGAGTTTTAACCGGAAAAGGGGCGTACCTGCATGAGCGGCCATTCCAAGTGGGCCACCACCAAGCACAAGAAGGCCGTCATCGATGCCAAGCGCGGCAAGATGTTCGCCAAGCTGATCAAAAACATCGAGGTCGCGGCACGTGTCGGCGGGGGAGACCCGTCCGGTAACCCCACCCTCTACGACGCCATCCAGAAGGCGAAGAAGAGCTCGGTGCCCAACGACAACATCGAGCGCGCCCGCAAGCGCGGCGGTGGCGAAGAGGCCGGCGGCGCCGACTGGCAGAACATCACCTACGAGGGTTACGGCCCCAACGGGGTGGCGGTGCTCATCGAGTGCCTCACCGACAACCGCAACCGTGCCGCCGGCGAGGTGCGGGTCGCGATGACCCGTAACGGCGGCAACATGGCGGACCCGGGCTCGGTGGCCTACCTGTTCTCCCGCAAGGGCGTGGTGACGCTGGAGAAGAACGGTCTGACCGAGGACGACGTACTGATGGCAGTCCTGGAGGCCGGTGCCGAAGAGGTCAACGACCTCGGCGACGCCTTCGAGATCATCTCCGAGCCCACCGACCTGGTCGCGGTGCGCACCGCGCTGCAGGACGCCGGCATCGACTACGACTCGGCCGAGGCCAGCTTCCAGCCCTCGGTGAGTGTGCCCGTCGACCTCGAGGGCGCCCGCAAGGTGCTCAAGCTCGTCGATGCGCTGGAGGACAGCGACGACGTGCAGGACGTGTACACCAACATCGACATCCCCGACGATGTCGCTGCGCAGCTCGACGAGGAGTAGCCACTGCCCGAGCCGCCCCCCTTCAGCCCGACCGTCGGGTTGCTCACTGTCAGCCGAGTCTGGGAATCCGCGTTCACCGACGCGCTGAAACCCCTCGGACTGACCACTCGCAAGTACGGGCTGCTGGGGCATGTTCGGGGTAATCCGGGTATCTCGTTCAGTGAACTCGCGCGACGTTCGCGCATCACGGTGCAGAGTGCACACGCCGCCGTGGCGTCGTTCGTCGAGGCGGGTCTGGTCGACGATGCGACGGCGCATGCCGGCGCCGCATCGACACTGCAGGTCACGGCAAAAGGAGCGGCACTGTTGGACCGGGCTGCCGAGGTGGTGACCACCCTCGATGCGCAGTTCGCCGCCGAACACCCCGAACTGACCGAAGCGCTCCGCGCTTATATGACTCGGATCATGCCCGGTTCCCCATAACCTTCAGCTAGGCTGAAGGTTATGGAAGGCGTGGGCTCATGAGTTTTCGGCACTACCTGCGCCGGCCGCCGGCGGTCAGCGCCGCCGAGGCAGTCCGACTCGTCGAGGCGGGCGCACTGGTCATCGATGTCCGTCGCGCTTTCGAGTGGAATCGGGTCCACATCCCGGCTGCGGTGCACATGCCGCTCGAGGAATTGCCCGAGCGTTGCCTGGACCTCCCCGACGACCGCCTGCTCATCACCTTCTGTACCGGCGGGATCCGGTCGGCGGGTGCGGCGAACCTGTTGGTGGAGAACGGTTTCGAGGCCGTCAACATGAGTGGCGGCCTGATCCACTGGCGTGCGGCGGGTGGACCGCTCACCGGGTGACGGTCAGCGCAGTGCAGCGTCGATGGGCGTCGACCCCGAAATCACCTCGAAGGTCCGGCCTGCGGTCTCCGGCTCGTGCAGTACGGCGAGGAGTATTCGAGCGACGTCCTCACGGGGAATGCTGCCGCGTCCGGTGGCTTCGGCGACCGTGACAGTTCCGGTCCCGGGATCGTCGGTGAGCCCGCCCGGCCGCACGATCGTGGTGCGTAGGCCCGCGCGCGCCCGAACGTCGGCGTCGGCCTCCGACTTGGCCCGCATATAGGCGCGGAACACCTCGTCATAGTTCTTGTCGAGCGAGCGATCGTCGGCCGCAAGGGCCGACACCATCACGTAGCGGCTCACGCCCGCCGCCTCGGCCGCGTCAGCCAGCAGGGTCGCGGCATCCCGGTCGACGGTCTGTTTGCGGGCGGCGCCGCTGCCCGGCCCGGCGCCGGCCGCGAACACCACGGCATCAGCGCCGCGCACGGCGTCGGCCACGTCGTCGACCGATGCACTCTCCAGGTCCAGCACGACCGGGGTCGCCCCGGCCGCCTCCAGGTCCGCCGACTGGGCCGGGTTGCGGATGAGCCCGACCGCCTCGTCCCCTCGTGCGGCCAGCAACCGTTCGAGGATCAGGGCGATCTTTCCGTGTCCGCCCGCAATGACCACGCGCATTTCCGTACCTCCCACCGACACGGTAGCCCGGGTCGTTCAGCGGGTCAGGAAGCGGCCGATCTCCTCGGCAGTCTGTTCGGGTTGATCGAGCATGATGAGCACTCGCGCATCCGCGATCTGGCGCAGCTGCCCGTCGGGTAGCAGGTCGGCCAGTTGCCGCCCGTGTGCGGGCGGCATCACGGTGTTGTCGCTCCACAACACCAGCGACGGGCCGGTGAAATCGGCGAGGGAGTTGGTGGCCCGGATCAACTCGGCTTTGTCGAATCGGCTGCGGCAGTAGCTGATCAGGTCGCGGCGGATCCGCCGATCGGCCAGCGCGGCTTCGGTCCAACCCTCGAAAAGATGTTGGGGGATCGGTTTTTTCGCCATCTCGCCCCACAGTATCGGTTGCCGGCGCAGCCACTCGATGCGCATCTGGCGTAGTGCGAAGGAGACGGTGCCGGTGGTGCGGCTGGCGAGCCACAGCACCTTGGCGTAGGGCGCTGGTGGGAAGTTGTCGAACGCCTCCGACGGGCAGATCACCAGTCGTGCCACCCGTTTGTCGCGTCCGGTGTCGGTCAGGAACAGCGGTCCGCCCCAGTCGCTGACGATCAGGGTGACGTCCGCCAGATCCAGGGCGTCGAGGAAATCGGCGACGATGCCGAGCATCCCGTCCATCCTGAGATCCGCGTCCTCCCGCATCGGGATGCGGTGTCCACCCAAGGGGAGCACCGGCAGCAGATAGCGGAACCCGGCAGGCAGCAACGGCAGCGTCGTCGTCCACTGCGTGTCGTTCATCAAGAGTCCGTGCAGCAGCACCACCGGCGGCCCGGACGGATCCCCCACTTCGCGATATTCGATGGTCCCCGCGGGCAGTTCCACTGATTTCATGGCGACCTTCCTGGCATTAGAACGGTGATTCTAGAATTTATGCTCTAGTGTGTCGGCAGGAGGTTCAGATGGCAAGGTCCACGCGGGAAACGATCCTGACCGCCACCGCCGAACTGATGCGGCACAAGGGCTACGCGGCGGTCGGCATGAAGGACATCGTCGCGGCCTCCGGCGCCCCGATCGGGTCGCTCTATCACCATTTCCGGGGCGGCAAGCTGCAGATCGCCCGCGAGGCACTGGTCGATGCGGGAGCTGCCTACGGGCTGCTCATTCCGACGATCGTCGATGAGTACGACGACCTGGGCCGTGCGGTCGAGGGGGTGTTCAGCCAAGCCGCGGAGGACATGGCAGCCAGCGGCTACGCGAACATGTGCCCGGTCGGCACGGTGGCGGCCGAAACCTCTGACACCGTCGAGGAGTTGCGGGTTGTCGCGGCGGGGGTGTTCACCGCGTGGCTCGACGGCGGCGCCGCCTATTTCGCCCAACGAGGCGTGGACCCGCCGATGGCGCGCGAGGTGACGATTGCGATCGTCGCGGCACTCGAAGGCGCGTTCATCCTGGTGCGCACGCTGCGTGACGTCGAACCGCTGCTGGCAGCCGGCCGCGCACTGGCCCCGCAGTATCGGGGGATCGCGCTGGGGGTCCGAGTGTTGACCGATACGACGAATTGAGCGCACTGCACCCCTCGTTCGCGCGGTTACGGTGATCTCGGTCGTTTGTGGGTGCGCTGGGAAGGCGGGGTCATGCAGTTGGTCAACGCGGCGGTGACCGACCCGCACGGGGTCACCTGGATGGTGCGACGCAAGTGGATGTACGCCCCGGATACGTGGGGAGACTCCGACGGTGTGGTCGGGGCGATCTTTGCCATCGTCTCGCTGCTGGTTCTTCTGGCCTGGCCGATCTGGTTCGCGGCGAAGTTTCTCGGGGTGCCCTGGAAGATCGTGATCGAGCGGGCAGGGCGGGAAGTCGGCACCGAACGCGTCAGGGGTTGGCGGGCATCGGGGCGACGGATCGACCAGATCCGCCAGAGCATCCTCGGGGCGGGTGTCTCGCACTACCGGTGATTGGCGTGTCCCTGCCACACCCCGCCGACCCGGCCCGCTAGGCTATCGAACAGATGTTCTGACGAAGGGGTTCGTGTGCGGGTGATGGGAGTGGATCCCGGGTTGACGCGCTGCGGCCTGTCCGTGGTGGAGAGCGGCAAGGGCCGGCAGGTCACCGCCCTCGATGTGGACGTGGTCCGCACCCCGGCCGACGCACCGCTGCAGAAGCGGCTGCTGGAGATCAGCAACGTTGCCGAGTACTGGATGGACACCCACCGACCCGACGTGATCGCGATCGAACGCGTCTTCGCACAACAGAACGTGTCGACGGTGATGGGTACCGCCCAGGCCGGCGGGGTGATCGCCCTGGCCGCGGCTCGCCGCGACATCGAGGTGCACTTCCACACCCCCTCGGAGGTCAAGGCGGCAGTTACCGGAAACGGTCGTGCCGACAAGGCTCAGGTCACCGAGATGATCACCAGAATTCTTGCGCTGCAAGCCAAGCCGTCTCCGGCGGACGCCGCCGACGCGCTGGCCCTTGCCATTTGCCACTGCTGGCGCGCCCCGATGATCGAGCGCATGGCCGCCGCCGAGGCCATGGCGGCCGAACAACGCCGCAAGTACCAGGCCCGGTTGAAGGCCACCGCGAAGGCGGCCCGGACATGATCGCCTCGGTGCGCGGCGAGGTCATCGACATCGCCCTCGACCATGCCGTGATCGAGGCCGCCGGTGTCGGCTACAAGGTGATGGCCACGCCCTCGACGCTGGCCAACCTGCGCCGTGGCACCGAATCGCGGCTGATCACCGCGATGATCGTGCGCGAGGATTCGATGACGCTCTACGGGTTCGCCGACGGCGACGCCCGCGACCTGTTCCTGACACTGCTCGGCGTCTCCGGCGTGGGCCCCAAGATCGCCTTGGCGACATTGGCGGTCTATGACCCGCAGGCCCTGCGGCAGGCGCTGGCCGACGGCGATGTGACCGCGCTGACCCGGGTTCCCGGTATCGGCAAGCGCGGTGCCGAACGCATGGTGCTGGAGCTGCGGGACAAGATCGGTCCGGTCACCCCAGGGGCCATCGGTGGGGCGATCGGCCACGCAGTGCGCGCTCCTGTGGTGGAAGCCCTTGTCGGACTTGGCTTTGCCGCCAAGCAGGCGGAGGAGGCCACCGACAAGGTGCTGGCCAACGACCCCGAGGCCACCACGTCTTCCGCGCTGCGGGCCGCGCTGTCCATGTTGGGTAAGAAGTAAATGGGCCGTTTCGACGACACCGAGGAACCTGACGAGCGGGAGGTCTCGCCGGCGCTGACGGTCGGCGAGGGCGACATCGACGCCAGCCTGCGACCGCGCTCCCTCGGAGAGTTCATCGGTCAGCCCCGGGTGCGGGAGCAGCTACAGCTGGTCCTCGAGGGCGCCAAGAATCGCGGTGGCACACCGGATCACATCCTGCTGTCCGGCCCGCCCGGGCTGGGCAAGACCTCGCTGGCGATGATCATCGCGGCCGAGCTGGGCTCGTCGCTGCGGCTCACCTCGGGCCCCGCGCTCGAGCGCGCCGGTGACCTGGCGGCGATGCTGTCCAACCTCGTCGAGCACGACGTGCTGTTCATCGACGAGATCCACCGCATCGCCCGGCCGGCCGAGGAAATGCTGTACCTGGCGATGGAGGACTTCCGCGTCGACGTGGTGGTCGGCAAAGGCCCTGGCGCCACGTCGATCCCGCTCGAGGTCGCACCCTTCACGTTGGTGGGGGCCACCACCCGGTCCGGTGCGCTGACCGGCCCCCTGCGGGACCGCTTCGGGTTCACCGCGCACATGGATTTCTACGAGCCGGTCGAACTCGAGCGGGTGCTGGCCCGGTCGGCAGGCATCCTCGGCATCGAGTTGGGTCGCGAGGCCGGTACCGAGATCGCCCGGCGCTCCCGCGGTACACCGCGTATCGCCAACCGGCTGCTGCGCCGGGTCCGGGACTACGCCGAGGTCCGCGCCGACGGGGTGATCACCCGCGACATCGCCAAGGCCGCGCTCGAGGTCTACGACGTCGACGAACTCGGGCTCGATCGCCTGGACCGTGCAGTGCTGTCGGCGCTCACCCGCAGTTTCGGCGGTGGCCCGGTCGGGGTGTCGACGCTGGCGGTGGCCGTAGGCGAGGAGGCCTCCACCGTCGAGGAGGTCTGCGAACCCTTCCTGGTGCGCGCCGGCATGGTGGCGCGAACGCCGCGGGGCCGGGTGGCCACGCCGCTGGCGTGGACTCATCTGGGTATGCAACCGCCAGTTACCGGACTGGGACAGCCGGGGCTGTTTGAATAGGCGGCATGGTTATCGCCGGTCTGGTGTTCGCCGCGCTCGCCGCGGCCCTGCATGTCTACATCTTCGTCATGGAGTCGCTGACCTGGACTTCACCGCGGACCCGCGCCACCTTCGGCATCAGCGAGGAGGAGGCGCAGGCGACCAAGGAGCTCGCCTTCAACCAGGGCTTCTACAACCTGTTCCTGGCGATCGTCACGGTGGTCGGCATCGTTGCGGTTGGCATGGGGCATAACGCAGTTGGAGCTGCCCTGGTGTTCGCCGGGGTGGGTTCCATGTTGGCCGCCGCCGCAGTGCTGCTGACCAGTTCGCCGGACAAGGCGCGGGCAGCCATCACCCAGGGCGCGTTCCCACTGATCGCGGTCGTCTTGCTCGCGGTCAGCCTGCTCTAGGCCGTTCGCAGACGCGGCCCCATAGGTTCGAGCATGAGCACTTGACCCTCACGCGACGTGAGGCGCCAGTCTGATCAACATGACGCAGGAGTTGCCGGTGGATGAGCTCACCGTCGGCCAGGTGGCTGAGCGATTTCGCATCACGGTCCGGACACTTCACCACTACGACGAGATCGGGTTGTTGACCCCGTCCCGGCGTGGCGCCTCGGGATACCGGGTCTACACGTCGGCCGACCTGACGCGGCTGTCCCAGATCATCGTGTACCGCCGGCTCGAGTTCACGCTTGACGAGATCGCGAGCCTGCTGGACGAGGGCGATGAGGTCAGTCACCTGGTCCGTCAGCGCGAACGCGTCATGACCCGTCTCGACGAGATGAAGGACCTCGTCGAGGCCATCGATCAGGCATTGGAGAAGGCAATGACGAACACCCCCATGACCGACGACGACATGCGCGAACTCTTCGGCGACGACTTCGACGACTATCAGGCCGAGGTCGAACAGAAGTGGGGCGAGACCGCGGAGTGGAAGGAGTCGCAGCGTCGAACGAAGGCCTACGGCAAGGACGAGTGGATCCAGATCAAGACCGAGGGAGAAGCCGTCGAGCAGGCTCTGTCCGACGCTTTCCGCAGTGGACTTCCGGCTGACTCCGACGCGGCGATGGATGCCGCCGAACGGCACCGGCTCCACGTGAACCGCTGGTTCTACGACTGCCCGAGCGAATTCCACCGCAAGCTGGGAGACATGTACGTGAGCGATCCGGCATACGTCGCAAGGTACGACGAATCTTTCGCGCTTCCGGGCTTGGCGGTGTTCTGCCGCGACGCGATTCATGCGAACGCGGACCGAGCTGCTCGCTGACGGGACAACGGCTTGCTGCGCCAGATACTGATTGGCCGCGGTCCTTATCCAGGACCGCGGCCGCTCAGGGGATTCTTCCCTTGTGGGGAAGTCTGTTACAGCAACCCGAGCAGTTTCAGATCGCTGATGTATTTGACGATGATCTCGCGGGTGACATGCGGGATGTCCTTGTCGGGGCCGATCTTCGCGTCCTGCACCGCAGCACGGAACACGTCGGTCGGCGCCATCGCGCCGTTGACCGGCACGCCGGGCTGCTGGTAGTTGTGCAGCAGCGGCAGCAGTGAGGCCTGACGCTGCTTGTCGGGCAACGCCCGCAGCGTGGTCTCGAAGCGGGACAACCACTCCTGGTAGTCCTCCACGCGCTGGATCGGGTAGCCGGCCTCGACGAGCCAGTCGACGAATTCGTCCATGCCGAGGCCGTCATCGTGCGGGTTCATCACGTGGTAGGTCTCGAAGCCGTCCTGGGCATGGGCGCCCAGGGTGGAGATGGCCTCGGCGATGAACTCGACGGGTAGACCGTCGTAGTGCGAGCGCTGGCGGTTGCCGTCCGCGTCGAGCTGGTTGAAGGACTTCGGCGCGACACCGGTGGCGACGAGGCTGAACATCATGCGGGTGAACATGTCCGGCAGGTTCAACTGCCCGGCATAGGTGGTGTCGGCCAGGATCATGTCGCAGCGGAACACCGTCACCGGCAGGCCGGCCAGATCGTGGGCTTCACGCAGCAGGACCTCACCGGCCCACTTGCTGTTGCCGTATCCGTTGGCGTAGCTGTCGTCGACACGTCGAGAGGGGCTGATGGTTCGAATGTCAGCGTCCTCCACGAACTTTCCGTGCTCGATACCGCCGCCCACGCCGATGGTCGACACGTAAGCGAACGGCTTGATCCGCGTGGTGAGCGCGATACGGATGAGCTCGGCAGTGCCAAGCGCGTTGGGTCCGAACAGTTCGCTGTAGGGCAGCACGTGGTTGACCAGTGCGGCCGGGTCGACGATGAAGTCGACGGTGTCGGCCAGGCGCTGCCAGGTCGCCTGGTCGAGGCCGAGGTCGGCCTCACCCTTGTCGCCGGCGATCACTTCGAGGT
>NZ_LZSY01000165.1 GCF_001665625.1 Mycolicibacterium peregrinum | reverse complement strand
CCATCGCTCTCCACGTCCGCTTTGTCACGCTGGAGTGGGACCCCACTTCGAGTGCCACTCCAGCGTGACAATGGCGCAGGATGGGCGGGCGCAGGATCGGCGGGCGGCGGCTCCACGGGCGGCGGCGGATCTACCGCACCCGCGCCACCACGAACACGCGACGGAACGGGAAGAACGTCGTGCCGTCAGCGCGCCGAGGGTAGGCCTCGGCCAGCATCGGAATGATGGTCTGGCGGTATTGCTCCCACATCTCTTCGCTCAGCCGACCCTTGACCTGTGTCAGCGCGGTCCCGGTGATCCAGTCCAGAACCGGTGTCTCGCCGGTCAATTGGTGCACGTAAGTGGTCTCCCAGGCGTCCACCACACACCCCGCATCGGTCAGCAGGCCGGCGTATTCGACGGGCGTGTCCACCTGGCCGACATCGCGCCACGGCATGTCGCGCAAGGGCTCGATGAACGGTTCACGACGAGCCAGTTCCCGCACCGCATGATGGGACGGGGCATCGAAATTGCCCGGCACCTGGAAGGCGATCCAGGATCCCGGCGCCAACTGCCCGGCCCAGCGCACCACGAGTTCGCGATGGGTGGGTACCCACTGCAGCGCTGCGTTGGTGATCACCACATCGGTGTCGGGTTGCGGTGTCCACTCCTCGATCGCCCCGACGTGTGCTTCGAGCCCGCGGGCCTGTGCTGCCGCGACCATTTCCGGGGAGCTGTCCCAGGCCTCCAGCGTCGCTCCGGGCCAGCGTTGCGCGAGCGTCTCGGTGAGGTTGCCCGGCCCGCAACCCAGGTCGACCACCCGGCGTGGCGCCTCCGCCGCGACCCGTGTGAGCAGGTCGTAGAACGGCCGGCCCCGATGGTCGGCGAAGGCGAGGTAGGTGTCCGGATTCCACATGCCCCGATCATGCCCGGAACCAAGGTCGATATCGTCGGACGCGATGGATGAATCGGAGAAGGTGCGGAAGATCTGGACGGAGTTGGGGCTGCCCGGCATCGTCGACGTGCACACGCACTTCATGCCCAAGAACGTCATGGACAAGGTGTGGCAGTACTTCGACAGTCAGGGCCCGATGATCGGCCGGGAATGGCCCATCACCTACCGCGCCGACGAGTCCGAGCGGGTCGCCACGCTGCGAGAATTCGGCGTCCGGAGGTTCTCCTCATTGATCTACGCGCACAAGCCGGAGATGGCCGCCTGGCTCAACCAGTGGGCGGTCGGCTTCGCCGAGGACACCCCGGACTGCCTGCACACCGCCACGTTCTTCCCGGAACCCGAGGCCCCCAAGTACGTCGCGGAGGCCATCACCGCAGGCACTCAGGTGTTCAAGGCGCACATCCAGGTGGGCAACTACGACCCGAACGATCCCCTGCTCGACGAGGTCTGGGGGCTGATCGAGGACGCCGGCGTCCCGGTGGTCATCCACTGCGGTTCCGGACCGGTGCCGGGTCAGTTCACCGGCCCGGAACCCATCGCCAAGCTGTTGGGCCGCTATCCGCGGCTGGTGCTGATCGTCGCGCACATGGGGATGCCCGAGTACTCCGCCTTCCTGGATCTCGCCGAGCAGTTCGATCAGGTGAGGCTGGACACCACGATGGCGTTCACACCGTTCGTCGAGGAGACGATGCCGTTTCCCACCTCGGAGACAAACCGGCTGAAAGCGCTGGGTGAGCACATCCTGTTCGGCAGCGACTTCCCGAACATCCCCTACGGCTACGCCGAGGCCATCCACCACCTGATCGACCTGCCGGGCGTCGACGACGCATGGCGCCGCAATGTCCTACACGACAACGCCGCGAAGTTGTTCGGGCTGAGCTGAGCAGTTGGCTAGCATCGGGAAGCGTGGAGCCGTCCAGCGCAGATCCGGTCGAACCCCCGATCCCTGTTCCCGACGTTCCCGGCGGTGAAGCCGGTGCGCGCGGCCTGCCACGCCGCTCCGACCTGACGCTCAAGCAGCGGGCAATCGTCGACACCTCCGCGATCGCCGACATCGCGTTGCGGACCGGGGTCGCCTCGATCGTGGCCACGTCGATGGTGCCGACGACGTTGGCGTCGATGTTGCACCCGTCCGCGTCGCGGGCCGAGCACGACCACATGCGGTTCTACGCGGATCTGGCCGCCGCACGGGATCCCGCGGTGTCGTTCCCGGCGCCCACCCGGCCACCCCGGGTGTCCACCCGCCGGGCCAGTCCGGTCGCCGAGATGATCGCCCACGGCCGGGTCGAGAACATCCGGTTCCAGAGCAGCTTCACCGCAGTCAACCCGGCGCTGCGGGATATGTGCAGCGGATTCACGCGCAACAACGTTGTGCGGGCCCAACATTGGCGCCATGACGACGGACCGCACCCGACGTTGTGCGTGATCCACGGTTTCATGGGATCGCCGTATCTGGCCAACGGGCTGTTCCTGTCGTTGCCGTGGTTCTACCGCTCCGGGTACGACGTGTTGTTGTACACCTTGCCGTTTCACGGTCAGCGCGCCGAACGGTTCTCACCGTTCAGCGGCTACGGATACTTCGCCCACGGGTACGCCGGCTTCTCCGAGGCCATGGCCCAGGCTGTGCACGACTTCCGTTCGGTGATCGACTATCTGGAATCCACCGGTGTCGACCGGATCGCCCTGACCGGCATCTCACTGGGTGGGTTCACCTCGGCGCTCCTGGCCAGTGTGGACGACCGGATTCAGGCCGTGGTGCCGAATGTTCCTGTGGTGACGCCGGATCGCACGGTCGACGAGTGGTTCCCGGCCAACAAGCTGGTGGCCCTGCAACGCCGGGTGGCCCGAACCGATCCCGCTTTGATCGAAGCGGCGGCCCGGTATGCCTCGCCGCTGAATTATCGTCCGCTGGTGCCCAAGGACCGACGGATGATCATCGCCGGCCTGGGCGACCGGCTGGCTCCACCGCAGCAGGCCGAGATGCTGTGGGAACACTGGGATCGCTGCGCGTTCCACTGGTTCCCCGGCAACCACCTGCTACATGTGAGCCAGCCGGACTACCTACGCCGGATGACCCGCTTCCTGCGGGATTTCATGTTCGACTGACCGCTGCAGCAGTGCCTGCGGCAGTTCGGCAGGGGCGCCGTCCAGACGGTCCGAGGACAACGGGTTCAACGCTGCCAGTGCCGGACGGTGCCGGCCACCCGCCGGCTTCAGACCGGCCAGCGGAGCCTTGCGTGCGGGCCGGTCCGCCGTGCGGATCGCCGCACCTACCGTCAGCTGCGGCTGGGTGGGAGATCCGGTGAATTCCAGTGCCGTCCACGTTTCCTGGGCTGGCAGGGCGCCGATCCCGGCGAGTACAGCGTCCAGCTTGTCGCTGACGCCGACCAGGTAGGCCGCCACGAATCCCGAGTCGTCCTTCACCCCGCGCCAGGTTTCCTTGCCCGGGTCGGGCAGCGGGGAGTCCACCCCGTCGACGAGCGTGACGGTCCAGCCCTGCTCACGCAGGTGGTCGGCGAGCCGGCGCCCCACGATTTCAGTGGTGTCCCGCAACGGGATCTGCGACGAACGGGCGCGCAACGCAGCGAGATTGTCCGCTGCGGCAACCGTCAGGCTGATCCAGCTGCGCCGGTTGCCACCGGCGTCGCGGTGGGTGACCCGGACCTTGTCGCAGCGAATGCCGTAGCGGTCGAGGTAGCTGACCACCACCGGCAACTGGGCCGGGTCCGCGGGATCGACCCGCAGGACAACGGTCTCCGCGCCCGGCTGGTCGACCGGCTGGTCCTTGGCGAGGTTGCGACGCCACACGGCGATGTGCCGGGCGACCCGCGTGGTCAGGAACAACCCGCCCCACCACGCCAGCAACAGCACGACAGCCGCAACGGAAACTCCGAGCACCCACCGTTCGGTGTTGGTCTGCCATGGCCGGGCCAGGACGGCTGCGACGATGAACAGCGACGCCAGCGCGAGTCGGGCGGTCATGTGGTGGGGTCCTTCCGTCGGTATGCGGCGAAGGCAACGGCCAGCGCCGCCAGCGCAAGTGCTCCGGTGCCGGCGAAAGCAACGATTCGGCCGGTGTTGTCACGCGGGGCTGGTTCTTGTGGTGCGGCAA
This sequence comes from Mycolicibacterium peregrinum, assembly GCF_001665625.1. GTDB lineage: Bacteria > Actinomycetota > Actinomycetes > Mycobacteriales > Mycobacteriaceae > Mycobacterium > Mycobacterium peregrinum_B. Next base: position 21,253 of record NZ_LZSY01000165.1, on the reverse strand, counting down.
TGGGTTTGCCTGCGGGAGCCGCCGGTCCGTCCAGCGGCATGTCCGCGACATCCCAGGTGAGTGCGGCCACCGGATCGACACCGCCGGCGCCGATGACGTTCGACGGTGAGCGGGCGGCACCCTGCGCCGTCGTGGTCAACCGGTGGACCACCTGGCGGGCGTTCAGATCGGGAAACTTGCTGCGCACCAGGGCCGCAACGCCGGACACATAGGCCGAGGCGTAACTGGTGCCGCTGAGCGGAATCAGCTTGCCCTGATCGGTGGGCAGCGCGTTGGCCAACCCCCCGCCGGGTCCGTTGCTCACCGAGGAGATGTTCTCGCCCGGCGCCGAGATCCCCACCCAGGGACCGGCCATGGTGAATCCGGACGGCTGCCCGGTGGCGTTGAGCGCACCGACCGACAACACGTAAGGCTGCCACCACGACGGGATCGACACCGAGGAGACGCCGCCCCAGTTGCGGGGGTCACTCGGAGTTCCGGACAGCGGATTGGACGCGCACGCGGTCCCCGTCGTGACCCCGCCCTCGGTGTTGCCCGCGGCCGCGATGATGACCGCGTCCTTCTCCACCGCTGCATAACGCAGTGCCGCACCGAGTTCGGTCTGGTCCACCTGTTTGTCGGCGGGCAGGCACGTCACCACCGAGATGTTGATGACGCGCGCACCCATGTCGGCGGCACGCACGACGGCCCTGGCCAGGCTGGCCACATCGGCAACAGCGCGAGCCTCGGCGGCGTCGGCACTGGGCGTACGCGGCGCGAAGCGCGGTGAGTTCTGCCGGATCGAGATCAACCGGGCTTCCGGTGCCACCCCGGAGAATCCGTCGGACCCGGGTTGGCCTGCGATCAGACCGGCGACCGCGGTGCCATGGCCGTCACAGTCGGTCAGGCCGTCGGTGGATTCGATGAAGTCTCCACCGCCTTCGACGTGGGGCAACCGAGGCCCTGGCTGCACTCCGGTGTCGATGACCGCAACGGTCTGACCCTGCCCCCGGCTCTGCTTCCAGGCACCGGACAGGTTGAGCGCCAGCTGGTTTGGGTTGACCGCACCGGGGTCGGTACCCGGCTTCGCCTCGGTGGCGACGCACGCCGAACGCTGCGCCATCGCCTCCACCGGACCTGCGCTGCCGGCCGGTGGGGCGACCTGCGGGTCGACCTCGGGCGGGCTGACCGCACCCGCCGACGGGGCGCCGACCAACAACACCAGACCGGCTGTGGCCAGAACACCCAGACTCTTGTGGATCACCGATTCATCACCTGTCGAGGACGAGGCTGAACAGCCCGATGAGGAAGGCCATCACAGGAATCAGCGATGCATCGAGCCCGGTTGCCAGGAAGCCCACCAGGCGCCGCATCGGCAGCGAGTAGGTGTCCGGCGACGCCGCCCGCGGATTCAGTGCGGCGAAAACCCACACCACGACGAGCGCGGCGAGCACGGCCAGCGCCAACCAGGCGGCCTGGTACCGGCCGTCGATCACGAAGGCCACCAGCAGGACGACGGACAGCAGGTAGGGATGGCCCAGCAGCCAGGACTTGCAGGAGGCGGAGTCCCAGACACGAGCCCGCAGCACAGCGCCGAGCGCGGCGGCGGCGACGACGTACCAGGCCCACGGCGACGCGGTCGACGAACCGACCAGCGCCACCGATCCGGCGACACCGAGCAGCACGCCCGCGGCGATCACGCCGGTCTGGTGCGACTGGCTCACGCGGACCCGCCGCGGCAGGTCGGCCAACACCGAAAGCGGTTGTGCCGACGGGGAAGGATCACCCGGCGCCGGGATGACCGGCAGCGGGAAGCGGGCCCACATCGCGGACAGTTGGGCGGCCTGGACCGTGACCACCAGGGCGATCAGGATCAGGGCGCACCCGATCACGGTCGAGTTGATCTCCCACAGCGAGGCGGCACCGGCCACCAACAACACGCCGGTTCCGGCCACCGTGGTCGCGGTGAACACGGCGATACCACGGTCATCGGGCGAGCTGGCCATGCTGATCAACGACCATGCCGCCACTCCGGCCGCGGCCAGCAGGATGCTGGGTGCACCGAAACCGCCTGGCACACCGAGTGCGAACGCTGCGCCGACGGGAACCAGCCCGGTGACAGCCAACGCGGTGGCCAGAGCTCCCGAGCGGCTCCGGGTCGACAGCGAGGCGAGCACGGTGGCGATGGCGATGCCACCGACCACGAACAGCCCGAGCAGTTCGCCGGTCAGCACGCGATGGGCGACGGCCAGGCCGGTGCCCACCAGGATCAGCCCGATCACGGCCAGCGCTGCAGCACGCGCAATGTGCGCGGCGCCCCACGGGCGTCGGCGGGCAGCCGAGAAGATCACAGCGGCGTCGGCGATGTCCTCGACGATGCGCGGGGCGGCCGGGCCGGCGGGGACGGCCTGCAGCGCAAGCAGATCCCCGTCCACCACGCCGACCGTGTCGAGGGTGGCGTCCAAGCTGTACGGCGCACCCCCCACCGGGGCCAGGCTGAGCCGCACCGGGTCCGGGGCGCTCGCCCCGTCGTCGCCGCCGGCGTTGGGGGGCAGCACGATGCGCTGGACCGCGGGCAGAATCTCGCGCAGCGGCAGCTCGGACGGCAGGGCCATCTCGGTCAGCCGGCCACCGTCGTCTCCAGCGGCCAGCACGGCCACCCGGACGATCGGCATCACAGTGTTGTCGGACATTCCTATGCTTTCTGGGTTCTTCTCATGGAGCGTGGATCTCGGTGGGATACAGGGTTGTTAGATACAGCGGCGTTGGATAACTCGTCGTTTTCGGCTTCTCTGTCGAAGTCGCGGATGAGCGGTTGGTCGGGGAACCAGGAACCGCTCGGCAGGGAGGCGGTGAGCCGTTCGACCGCCATGGCGATCGCGTCGGCACTGCCTGCCGTGAAGGTCGAGATCCACTCTCCGTCGAAGGCTTTCGACGGAGAGACCAGAATCCGGCCCCCGGGGGTGTCGATGATGCTGACTCCCACCTGGGTGGTTACCCGGTGGCCGTCACGGTGCTCTCCAGCCACGATCTCGACGTATGTCCGCCGTCCGTCGAACACCGCCTCCACGATCGAGCGGGCCGAGGCCGGGACTCCGAGGAATCCCAGCACCTCGGTCAGCGGGGTGCCGTTGCGGATCTGCTCGTCGGCGCGGGCGCCGGCCGCGGCCGGCAGCGCGAACTCTTCGAACCGCGCCGGCTTGCGGTTCGACAGCCCGGCCGTGAGCACCGGGCCCAGGGCGTGCGGGTGGGCGATGTCCATCTCGGTGAACGTCACCAACTGCGCGTTGCGCAACACGACAACAGTCCGACCGTCCCGCCTCGCCACGATGCCACGCAGCAGATCGCCTGGACCGGATACAAACCGCAGGTCCAGCCATTGGGTCGCCCGGCAGGCCAGCCGAACCCATTGCGCCACCCGCGGATTGACTCCGCCGCCGGCGTCGAGCACGCCCATCCTGGTCAGTTCAGCGGCCTGTTCGGCGACAAAGCCGGCCCGCTGTACCGGTTCGCTGTAGGGCGGCGTGATGGCCAGCACCCACGGATACGCCCCGGCACCGAGTACCTCGGCGAGGTACCAGGCCTGATCGGTGGTCAGCTCGACGGCGTTAGCTCCCACTGGTCACAATCAGCCCCACTTGGCGCCTTCGGCAGCATCGCGTGCGCTCATCGACATGGTGTTCATCTCGTGAGTGGACGCCATGGCACGGTAGGCCCGGGTCAGCTCTTCCATCGCCTGGTTCCACTGGGCCTGCCAGGCCTGGTAGGTCATACCGGTGTCACCCTGCCAGGCGCTGCTCAGTGCGGCCTGCTCGCTGGCGATGTCGGCACCTACGGCGTGCAGGGCAGCCGAGTAGGTGTTCATCTCTCCGGCGTGAGCCAGCATTGCCGGGTAGTTGTACATGATCTGAGACATGAAAACTCCTGTATCGCTGTGGATCTAGCTCGGTCAGATGGAGGTGTAGGTGCTGGCCGCGGCCGCATCCTGCGCCACGTAGGTGCCCGCGGCGTCGCCGAGGTTGAGCTGCGCGTAGTCGAGCAGGGCGTTGACCTTGGCCGACACCTCGACGAACCGGGCGTGGGCGGCTTGGAAGGCAGCCGAGGCCTCACCCATGTGGAAGGCCTGCGACGACATGGCAGCCTGCTCGGCCTGCGCGATGGTGCTGCGCATCAGGGCGGCCTTGGCACTGAACGCCGCCTCGGAGGCGATCAGCTGGGGGATGTGAGCGTCCAACATGCTCATGGATTTTCCTTTCGGGTCGTAGACATTTGGCGGTGCATCGAACGTGATGAAGATGATCTGGTCAGCTGCGGGTACCCCCTTGCGAATCGCCGGGTTCCCAGGAACCGGGCAGCATCGGCGAGACGGGACTTTCGTCGTCGTAGCTCTCGCCGGCCAGCGTGGTCAGCCCGGCCGCGGTGGTGTCGGATTTGGTTTCGGTGCCGGTGAATCCCATGGCGCCGGCACCGCTTTCGGACGCCCGCACCCGCGGTTCCGGCGTCGGCGCCGGGTCCGGTTCTGGTTGCTCGTAGTCCATGTAGGCGTCCGCGTAGGCGTGGTCTTCCAATGCCGCACCACGCTTGCGACGCCGCTTGCGCCGTGCCGCCAGCGACGCGGCCACACCGGACGCCGCGGCGGGAATGCCGGAAGCCGGTGCCGAGGCACTGGACTTGCCGCCCACGGTCGGGCTGAAGCCCTCGTCAGGGTCACTGCCGAGCACCGCATACGGCGCAAAGGCCGCCGCCGCGACGGGTGCCGGTGCAGGAACACCTGCGGGGGCAGGCGCAGCGGCGGGCGCAGCGCCCGCGCCGACTCCACCGCCGAAGCCCGCCGGCGACAGGCCGGCCATAGGCAGTCCCTGATCGACGCGCGCCGGTCCCGCCGGAACATCGGCGTCGGCGGGAGCGTCGGCCGGTACATCATCGGTGGGAAGCAGGTCGAGGAAACCCAGTGCAGCAAGGCCGATGCCGAGCAGCGGTACCAGGAACGGCGAGAGCGCCACACCGATCCAGGTTCCCCAACCCACCGGCTGGAAGATCATCTGGTAGATGACACCGAACAGGAACGGCCCCCAGGTGGTCAGGAAGCCCGCCGGATTGGTCATCAGGTCCGTGAGCATGCTCTGCAGCGTCCCCAGTGGATCGTTGAGGAACCTCAGCAGCTCCTTGCCGCCGATCATCGAGTCGTTACCGAGGTAATCGATCAGCCATTGCGGCAGATTCGGGTACTCACTGTCTGCCGTCGCGTCGGCATTGGTCAGCGCCGTACCGGAATCCGTGGCCGTGCCCTGCGCCATCATCTGCTGTGCGTTGGCCGACGCGGTGCCGGCCTCCCCGGCGCCCGGCTTGAGCAGCATCGGCGACGGCGTGCTGGTCGGTGCCGCCATCACGGCGGCCCCCGAGACAGCCTGGTAGGTGGCCATGGTGGTGGCCGCCTGGATCCACATCCGGACGTAGTCGGCCTCGTTGACCGCGATCGGAATCATGTTGATGCCGAAGAAGTTCGTGGCCAACAGCACGCCGTGCACAACATGGTTGAGCGCCAGCTCGGGCATGGTCGGCATGGCCGCCACCGCCGTGGTGTACGCCGCGGCCGCAGTCTCGTGCTGCACGGCCACCGCAGCGCTGTTCGCGCTCTGCTGCGCCAGCCAGGTCAGGTAGGGCCCATGCGCGGCGATGTACTGCTCCGAGCTCGGCCCTTCCCAGGACCCGGCCTGCACCGAGCCCAGAACGCTGGTGAGTTCGGCTGCCGCCGAGGCATATTCGGTGCTCAGCGACTGCCAGGCCCCCGCGGCGGCCAGCAACGACCCGGCGCCTGGACCGCTGGAGAGCAGCGTCGAGTGCACCTCGGGTGGCAGGGCCATCCAAATGGGGGCAGTCATCTCAGATGCCGCGCGCAGTCATGTAGGACGAAGCCGCCATCGCGTCACCGGTCATGTAGCTGGCACCGGACTCGCCGACGCCGACGCCGGAGCGTCCGAGCTCCTCGACACCCTGCGCGGCCATCGTCGAGTGCTGGGCACCGTGGGCGCTGAAGCCGGTCGCGGTCTGCAGCGAAACCGCATCGGCCGCAGGCGGGATCACCGCCGAGACCAGGGGGGCGGCTGCCGCGTGCGCGGCGGCCAGGCGCGCGGTGAGCGCCTCCACGGCCGCGCTGGCGGCGGTCAATCCTTCTGGAACTACCCGCAATGTCATCAGAATTCCTTTCGCCCGTTGTTCACGGAGAGTGCCGTGTCTTCGATGAGTGGGTTGACGAGCTGGACGAACTCGGGCGCGTCACCGTCCCCGAGCAACATGCCGCGTCCCGCCGGGAACCGGGCGAACCGGTGCCCGCGGAGCTTGCCGCTGTCTGCCGGATTGCCCGACAGCATCAGTGTGGTCGCCTGCAGATCGTTGAGGCGACGCAGCAGCGGTGCCGTCATCACGGCGTGGGCCGATCCGGTGGCCCTGGCCGTCACGATGACCCGCAGCCCCAGATCAGTGGCCTCGGCCAACAGTCCGACGATGTTGGTCCACGGACGCTGCCCGGCGAACGGACCGCTGGCCGCGGGGCCGTCGGGGATCTGGTCCACGTCGTCGATGATCAGGTAGTGCGTGTGGCCATCCTGTCCGGACCGCTGGTTCCAGGCGCTGAGTTCCTGCGCGCTCAAACCGGCCGGCGGACGACGCTTCTCGATCAGCGACGACAGCCCCAGCATCGCGGGCAGCACGCGGTCGATGTTGGCCGTGTACTCGTTGTCCGGGAACAACGGCTCCTCGACCAGATGCAACCGTCGGTCGATCACGGTGAAGGCCACCTCGTCCGGCCGGGAGTTCTCCCGGATGGTCCGGATGATGTGACGCAACAGCGTGGTCTTGCCCGACTTGGTATCGCCGAACACTGCCAGCAGCGGGTTGTGCTTGAAGTCGAGCACCACCGGCGCCAGATCCTCTTCGCGCTGCCCGATGACCACCTGCTCGGGGGCCGGGTACAGCGGTGCCAGCGCGGCGGGGGCCAGCGCGGTGGGCAGCAGCCGCACCGGCGGTGCGCTCTGGCCCGGGTAGCGGGAGTTGATGACGGCGATGTCGCTCAACTGTGGCTCGGCGAACAGGAAGTGTTCGGCGGCCATGGTCAGGCCGCGGCCCGGCTGATCGGCAGGCACCGACTCGGCCGGCCGGCGCAGCGCACCCACCACCCGCACGATGCTGTCGTGGCTGTCGTGCAGCTTGAGCTCCAGCCGCAGGCCCAGGCCGTCACGCATCGCCAGCGGCACCTCCAGCCAGTTCGGCGTGGTGATGACGACGTGGATGCCGTAGGACAGGCCGGTGTTGGCCAGCTCGGTCACCTTGGCCAGCAACGGGTTACGCGTGTTGAAGGTGTCGGTGTTGTCGCGGCTGAACGCGTACAGGTTGTCGATGACCAGGAATACCTCGCCATACCCGTCTGCGTAGCTGCCCACCCGGCTCACGGCACCCTGCCGCTGGCGGGCCTGCAGCAGCTGTTCGAGCTCGCCGAAGGTACGACGGATGCGCTCGGGCTCCAGCGGGGTGGCCACGCTGCCGACGTGGGCCAGGTCCTCCAGGCCGGCGAGCTGTCCGCCGCCGTAGTCGAGGCAGTAGAAGCTGACCTCGCTCGGCGAGTGCAGCGCCGCGGCCGACAGCACAAAGGTCTGCAGCGCGGTCGACTTGCCCGAGCGCGGACCACCGTGGATCAGCACGTTGGCTGCCGACGAGTTGGCGTCGAACACCAAGGCGTCGCGGCGCATCTCGAACGGCTTGTCGATCTCGCCCAGCGGCCAACGCAGTTGACCGGGTTCGATGTCGGTGCTGGCAAGCACGTCGTCGAGGGCGATCGCGCCGTCCAGCGGCGGTAGCCACAGCTTCGGCGCCTGCGGTCCGTAGGTGGCCAGCTGGTCACCGATGGTGGCGATCAGCTTGCGCGGCGGCAGGACGTCGATCTCGGGCTCGTTCGTGACGATCACGGTATCGGGTTCGGGCTCCACCCGCGAGGCAGTGAACAGCTGAGGTTGCGGCAGCGCCCGGACCACGATCGACTTCTCGGCCCGCGGCGGGTCGTAGATGCCGTCGACGTAGGTGCTGCGGAACTTGATCGGCACCGCACCCGGGGCGGGTACCAGGAAGCCCTCGCCCTTGTGCTCGCGACCCGATTCGATGTGATACGCGTCCTCGACCCCGATGATCTGGCGGGAGATGCTCGGGCTGGCCACCTTCAGGCCGATCCGGTACGACGTGTTCTTGTCGATGTCCTTGATGCGGCCCACGTCCAGGGTCTGCGACGCGAACAGGATGTGGATCCGGAACGAGCGGCCCTTGCGCGCAACGTAATCGAACAGGTCGGCGTACTCGGGGTGCTCGGCGAGCATCAGCGTGAACTCGTCGGCGACCACGAACAGCGTCGGCATCGGCGGCAGGTCATGCCCGGCCGCGATCGCTGCCTCGTACTCGGTGACCGAGTTGAAGGCGCTGCCCTGCACCCGGCGACCGGCTTCCTTGAGCAGCTGCTCACGGCGGGCCACCTCACCGCGCAGGGTGTCGGCGAACCGGTCGGCCAGCGACCGCTTCTCTGCCATGTTCGAGATGACCGCGACGACCTGCGGGAAGTTGCGGAAGATGTCGGCTCCGGCCTCACCCTTGAAGTCGGCGTAGATCACGATGAGCCGATCAGCGGAGTGAGTGGTCAGCAGCGACAACAGGATCGACATCAGGGTCTGGGACTTGCCCGAGCCCGTCATACCGATCATCAGGCCGTGCGGGCCCATGCCGCCCTCGGCCTCGTCCTTGAGGTCGAAGTACAGCGGCTCGCCGGTGGCGGTGACGCCGATCGGCACCCGCAGCTCGTCGTCGCGGTTACGCGGGGCCCACAGACTCGCGACGTCCAGGGCCGAGGCATCTGGGATGTCGAGCAGCGTGCCGAAGGTGGCACCTCCGGTGGCGGTGGAACGCACATAGCCGGGGTTGGAGTCCCAACGCGACAGCCGCCGCGCGATGTGGGCGGCCTCGGCGGCCGACATCGAGTCCGCCTGCCCGACGTAGGGCTGCCAGCCGCTGCTCTGCCAGCGCTCGATCCGACCTTCGGTGACCCGCAGGATGGGCCGCTCGGGATCCGGGTACTGCTCGCGGTTGGGCAGCTTGTCACTGCGATGGATCACGGTCACCCCGGTCAGACCCGGCTTCCGCGCGATGTCGTCGGGATCGGCCTCGGGATCGTCGAGGACCACCAGCAGATGCTTGAGCACCTGGTCCGCCTCGGCGGGGAACGCGGGCCGGCCGACCAGAGCCGAATCGAGCTGCTCGCGCAGCTCGGTGACGCCGGTGGTCAGGTAGCGGGCCGGGCCCACACCGTCGGCCTGTGACGGAATATCCACGTGTGGAAGCCATTTCAGCCACGACCAGGCGTCGGAGTCGACGTCAGGAGAGGCCAGCGCCACCCCGAGCATGGTCGGGTCGTGCCAGGTGACGGCCTGGGCGATCCAGGCCCGCAACGCATCCCGGACCTCATCGGCCTCACCGATCACGGTGATCCGGGCGAGCTTGGTGACGTCGATGCCGGTCGGGGCATCACGCACGGTGCGCTGCACGTCGAGCAGACCGCGAAGGGTGCTGTGCGACACCGGCTCCAGGTCGATCTCGTCGGCGGTGTCCTTGACCTTGAGCGCGGCGTCCAGCGGCACGTCGTGCAGCCCGGCGCGCAGCACCAGGAAGTCACGGTCACGTGGATCGCGTTCCCACTGCCTGCGGGTGCCCGGGACGGAGGCCAGCGCCTCAGGCTCCGGGTGTGACCACTCCAACGCCTTGCGCTGCTCGGCGGCATGGGCCCGGACATTGTCGCGCACCACCGACAGGTAGCGCAGGTAGTCGGCGCGTTCGGCGTCGACCTCCTCGGTGCGCATCTTGTTGCCGCCGCGGTAGAGCGCGGTGGCGGCCAGCAGCAGCACGAACGGGAAGAACAGCATCGTCGGCGAGATCATCCGCATCCCGGTGGCGAACAGCGCCACGATCATGCCGACGATCAGGATGACGATCAGGTAAGGCAGCACCCGGCGCAGCAGCGACGGCGGGACCATCCGCTCCAACTGGGGCGGCGGCTCGATCGTGATGGTGCCCTTACGGGTGGTCGGCGGGGCCAGCCTCCGCTGGTGCTCGAAGATCAGCCGGCTCATCGGGTCGTCGCCTCCAGGCGTGCAGCGTTTGCGTTGGGCGACAGCGCATCGTGTGCGGTCAGGGCGTCGCCACGGGACAGGGTCGGGCCGGCCGCGAACTGCGTCAGGATCGACCACGGAATGGGCAGGGCAGGCGCGGTGAGGCCAAGCGCCTCGACAACTTTGTCGTTGCCGGCGGTATCGATGCCGTAGCGGACGCCGGTGTCGCTGACCCAGAACAACGAGCCTGCGGTCGGCGAGCCGGGCTCGGCCCCGACGGTCTGGACGAAGTAGCCGCTGCCCGGGGTCAGTGCGACCCGGTTGGCGGCGCCGTTGCTGCCCGCGCCGACCAGGTCGACGGTGTGCAGGCCGTCCGGCACCGGCAATGCCGCACCGGAGAGGACCGACAGCTTGCTCTCGGTGGCACCCGTCGGCTTGATCCACTGGGCACAGGTCACCGGGGCGGTCGACGGCGCGACCAGGTTGACCGGAGCGTCCGGGTAGCCGGCGGTGTCGATGGCGTGCGAGACAGGCATCCGCGATACCTCGTCGGGCCCGATCCGCGGTGCCTGGTCGAGGCCATAGGAGTTGGTGTTGCGCAGGATCGAGGCCAGGACCGGCGAGACCGGCTGCAGACCGTCATTCAGCACCGCGTAGTACCGGGCTGTGTTGTCGGCGTCGTACGCCGCCACCACGCCACCGACGGGCACCGGGGTCGACAGCTCGTAGCTCGTCGGCGCACCCGCGTCGGCGATGTGCGGAACCGCCAGTGCCGGGGCTTCGGGGATCGCGTTGAACAGGCCGGCAGCGATGGGCCGCGGCGTGGGGATCTGTCCGCCGAGACCGAGGGCGTCGGTGACGGCGCGGTTGGCCAGATCGACCGGGCTGCGCTTGCCGTCCCACAGCAGCCAGTCGCCCGGGGTCGGACCCTCGCTGTTGTGCACCAGGACGGCCTGATCGGACGTCAGCGTCAGGGCACGCTCACCGCCCGACGCGAGGGTGCCGGCAATGATGGTCACACCCGCGTTGGCGCCCGAAACCGCATCGCACACAGTCCAATCCGCGCCGGTGCTGACGCTCTGTACCATCCGCTCCGGCGCACCGGCGATACCCAGCAGGTTGCCGCGCGCGAACTTGTCGATCTCACTGGTCTTGACCGTGCTCGGGTTGTCCGCCTTGCCGGTGATCAACCGCGCCGAGGTCAGGTTGAGCACGGGGTGCAGCTGCTCCCCCACCCGCACGTACAGCGCGGCCGTTGACCGGTCGGCGAGAACGGCATCGTTTCCGGCAGTACCACCCGGCCGGAACAACGAGAACAGGAAACAGCCGACCAAACCGGTGATCATGATCAATGCACCGGTCAGCACCGCACGGCTCTGCGTACGGAGCGGGTCGACCAGCATGCGGGTGTCGTGCAGCGCGACGCCGGAGGCGATGCGGCGCATGACGAATCGCCAGCCGGTGACCTGGTTCTTGGTGACGAACCCGCGCCGGTAGGTCACCTGGTCGGGGTTTTCGTTGTTCGGCGTGCGGGACGCGAAGGAGCGCCGGTCCGGATCGGGCGCGGTCATGCGGGCACCGTCAGCCCCAGGCCGCGCAGCAGCGGGCCGGCCGAATTGTTCACGTCACCGGCGGTGATCGTCATCATCTCCTCGTCGGTGAAGTCGTCGTGGTCGGAATGATCGAGGCGGTACTCGCGCTCCTCCTCGGAACGCTCGACCAGGTTGCGGACGAAGCGGCCGTTACCGGCGATGTCGAGGCTGCGCCGCGGCACGCCTTGGGTGTCGGGCGTGGTGGCCTCGGCCAGGTAACCGAACAGTTTCTCCATGTCGTCGTGAGCGGCCTTCTCGAACGTGCTGTCCCGCTTCTCGGCCATCCGCTCGGCGATCTCGACGAGTTCGGACGAGGAGTACGACGGGAAATCGATGCTCCGGGTGAAGCGCGACCGCAGACCTTCGTTGGTGTCCAGGAACATGTCGAGGTCCTTGCGGTAACCCGCGACGATCACGACCAAGCGGTCGCGGTCGTTCTCCATACGGGCCAGCAGGGTGTCGATGGCGACCAGACCGAAGTCGTTCTTGGCGCCGGTGGACACCAGTGCGTAGGCCTCGTCGAGGAACAGCACGCCGTCCAGGGCGCTGTCGATGATGGCGTTGGTCTTGGCCTCCGTCTCACCGATGTGCTGACCGATCAGGTCGGCACGGTGCACCTCGCGGACCGTCTCCTTCTTGAGAAGTCCGAGGCCGCAATAGATCTTGGCGACGACGCGGGCGATGGTCGTCTTACCCGTTCCGGGCGGACCGGCGAACACGAGGTGGTTGGTGCGCTGCGCCACGGCCAGCCCGCGCTCCTGGCGCCGGATCGACATGGCGACCGAGCTCTTGAGCCGCGCCACCTGGAACTTCACTTCTTCCAGGCCGATGAACTCGGCGAGCTCGGCTTCGGCTTCGACGAGCAGGTGGGCCTTGCGTTCCTTGGCGCCCGGGTCGACGAAGTCGGACTCCGAGGGCTCCGTCTCCGGGTCCCACGGATCGGTGCGCGCGTCGATGCGTGCGGCATTGGTGAGGAGCAGCCCGAAGGTCGGATCCGACAGGGCCTCTTCAACCTGCTTGTTCTCCGGGTGGGCGGCGAAGAGGTCCTGCAGCACCTCGCTCGCGTCTTCGTCCTCACCCTGCGCACGCAGGGTGAGCGCCTTGGCGAGCGCGCCGTCGAGCGCGGCCACCGTGATCGGACCGGACGGATCCTCCAGGTACGACAGCGCGGGCGCCAGCATGCCGAGCCGGGCCAGCGCGATACCCAGGGTGACGCGAGCGGCGTGCGCAGTGACCTCGTCGAGCGACGGGTTGGTGACCACCGGGGTGAGCAGCCGCACCACATCGTTCCAGCGCTGGGCCCGGTGGTTGATCGCCACCCGCAGCCAGGTGGCGTTCAGCCAACCCGGCCGGCGGCCAAGGAGATCGCCCACGAGCGCGTCCGCCTCGGCGAGCTCACCCTGGGCAGCGCGGCGCGCCGCGTAGGCCAGCTGGAAGTCGTCCACCTCACTGGCGCGGAACTGTAGATACAGCCCACTGTCGTAGGTGAAACCGAGGTCACCGGCAGCCAGGTCGATCTCGCGCTGGAGCAGACCGGCGCTGGCCCGGGTGCGCCACACCGCGTCGATCACCGCACCGGACACGTCGCCCGCGGCGGCCAGACCCGTCCAGGCGTCACAGTGGTCGTGCGCGATGTGTGCCAATCCAGCAAAGCCGGACCGGGCTGAGGTGAGGTCGGCCGGCCGCTGCCGGTCGTTCACCGTCAAGCCCAACGCACGACAACATGTGGCGAAGCGGCTGATCACATCGCGATCGAGCCGGGGCGCTCCCTGAGGCGGAGCCGCAAGCGTGTCACTACCCATATGCGTGCACGGGAGCGACTAAGCCCCCGAATCTCTCCCTTATGTATGGCTAAGCTAACTTTTGCTGAAGTTAGCATTGCATAACTTAACTGTCGAGAGGCACGTACTCGGGCTAGCTCGTGAACTGCCTCACCTTTTGGTCGCGGCGACCAAGGTGATAGTTCCCGTCATCAGGCCTGCATCGGAGTCTGGAGCAGGCACAGGCCGGCCGGCGCCGGTCAGATAGTCATGCAGCGGAGTCTCAGCGGCTTCCCAGCCACGCTCGCCGAACCACCGCTGCGCGGGCGCGTGCTGCTGGTTGTACACGAGAGTGAAGAACGCGTTCTCTTCTCCGGAGGACACCGCTTCGGCGCGCTTGGCCTGGAATGCCTCGTCCGGCATCGGGATCGCTTCCTCGATGCCGACGAAGCTACCCGGGGCGGCGAGCGCATCAATCCCAGCAAACAACCGTTCCTGTGCTGTGGCAGGCAGATAGATCAACAGTCCCTCGGCGATCCAGGCCGACGGCCGCGACGGGTCGAAGCCGCTCTCCTGCAGCGCGCGCGGCCAGTCGTCGCGCAGATCGATCGCCACCTCGCGCCGCTCGGCCGTCGGCGCCTCGCCGAGCCGGTTTACCGTCTCGCGTTTGAACTCGAGCACCCGCGGCTGGTCCAACTCGTAGACCACGGTGCCGTCGGCCCACGGCAGCCGGTAGGCCCGCGAGTCCAGGCCGGCCGCCAGCAGCACGACCTGCTTGACCCCGGCGTCGATGGCCCGGGTGAAGTACTCGTCGAAGAACTTGGTGCGCGCGCCCTGGAAGTTGACGAAGCTCTCGCCGAATTCGGTCTGCAGCGGATGCTCGGGATCGGTGCCCTCGACCGCAGTCGTCCATTCACCGCCGACCGCGCGACAGAACACCTCGGCATACTTGTCCACGGCAAGCGGATCGGGCTTCCGTGCCTCCAATGCTCTTGAGGCAGCGACGAATAACGCTGTCGAACCTACGCTCGTGGTGATATCCCAGTTGTCATTGTCTGTACGCACCCGCGCGAGGGTACGCCGCGAGCCTGACAGCTACACCAATGGACGGCCGGTGCGGATCCGCCAGTCGAGGTCTTTGAGCAGCACATTGAACGGGAACTGCCGCAGGACCGAGGGCAGCAGGTCGTTGATCGTGCGGAGCACTTTGATCAGCTGGTCGAACCGCTTCTGACTCTTGGCATCCCACGGCAAACGCATCTCCTCACGGAACCGCTGCGGCAGGAATCCTGTGGTAATCAGCAGGGCCACTGCATCGAGCCGACGCTGCACGAAGCGGGGCAGCACCGGTTTCTTGGGCCGGCCCGCCGCGATCGGATAGAGATAGCCGCGCACGGTGTCGTCGATGTGCAGCTTTTCCAGGGATTCCTCCCAGTACCGGTCGAACGCAGCCCGGTCGGCCGGCCACATCGACTCGGGCACCTGCAGTGTGGTGCCCATGGTGACGCTGTCGCGGTAGTGCCGGTCGGCGGTCTCATCGTCCAGCTCACCGATGAACATGCGGAACACGTCGACGCCACCCTTGTAGAGGCAGGCGGCGACCCAGAGCTGGAGGTTCTTGTCGAACGCGTTGTATTTCACCGGACTGTCCTCGGTGGAGTACACCTGCGCGTGCGCCTTGTTGACCGCGCGCCGGTATGCCGCCTTCTGCGCGTCGCTACCGCGGGTGGCCACGGCCAGGTAGGTGAAGGTGGTCCTCGCCCGCTTGATCGGGTGGAGATCGGTGCGGCCGCTCTCGACGCGGCTCTCGACGACGCCGTAGCCGACGCCGGGGTTGGCCAGCTGCATGATCACGTTGGCCGGGCCGGCCAGCAGCGCCACGCCCATCAGCCCGTCGTCGAAGCTGGCGCCGCGCCGGCGGTTGGGCGCGGCGCCGGGCCGCGGCGACTCGTTCATCGGCCGCTCGACGTGCGGGATCGGTTCGCTGACCGTCATGGCCACCCCTTCTAGAAACTGAGAACCTGCGTTTCCTGATACTGGCCCGCCGGAGTGACAGGTGTCAAGATGTGAGGGTGAAGCAGGTCCGCCCGTACCGCGGCGTCGAAGCGGCCGACCGCCTGGCGCAGCGTCGCAGCCAGCTGCTGGAGGCCGGGCTGGATCTGCTGGGCGCCGAAGACGCCGAGGTCACCGTGCGGGCGGTGTGCCGCACAGCGGGTTTGGCCGCGCGGTATTTCTACGAGAGCTTCACCGACAAGAACGACTTCGTCGCCGCGGTCTATGACTGGGTGATCGCCGATATCGCGACCTCGACGCAGGCGGCTGTAGCGGCCGTTCCGCTGGCCGATCAGACCACCGCCGGGATGACCAACATCGTGCATCTGATCGCCAAAGACCCGCGGATCGGCCGGCTGCTGTTCAGCGTCAAGCTGTCCAACGAGGTACTGGCACGTAAGCGCGCCGAGTCCACCGCGCTCTTCGCCACCCTGCTCGGTCAGCATGCCGGCGATGCCCTGCAGCTGCGCGCGAACGACTACCTGCGGGCCACCTCTCATTTCGCCGTGGGCGGGGTCACCCAGACCATCAGCGCGTGGTTGTCCGGCGAGATCACGCACTCCCCCGAACAGCTCATCGACCAGTTGCGTTCGATGCTCGACGCACTGGCCGGAATGCAGCAGCCGGGCGGTTGAGATGGCCGGCCCGGTATTGCTACGTCCGAGCCCACCGCTGGCCCCCCACGTTCAGTTCTTCGGATACTGGCACAACGCGCAGTCCACGACCCATCGCAGCCGTGCCCTCCCCCGCGGCGCCGCCACCGTGATCATCGATCTCGGTCCCCACGAGCGGGTCGATTTCTTCGCCGCCGATGCCACCACCCGCCTCGACGTCGGGACCGCTTTCATCGCCGGCGCCGGTGTGGCCTCCTACGTCACCCAGATCGATCCGTCGCAAACCGTGCTGACCATCCATTTCCGTCCCGGTGGCGCGTCGGCGTTCCTGCCGGCGCCACAGGACGACCTGGAGGACCGCTGTGTGGACCTGGACGCGATCTGGGGTCGCGACGCATCGATCCTGCGCGCCCGACTGATCGAAGCACCCTCGGCGCGGTCGCGAGTGGCACTGGTGGAGTCATTTCTGCTGGCGCGCATGAGCTCCCGCGATCCCACAGTCGGCGCGGTCTTGCTCGCGGCCGAAAGTCAACCCTCGCTGCGGGTGGCTGAGGCGTCGGCGATGACCGGGTTGTCGGCCCGACGGCTGATCGCGTCCTTCCGCGCCGAGGTCGGCCTGACGCCCAAGACGTATCTGCGGTTGCGTCGGTTCCAGGCGGCAATGAGGCTCTTGGACGCCGGCGACACCAACGGTGCCCGAATCGCGGCCGATCTGGGCTACTTCGACCAGGCGCATTTCGTCCGCGAGTTCCGATCGTTCACCGCGATGACACCGACGGAGTACACCCGGCGCCGCACCCTGTTGCCCAGTCACATCGGGATCAACCCACACCGGTGAATCGGCGCATCTCCCCCGGCGCCCAGCCCGGATCTCCCGTGGTGGCGTACCGGACCCAGGCACCGTGCATCTCGGCGGCCAATGCGCGAGGAGGCTCGCCTGGCCCCAGCAGGGCACCGGGTCCGCGTACCGACTCCAGACCGGTTCGTTCGAAGACGAACGGTAGTTCGACCGCGTGAGCCGCGCCCAGCTTTCCGTCCACTGCTGCTGAGCGCCAACTGAATTCGTAGCGGTGGGTCGCGGGGCCCGACAGCTGCTCATGGGCCTGAGCCGTGCCTTCACTACCGGTGCGGAACAACGCGTCGCCCAGGATCGCCGACCGCAGCTGGCCCCAACCCGCCCGGGGGAAGCGGGAGCGGTACCGCTGGACCACGGCGGCCGGGTCGGCGTCGACCTGCGTGGCGAGCCGCTCGACGTCATCGAGGGTCGAGGAGTCGAAGTTCCCTTGCGGAACCAGGTACAGGTTGCCCTCCTCGGTGTTGGTCCCGATCAGCAGGTCCACCTCCGGATTGAGCTGCCGTGCAGGCTGATCGGTGAGCACCAGACTGAACGGACTCAACCCCAGCAGTGGGTCGAAACGTCCTTCGGTGTGCAGATCCAGCCCGGCCAGCTCGGGGATCGCGCCGACCAGCTGTTCATCAGAGAGGGCGTCAAGTCCGGTGACCGTGGCCTCGACTTCGAGAACCTTGGCTGCCGCCCGGCTGACCTGTTCGGCCTGATCCGGATGGAACGACCCGAAGCCGTTGCCGCTCTGCATGATTGCGCGACGGATGAGCCTGTCCACGCCGGGCGAGGCCAGGGCTCCGGCGGTGATCGTCGCACCGGCGGACTGGCCGAACAGGGTGACGTTGCCCGGATCACCACCGAAGGCCTCGATGTTGGCCTGCACCCACTCCAGCGCAGCCAGCACGTCGAGCAGGCCGCGGTTGGGCGACGCGCCGGGCAGGTCGAGAAATCCGGTGATGCCCAGCCGGTAGGTGACCGTCACCAGTACCACGCCGTCGCGGGCGAAGGCGATGCCGTCGTAGAGCGGTGAGCGGGTGGAGCCTGCCACGAAACCGCCGCCGTGGACGAACACCATCACCGGACGGCGCTGGGCGTCCGGCGGGGCCCACACATTGACGGTGAGGTAGTCGGAGCCGCGCACCCAACCCGGTCCGAAGAACGGTGTCATATCCAAGCGCCCGAAGCCGTTTCGGCGTGGCTGGGGTGCCGTCGGCGCGAGGCGGGTCGCATCGCGCACGCCGCGCCACGGCTCGTGTGCTGCCGGAGCCGCGAAGCGGCCGGTGATG
The DNA here is from genome assembly GCF_001665625.1 of Mycolicibacterium peregrinum. GTDB lineage: Bacteria > Actinomycetota > Actinomycetes > Mycobacteriales > Mycobacteriaceae > Mycobacterium > Mycobacterium peregrinum_B. The sequence goes on along the minus strand of NZ_LZSY01000165.1, from coordinate 2,987 downwards.
CCGGGCGGTGCGGCGTAGGGGATGCCGAGGAAGGCCGAGCCGTGGGCGGTGCGGATTCCCCGCACCACCCCGGTGGCAGTGTCGACGGTCGGGTCGCTCATGCCGTCGCCCGCTCGAACGCTGCCCATTCCTTTACCGCGAACCGGTCCCCGTCCCGCATCACCTCGGCCGCGCCGTAACCGCCGAAATGCGCCGGTATCACGAGTGTGTTGGTATCGGCGGCGTGGCCGAGTACCCGTCGGCGCGATGCCCGCGCCTGTTCCAGGTCCTCGCAGTAGCAGCTGTTGACATCAGGATGAACGATCTGCAGCGCGGTGTGCATCATGTCGCCGACGAACACCGCACGGTCACCGCCGGACTGCAGCCGGACCACCGCCGAGCCTGGGGTGTGCCCGGGGGCAGGCTCCAGCGTGATGTTGTCGTCGATCTGAAAGCTGTTCTCCCACAATGTGGCCTGACCGGCCTCGTGGACCGGCGCCACGCTGTCGAGGAAGACGTTGTCCCGTCCCGCGACGGGGTCGTCACGATTGGCCGGGTTCCAGAAATCGAAGTCGGCCCGCGGCATCAGGTAGGTGGCGTTGGGGAACGTCGGGACCCAGTTGCCGTCGTCGAGGTAGGTGTTCCAGCCGACGTGGTCGATGTGCAGGTGGGTGTTGATCACGACGTCGACGTCTTCCGGTGCGACCCCGGCCCGGGCCAGATTGCCCAGAAAATCAGTGTCCAGGTGATGCCACACCGGGGCATGCGGCCGCTCCTTGTGGTTGCCCACGCCGGTGTCGACCAGGATGGTGCGGCCCGCACTGCGCAGTACCCAGGTCTGGATGGCCGATACGCAGTCATCGCGGCCGGGATCGTAGAAATCCGGAACCAACCAATCCTCGTTGCGCTGCCACATGTCGTCGGTGCTCTCCGGGAAGAACTCCTGCGGCGACAGCCGCACCGAGCCGTAGTACTCCATGACCCGGGTCACCGTGACGTCGCCCAACACAATCTCGTTCATGTCCCCAGCCTGGCGAGGCGGTGATCGGCCAACCAGTCCCAGCCGTGCCTACCACTGGCAGGGATAGGCACAACCCCTCGAACCGGAGGCATAGTGGGCTGATGAGCACCGGACAACTCGGCGAGTTCCTGCGGGCCCGGCGCGGGCGGCTGCATCCGGAGGACGTGGGCCTGGCCCGATACGGCGAAAGACGACGCGTGGCCGGTCTTCGGCGCGAAGAGGTCGCCCAGCTGGCCGGAGTCAGCGTTTCCTATTACACCCGGTTGGAGCAGGGGCAGTCGGTGAATGCCTCGGAGGCGATCCTCGACGCGCTGGCCCGGGCTCTGCAGCTCGATGTTCACGAGCAGGCACATCTGCGGGAGTTGGCGTCCCAGCGCGTACAGCCGCCCCGCCGACCTCCCGTCGAACGCGTCAGCACCTTTACCCGCGATCTGTTGCGCTCCATGGACCACCTGCCGGTGCTGGTGATCGGTCGGCGCACCGACGTGCTCGCCTGGAACGAGCTGGGCCATGCCCTGCTGGCAGGCCATCTGGATTTCACCTCGGTGGACCACCCCGCGACCCGGCCCAACCTGGCCCGGCTGCTGTTCCTCGATCCGCACACCCGCGACCTCTACGCGGACTGGGGCCGCAAGGTGCGCACGGTGGTCGGCAGCCTGCGCCTGGCCGCGGGACGATATCCCGACGATGCGCTGCTGTCCGCCCTGATCGGTGAATTGTCGGTCAAGAGCCCGGAATTCGTCGCGCTGTGGGCCGATCACCGGGTCAAGCCGTGCGAAGCCGACTCCTATGACATGCGTCATCCGCTGGCCGGATCGCTCACCGTCACCATGCAGAACCTGGCGATTACCCGGGATGTCGACCAATCGCTGTGTGTCGTCACGACCGCGGAAGGTTCGAGTTCGGCGGACGCGGTACGGCTCCTCGCGCAATCGATCCAGGACAAAAATATCCAAGCCTCCACGGCAGCTGCCCGCGCATGATCGCTGTATGACTAACTCTGGACCCACCCCAGGTCAGGCCGTCGCCGATACCGGCACCCTGGTGGCGGCCATCCGCGCCGAGGAAACCCGCCGCCCAGACCGGCTTTTCGACGATCCGTTCGCCGAGCGGTTGGCCGGGGAATCAGGGCGGCGGATGCTCGCCGAGTCGGTGGCCGCGACCGGCGACAAATCGACATTGCAGATCGTGGTGCGCACCCGGTTCTGGGACGAGGCGCTGTTGAATGCCGTGCCACCGGTGAAGCAGGTGGCGATCCTCGCCGCGGGTCTGGACGCGCGGGCCTACCGGCTGCGCTGGCCCGATGGCACCACACTCTTCGAGCTCGACCAGCCCGCCGTGATCGCGGCCAAGGCCGATCTACTGGCCGGCAGTGAACCGAACTGCCGGCGGGTGGCCATCGGCGTCGACCTCACCACGGACTGGACCGATGCCCTGCGGTCCAACGGTTTCGACCCTGATCTGCCGACCGTGTGGTTGATGGAGGGGCTGCTGCAGTATCTCGACGAGGAGGCCGTCCACACCGTCTTCCAGCGGGTCGATTCACTCTCGGCGCCGGGTTCGGTGCTGCTCTACGACATCGTCGGCAAGACGTTGCTGGACAACGTCATGCTCGCAGCGGTTCGCGAGCAGATGGCCCGCAACGGCGCGCCGTGGCTGTTCGGGACCGACTCCCCGGAGCAATTGTGTGAACCACTGGGCTGGTCGGCGGTGGTCACCGACATCGCTGAGCCTGGAAACAAGTGGAACCGGTGGTTCGCCCCGGCAGTGCCACTGGACGTCCCCGGGGTACCGCGCGGCTACTTCGTCACCGCCACCAAGTCTTGACGCCTTGACGCCTTGACGCCTTGACGCCCGGGGGCGGTTGCGGCCCCCTTGCCGCCGGCCGTTGCCGCCCGTTTGTCACGCTGGAGTGGCTGTCGGGTTCGACGGCCACGCTGGCGTGACAATGTTGGCGGCCAACTCGGCCGGCGGCCACGCATTGTCA
>NZ_LZSY01000164.1 GCF_001665625.1 Mycolicibacterium peregrinum | reverse complement strand
GATCGGTGGGCGCCGGGTCGGGTGATGATCAATGGGTATGGTCCGACCGAGACGACGGTGTATGCCACGATCAGTGCCCCGTTGCAGGCTGGTTCGGGTGTGGTGCCGATCGGTGTGCCGGTTCCGGGTGCTGGTTTGTTTGTTTTGGATCGGTGGTTGCGTCCGGTTCCCCCGGGTGTGGTGGGTGAGTTGTATGTGGCCGGCCGCGGGGTCAGTGCGGGGTATCTGGGCCGGGCTGGTTTGACGGCCTCGAGGTTTGTGCCGTGTCCGTTCGGTATGCCGGGTGCTCGGATGTATCGGACCGGGGATTTGGTGTCGTGGGGTGCCGATGGGCAGTTGCGGTATGCCGGGCGTGCTGATGAGCAGGTCAAGATCCGCGGCTATCGCATCGAGTTGGGTGAAATCCAAAGCGCGCTCGCTGATTTGGATGGTGTGGCGCAGGCGGTGGTGATCGTCCGCGAGGATCAGCCTGGTGACAAGCGGTTGGTCGGTTACCTGACCGGTACTGCAGACCCGGTGCAAGCTCGTGCGGCCCTGGCCGAGCGGTTGCCGGCTTACATGGTGCCCGCAGCCGTGGTGGCTCTTGATGCGTTGCCGTTGACGGTCAACGGCAAGCTGGACAAGCGGGCCCTGCCCGCGCCGGAATACACCGGCACCGATCACTATCGGGCTCCGAGCACGGCTACCGAGGAAATCCTGGCCGGTATCTACGCCCAGGTCCTCGGGTTGGAACGGGTCGGCATCGACGACTCCTTCTTCGACCTCGGCGGCGACTCCCTGACGGCGATGCGACTGATCGCAGCCGTCAACGCCGGCTTCGACGCCGAAGTCAGTGTCCGTACCTTGTTCGACGCGCCCACCATCGCCCAACTGGCACCGCACATCAAGGCGGGCTCGAGCGGACGTCAGCGGTTGGTCGCCCAACAGCGACCGGACGTCATTCCGCTGTCCTACGCGCAACAGCGGTTGTGGTTCTTGGAGCAGTTGCAGGGGCCGTCGTCGATCTACAACATGGCGGTGGCATTGCGGCTCGACGGCAACCTGGACGCGGCTGCGCTGGGACAGGCATTGGCCGATGTGGTGGGGCGGCACGAGAGCCTGCGCACGAAGTTCGGGGTCGCCGACGGGATTCCTCAGCAGTTGGTCGTGCCGGCCGCACAAGCAGAACTGGGCTGGCAGGTTGTCGACGCCACCGGGTGGTCGGCGGATCGGTTGGAAGAGGCGGCAGGAGTTGTCGGGCGGCGGCACTTTGACCTCACGCAGGAAATCCCATTGCGGGCAACGCTCTTCCGGATAGCTGAGGATCAACACGTTCTGGTGGCGGTGGTCCACCACATCGCTGCCGATGGTTGGTCGATCACGCCATTCGTGGCGGATCTGGGCTCGGCCTACGGAAGCCGCTGTGCCGGCCGGCCCCCGGAGTGGGCGCCGTTGTCGGTGCAGTACGCCGATTACACGTTGTGGCAGCACGATTGGCTGGGGTCGGCATCTGATCCGGACAGTGTGATTGCCACACAGCTGGCCTATTGGGAACAAGAACTGGCCGATCTGCCTGAGCGTCTCGAGCTGCCGACTGATCGGCCGTATCCGCCGGTGGCCGACTACCAGGGTTCCAGTGTGGTGGTGGATTGGCCTGCCGAACTGCAGCAACAGGTGGCACGCGTCGCCCGCGAGCACAACTCGACGAGCTTCATGGTGGTCCAGGCCGCGCTGGCAACGCTGCTCTCAGAGCTGAGTGCCAGTTCCGATGTGGCGGTGGGAATCGCAACTGCCGGCCGAAGCGATCCGGGCCTCGATGAGCTGGTCGGCTTCTTCGTCAACACTCTCGTGCTACGGCTGGACCTGGGCGGTGACCCCACAGTTTCTGATCTGTTGGACCAGGTACGCCAACGCGGGTTGGCAGCGTTCGAGCATCAGGACGTGCCGTTCGAGGCCCTTGTCGAGCGACTCAACCCGACCCGGAGCCTGACCTACCACCCACTCGTGCAGGTGATGGTGTCATGGCAGAACTTCGCCGCCGAGCAAGCTTCTAGTCTGAACCTGGGTGACGTGCAAGCCACACCGATGGATGCAGAAACCCGAACCGCCCGTATGGATCTGGTGTTCTCGCTGGCTGAACGCTTCAACGACACGGGCGCCCCAGCCGGCATCGGCGGCGTGGTGGAGTTCCGCACCGACGTATTCGACGCGGCGAGCGTTCGCACACTCGTCAAGAGGCTGCAACGTGTATTGGCGGCGATCACGGCTGACACTGCTCAGCGGTTGTCGGCTGTGGGTGTGCTTGATGCTGCTGACTGTGCTCGGTTGGATGAGGTTGGTCATCGGGCGGTGTTGATGCGGCCGGTGGTGGAGTCTTCGATTCCGGCAGTGTTCGCAGCCCGTGTGCAGAGCGCACCCGACGCGGTGGCGGTGCGTTTCGAGGGTCGCGCGTTGTCGTATCGCGAGTTGGATGAGGCGTCGAATCGGTTGGCACGCTTGCTGACCGAGTATGGTGCTGGGCCCGGTGAGTGTGTTGCCTTGATGCTGGAACGCTCGGCACAGGCTGTGGTGGCGATCTTGGCAGTGCTCAAGTCTGGTGCGGCATATCTGCCGATTGATCCGGCGCATCCTGATGCTCGGGTTGAGTTCATGCTGGCTGATGCGGGGCCGGTGGCTGTGCTGACCACGGCTGTGTTGGCGGAGCGGTTGCACGGATCCGGTGTCGCGGTGGTCGAGGTCGACGATCGGCGTATCGATGCGCAGTCCTCAGGCGCGTTGCCGGGTACATCTGCTGATGATGTGGCGCACATCATTTACACGTCGGGCACGACGGGGACGCCGAAAGGTGTTGCGGTTACGCATCAGAACGTGACGCGGTTGTTCGACGGTATGGATGTGGGTGTCGAGTTGGGGCCGCAGCAGGTGTGGTCGCAGTGTTCGTCGTT
>NZ_LZSY01000163.1 GCF_001665625.1 Mycolicibacterium peregrinum | reverse complement strand
GATTGGTCGGCCAGCACATGCACCACCGCGGCATCGGCGGCCGCCCGCTGCTGTGCGGCGGGGCAGTCTTCGCGCCGGCACAGGCAGGGCATGCGGGATTCCAGTCGGGCCACCGGCCCCACCGCATCGGCGCGGCGCTGCTCGCGGGTGCGCGGATCGTGGCTGCAGACCGTGTCGGCCACGGCATCGAGGCGTTGACTCAGCGCGACCCCGTCAGCGGCGTGCACATTGGCCCACACCGAGGCCATGCCGGGGCTGCTCGCCTCGACCTGCACGAACCGGCCGTCATCGATCGGGGGTGGGACCCGCACTCCGTTGGGGTCGAGTTTGGCGATCCACTGATCCACCCGATCCCGCAACTGCCGTTCAGACAGCCGCATCCATTTATGGGCCCGGGCCGCGAGTTCCTCATCCAGGCCGGCCCAGACTGCGGGGTCGACGATGCCGGTACGGGCGATGAGCATCCGCACCACCCGGTAGTCGATGTCGCCGGCGGCGAACCGGGCGGCCACCAACGGCAGTTTGTCGCGTAGTACCCGGGCGTGATGAATCTGGGTGCCCGCCCGGCCGCGGCTGATCCGCAACGCCGCTGATACTTCAGCCGAGACTTCTTCGAACGGGTCGGTGGTCCAAAAGATCGACTCGGCCAACTCCTGTTCCCGCAGACTGTCCAACGCCCCGATCGCGGCCAGCCGCCCCGCGATCGCCGCCGACTCCGCCCGCGCCGCGCCACTGATCTTGTCGATCAGCGCCACATCGGAATCAGTGTCGAACATGTGTTCGACACTACGCCGATCCACTGACACGCTGCGGCAGATCGACGAACAGTTCCACCGAGCCACCGAGCTCTGCCGGAACATGTCGTACCCGGGGAGGACTCTGGCGGCCAAGTACCAGCCAAGTACCAACGGAAGGCCACCTGATGTGCTGGATCTGCGACCACCCCGAGGCAACCAGACAGGACTATCTCGAGTGCCTGCGGGAGAAGACCTTCGAGCGTGGCTGGGCCGTGCAATACGTCGAGCACGACCGCAGGCCGTTCGGCTATACCATCGGGCTCAGCGAGGCGGGGCTACCCGAGTTGCTGATCACCGGGCTGTCACCGCTGATGACGTGGAAGCTGCTGAACACCGTGGCGGAATACCTGGTCGACCAGACCGAACCCGCCCCGGGCGACACCATCACACTGCCCGATGACTGGTTCGCCGAGTTCGTCGAAATCAGCGAGCCCACAGCCCATCTCGGTTTCGCTGTGGAGTTGTGCGGTCGCGATATCCGTGCGCTGCAGGTCGTCTGGTATGACCAGCACGGCCACTCACCGTGGTGTTCCGAGTTCAATCGAGGCGGCCTCCGCCAACCTGTTCTCGGCGCACGAGGGCCCCGCGAGACCGCCTGAACATCCTTCTTTCTGCCATGAGTCGATCAATTCCTGCCAACGGAAATTGATCCCCTGAGCTCTCGGTTTACACAGGCATAACCGGCATGAGACAGAGAGAAGCAGGGAAATGAAGAAGTTCGGATTCGCCGTCATCGCTGCCAGCGGATTGGGCGCAGCCGTACTCGGCCTGGCCGCACCGGCCCTGGCCGCCGAGCCCGTTCACACCGCAACCCCCAGCAGCGTCACCATCTCCGCGGGTGTCGACCGGCTCGACTGGCTCGACCGACTGCACCCCAAGCCGATGGTTCCGAAGGTGGACACCACCGTTCGCCACAGCGGCCGCTGACACCGACAACCAAAGCGGGGCTGCCCGGGAAGGGCTGCCCCGCTTTGGTTTTCAAAGAAACGATCAGAACGCGTAGCGGTGATACTGCGCCATGTACCGCAACACCGGAACCGGCTTCATGACGGCCAGCATCATCCGGTAGTACCAGGGCAGGGCGGCGAATACCGGATCGTCGAAGGGCGATTCCCTGGTCAACAGCCGGGTGCCCGGCACCGCGCGCAGGATGTCCTCTGGTTTGTCGATGGCCCAGTGCAGTTTGGCCCCGGATCGGCGTACCACGGTATTAACCAGTTGCGCCCTGATGCCGAGCGTGTTGAACGCGTCGAATTGCAGTTCCCCGGAAGGAAATCCGTCGACGATCCGCCGCAGGAGCGCGACGCCGTCTTGCTCGGTGAGGTACATCGTCAGCCCCTCACCGAGCATCAGGGTCGGCCGGTCGGCGGGAATGTCCCGCAGCCAGGCCGGGTCGGTGACCGAGGCGGCGATGACGTGATAGTGCTCGGCTGACGGATACAACTGCTCGCGCAGGTGCGCGACATCGGGGTAGTCGATGTCGTACCACTCGACGCCGGGGCCGGGCTTGATTCGGAAGAACCGGCCGTCCAGTCCGCATCCGAGATGCAGCACCACGGCTTCGGGATGCACGGCCAGGAACTGCCGGGTCCAGCGGTCGAAGTGGGCGCTGCGGGTGGTCACCGACGGCGACGTCGCCTCGGTGATCGAGGTGCGGCTCCAGTCGTAGTCGATGCGGTCGGCGATCTCCTTGGCCAGCTGGTCGCCGAGGATCGGGTGGGGCATCCCGGCGTCGAGCGCTTTGGCGTAGAACGTCGCCAGCATGGTCTGCGGCGCCCCGGTGAGGTCGACTTTCAGCTTGTCGGTCATATCGCCAGGTTAGGCCGCAATACGCTTGCCGCCCAGTGGCTTAACACCTCGCGGCGTGGTGTTCAGCTGCTCTTCTGTGCGCGTTTGGCCGCCCGCAGACCCACCCAGAACTTTGCCGCCTCGGCGATCGACTCCTCGACCGGCCTTGGCTGCCAACCGAGTTCACGCACGGCCTTGGAGTGGTCGAGCTCGGCCTCGGCCCGCATCAGCCGCAGGGATTCCAGCGACAACCGCTCATCGGTACCGCGCAGGTTGCCCTTGAGGGTGCCGGCTGCGGCCAGCGCATACGACACGGGTAGGGGGATCGACCGCTGCGGGGGTGCGACGCCGGCGGCCTCGGCGGCCAGCCTGGCCACCTCGGCGTTGCTGATCATCTTCTCCGAGATGAGGTAGCGCTCACCGGGAGTGCCCCGATCGGCGGCCAACAGCATGGCCTTGGCCGCGTCGTCGATACCGACGGCCTCCAGGTCGATGCCGCTCATGACGAACGGCAGCTTGCCGAAGGCCGCTCCGGCGATGATCGCGCCGTGCGGGGTCCGGCCCCAGTCACCGCTGCCGTAGGTGGTGGACACGCACATCGCGACGGCGGGTAGACCACGCTCACGCGCGTACTGCAGCACCAGCTCCTCGGCCTGCACCCGGGAGCGCACGTACGGTGTCACCTTTGACACGTCCACGGTGTCGGCTTCGGTGGAGCGCTTGCCACGTTTACGTCCGACGGTGACGTAGCTGCTGGTGTAGACGAACTTGCGCAGGCCTGGGATTTGCGCGGCGACGTCCAGCACGTTGCGGGTGCCCTCGACGTTGGTACGGAACAGCGGTGCCGGGTCGCGCAACCAACCGCGGGCATCGACGACGCAGTGGTAGACGACGTCGCAACCGGTCATCGCCTCGCGCAGGGCCTCGGTGTCGAAGACGTCGCCGTGAATCCGCGTGACGTCGAGGTCATCGATCCCGATGGTGCTCGCATTGGGGCGCACCATGGCCCGGATCTCCGAGCCGTCGTCGGCAACGACCAGCCGGCGCAATACATGCGAGCCCAGGAATCCGTTGGCGCCGATGACCAGTTTGGCGCTCACCTGCTCAGCCCCCGAACTTCTTGAGCCACGCCTCGGCCTCGTCGGTGAGGGTCCCGAGTTCGGCTGCCTTACGGCACCACTTGCGGGCCGCGGAGGCGAACCGCAGGGGGTTGTAGACGTCTTCCTGACGGGACCACAGGCCGTCGCCGGCGTAGGTCAGGATCGAGATGTTGGTGGCGGTGATGATGGTGCCGTCACCGGGATCGCGCATGGGGTTGTCCAGTTCGCAGATGATGCGTCCGGTGGGTTCGTCGATCACCGACCACAGCGACGGGAACGCGGTCATGTAGCTCCCGGGGAAGGTCGTCATGGTCTTCCAGATCCAGGGCCGCACCTGCTCGCGGCCCTTCATCGTGCCCACGGCATGTTCGATGTAGTCGACGTCGACGGTGTAGTGGTCGGCCCACACATCCCAGTTCTTGGTCTGCGCGGCCCGGTCGACGGTCTGCTCGAACGTTTCAAAGGCAGCGGCGAGTTCATCGCGGCTGAAAGACCTGCTCGTCACCCCAAAACTAGAACACGTTCTATCGACCTTTGTCGAGACCCGTCACTGCTCCGCCAGCACCTGCCGGGAACCCAGCGGGGCCTGCAGGGCCACCTCGGCCGTGCCGTGCACTGCCAGGGCGATACACATTCGGCCGACGGATTCGGGTGGTGTCCCGCCACGGAGGTCGATCGTGACGGCATCGGCGGTTTCCTGTGCGACGACGTGGACGCCGAAGCAGTCCGGGGTCCCGGCGGTGAAGTTGACCAGTAGACGTTCCCCGTCACGGCTGAAGGATTCGATCCGGGTCAGGTGCGGGTCGACGATCGCCGGGTTGTCGATGAACAGGGTGCGCGCGGGATCGGGCGGCACCTCCGGCACCGCGACCTGGGACGGATCGGCCGTCGCAGTGGGGCTTCCGGCCAGCAGGAGTAAACCGGCCAGGCCCGCCGTTGCAACTACACGCATGACCACCACGGTAACCACGGAGCACAATGGGGCACATGGGCAATTATTCGAGAGCGATCCTGGCGGGCGGCTGCTTCTGGGGCATGCAGGACCTCATCCGCAAGCAGCCCGGAGTCGTTTCCACCCGGGTGGGTTACACGGGCGGGCGCAACGATCACCCGACGTATCGGAACCATCCGGGCCATGCGGAGGCCGTCGAGATCGAGTACGACCCCGCGCAGACCGATTACCGGGCATTGCTGGAGTTCTTCTTCCAGATCCACGATCCCTCCACCAAGGACCGGCAGGGTAATGACGTCGGCACAAGCTACCGGTCGGCGATCTTCTACCTCGACGACGAACAGAAGCGCGTTGCGCTGGACACCATCGCCGATGTGGACGCGTCCGGGCTGTGGCCGGGCAAGGTGGTCACCGAGGTGACGCCTGCCGTCGATTTCTGGGAGGCCGAGCCCGAGCACCAGGACTATCTGGTGCACTACCCGAACGGGTACACCTGCCACTTCCCGCGGGCGGGCTGGAAACTGCCCAAGCGGCAGACCACCGGATAGCGGGTCAGTTCCCCAGCGGCGTGGCGCGGCGACGCACGACCAAGCGTCCACCGGCCGCGGGGGTGTAGGCCACGCCGCGGGAGTGCACTTTCTCCCCCGGTGCGGTGGTGGTCTCGATCTCGAAGTGGCGCAGGACCGTTCGCAGCACCACGTCCATCTCCACGTTGGCGAACACCGCCCCGACGCAGCGCCGGGTGCCGCCGCCGTACGGTAGCCAGCCCAGCCCGGGCCGGCTGCCGACGAATCGCTGCGGGTCGAACCGCTCCGGGTCGGAGAACTCCTTCTCGGCCTCCTGGATCTGCGAGATCGCCACGATCACGGAGTGCCCGCGCGGAATCTCCCACTCCCCCAGCCGGATTGACGGGGCGTAGACGTGGCGGCCGGCGAAGTCGATCACGGTGCGGTTGCGCTGCACCTCGAGGATGGTGGCCTGACGGTATTCGTTGCCGTCGGTGGCCGCCTCGGCCTCCAGCTCGGCCAGCACCTTCGGATGCCGACTGATCCGCTCGAAGGCCCAGCCCAGGGTCGACGCTGTGGTCTCGTGCCCGGCGGCCAGCAGGGTCAGTAGCTCGTCGCCGATGTCCTTGCGGGACATGGCCGATCCGTCCTCGTAGGTGCTGCGCAACAACAGCGCCAGGATATCGTCGCGCTGGTCGAAGTCCGGGTCGGCTTCGACCTTGTCGATGAGCCGGTTGATGACGGCGTCGTACTGCTGGCGGTATCTGGCCAACCGGCCCCACGGGCTGATCCGGCCGAAGGTACGGGTCGGGGTCGGTACCACCACCAGCCGAGAGCCCAGCGTGACCCATGGCGGGATGATGCGGCGTAGCTCGTCGAGTTGTTCGCCGTCGGCGCCGAACACCGCGCGCAGAATCACGTTGAGGGTGATCCGCATCATCGGCTCGAGCGTCTCGAACTCCTGACCCTGCGGCCAGTTCGCCGATTCCCGCAGCGTCTCCTCTTCGAAGATCTGCTCGTAGTTCTTGATGCTCTTGCCGTGGAACGGCGGAGTGAGCAGCTTGCGACGGCGCCGGTGGTCCGTGCCGTCGAGGGCGAACACCGACCCGGATCCCAGGATGCGGCTCAAGTTGGGCTGAACGTTGCCGACATCGTCGGTGTTGGCGGCGAAGAGCTGCTTGGCGAGCTGGGCGTCGGCGATGATCACCGTGGGCCCGAAGATCGGGAGTTTGAGCTTGAAGACATTCCCCTGACGGCGGGCGATCTGTTTGACCACCCGGCGTCTGGCCAGCATGAAGCCGATGGCCTGCAACGGCTTCGGAACCCGGGCATCGGGCGGCACGCGACCCGGTGTGGTGCTCGCGGTGGACTTCTCGGTGGTCTTCTCAGCTGCTGCCAGCTCGGTCATACCATCTCCAGCCAGGTCCTGGTACCGCTCGGTACCAATGGGTTATGAGGTACGGTACTCCCAGGTACCAGGCAAAGCAAGGGGGTCGGCCATGATGACCTACCGGCTGCGACTTCTCGACGGTCTCGCCGCGGCGATCACCGACAAGGGCTATCGCGAGACGACGGTGGCCGACATCGTCCGCCACGCCCGCACCTCCAAGCGCACTTTCTACGACCAGTTCGGCACCAAGGAGGACGGTTTCCTCGAGCTGCTGCGCGCCAACAACGCCGCCCTCGTCGACGGCATCCAGACCGCTGTCGACCCCGAGGCGCCCTGGCAAGACCAGATCGGGCAGGCCGTGGGCGCCTATGTCGACCACATCGCGTCCGCCCCGGCCATCACGTTGAGCTGGATTCGTGAACTGCCGGCACTGGGCAGCAGAGCTCGACCGCTGCAACGCGCGGCCCTACGCGAACTGACCGATCTGCTGATCGAACTCAGCGGCAGCGCCGGCTTCGAGCGCGCGGGTCTCCCCCGGCTCGCCGAGCCGATGGCCATCATCCTGTTGGGCGGGCTTCGCGAACTGACCGCGCTGATCGTCGAGGACGGCAGGGACATCCAGGAGATCTACGGCCCCGCTGTCGCCGCGTCGACGGCGATCATGACTGCGAATTCAGCTCAGCACCAACCGCGCTGACTTCTCCAACCGCTGCGAGATGGCAGCGTAGGTCTCGTATCCCATCCCGGCCCACACCAGCGTGCCGGTGTAGAGCAACTCGAGCGCTTCGATCACATCGAGGTCTACTTCGGGCCCGAGTGCCGCGACCAGTCGGCCCCGCACGTCGGCGCCGATGCGCTGGCGCAGGGCGTCCACATCGGGGTCCTTGCCGAGTAGGGCGTTGGTGACCGCACCGGCGAACTCCGGTTCGTCGGCCACCAGCGAGGCGATGTGGCGCAGCACCTCGACCACCCGCGTGGCCGGGTCGGCCGATTCGTGAGCGGCCGGCGGCGCGGCGGAAAGCCTGCGCCAGAACACCTCGGCGACGAGGTGTTCTTTCGACGAGAAGTACGTGTATGCCGTGGCTGCTCCGACCCCGGCCTCGGCAGCCACCCGGCGCACGGTCAGTCCGGCGAATCCGTCCCGGGTGATCAGCTGTAATGCGGCCTTGCCCAGGCGCTCGACAGTATCGGCCTGCCGTGCACTCAGACGGCGGCGCGTCGACTCCAGAGCCGTCTCGGACACGTGTCCGGACGCTACTACAACCGCCTGAGGCCAGCAACGGTAGGTTGGGCATTCATGAGCACCGCTGACACCGCCCTGCCGCCCCGCGCCGAGCGTCTCTTCACCCTCGCCGAGCAGGTCATCGGCTTCATGCCCGCCGACGAAGGTCGTGCGCTCTACGACGCCGGGGTGCGTTACCTCGACGGTGGGGTCGGGGTGGAGATCGGCACCTACTGCGGCAAGTCGACGGTGATGCTCGGCGCAGCCGCGCAGGAGACCGGCTCGGTCCTCTACACCGTCGACCATCACCACGGCTCGGAGGAGCACCAGGTCGGCTGGGAGTACCACGACACCACCATGGTCGACCCGGTCACCGGGTTGTTCGACACGCTGCCCACCATGCGCCACACCCTGGATACCGCGGGGTTGGACGAGCATGTGGTGGCCGTGGTCGGCCGTTCACCCGTGGTGGCACGGGGCTGGCGAATGCCGTTGCGGCTGTTGTTCATCGACGGCGGCCACACCGAGGAGGCCGCACAGCGGGACTTCGACGGCTGGGCCCGCTGGGTCGAGGTCGGCGGCGCGCTGATCATCCACGACGTGTTCCCCGATCCGAACGACGGCGGCCAGGCGCCGTTCCACATCTACCAGCGTGCGCTGGCCACCGGCGCCTTCGACGAGGTCGTCGCGACGGGTTCGATGAGGGTCCTGGAGCGGACCTCGGGCGAGCCGGGTCAGCTGGACTAGCGGTCGCCGGCCTTCCCGCCGACGCACTCACAGTCGTACTCGCCCTCCAGGCCACGCGGTAGCCCGACGCCCCGGAAGACGCCGCTCGCCGCGGTGGTCTGCGACAGCGCGTCGGCCGCCAGGATCATGGCCGCTCCGGTCCAGGTGGTGCGCTCCTCGGGCCAGCGCTTGCCGTCAGCGAAAACCAGCCCGGTCCAATAGGATCCGTCATCCTCACGCAGGTGCTGCATGGCCGCGAACTGTTCGTGCGCCCTCCGGGCGTCACCGATCGCGTCCAGTGCCATCACCAGTTCGCACGTCTCCGCGCCGGTGACCCAAGGCCGGTGGTCGACGCACCGGATGCCGAGCCCGGGCACGACGAAGTCATCCCAACGATCGTCGATCCGCGTTTGGGCAGCCGCCCCGCTCAGGGCGCCGCCCAGCACCGGGTAGTACCACTCCATCGCGTGGGTGTCCTTGGCGGAGAACGCTTCTGGATGCGCAGCGATGGCGTGCCCGAGCCGCCCGACGGCAACCTCCCATTCGGGCTGAGGATCGTCGAGGTAATCGGCGAGCGCCAGCCCGCACCGGATGCTGTGGTAGACGCTCGCGCAGCCCGTCAGCAGTGCTTCCTCGACCGGACCCGCGGGACTTGCGGCCCAGTAGATCTCACCACCGGATGCTTGGAGGCCCAGCACAAAGTCCAGCGCCCGGGTCACCACCGGCCACATCAACTCGGCGAAGGCCCGGTCCCCGGTGATCAGCACGTGGTGCCAGACGCCGGTGGCCACGTACGCACAGAAGTTGCTGTCGCTGTTGGCATCCTCGATGACGCCGTTGCGCAGTTGGATCGGCCAGGAACCATCCGCACGCTGCACGGTGCGGCACCAGTCGAACGCCGCCCGGGCCGGTTCGATCAGGCCGGCCACGGTCAGCGCCATGGCGTTCTCGACGTGGTCCCACGGATCGGTGTGGCCGCCGTCGAACCACGGCAGGGCCCCTGAGGACTCCTGGGTCGCGGCGATCGACCGTGCCGTCTGTACGCAGTCGTCTGGTGTCAAAACTCCGGGCACACCGGGGATCTCAGGCAGGAGCACAGCGGAGGCCTACCCGTTGTATTCCGGCTTGCGGAAGTAGAGTGCCACGCTCTTGCCGATCACCGGGTTCAGCAGCGACTCGGCGGTGCGGGTGAGCCACGGGCGGCCCATCATGTCCCACACCAGCAGCTGGTGATACGCCTTGACTGCGAAGTGGTCGTTCTTTTCGGTGCCGACAAGACATTTGAGCCACCAGTACGGCGCGTGCAGAGCGTGCTCGTAGTGCGTGTGGGTGAGTTTGAGCCCGTGCGCCAGGACCTTGTCGCGCAGCTCGTCGGCCTTGTAGATGCGGATGTGCCCACCCTCGTTGGCGTGGTAGGAGTCCGACAGCAGCCAGCACACCTTCTCCGGGAGCCAGCGCGGAACGGTGATGGCCAGGGAACCACCGGGTTTGAGGACACGTACCAGTTCGGCGATGGCCTGCTCGTCCTGCGGGACGTGCTCCAGGATCTCCGAGGCGATGACGCAGTCGAAGCTGGCGTCGGTGTAGGGAAGGTCGAGCGCGTCACCCTTGACGGCCTCACCCTTGGCCGACAGCGGAACCTCGCCCTCTGCCCGCATGGCCTGCAGCATGGTGTCGACGTCGTTGAGGTCGGACGCGCTCTGGTCGAAGCCGATCACCGATGCTCCGCGCCGGTACGCCTCGAATGTGTGCCGGCCCGCGCCGCAGCCGACGTCGATCACCGTGGTGCCCGGTCCGACACCGAGACGATCGAAATCGACGGTCAGCATGAAGTCACCTTTCCTTCTCCTGCTCCTCGCGTGCGCAGCCCAACCCGCTCACGGGCCATCTCGTACACCGATACCGTCTGTGCGGCAACCGATTCCCAACTGAAGACGTCGAGCGCGCGCTGTCGCCCGGCGGCGCCGAGTCTGCGCCGTTCCGACGGCGAGTCGAGCAGTTCACCCAGGACGGCGGTCAGCTCGTCGACGTCGGCGGGGCGCACCAACCGGGCGCAGGCACCGTCGTCACCGACCACCTCGGGCAGTGCCCCCGCGCGGCTGGCCACGATCGGGGTTCCGCTGGCCATGGCCTCCACGGCGGGCAGCGAAAAGCCTTCGTAGAGCGACGGGATGCAGGCCACTTCGGCGGAGGCGAGCAGCGCGGCGAGTTCCTCATCGCTCAGCCCGCTGGAGCTGTGCACGATGTCGGAGATACCGAGCTCGGCAATGAGTTTCTCGGTCGGCCCGTTCGGTTCGAGCTTCGACACCAACTGCACGTCGAGATCGCGGGCCACCCGCAGCCGGGCCACCGCATGCAACAGATTGCTGACCCCCTTGAGCGGTACATCGGCGCTGGCGATCGCGATGATCCGTCCGCTCACCCGGTGCTCGGCAGGTTTGAACAGTTCGGTGTCCACGCCCAACGGCACGATGTGCAGCTGATCCGGCGCCACCCCGAAGTCCTCTGCGATATCGGCCGCCGAGGACGACGACACGGTGAGCAGCTCGGGGATCCTGCGGGCCACCTTCTTCTGCATCTCGGCGAACCCGTACCAGCGCCGAACCAGCGGTTTGCGCCACCACTTGGCCGCGGCGATCTCGACGACCCGGTCACGCGTGATCGGGTGATGCACCGTGGCCACGACGGGCAGGCCGCTGTCGGCGATCTTCAGCAGTGCCGAGCCCAGGCTCTGGTTGTCGTGGATGACGTCGAATTCGTCGCGGCGCTCGGCCAGAATCCTCGCGACCCGCATGGTGAAGGTCCGCGGCTCGGGGAACCCGGCACTCCACATGGTGGCCAGTTCCAGGGCGTCGATACCGTCGCGGATCTCACTGGGCCGGGGCACCCGGAACGGGTCCGGCTCGCGGTAGAGATCGAGGCTGGGGACCTTGGTGAGCTTGACCCGGGGGTCCAGGCCCTCGGGGTAGGGCTGGCCGGAGAAGACCTCGACGTCGTGGCCGAGTTCGGCGAGCCCGCGGCTCAGATAGCGCACGTAGACGCCCTGGCCCCCGCAGTGAGTCTTGCTCCGATAGGACAGCAACGCGATACGCATAATCAGATCACCCGACGGCCGAAATCGTGCTGAGCTGGGAATACACGCTCACGCGTCGACTCCGAACCCTCTGGACATGTGTCCAGACTATAGTTTGACCTGCTAGCCAACGCAACGCGTCGGCCGGCGGTCAGCCGGGAGGAAAGCCGCCCGTGGCAACCGGGCCCCAGCGCACCGGCGTGACCCGGATCAGGCACTTGCCCTGGTCCACCATCGCCTGCCGGTACTCATCCCAGTCCGGGTGCTCACCCGCCACCGCACGGAAGTAGTCGACCAGCGGTTCCACCGCGTCGGGTAGTCCGATCACCTCGGCGTCACCGTCGACTTGCACATACGGACCATTGAACTCATCGGACAGCACCGTCACGCTGGCCCGGGGCGTACGCCTGAGGTTGGCCGCCTTCGCCCGCTGCGGATAGCTCGCGATCACGATGCGCCCCTGCTCGTCTACCCCACCGGTCACCGGCGACGTCTGTAGCGAACCGTCGGCCCGGAAGGTGGTCAGCACCATGTGGTGCCTGGAGCGCACGAAGTCCAGGAGTTCGTCGATCCCTACGGCGTCAGCGGTCGCGTACTTTCTGGTCATGGTTCGACGGTAGGACAAAGGCGAAGGGCCGTGGGAAACCCAGCCCGGTCAACCGCGCGCCGCGGAGCGCCTCGATCTCGACCGGCAGCACCATGCCCGACGACGGTTCGTAGCACTCCAGAACCTCAGGGCCCTCGCCGACGAGCAACACCCAGTGCCGTGGGATGCCGCGCTCGCCGATCAGCATCGCCACCGGCCACCCCTCGGCGACCGCAGTTCGCACGTCCGACAACGAGTCGCGGGTACCCCGAAATCGCCGCCACCGGTATGCCACTCCACGTTTCGCACTGTGATCGGTCAATGCGCGGGCCATACCCGCAGGTGTGGTCCCGAGCTGTCGCGGCCAGATCCGGTTGACAGCGGCGTGAATTCGCCCCTGCTCCGCAGCGAACCAGGTGTGCCCCTCGGGGCTCAGCAACTCCGCACGATACGTGTGATCCAGCAGGGCGCCGGCCACCACCGCCACGGTCGGGCCGCACGTGACCCCGTCGCGCTGCCGTAGCCGCAAGGCCGCCAGTTTGCCTGGCTTCACACAGATCCGGTCATCGGAGCGATCAATTTCTGCCATCGGAATTAAAGCGTCTGAACTGCCGGTTCTTACCGGTACATGGCAGCGTAAGCGACTATCGGAAGTAAGGACACTCCAGTGCGAAACACCATCGGAAACTCTCGGATCGTCGCCGCGGCGCTGGGCGTTGCGGTGGCCGCGATCATTGGTTCGGCGGGGGTGGCCTCGGCTGCGCCCAACGGCCCCAGCAATGCCCAGCAGACCATCAAAGAGCTGCAATCGCAGGGTTACACGGTGATCGTCAACCGCGTGGGCTCGTCGCCGCTGGATCAGGCGTCCGTCGTGGCCGTGCGCCCGGGCCCCAACTTCAGCCGCACCGACACTCTCAGCGCGGTCACGCAGCGCACGGTTTACGTCGACGTCAAGTAGCAGACAGCCACCGCCGTCGGCGCTGATAATGATGCGATGGCAGTGAAAGTGGCGGACCTGCTCGGCAGCGAGTTGGGTGCTTTGCGATATCAGCCCACGCCCAAGCGAATTCGGATCTGTCTCGGCGGTGAGCCGGTGGCCGACACCGGCGAAGCTGTGCTGGTCTGGGAGCCACGGCGGGTGGTCCCGACATATGCGGTGCCGCGCTCTGCGCTGACGGCGCAACTCGTTCCGGCCGGCGGGGATGTCGGGGACGACGAGATCCCCGGCTTCCTCGATCCGTCGGTGCCGTTCACCGCGCACACCTGTCCGGGCACGGCGTTCGACGTCATCGCCGGTGAGGAAACCGGGGCCGCCGCAGCGTTCCAGCCGGACGACCCGGAGCTGAGCGACTACGTGATCCTGGACTTCGCGACGTTCGAATGGCGTGAAGAGGATGAGCCGATCGTCGCGCACCCGCACGACCCGTTCCACCGGATAGACGTCCGGCGGAGCCGCCGACGTATCCGCATCGAACTCGACGGGAAGTTGCTGGCCGAATCCTGCAGTCCCATGCTGCTATTCGAGACCGGACTGCCCACCCGCCGCTACCTTCCCCGCGAAGACGTGCTGGCCGTTCTCGACGTCAGCGACACCGTCACCTACTGCGCGTACAAAGGCCGGGCCACCTACTATTCACTGCCCGGCGGGCCTGCCGATGTCGCGTGGGCCTATCACGAACCACTGATCGAGGCGGTGCCGGTCCGCGACCACATCTGCTTCTTCGACGAGCGGGTCGACGTATTCGTCGACGGTGAACGGATGGATCGTCCCGTCACGGCATGGAGCTGACGGCGCAGGACTGACGGAACGTCTGTTTGCAGCCGCCTGGTTCTGGCAACATCTGACACCGACACCAATGTCAGCTGACCGGAGGTCATGATGGGCCCATCGGACGTCACGCTCACCGCGGCCGCCGGGACAGAGGGCGGAGGTGCCGCACTCGATCAGGTGATCGGGATGTCGGTGGTCGCCCTGATCGTCACGGTCGCGCTGCTGTGGATCGGCTATCTGCACCGCAACCGGCGCATCACCTGGCTGAACAATTTCGCGGAATGGCTGGGCCGCAAGTTCCACCGGCCGCCGTGGGTGGCGCTGCAGGTGTTCCTGTTCACCGCGACGATCATCTGCGCGCTGTTCGGTTTCATCTGGGACGTCAGCCTGCACATCGGCAAGGGGCGCGATGCCGGCCCGCTGGCCAACCCCGCGCACTATTTCATCCTGATCGGCCTGTTCCTGCTGTTCATCGCCGGGTCGATGGCCATCGTGCTGCCGTATGACAAGCCCGGTCCGGCCGCCATCCGGATCACCCGTACCTGGTACGCCCCGGTCGGCGGTGTGCTGATGGCGCTGTGCGGGCTTTACGCGCTCATCGGTTTCCCGCTCGACGACATCTGGCACCGGATCTTCGGGCAAGACGTCACTCTCTGGGGCCCAACCCATTTGATGCTCATCGGTGGGGCTGGGTTGTCTCTGATAGCCGTGCTGTTACTGGAACACGAGGGCCGGGTGGCCATGGGCCCCGACGGCATGGCCGAGGACAGCAAGTTCAACAAGTTCCTCTACTTCCTGTCCTTCGGCGGCCTGTTCATCGGGCTCTCGGTGTTCCAGATCGAATACGACTTCGGCGTCGAGCAGTTCCGCCTGGTGTTGCAGCCGATGATGATCGCGGCCGCGGCGGCCTTTGCCGCGGTCGCGGCACGCCTGGTCCTCGGCCCGGGTGCCGCGCTGATCGCCGCCGCGTTCGCGATCGCGCTGCGCGGCGCTGTGGCCTTCGTCGTCGGTCCGGTCCTGGGCGCGCCGATCAGTTGGTTCGCGCTCTACCTGGGCCCGGCACTGGTGGTCGAACTCATCGCACTGACCCCACTTGTGAAGCGCCCCATCCTGTTCGGCGCGGTGGCCGGTCTCGGTGTGGCCACCGTCGGACTCTGGCTGGAATCGTTGTGGATCGGCGCGGTCTACCACTATCCGTGGCCCACCAGCATGTGGGGTGAGGCGCTGGCGATGGCGATCCCGGTCGCCATCGCGATGGGCCTGTGCGGCGCGCTGCTGGCCCTGGTCCTCACCGGGCAGCCGTTACCCCGGCCCGCGGTCGGAATCTCCATCGTGGTGCTCACCGTCCTGGTAATCGGCGGTGCGGTGGCCAACGGATTGCGCACCGAAGTTCCGCAAAATGCCACTGCCACCGTCACTTTGACCGATCTCCCGGCCCAGAACGGGCAACGCATGGCCTCGGCCGATGTCCAGATCACCCCGGCCGACCTGGTCAGTGACAACCCCGAGTGGGTGTCGATCCTGGCATGGCAGGGCGGTCTGGCAAACGATCGCGGTCTGATGATCAACCGGCTGGAGCAGGTGGGCCCCGGGCACTACCGCTCGACACAGCCCATCCCGGTATCCGGGAAATGGAAGACCCTGCTGCGGGTGCAGGACGGAACCACCATGGCCGGCGTGCCGATCTTCCTGCCCGCCGACCCGGGCATCGGTGCCCCCGAAACCCCGGCACTCGCCTCCAGCAACCGGGAGTTCGTGCAGGAGATCGAGATCCTGCAGCGCGAACGCAATCTCGATCATCCGTCCTGGCTGTACAACGCGGCTTCGCTGGTTGTCCTGGTATGCACCCTGATCCTGATCGCCGGGCTGACCTGGGGCGCGGGCCGGATCAACGCCAGGGAGCTGGCCGCGGGCCGTGAACCCGCCGGGCTCACATGACGTATCAGGCCGACCACACGCTGCTGCTGGCATTGCCGGCGTTTGCTCCGGCCGTGGTCGTGGTGGGCGTCGTGGTGTATGTGGCGATGCGGGACAGGCGCCGCGGACAGGACAGCGACGCGAACCAAGACGACGTTCAAGGTGAAGGTACGGACTCCTCAGGCCAAGATGGTTCACCGTGATCAACCTCAAATGCAGTGTCATCGTCCTGGCGTCCGCTCTCGCCCTGGTGACGGCCGGCTGTGGCGGCTCCGGCGAGTCCGAGAAGACCGACGGCTCAGCCGGTTCGGCCACTCCTTCGGTCACCACAGTGAACCCGTCGGACATGACCAACGAGCAGCAGGCACCTGCCCGGCTGCTGATCGACGTCACCATCAAGGGCGGGGAGGTCACCCCGACCAACGAGCGGGTGCAGGGCAAGGTCGGCGAGCCGATCGTGGTGCGGGTCAACAGCGACGCCACCGATGAGCTGCACGTGCACTCCAACCCCGAGCACAGCTTCAAGATCGAGGCCCGCAACGGTCAGCAGTTCCAGTTCACCGTCGATGTGCCCGGCACGGTCGACATCGAACTGCACCACCTGAACCGCACGATCGCCAGCGTGCAAGTACAGCAGTGACGTCCGGGTCGACCGCGGTACTGGCCCATGGTCTGGGCGGTTCGACCGATCTCCCGATCCCGTACACCTATGCGCTGATCGGTGCGGCGTGGACGCTGACGTTCACCTTCGCGGTGGTGGCACTGGCCTGGCGTCGGCCCAGATTCGATCCGGGCAAGCCGGGCCTGCCACTGCCGTCCTGGGTGACGACGGCCGTCGACGCCGCCGTGACGCGCTGGGTGGTGGGCCTGCTCGCGCTCGCCCTCACCGGTTGGGTGGCCTACACCGGCTTCGCCCGGGCGGCGGGCGCCAATCCACTGCCGGGTGTCTTCTACGTCCTGCTGTGGGTTGGGTTGGTCGCGGCGTCGGTGCTGTTGGGCCCGGTGTGGCGGCTCATCTCTCCGGTCCGGACGCTGTACCGCTTCATACCTGTCGCCGCCCGGCGCCACTACCCCGAGCGGCTCGGCTACTGGCCGGCCGCCGCGGGGTTGTTCGCGTTCGTATGGCTGGAGTTGGCCAGCCCGGACCCGGGATCGGTTGTGGCGATTCGCAACTGGCTGTTGGTCTACCTGGCGGTGACACTCGCCGGAGCATTGTGCTGCGGTCCGCGCTGGCTGGAGAGCGCCGACCCGTTCGAGGTGTACAGCACGGTGGCATCGAAGCTTTCGCCGGTGCGCCGCCACGACGGCCGGTTCGTGCTGGGCAACCCGTTCGATCACCTGCCGTCGCTGACGGTGCGGCCGGGGCTGGTCGCCGTGCTGGCGGTGCTCCTGGGATCCACCGCGTTCGACAGCTTCTCGGCGATGCCGCAGTGGCGCAACTTCGTCGACGCGCATTCGGGATCGCCACTGGGCTCCAGCGCGATCCGGACCGTGGGCCTGCTCGTGTTCGCCGCCACGGTGGCGGTCACGTTCTGGGCGGCCACCCGCACCACCGGCGGGGTCGACCGCCGGCTGCGCCGCCAATTGCCCGGGCTCATGGCGCACTCGCTGATCCCGATCGTCATCGGCTACGTGTTCGCGCACTACCTGTCATATCTGGTCGAGCGGGGCCAGCAGACGGTGATCCTGCTCTTCGGGCTCCACGACGTCCAGGTCAGCTACTTCCTGTCCGGTCATCCGACGCTGTTGGCCACCCTCAAGGTCGGGTTCGTGCTCGCCGGTCACGTGGCCGGGGTGATCGCGGCGCATGACCGGGCCCTGCGCCTGCTGCCGAAACAGCACCAGCTGACCGGCCAACTCGCGACGATGCTGGTGATGGTCGGCTACACCTTCACCGGTCTTTACCTGCTGTTCGGCGGGTAGCGTCGAGATCATGCACACGCCCCGGGCACTCATCGTCGTCGACGTGCAGAACGATTTCTGTGAGGGCGGCTCGCTGGCGGTCACCGGTGGGTCGGCGGTGGCGCGGCACATCACCGCACTGCTCGCCACCGACCACGGATACGACCATGTGGTGGCCACCAAGGATTTCCACATCGACCCGGGCGACCACTTCTCCGACACCCCCGACTATCGGACGTCGTGGCCGCGGCACTGCGTGGCCGGCACCTCGGGTGCGGCGTTCCACCCCGATTTCGATCCGGCCGCGGTCGAGGCCGTGTTCGAGAAGGGGCACCACTCGGCCGCCTACAGCGGCTTCGAGGGCGTCGACTCTTCGGGGACGGCGCTGGCGGACTGGCTGGCCGGGCGGGGCGTCGAGGCGGTGGACGTGGTGGGCATCGCCACCGACTACTGCGTCGCGGCCACCGCCGCCGACGCGGCCAGGGCGGGCCTGCGCACCCGCGTGCTCACCGGCCTCACCGCAGGTGTGGCGCCCGAGAGCAGCACTGCGGCAATCGATGAACTTCGCAGCGCCGGAGTGGAAGTCATCTAGTCGGATCGACGGGCCGGCCCGACCAGCGCGGCTCCCGACGCTCGACGTAGGCACGCACGCCTTCGCGCGCGTCGTCGTGCGCCATCAACTGCAGGTGAATCTCGGTCTCCCGGGCGCCGACACCCGCCCGGTCGAGGTCATATGAGTCCCACAGCAGCCGCTTGCTGGCCGCGACGGACATCGGCGCGGTGTTGACCGCGATGTCGTGTGCGAGTTCCAGTGCGGCAGGCAGCACCTGCTCCGCCGGCAGCACCCGGCTCCCCAGGCCCAGTTCGACGGCGCGAAGTCCGTCGAATGTGGTTCCGGTCAGCAGGATCTCTGCGGCATTGGCCAGGCCCACCAGCCGGGGAAGCACCCAATGTGAGTAGGCGTCGCCGACCATGCCGCGCCGGGCCTGCACCACGCCGTACCGGGCATCGGCGGCGAAAAACCTGATGTCGCACTGCAATGCGATTGTCAGGCCGATGCCGATGGCATGTCCGTTGACGGCCGCGATCACCGGCTTGCCGAGGGTCCAGGCCGGTACGGCCAGGCCGGCGGCGCTGAACTCCTGCCCCGGCTCGGTGAAGGTCTGCTCCCCCGCGCCGAGATCCGCGCCGGCACAGAACGCGGGTGGCGCCCCGGTCAGCACGATCACCCGGACCGCGTCGTCGGCGTCGCATCGCAGGTAGGCATCGGCCAACTCCTCGCGCATCCCGCCGCCGAAGGCGTTGCGCTGCGCTGGGCGGTCCAGCGTGATGACCGCGACCTGGTCGTCGACGGTGAGCCGCACCGTCCGATACTCCGGCGGTTCAGAGCGAAGGGTCACAGCTCGTAAGGTACCGCCGCCCGTTCGTCCGGCCGCAGATCCCCGAGCGCCGTATCGTCGAATTTGTGACCTCCACGGATCAAGTTGACCGAAGCGCTCTGGAAACGTGGCGGGGCAAGCCGTACCCGCTCGGCGCGACCTATGACGGCTCGGGTACCAATTTCGCGTTGTTCAGCGAGGTCGCCGACCGGGTCGAACTCTGCCTGTTCGATCCCGACGAATCCGGGACTCTGCACGAGACGCGGGTGACGCTTCCCGAGGTAGACGGATTCGTCTGGCACGGTTTCGTTCCCGGCATCGAGCCCGGGCAGCGCTACGGCTACCGGGTGTACGGTCCGTACGATCCGGCGGCCGGGCACCGCTGCAACCCGAACAAGCTCGTGCTCGACCCGTATGCCAAGGCCATCGAAGGTGCCTTCGACTGGGGCCAGCCGCTCTTCTCCTACGACTTCGATGATCCTGATACCCGCAACGACGACGATTCGGCGACCCACATGCCGAAAGCCGTGGTGATCAATCCGTATTTCGACTGGGGCGTCGACCACCCACCCAGCCACGAGTACGCCGACACCGTCATCTACGAGGCCCACGTCAAGGGCCTCACCCAGACCCACCCGGACATTCCCGAGCAGCTGCGCGGAACCTACGCAGGCGTTGCCCACCCCGTGATCGTCGAGCACCTGAAAGCCTTGGGGGTCAACGCCGTCGAGCTGATGCCGGTGCACCACTTCGTGGATGACTCCACCCTGGTCGACAAAGGTCTGTCGAATTACTGGGGTTACAACACGATCGGGTTCCTGGCGCCGGACCCGCGCTACAGTTCGGCCGGCACCCCGGGCGGGCACGTGCAGGAGTTCAAGGCCATGGTGCGTGAGCTGCACGCCAACGGCATCGAGGTGATCCTCGACGTCGTCTACAACCACACGGCCGAGGGCAACCACCTGGGGCCGACGCTGTCGATGCGCGGTATCGACAATGCCGCGTACTACCGACTGGTGGACGACGACAAGCAGTACTACATGGACTACACCGGTACCGGCAACAGTCTCAACGTCGGCCATCCCCACTCGTTGCAGCTCATCATGGACTCCTTGCGGTACTGGGTGACGGAGATGCATGTCGACGGTTTCCGCTTCGACCTGGCCGCCACGCTGGCCCGCGAGTTCTATGACGTGGACCGGCTGAGCGCGTTCTTCGAACTGGTGCAACAGGATCCGATCGTCAGCCAGGTCAAGCTGATTGCCGAGCCATGGGACGTCGGCCCCGGCGGCTACCAGGTGGGCAACTTCCCGCCGCAGTGGACCGAGTGGAACGGCAAGTTCCGCGACACCGTGCGCGACTATTGGCGGGGCGAGCCGGCCACCCTCGACGAGTTCGCCTACCGGCTGACGGGTTCGGCCGATCTGTACGAGCAGACCGGCCGTCGCCCCTTCGCCTCGATCAATTTCGTCACCGCACACGACGGCTTCACACTGCGTGATCTGGTGTCCTACAACGAAAAACACAACCAGGCCAACGGCGAGGACAACCGCGACGGCGAGAGCAACAACAAGTCGTGGAACTGCGGGGCCGAAGGTCCGTCCGACGATCCTGCGGTCAACAGCCTGCGCGCCCAACAGCAGCGCAACTTCCTGGCTACCCTGTTGCTGTCCCAGGGTGTTCCGATGCTCTCCCATGGCGACGAGTTGGGCCGCAGCCAGCGCGGGAACAACAACGTCTACTGCCAGGACAACGAGATCTCCTGGATCGACTGGGCCACAGCCGATCTCGACCTGGTCGAGTTCACCCGGTCGGTGTCGGCGCTGCGCGCGGCGCATCCGGTGTTCCGGCGCCGCAGGTTCTTCGACGGTCGACCGGTACGGGAAGCGGGCGCGGCCGCACTGCCCGACATCGCCTGGTTCGCCCCTGACGGCTCCGACATGTCCGCCGAGGACTGGGAGACGGGATACGCCAAGTCGGTTGCCGTGTACCTGAACGGTCAGGGCATCGCCGACCCGGATGTCCGGGGCCAGCGCGTGGTGGACGACTCGTTCCTGTTGTGCTTCAACGCGCACTACGAGCCCATCGAGTTCGCGTTACCACCGGCGCAATTCGGTGCCCGCTGGATTCCCGCGATCAGCACTTCGGCAAACTCCACACGCGATGCCGCCCCGGCCGGCAGCACGGTCAGTGTGGATGCGCGCGCCGTCCTGGTGCTGCAGGCCGAATCAGATTGAGCGTCAATTCAAAGCGTTGCTAATTGGTCCAATGTCCGTGCCCTAACCAGGAAATCTGGTACCTTGAACATGTAGCAGCCGTGGCCGCAGGGTAGTTGCCGCCGCTCTTCGGCTCGTACCCCCCAGCCCGCCCGGCCGGTGACATCAAGCAAGCGCTCAACGTCTACTTAGGCGGCCACGGCTGCTACATGTTCAAGGTACCAGATTTCCTGGTTAGGGCACGGACATTGGACCAATTAGCAACGCTT
>NZ_LZSY01000162.1 GCF_001665625.1 Mycolicibacterium peregrinum | reverse complement strand
GATCGGTGGGCGCCGGGTCGGGTGATGATCAATGGGTATGGTCCGACCGAGACGACGGTGTATGCCACGATCAGTGCCCCGTTGCAGCCCGGTTCAGGGGTCGTCCCGGTGGGTGTGCCGGTGCCCGGCGCTGGTTTGTTCGTTCTGGACCGGTCGCTACGTCCGGTTGCTCCTGGCGTGGTGGGAGAACTTTATGTGGCCGGTCGCGGTGTAGGTATCGGCTATGTACGGCGTGCGGGCCTGACCGCCTCTAGGTTCGTGGCGTGCCCGTTCGGCGCACCCGGTGCTCGGATGTATCGGACCGGGGACCTGGTCTCGTGGGGTCCGGATGGGCAGTTGCGGTATTCCGGGCGTGCCGATGAGCAGGTCAAGATCCGCGGCTACCGCATCGAACTCGGCGAAATTCAAACGGCGCTGGCCGGTCTCGATGATGTGCAGCAAGCCGTGGTGATCGTCCGCGAGGACCGTCCCGGGGACAAGCGGTTGGTCGGCTACATCACCGGTGCAGCTGATCCCGTGGTGGTCCGCGCACAGCTGTCGCAGCGGCTGCCGGCCTACATGGTGCCCGCGGCCGTGGTGGCTCTTGATGCGTTGCCGTTGACGGTCAACGGCAAGCTGGACAAGCGGGCCCTGCCCGCGCCGGAATACACCGGCACCGATCACTATCGGGCTCCGAGCACGGCTACCGAGGAAATCCTGGCCGGTATCTACGCCCAGGTCCTCGGGTTGGAACGGGTCGGCATCGACGACTCCTTCTTCGACCTCGGCGGCGACTCCCTGTCTGCCATGCGGTTACTCGCCGCGGTGAACAGTCACCTTGACGTCGACATGGGTGTGCGTACCTTGTTCGACGCACCGACCGTCGCCCAACTCGCGCTGCGCCTCGTTTCGGGCTCGAGCGGACGTCGGCCGCTCGTGCCTCAACAGCGCCCGGACATCATCCCGTTGTCGTATGCGCAACAACGCCTGTGGTTCCTCAACCGGTTCGAGGGCGGGGTGGCGACATACAACATGCCGATCGCGTTCCGGATCAACGGAGCGGTGGATCTCGGGGCGCTCGAATCGGCTCTCGACGACGTGATCGATCGCCACGAGTCGCTGCGCACGGTGTTCCCCGACATCGACGGTGTGCCCTCACAAAAGGTTCTGCCCGCACAACCGGGGTTGTGGCGACGCGGAGGACCGGCAGTGGTGAAGGTGGCTGCGGACCAAGAAGCTGCCGTCATGGGCGAGTTGGTCGCCTTGGCGGGGTATCGGTTCGATCTGGCAACCGAGATCCCGATCCGGGCCCAGATCTACTCCGTCGGCCCCGAACAGTACGTCCTGGGAATCGTCCTGCACCACATCGCCTTCGACGGATGGTCGATGGCTCCCATGGTCAAGGATGTCGGTGCCGCGTACGCGGCCCGCTGCGCCGGACAGGTTCCGGCCTGGACGCCGCTGCCGGTGCAGTACGCCGATTACTCGCTGTGGCAGCGCGAGCATCTGGGCGACCTGGAGGATCCGGGCAGCCGGATCGCAGAGCAGTTGTCCTATTGGCGTAAAGAGCTGGCGGGTCTGCCAGAGGTGGTATCGCTGCCCACTGATCGGCCCCGTCCTCCGGCGCCGAGCTACCGCGGCGACGGCGTCGATCTGCGCATCGATCCCGATACCTGGGCGGGTATCAAAGCGGTTGCCGCAGAACACAACGTCACTACCTCGATGGTCTTGCAGGCCGTCATGTCCGTCGTACTGCACCGGGCCGGTGTCGGTGAGGACATCGCATTGGGGACACCGATCGCCGGACGCAACGATCAGGCCCTACAGGAGCTGGTCGGGTTCTTCGTCAACACCTGGGTGTTGCGGGTCGGGCTGAACTCGCAGCAGAGGTTCAGCGATGTTCTCGATCAGGTGCGGCAGAAAGCGCTGGACGGTTACAGCAATCAGGACGTGCCCTTCGAGTTGCTGGTCGAGCAACTCAACCCGACCCGGTCCACATCGCACCACCCACTGTTCCAGGTGGCCCTGGTGTTCCAGAACAACGTGCGTCCCGAGGTGGCCTTGGAAGGCGCCGGCATCGAGCCGATGTCGATGGTCACCCGCACCGCCAAGTTCGACCTCGACGTGGACATCAGGGAGGTTCCCGACGAGCTTTCGGGTGCCCCGATGGCTGCAGGTGTGCTGACCTACGCGACCGACCTGTTCGACCGGTCCACCATCGAGCGTCTGGTGGGCTGGTTCGGCAAGGTGGTTTCAGCCGTGGCGGCTGACTCGTCGGTCGTGGTCGGCGAGGTGGGCTTGCTCGATGGCGCCGAGCGTGATCTGGTGCTGCACCGGTGGTCTGGTGCCAGCGTCGACGCGCAGGTGGGCCTGGCTCCGGAGTTGTTGGCGACGGCCGTCGGGGCGGATCCTGACGCTCTGGCAGTGGTGGACCACCCGCGGGAGTACACGTATCGCCAACTCGACGAGATCTCCAACCGGCTGGCACGGGTATTGATCGAGGCGGGCGTTGGCCCCGAGCGCGCGGTCGGCGTGGCGTTGGGCCGATCTGCCGAGTTGGTGATCGCCTGGTGGGCGGTCCTCAAGGCCGGTGGAGTGTATGTGCCGGTCGATCGAACCCACCCTGCTGAGCGGATCGCCACGGTACTGGACACCGTCGAAGCCGTGTGTGTGCTGGCTCGTGGTGATGATCCTGTGGCCGGAACGGGGACGCGGCCGGTAATCGATATCGACGCGCTGGATCTTTCGAGCAGCTCCGCAGAGCCGGTCACCGACGCTGACCGCTTGGCGCCGTTGAGTGTTGACGATGCCGCGTACGCGATCTTCACCTCAGGATCCACCGGTACGCCGAAGGGGGTGGCGATCAGCCACGCCGGTGTTCTGGGAGTGGCTGCAGCTCATCGTGAGTTGTTCGGTGTGACGCCGGGGGCTCGGGTGCTGATGGTGGCCGCGCCGACGTTCGATGCCTCGGTCTTCGAATGGCTGTGGGCAGTGGCCTCGAGGGCGGCGCTGGTGGTGGCTCCGCCGGATTCCTACGCTGGCGACGCGCTGGCGGCCGTGATCGAGGAACAGCAGGTCGAGGCCGCACTGATCACCCCGACCGTGGTGGCCACTCTGGACCGGAGCCGTCTGTCCGGATTGACGACGCTGGTGACCGGTGGCGAGGCGTGCCCGGCTGAGTTGGTGGCCGCGTGGGCCCCCGGGCGGCGGATGTTCAATGCCTATGGGCCGACCGAGGTGACGATCTGGGCCACCTGGAGTGCGCTGTCGGCCGGACAGCCTGTGCGCATCGGCGCCCCGGTGCCGGGCACGTGCGCGTTGGTGTTGGATGCCCGGCTGAACCCGACGCCGGTCGGAGTGGTTGGCGAGCTCTACCTGGCCGGACCGGTGCTGGCTCGGGGTTATGTGGGACGGCCCGATCTGACTGCGGATCGCTTCGTGGCCAATCCTTTTGGGGCTCCGGGGACGCGGTTGTACCGCACCGGTGACCTGGTGCGCTGGACCGAATCGGGCAGCCTGGACTACCTCGGACGCGCGGACGCGCAGGTCAAGCTGCGTGGCCAGCGCCTGGAACTGGGCGAGATCGAGAACACCCTATTGGCCTGCCCGCAAGTCAATCGGGCTGCCGCCGCGGTATTCCACACCGATGCGGCGGATCACCTGGTCGCGTATGTCGCATTGGAGCGGGCCAGCAACGCTGACCACGATGCGGAAGTCGTCGATCAGTGGCAACACGTCTACGACGAGCTCTACGACGCCGACCTCGACGTGGTTGAATTCGGAAGCGATTTCCGAGGCTGGAACAGCAGCTACACCGGCGACCCCATTCCGCTGGATCAGATGGAGGAGTGGCGCTCTGCGGCGGTGAACCGGATTCTGTCACTGAGGCCACAGCGGGTGCTGGAGCTCGGCGTCGGTTCGGGTCTCGTACTTTCACAGATCGCTCCCAAGTGCGGGGAGTACTGGGGCACAGACTTCTCCGCGCCGACCATACGGACGCTCGAATCGGCAGTGGCCGGACAACCGTGGGGAGACCGGGTCCGGTTGCGGGTGCAGGCCGCAGACGTGGTCGACGGGCTGCCTGCCGGGTACTTCGACACGATCATCATCAACTCGGTCATCCAGTACTTCCCGAATTCGGCGTACCTCACCGAGGTGATGGACAACGCCATGGGCCTGTTGGCCCCCGGCGGAACACTGTTCGTCGGTGACGTGCGAAATCACAGCCTGCAGGGCGCCTTCCAGACCGGTATCGCGTTGGCGCGCATCGGGTCCGATACCGACACCGACGATCTTCGTCAGCGAGTTCAACGCGCAGTCCTCGGTGAGCCGGAGTTGCTGCTGGCCCCCGAGTTCTTCACGATCTGGGCAGCTGAGAACCCCACGGTGGGCGGGATAAGCGTCCAGGTCAAGCGCGGTGAAGCCGACAACGAGCTGACCCGTTACCGCTATGACGTCACCGTCCACAGGTCATCCGACGGAGTCCTTTCTCTCGAGGAGGTGCCCACCTGGGATTGGGCCGAGTGCGCGGGGCTGAGCGGATTGCACGCCGAGTTGACGGCCCAGCGGCCGGCAACCGTACGGGTCACCGCGATCCCGCGTGCGGGTGTGATGGCCGATGTGATCGTCGAACAAGCTCTTGCCGACGGACATTCGGTGACCGATGCGTTGGTAGAGGCGGAGATTGCGGCCAACCCCGCGAACGTCGTCACACCCGAGGTGCTGTACCGGCTCGGTGAGGACGCGGGGTACCGGGTGGCGGTCACCTGGGGGCCCGACCCCGGCACTGTGGACGCAGTGTTCGTTGCCGGCACTGAGGACGGGGAGATTCCGGTACTGACCGATCTGTATCTGCCCCCGGCCGGTTCACACAAGCGCAGCGCTTACGCCAATGATCCCGATACCAACAGCAAGGTGAGCGAGGTGCGCCAATGGTTGGCCGCGCGTTTGCCCGAATACATGGTGCCGAGCCAGATCGTGGTGCTCGACGAGTTCCCGCTGACTTCCTCTGGCAAGACCGACCGCAAGGCCCTTCCAGAGCCGGTGTTCACGGCGACCACGTTCCGGTCACCTCAGACGCCGACGGAGAAGACGGTCGCCGAGGTCTTCGCCGAGGTTCTGGGTCTCGATCAGGTCGGGCTCGACGACGATTTCTTTGCCCTCGGCGGCGACTCGCTCATCGCGATCCGCGTCAGCGCACGCCTTCAGTCTGCGCTCGGCAAGGATGTCCCGGTCCGCTACCTGTTCGATGCGCCGACCGTAGGGCGGCTGGCTGTCTGCCTGGACCGGCAGCAGGGCGACGCAGCCCGCCCGCCTCTGCAGGTGATGCCACGTCCGCAGACCATCCCCCTGTCGTACGCCCAGCAGCGGCTGTGGTTCTTCGACCAATTGAACGGCCCCTCACCGGTTTACAACCTGGCCGTGGGATTGCGTCTGAGCGGAGATCTCGACACCGCTGCGCTCGGCCAGGCGTTGGTCGATGTGGTGGGTCGACACGAAAGCCTGCGCACACTGTTCACCCTCGCCGGTGAGGCACCCCAGCAGTTTGTGGTACCGGCTGAGGACGCCCGCATGTCCTGGGAGGTGGTGGATGCAGTTGGTTGGGCAGCCGACCGCCTGGCCGATGCAGCCGGGGCGGTAGCGCGTCATTCGTTCGATCTGTCGACGGAATTGCCTTTGAGGGCAAGCTTGTTCCGCGTTGCAGAGAACGAGCATGTGCTGGTGGCCGTGGTACACCACATCGCTGCCGATGGCTGGTCGGTGACCCCGCTCGTGGCCGACCTCGGCGCCGCCTACGCCAGGCGCAGCGAGGGCGAAGCACCTGATTGGTCACCTTTGCCCGTGCAGTACGCGGACTACACACTTTGGCAGCGTTCGTATCTGGGTGATCTCACAGACCGCGACAGCCGCATCTCCGGACAACTGGCGTATTGGGAAGAGGCGTTGGCCGGACTGCCGGAGCGGTTGGAGTTGCCGACAGATCGGCCGTACCCGCCGGTCGCCGACTACAGGGGCGCGAGCCTGGTGGTGGATTGGCCGGCCGACCTGCAGCAGCGCATCGCCCGGCTGGCTCGGCTGCAGAACGCGACCAGTTTCATGGTGGTACAAGCCGGGTTGGCGCTGCTGCTGTCGAAGCTAGGCGCGACTTCGGATGTCGCGGTAGGTATTTCGATCGCCGGTCGCAATGACCCCGCGTTGGACGACCTGGTGGGATTCTTCGTCAACACCCTGGTGCTGCGGGTCGACTTCTCCGGAGATCCGACCATTGGTGAGCTGCTTGAGCAGGTAAGACAACGAGGTCTGGCAGCCTTCGAGCACCAGGATGTGCCGTTCGAGCTTGTGGTGGACCGGCTCAACCCGACTCGCAGCCTGACCCATCACCCGTTGGTGCAGATCATGTTGTCCTGGCAGAACCTGGCCTGGCAGCACAGCGCGGACACCGCAGGCGGTCTGACGCTGGGCGACGTCCGGGTGACACCGCTGCCCGCGCAGACCCACACCGCACGTACAGATCTGACCTTTGCGTTGGGAGAACGCTGGACTGAGACCGGCGAGCCGGCCGGGATTGGAGGGACTGTGGAATTTCGCACCGACGTTTATGACGAGGCCACCGTTGTGCGGTTGATCGATCGGTTGCGAAAAGTCTTGGTGGC
Source organism: Mycolicibacterium peregrinum (assembly GCF_001665625.1). Lineage (GTDB taxonomy): Bacteria > Actinomycetota > Actinomycetes > Mycobacteriales > Mycobacteriaceae > Mycobacterium > Mycobacterium peregrinum_B. Next base: position 16,215 of record NZ_LZSY01000162.1, on the reverse strand, counting down.
GATGACGGCCGAGGTGGAGGCCTCATCGTGACTGCCGACCTGAGCCGGCGGTTGTCGTCGATGGATTTCCTCGATGAGGACGAGCACGTTCAGCTGTATGCATGGGGCAATCGCGCGGTACTGAACGAACCGGTGGCGGTGTCGGCGTCGATTCCTGGGTTGTTCGCGGTGCAGGTGGCCCGTGCACCGGAGGCGGTGGCGGTGGTCTTCAAAGGCCGATCGATGACCTATGCGGAACTTGACGAGGCATCGAACCGCCTGGCACAGAGGTTGGTCACTCTCGGGGTGGGCCCGGGTGAGCGGGTGGCGTTGTTGTTCCCTCGCTCCATCGAAGCGATCGTTTCCATTGTCGCGGTGTTGAAGTCGGGGGCTGCCTATCTGCCGATCGACCCGATGCATCCCGATGCGCGCATTCAGTTCATGCTCGCCGACGCCGAACCTGCCGTGGCGATCACGAACACGGGCTTGATGGACCGATTTGCAGAGTGCGATCTGGAGGTCCTTGATTTCGACGATGTACATCAGCACAACGGGGAGAGGCAGGAACTGCCCGCGCCGACGGCTGACGGCGTCGCGTATTTGATCTACACGTCGGGGACGACGGGCCGCCCGAAGGGTGTGGCGATCACTCACTCCAATGTGGTGCGGTTACTGGAGACGCTGGACGCGGAGGTCGGCCTGGCGGGTCAGGTGTGGACGCAGTGTCATTCGTTGGCTTTTGACTACTCGGTCTGGGAGATCTGGGGGGCGTTGCTGTATGGCGGCCGGTTGATCGTGGTGCCGGAGTCCGTGACGCAGGCACCAGAAGATCTATATGCGCTGCTGGTTGCCGAGCAGGTCACCATGTTCAGCCAGACGCCGTCGGCGTTCTACGCGTTGCAGGCTGCGGATGCGTTGCAACCGGAGCCGGGTGGTCAGTTGAAGCTGGAGACGGTGGTCTTCGGTGGGGAAGCTCTTGAGCCACAGCGGCTTCGGGGGTGGTTGGATCGTCATCCGAGTTCGCCGCGGTTGATCAACATGTATGGCATCACCGAGACGACGGTGCACGCGTCGTTCCGGGAGATCGTCTCCGGTGATGCTGAGGGCAGTGTCAGCCCGATCGGTGTGCCGTTGGCTCATCTAGGGTTCTTTGTGCTGGATTCGTCGCTGCAACCGGTGCCGGTCGGTGTGGTGGGTGAGTTGTATGTGGTCGGCGCGGGTTTGGGATGCGGTTATTGGCGCCGCGGTGGACTGAGTGCGACAAGGTTTGTGGCGTGCCCGTTTGGTGGGGCGGGTGCGCGGATGTATAGGACCGGCGATCTGGCGTCGTGGGGTCCCGATGGCCAGTTGCGGTATGGCGGGCGTGCTGATGAGCAGGTCAAGATTCGTGGCTATCGGATCGAGTTGGGGGAGATCCAAACCGCGTTGGCGGAGGTCGACGGGGTAGGCCAGGCGGCGGTGATCGCCCGGGAAGACCGCCCCGGCGATAAACGTCTGGTCGGCTACATCACCGGCAGCGCAGACCCGGTCGAGGTTCGTGCGGCCCTGTCGGAGCGGTTGCCCGGCTACATGGTGCCCACCGCGGTGGTGGTACTGGACACCTTGCCGCTGACGGTCAACGGCAAGCTCGACCGCCGCGCGCTACCGGCACCTGAGTACGTCGATGTCGATCGGTACCGGGCTCCGAGTACACCCACCGAGGAAATCCTGGTGGGGATCTACGCGCAGGTATTGGGTCTGGAGCAGGTCGGGGTTGATGACTCGTTTTTCGACCTGGGTGGGGATTCGCTGTCGGCGGCGCGGTTGATCAATGCCATCAACGCCAGTTTGCATGCTGAGCTGGCGGTGCGGGCGGTGTTCGAGACCCCGACCGTGGCCGGGCTTGCGGCGCGTGTAGGTGAGAGTTCGGGTGGGCGTGAACCGTTGGTGGCCCAGCTACGCCCCGCAGTCATTCCGCTGTCGTATGCCCAGCAGCGGCTGTGGTTCCTCGACCAACTAGAGGGTCCATCACCGATCTACAACATGGCGGTGGCACTACAGATCACCGGACAGCTGAACACTGACGCACTCGGTGCGGCGCTGGCCGATGTGGTGGAGCGCCACGAGTCTCTGCGCACGGTGTTCCGGTCGACCAAGGGCATCCCGGAGCAGGTGGTGATACCGGCAGAGGAAGCCGATTGCGGTTGGCGAGTGGTCGACGCCGGCGGGTGGTCGGTGACCGAATTGCGTGAAGCCATCGGCGAGATGGCAGGCCACGCCTTCGATCTGGGCAGCGAGGCACCTTTGCGGGCCGCGCTTCTAAGGGTGAACGAGGACGAGCACGTCCTGGTCGCCGTGGTGCACCACATCGCTGCCGACGGCTGGTCCGTGGCCCCGCTTATCGCCGACCTGCAAATGGCGTATGCCTGCCGGTCCGCGGGACAAGCGCCGGGCTGGACGCCGTTGCCGGTGCAGTATGTCGACTACTCCCTATGGCAACGCGCGTATCTGGGCGACCTGAGCGACACCGACAGCCGCATCTCGGGGCAGGTGGCGTATTGGGAAAACGCGTTGGCCGGGCTTCCCGAACGCCTGGAACTTCCCACCGACCGCCCCTACCCGCCGGTGGCCGATCACCGCGGCGCCAGCATGCCGGTGTCATTGCCGGCTGAATTGCACAAGCGGATACGTCAAGTTGCGCGGGAACACAATGCCACGACGTACATGGTGGTCCAGGCCGCGCTGACGACGTTGTTGTCGAAGCTCAGTGCGACTTCTGATGTGGCCGTGGGAGTTCCGACCGCAGGTCGTGGCGATGCGGCGCTCGATCAGTTGGTGGGATTCTTCGTCAACACGCTGGTGCTGCGAGTGGACCTGTCCGATGACCCGACTGCTGCCGAGTTGCTGGCCCAGGTGCGCCAACGCAGCCTGGCCACGCTTGAGCATCAAGACGTGCCGTTCGAAGTACTCGTTGATCGGCTCAAGCCGACCCGGTCGCTGGCCCATCACCCGCTGGTCCAGGTGGCGCTGGCCTGGCAGAACTTCACCACCGACACCGCGACCGAAGCCACTCTGGGGGAGGCACAGGTCAGTCCGTTGCCGGTGGACACCCACGTGGCCCGGATGGACCTCACGTTCTCCTTGGCTGAACGGTGGGACGACGCCGGCAACCCCGCAGGGATCGGCGGCACGGTGGAGTTCCGGACCGACGTGTTCGACGCGGCCGGTATCGAGACCATGATCGAGCGGCTGGCGCGCGTCGCAGAGGCGCTGATCGATGATCCGACGCGGCGGCTGTCGTCGGTCGATGTGCTGGATGTCGTCGAACATGCTCGCCTCGACGAGGTCGGTAACCGCGCCGTATTGGCCGAGTCCCCGGTCCCTGTGCTGTCGATTCCGGGGCTGTTCGCCGCTCAGGTCGCCCGCGCACCTGAGGCGGTGGCCGTGAGTTTCGATGGTCGTTCGATGACCTATCGCGAGCTCGACGAAGCGTCGAACCGGCTGGCGCACTGGCTGGTTGACTTTGGCGCCGGTCCGGGTGAATGTGTGGCGGTATTGGTGCCACGGTCGGTTGAGGCGATCGTCGCGATTCTGGGAGCGTTGAAGTCGGGGGCGGCATACGTGCCGGTCGATCCGATGCATCCCGATACGCGAATCCAGTTCATGCTTGGCGATGCGGCTCCGATTGTCGCGGTGACCACCGCCGGATTGCGGGTGCGGCTGGAAGGAATCGACCTGACCGTCGTAGACGTCGCCGACCCAGCGATCGATGCGCAATCCAGTACCGCACTGCGGGGACCGGTTTCAGATGATGTCGCGTATTTGATCTACACCTCGGGGACGACCGGTGTTCCCAAGGGCGTGGCGATCAGCCATCGGAATGTGGCTCGGTTGTTGGGGACCTTGGACGCCGAGTTGGGGCTGGCGGGTCAGGTATGGACGCAGTGCCATTCGTTGGCATTCGACTATTCGGTGTGGGAGATCTGGGGAGCGCTGCTGTTCGGTGGCCGGCTGGTCGTGGTGTCAGAGTCGGTGACACGATCTCCGGAGGACTTGCTCAGCTTGCTTGTTGCCGAACAGGTGACGGTATTGAGTCAGACACCGTCGGCGTTCTATGCCTTGCAGTCGGTAGACACGTTGCAGCCTGAACTGGGCCGTCAGTTGAAGTTGGAGACGGTGATCTTCGGTGGGGAAGCGCTTGAACCACAGCGCCTTCGACCGTGGTTCGAGGGACATTCAGGTTCCACTCGGCTGATCAACATGTATGGCATCACCGAGACGACCGTGCACGCCTCGTTCCGGGAGATCGTGGCCAGTGACGTCGAGGGCAGCGCGAGCCCGATCGGTGTGCCGCTGGACCACCTCGGGTTCTTCGTGCTGGATTCGTCGCTGCAACCGGTGCCGGTGGGTGTGGTGGGTGAGTTGTACGTCGTCGGCGCCGGGCTGGGATTCGGTTACTGGCGCCGCGGCGGACTGAGCGCGACGAGATTCATGGCGTGCCCGTTCGGCGGGACAGGAACCCGGATGTATCGGACCGGCGATCTCGCCTCGTGGGGCCCTGACGGCCAGTTGCGCTATCTGGGGCGTGCTGATGAGCAGGTCAAGATTCGCGGTTACCGCATCGAACTGGGCGAAATCCAATCTGCCCTGGAAGATCTGGACGGGGTGAGACAAGCCGAGGTCATAGCCCGAGAAGACCGCCCCGGCGACAAGCGCCTCGTCGGCTACATCACCGGGAGCGCGGACCCGGTCGCGGTTCGTGCGGCATTGTCGGAGCGGTTGCCCGGCTACATGGTGCCCGCGGCGGTGGTGGTACTCGAGGCGTTGCCCTTGACGGTAAACGGCAAACTCGACAAACGCGCTCTGCCGGCCCCCGACTACGCCAACGGTCAGGAGTACCGCGCTCCGGCAACTCCCGTCGAGGAACTGCTCGCCGGAATCTATGCGCAGGTGCTCGGTCTGGAACGGGTCGGGGCGGATGACTCCTTCTTCGACCTGGGCGGTGACTCGCTGTCGGCGATGCGGTTGATCAATGCGGTCAATGCCGGTCTGGAAACAGATCTCGCAGTTCGGGCAGTGTTCGAGGCGCCCACGGTGGCACAGCTTGCGTCGCGTGCAGGCCAAAGTTCGGGGCGGCGTGAACCGCTGGTGGCCCGACAACGCCCCGAAGCCCTCCCGCTGTCATTTGCCCAGCAGCGACTGTGGTTCCTCGACCAGCTCGAGGGACCGTCACCGATCTACAACATGCCGACCGCGTACCGGATCACCGGCGGACTCGACTTTGATGCGCTCGCTGCGGCACTGACCGATGTGGTCGAGCGCCACGAGGCTCTGCGCACGGTGTTCCCGGCGGTCGACGGTGTGCCTCGACAGGTCGTGGTGCCGACGGGACAGGCCGATCCGGGATGGCAGTTCGTCGATGCGGAGGACTGGTCCGCGGATCAGCTCCACGACGCGATTCGTGCGACCGTCGGATACAACTTCGACCTGTCCGCTGAGATCCCGTTGAGAGCAACCCTTTTCCGCACGGGCGAGGGCGAACATGTGCTGGTTGCGGTGGTCCATCACATTGCCGGGGATGGCTGGTCGATCGGGCCGCTCGTGCGTGACATCGGGATGGCCTACGCGAGCCGGTGTGCGGGACTGGCTCCCGACTGGGCGCCGTTACCGGTGCAATATGCGGATTACACGCTGTGGCAGCGGTCGTATCTGGGTGATCTGACCGATCCGGACAGCCGGATTTCTGGTCAGTTGGCGTATTGGGAGCAGGCATTGGCCGGGCTGCCCGAGCGTCTGGAGCTGCCCACCGACCGGCCGTATCCGCCGGTGGCCAACTACCACGGGGCCAGTCTCGCGATGGAGTGGCCGGTCGAGTTACAGCAGCAGATAGCGCGGGTGGCGGCCGAGCACAATGCCACCAGCTTCATGGTGGTACAGGCTGCCCTAGCTGTGCTGTTGTCAACTCTCAGCGGGAATTCGGATGTTGCAGTGGGATTCCCCATTGCAGGGCGTACCGATCCAGCATTGGATGAGTTGGTCGGCGTCTTTGTCAACACACTGGTGTTACGTGTCGAACTCGACGGTGATCCGTCCGTCGGTGACTTGTTGGCCGAGGTACGGAAACGTAGCCTGGCTGCCTACGAGCACCAGGATGTGCCCTTCGAGATGGTTGTCGACCGGCTCAACCCGTCTCGCAGTTTGACCCACCACCCACTGGTCCAGGTGATGATGGCCTGGCAGAACCTGACCGAGCAGGACGGCGACCGCGCAGCGTCGACGAGCTTGGGCGGCATGCAGGCCACCCCGCTGGAAGCGGACACTCAGACGGCCCGCATGGGTCTGATGATCTCGTTGGCAGAACGCTGGAGCGCCGGTGAGCCCGCCGGCATCACCGGGGCCGTGGAGTTCCGCACCGATGTGTTCGATACCGCCACCATTCAGCGCTTCGCCGAGCGACTGACCCGTGCGGTCCAAGCCCTGACGGCCGATCCATCAGCGAAGTTGTCGTCAGTGAACTTGCTCGAGGCAGGTGACCACGCCCACCTCGACGAATGGGGCAACCGGGCGGTGCTGTCCGAGTCGGTGGCCGCCAGGTCGATTCCGGCAATGTTCGCCGAACAGGTGGCACGGGACCCCGCCGCAGTCGCGGTGGTGTGCGGCGAGAGTTCGTGGACGTATCGCGAGCTCGACCAGGCGTCGAATCGCCTGGCACACCTGCTTGTTGGCCATGGTGCCGGCTCGGGCGAATGTGTGGCGCTGCTGCTCAACCATTCGGCCGAGGCGATCGTCGCGATCCTGGCAGTGCTCAAGTCGGGGGCAGCGTACCTGCCCATCGACCCGATGGTGCCGGACGCGCGGGTCGAATTCATGCTGACCGACGCCGGCCCGGTCGCGGCGGTCACCACATCCGAGTTGCGGACACGGTTGGATGGGTGCGACCTGAGTGTCATCGACATCGCGGACGCGCGGATCGAGACGCAACCAGACACAGCGTTGCGAGGACCGAAGGCAGATGACCTCGCCTACCTGATCTATACCTCGGGAACCACCGGCGTTCCGAAGGGCGTGGCGATCACTCACCAGAATGTGACGCAGTTCCTCGGCGCCGTGGACCCGGCCCTGGTCGGTCCTGGAACCGTTTGGTCGCAATGGCATTCGCTGGTGTTCGACGTCTCCGTGTGGGACATCTTCTGCGCCCTGCTGCACGGCGGCCGGTTGGTGGTGGTGCCGGAGGAGGTGGCCCGTTCGCCGCAGGACTTGCACGACTTGTTGGTGAGCCAGAAGGTCAGCGTGTTGAGTCAGACACCGTCGGCGGCGGGGATGCTCTCACCGGACGGCTTGGAGGCCACCACGTTGGTGGTCGCCGGGGAAGCCTGCCCGACCGAGTTGGTGCAACGTTGGGCACCGGGACGGGTGCTGATCAACGCGTATGGGCCAACCGAGGCCACGGTGTACGCCGCGATCAGTGCGCCCTTGAAAGCCGAAGGGGCGGTGCCGAACATCGTTCCGATCGGTTCGCCGGCACCCGGCGCCGCGTTGTTCGTCCTTGATCGCTGGCTGCGGGAGGTGCCCCCAGGCGTTGTGGGGGAGTTGTATGTGGCCGGCCGTGGCGTCGGGGTGGGTTACGTCGGTCGGGCCGGGTTGACCGCATCGCGTTTCGTCGCTTGCCCGTTCGGCGGCGCGGGGACGCGGATGTACCGGACCGGCGATCTGGTGCGCTGGGGCAGTGACGGGCAGATGCAGTATCTCGGTCGCGCCGATGAGCAGGTAAAGATCCGCGGCTACCGGATCGAACTAGGCGAAATCCAGGTCGCACTGGCTGATCTGGTTGGCGTCGAACAGGCTGTCGTCGTCGCCCGCGAGGATCACCCCGGCGAGAAGCGACTCGTCGGCTACGTGACAGAGACGGCGCCGGGACTGGTCGACCCGGCTCAGGCCCGAGCCGAGCTGGCTGAGCACCTTCCGACTTACATGGTGCCTGCCGCCGTGGTGGTGGTCGACGCAATACCGTTGACCGTCAACGGCAAATTGGACAGGCGCGCGCTGCCGGCACCGGAATACATCGATGCCGACAGCTATCGTGCCCCGACCACCCCGGCCGAGGAGATCCTGGCCGGTATATTCGCTCAAGTATTGGGTTTGGATCGGGTCGGAGTCGACGACTCGTTCTTCGATCTCGGCGGTGACTCCTTGTCAGCCATCCGGCTGATCAATGCCGTCAACACCGCATTCGACACTGATCTGGCAGTCCGCGCGGTATTCGACGCGCCGGCCGTCGCGCAGCTCGAACCGCGAATCGCCATGGGCGTGGGCGGACGGACGCCGTTGGCCCCCGTGCCTCGGCCTGCTGTGGTGCCGTTGTCGTATGCCCAGCAGCGGTTGTGGTTCCTGGACCAATTGCACGGTCCTTCCCCGATTTACAACATGCCGATGATGTACCGGGTCACCGGATTGGACGTCGATGCGCTCCACCTTGCCCTGGCCGATGTGGCGGCCCGGCATGAGAGTCTGCGTACGGTCTTCCCCGAGGTCGACGGTGTCCCCCGGCAGGTGGTCATTCCAGCCGACCAGGCTGATTTCGGGTGGCAGGAGGTTGACGCCGCGGATTGGCCCGCGAAGGAGCTCGCAACCGCCATCGATGCGGCGATACGGCACCCCTTCGATCTGAACAACGAGATCCCGATCTGGGCAAGGCTTTTCCGCGTCTCTCACGATGAGCATGTGCTGGTTGCGGTGGTGCACCACATTGCCGGGGACGCTTGGTCGTTCGCACCGCTGGCCCGTGATGTCGCCGTCGCCTACGCCTCGCGCTGCAGCGGCCAGGCGCCGGAGTGGTCTCCTCTGCCGGTGCAGTACGTGGATTACACACTGTGGCAGCGGGAGCAGCTCGGTGACCTGTCCGACCCCGAGAGCCGCATCAGGGGGCAACTGGCCTACTGGCAGGACGCGCTGGCCGGCCTGCCTGACCGCCTCGAGTTGCCTACGGACCGCCCGTACCCGGCGGTCGCCGATCACAGCGGAGCTGTCGTCGAAGTGGAGTGGCCGGCGGAACTGCAGCAGCGGGTGGCTGCGGTTGCGAGGGAGCACAACGCGACCAGCTTCATGGTGGTGCAGGCTGCGTTGGCGGTGCTGTTGTCGAGTTTGAGTGCCAGTTCCGATGTGGCGGTCGGTTTCCCGATTGCGGGGCGTAATGATCCCGCCTTGAATGATCTGGTCGGGTTCTTCGTGAACACCTTGGTGCTGCGGGTCGACCTGGCCGACGACCCCACCGTAGGCGAACTGCTGGGGCAGGTGCGTCAGCGCAGCCTGGCAGCGTATGAACATCAGGACGTGCCGTTCGAGGTGTTGGTAGACCGGCTCAACCCGAGCCGCAGCCTAAGCCATCACCCACTGATCCAGGTGATGTTGGCCTGGCAGAACCCGGCGAATGCGTCCGGTTCCGAGCCGGCGGCGGGTGATGTGCAGGCTGCGGCACAGATGGCCGAAACCCATACCGCACGTATGGATCTGGTTTTTGCTCTCGGAGAAAGGTACGACGCGGAGGACGCCTGGGCCGGGATCGGTGGTTCGGTCGAGTTCCGCACTGATGTGTTCGACGCCGGCACGATCGAGGTGATCGTGGGGCGGTTGGAGCGGATTCTGGCGGCGATGACGGCCGATCCGGCCCAGCGCTTGTCGTCCATCGATGTGTTGGACACCGACGAGCATGCCCGTCTCGATGAGCTCGGAAACCTGGCCGCGCTGACCGCACCGGCGAGGATCGCGGGCTCGATTCCGGAGGTGTTCGCCCATCAGGTGGCTCGGGTGCCGGATGCCGCAGCCGTCACCTTCGAGGGCAGGTCCATGTCGTATCGAGAACTCGACGAAGCCTCGAATCGGCTGGCGCACCTCCTTACCGGTCATGGTGCCGGCCCCGGTGAGTGTGTGGCGTTGGTGCTGAATCGTTCGGTCGACGCGATTGTGGCGATCCTGGCGGTGTTGAAGACAGGTGCGGCGTACTTGCCGTTGGATCCGGCGTACCCAGACGCACGGATCGCCGTGGTGGTCGGTGATGCCCGGCCGGTGGCCGCGGTCACTGCAGGTGCGTTGGCGGCGCGGCTGGACCAGCTGGGTGTGGCCGTTGTCGATGTGGCGGACCGGCGGATCGTCATGCAACCGAGCAGCGCGCTGTCAATGCCGGCTGCCGATGATGTGGCGTACGTGATCTACACGTCGGGCACGACGGGTGTGCCGAAGGGAGTGGCCGTCCCGCACAGCAACGTCACCGGGTTGCTGACGTCGTTGGATGTGGGGTTGCCGACCGCGGGGGTGTGGTCACAGTGGCACTCGTATGCCTTTGACGTGTCGGTGTGGGAGATCTTCGGTGCGCTGCTGAGCGGTGGCCGATTGGTGGTGGTGCCTGATGCGCTGGTGGGTTCACCGGATGAGTTGCACGACTTGCTGGTTGCAGAGCAAGTGACGGTGCTGAACCAGACGCCGTCGGCTGCCGCGGCGCTGTCGTCGGAGAGTTTGGAGTCTGCGGCGTTGGTGGTGGCCGGTGAGGCGTGCCCGGCCGAGTTGGTGGATCGGTGGGCACTGGGCCGGTTGATGATCAACGGTTACGGCCCGACGGAGACGTGGTACACGTCGTTCAGTGCCCCGTTGGCGGCAGGGTCGGGTGTGGTGCCGATCGGAAGGCCGGTGCCGGGTGCGGCGTTCTTCGTGTTGGACCGGTGGTTGCGTCCGGTGCCCGCCGGTGTCGTCGGGGAGTTGTATGTGGCCGGGTCCGGCCTGGCCGCCGGGTACCAGCGTCGGGGTGGGTTGACGGGGTCGCGATTCGTCGCGTGTCCGTTCGCCGCGGGGCAGCGGATGTATCGCACCGGAGATCTGGTGCGTTGGGGTGCCGACGGTCAGTTGCAGTATCTGGGCCGGGCTGATGAGCAGGTCAAGATTCGCGGGTATCGCATCGAGTTGGGTGACGTGCGCGCGGTGCTGGCCGGTCTGGAGGGGGTGGAGCAGGCGGCCGTCATCGCTCGAGAAGATCGCCCCGGCGACAAGCGGCTGTTCGGGTACATCGCCGGTAAGGCAGACCCGGCCGAAATCCGGGCTGCCATGGCGACACGGTTACCGGCCTATATGGTGCCTGCGGCGGTGATGGCGGTCGACAGTTTGCCGTTGACGGTCAACGGAAAGTTGGATCGTCGCGCCCTCCCGGTGCCGGAGTATGTCGATGCTCGGCAGTACCGTGCCCCGGAAACGCTCACCGAGGAGATCCTGGCCGGCATCTACGCCGAAGTCCTCGGCCTGGAGCGAGTCGGGGTCGACGATTCGTTTTTCAACCTCGGAGGGGACTCGCTGTCGGCGATGCGGGTGATCGCGGCCGCCAACACCAGCCTCGACGCCGAGTTGGCGGTGCGGGTCATGTTCGATGCGCCGACGGTGCGTGGTTTGGCCCAGCAAGTGGGTCGCGCCGAGAGTTCGCGGGAAGTGGTCCCGGTCGAGGTGCTCAAGCCGGGCAATGGCGTGCCGTTGTGTTGCGTGCATGACGGATTCGGGTTGAGTTGGTCGTACCGGGCGTTGGGCCAGTACGTGGAGGGCCCGATCGTCGGAATCAACCGGGCGCCGGCCGATGGCGAATCCGAGGCACAGTCGATCCACGCCATGGCGGAGAGCTACGCCGATCGGCTTCAGAAGCTGTATCCGGTTGGGCCATACCGGATTCTGGGCTGGTCGTTTGGTGGAGTGGTGGCTCATGCGTTGGCCGTCGAGCTTCAGCGGCGGGGGTGTGAGGTTCAGCGTCTGGTGCTGCTCGATGGCTTGTTGAACCCGAACAGGTTCTGGAAACGCATCACCAGGAGGATCGCGAAGAATCAGGCAGTGGCTGAAGGATGGGTGCTGGATTACATCCTGCGGACCAACAAGGTCCGGGTGCCTGTGCATTTCGGGCTGCTGTCCTATTCGCGGGTGGCCGACATCATTGCCCGGCACGGGGCCAGTCCTCCGTCCCGGCAGTTGGTGAAGTTCATGGCCCGCAGCGTGAGTGCGGGGCAGTTGTTCCTTCTCGATCATCAGCCCGAACTTTTTGACGGTGACGTCGTGATGTTCTCGGCTGCCCGACCTCGATGCGAGGAGGCCGACGGGAACGGAATCATGCCGAGGTTGGCGCGTCTGCGTAACCGCAGGGCAGCCGGAGCGCTGCTGCACAGTTGGCGCCCTTATGTTTCCGGGAGGATCACGGTGCGACCGGTTGGCTGCACCCACTTCGAAATGTTCACCCCCGAAGCACTGGGTGAATATGTCGAACAGCTGAGGTCTGTCCTGGAAAGTGATTCGGACTAGATACGTGACGATGCTCTTGCGCACCAGCGTTGAGCGGCTGACGTGGGGACGGTGATCACCAAATGGGTACCACTTACAAGCACGAGGCGCGCGAATCCGACACGGATACGGTTCCGAAAATGAGCAACGTCCTCGACGTGCTCGATCAGCGTACGTTCGATCTCGGGTTGGCGATCGGGGTCAACAGTCTCCTGCAGAGCGCCTGGATATATGACCGCCCGGTCGATATCGAAGGTCTTCGCCAGTTCCACGACCATCTTCGGCGGGGACGGCTGTCCCGCGTCATCGAGCGTTCACCACTGCCCTTCGGCCGACACCGCTGGGTGGCGTCGGACAATTCGTCCGAGCTCGAGATCGTCGAGACACCCAGACCGCGTGAAGAATTCGATGACTGGCTCAGCGAGCAGATCGACACTCCTCTCGATTGCGAGGGTGGACCCGGCTGGCACCTCGCAGTGCTCCCGTTCACCGATGGCGGCTCAGGCGTGAGCTTGGTCGTCTCACATTGCCTCATCGACGGAGTCGGTCTCTGTGAGGCGCTGGCTGATGCCGCACTCGGCCGTGACGATCCGATCAGCTGGCCTGCTGCCGAATCGCGCGGTCGTTGGCGAGCTGTGAGTCAGGACGCCTGGCAAACCGTGCGCGACATTCCCGCCATGGCGCGGGGTGTTGTCGCCGCGATTCGGCTGGCCCGGCGCAGTCAGGAAGGGGCAGCAGCTGCAACCCCGGCCACTTCGCCGACCACCGACTCACCTGCGCCGGCCGCTCTCTCCGGCGAATCGGTACCGGTGCCGATGGCAACGGTCCTCGTCGATGCCGACGAATGGGATTCTCGCGCAGAGGCGCTCGGCGGGACCAGTAACACCCTTCTTGTGGGATTGGCGGCTCGGCTGGCCCATCGCGCAGGACGCGTCGGCGCAGACGGGTCGGTGGTCGTCATGATGCCGGTCAACCAGCGCGCCGACGGAGATACCCGTGCCAACGCGCGAAGTAGCGTCGCCGTCACGGTTGATCCCGCACTGGCGACCACGGATCTGCGGAAGATCCGGGCTGCGGTCAAAGAAGCGCTGACCCGTCACGGGCAGGTGCCTGATGAGGAACACGCAGTGAATGCCATCATCCCCCTGCTGCCGAAGCGGTTCCTCGGAGCCACATCTCGTGTCGGTTCACCCAACCAGGTCGGTTCGTCCAACCTCGGCGTGGTCAACCCGGCCGCCAGCCGGGTGGATGGTACGGACGCCGACCACTTCGCCGTAAAAGTTCTCCCGTACCTGGGGCTGACAGAGGCGATGCTCCATCGGTTCGGCGGGACCCAGTCATTTTTGTCCGGGAGGGCGAACGGACAGGTGTTCGTATCGGCGCATTCCTACCTCCCTGGCGGTACCAACTCGAATGAGTGCTTGCAGCAGAGCCTTTCGAGTGCGTTGAGCGACTTCTCCCTTATCGGAACACTTTTCTGAACACTGGATCAACTTTCAGGAGGATGGCATGAGCACCGATCTTCGGGTGGCGATTCAATCTGTACTCGGTCTGGCCGTGTTGGGCGCGCTGCTGTTCATACCGGCGGGGACCCTCGACTACTGGCAGGCGTGGGTTTTCCTGTCGGTGTATGCGGTACTGGCAATCGCCTCCACCGTCTTCCTGTTGAGGAAAGACAAGGCGATCGTCGAGCGGCGCATGCGGGTCGGACAGAAGGCCGAATCACGACCGGTGCAAAAGGTCGTGGTGCTCGTCATCGTGAACCTGTCCGTCGCGCTGCCGGTGTTCTGCGCCCTGGACCACCGCTTCGGCTGGTCTCCGGTGCCCACCGGGGTATCGCTGATCGGTAACGCGATGTTCGCCGTCGGCCTCGGCATCACGATGTTCACCATGCTCCAGAACAGCTATGCGTCAGCCAACATCACCGTGGAGTCGGAGCAGAAACTGGTCTCCACCGGGCTCTACGGGCTTGTGCGACACCCCATGTACATGGGGGCGCTGATCATGGTGGCGGGGATGCCACTGGCCCTCGGATCATGGTGGGGCCTGGCCTTTCTCATTCCCGTACTGGCCCTTTACGCCTTCCGCATCCACGACGAGGAGGAGCTGCTGGGACAGCAACTCGCGGGATACGGCGAGTACATGCAAAAGGTGCACTATCGGTTGGTGCCGCTCGTTTGGTGACGATCCCAGCTGATCGTCACCGCGGCTGACTCTTCCTAGACCGCCAACTGTTGAGAACTACCGCACCGAACTGGGTCCAGCCGGTGCGGTAGTTCTCTGTTTCTGGCCGGTCTGGACGCGGACCCGTTCACAGAATCCGCTTTCCGGCCAGCGACAGGATCCGGTGACCGCCGTTGCAATCGCACCGGCGGTCGTTGTCGTTCGGATGCGTTTTTCGCAAGATCTTGAAAATTCGCTACTCATTGCAATCGCAAACTAATAGGCCTTGACCGGAGACTGATTCCCCTCTAGTTCGGTGGGTATGACCAGGAGTCATTCCTCGTCACCTCACACGCGGGCGTGCCGTGCGGAGCGGTTTCGCAAGATCATTTGCTGAAATTGCAAATACTTGCGTTGTCGGTCCTTGCCATCTCATGCCAACGGAGTGCGGTCCTGTGATTCTCGGCATCGGCGCGGTTTACTTCGCTGGAGTGAACTACATCAGCGTCATGCGTCAGTGGGCGTCCACCGCCGGATCGATACTGCTTCTAAGCGCAGACTTGCTGATCAGAGCACTGTGACGGTTCTCGTGACGGCGGCAAGGGTGTGGGTTCCGCCTGGCGGGAGTCGCCGGGGTCGGCCAGGGGAGTCCGCCGGTCGTCATGCTGTCCGAGTTTGCCAATGACATTTGCTGAAACTGGTGATTACGGCCGCCGTGGTGTGACGTCGCCGGACCGCGGTCGGTTCTAATTCCTGGATTCACAATTTATGCGTCCACTCGACGCCAAGTGGATATGCTGACTTTCTGCAATTACTCAATCCATAGCTGGAGTAGGCCACAGGGAACAGATCGCATGGGGCAGGTCGCGGGGCGGGATGGGCCCTGCTCCGGATTCCTGAACGTTTTTCACTGGGTCGACTCGACGATGGGGGGCCGGGTGAACGTTGACGGACAACGCAGCCTGTCGGTGACCGCCGCCGGGATCCCGCAGGGCGGGCAACCGGCCAACCTGTCGAGATCCTGTCAGCCGGGCGGACACAGGGTCAGCAGTACGCCACGCGGTGGGAGATTCCAATGAAGATCGATGAACAGTCACTGCCGGTCGAACGCGTGCAGCTCGACAAGTACCACTCGGCCAAGAGCCGCCACCGCATCGGTTTGTCGGTCGGCGTGCCGACGGCGCTGGGGGAGGCGTCGTCGTGACTGCACACCTGACTCGACGCTTGTCGTCGATCGACTTCCTGGATGAGGATGAGCACGCTGAGCTGTTCGACTGGGGCAATCGGCCTGTTCTGACCCGCCCGGCGCGCGCGTCGGCTCCTGTTACGGATTTGTTCGCCGGCCAAGTGGTCCGTTCGCCGGAGGCGGTGGCCGTGGTATTCGAAGGTCGGCAGATGTCGTATGCCGAACTCGATGAAATGTCGAATCGTTTGGCGCACCACCTGGTTGGCCTTGGTGCTGGGCCGGGGCAGTGTGTCGCGGTGTTGTTGCCGCGATCGGCTGACTCCATCGTGGCTGTCCTGGGTGTGTTGAAGTCGGGGGCGGCCTATCTGCCGATCGACCCGTTGCATCCCGATGCGCGGGTTCAGTTCATGCTTGCTGATGCTGAACCGGCTGTGGCAGTGACGACTACGGAATTGGCGGATCGATTGGCCGGTTGCGACATCCACGTCGTTGGTCTCGGGGAGGTGAGTCAGCACAGCGGGCAGACTGCCGCTCTGCCTGTGCCGTCGGCTGATGATGTGGCGTATTTGATTTATACCTCGGGGACGACGGGTCGTCCGAAGGGTGTGGCG
>NZ_LZSY01000161.1 GCF_001665625.1 Mycolicibacterium peregrinum | reverse complement strand
ACAGGCCTAAACCACAACACAAGAGTGTCAAGGATCAACCGAAACAGATCCGTCAACCATCACCCGACTCTGAACAGCCCCACTTCAGACAGCCCCGCTAGACAGCTTTGGGAAGAACTGACGACGAATTGTCGCGGTGCTGCGGTGACTGAGTCGACGCGACGGCGAGCAGTCAGGTCCACAACGCCGCGTTTGGTGAAGCCGCGCGATCTCGGCCGCAGGATGGGTGCGTATGCACCTCGCCTGGCTGGGGCGGAACGTCCTGAGTGTGTGAGTGGCAAGGCTCGCTGTTACCGCCGGGCTGCACTCTGTAGCCGATTGTGCAGGCTGGCGCGATTTTGTCACGATGTCGACTCTCAACCCGGGTGTTAAAGCATCACCGGACGCTGGTGAGCCTGCCAGTTCCGCCGGCGTGCGTTCGCCCGAGCGGTTGATGGTGTTTCGATAACGGTTTCGGAAAGTCTTCGAACGTAGTGCGGAAATGTTCTGCGTCGAGTACGCCTACGCTGTTTTTCTGTATTCATCCATTGCGGCTCAACATCACCGTGACTCAGATGCCAGCGCAGAAATGGGGGAACGACGAATGCGCTTTGCGACCACCGCAATCACCATTGCTGCTGCTTGCGCCCTTACCGCGGGCTGCGGTCAGTCGACGGAACAAGCGGCCGAGACCACCCCGACAAGACCGATGATTACATCGTTTCCTCCGACGCCACTGAGACAAAAAACGCTGCCTCGATTGCTGCTTGCCCCCGAACAGATCAATGCAGCAATGGCGGCCGGGGGAATGGCTGTGACGGGCACCGACTCCCGAATGTCGGATGACAGCGGGACGATGGCCCCCCGTGAGTGCCTCGCGGTCGACGGCGCCGCCCAAGCACCCGTGTATGCGGACAGTGGATTCACCGACGAGCAAGAGGTGTCGCTGGCGGAGCCGGACGTCCTCACTCACTACGCCAAGCAGGCGGTGGTCCGATTCGCCGACGCCGACCAGGCCAAGGCCTTCTATAACTCGTCAGCGCAACTGTGGCCGGCGTGCAAGCGCTACACCCACACGCAGACCGGCACTCTGTGGGAAGTGGGACCCATCTCCACCGACGGCGGCGTACTGAGCACAGTGACAACCCAGACCAACGCCCAGGCGGGCGGGTGGGCCTGTGGCCGGGCATTGACCGCGAACAACAACATCGTGGTCGATGTCAATACCTGCAGCGCCAACCCGGCCGATTCGGCCGTCAAGATCGTCAGGCAGATCTCCGCCCGGATCGATGCACCGCCCATAGGCTCATAAGCTTCGGCGATATCAGGCCGACACGCTGACCACGCCGAGCGCGACCACACACAAAATGACGACGGCGGTAACTAAGGAGTACGCGATCACGCTCCGACGGCGCAATGTCAATTCACCCATGAGGTTTTCGTCGCGTCCGATCGCGATCATGACGCACAGTAGCGGGATGAGCAGCACTGCGTTGAGGACCTGCGTGGCGACCAGGATCGTCACCAGTGGGATCCCCGGGATCACAACGACAAGCGCTCCCACTGCGGTTACCAGGGCAAAGGTGAGATAGAACGTCCTGGCTTGCTGATATCCGTCATCCAGTGCGGCCTCGAATCCGCTGTATTCGCACACCGAGTACGCCGTCGACAGGGGCAGGACAGAGGCGGCCAACAGGGCCGCTCCGATGAGGCCTCCGGCGAACAAGGTGGCGGCGGCGTCGCCCGCCAACGGTTGCAGCGCGATCGAAGCATCGGCGGCATCACTGATGGTGCGTTCGCTGCGATGCAGTGTTGCGGCGCACGCGACGACGACAAAGAAACCGATTATGCCGGTGAGGAGAGCGCCGATGACGACATCGACGCCTTCGAGTTTGAGATCTTCGGTGCGCAATTTCTTGTCCACGGCATAGGACTGGATGAACGCCAGACCCCATGGTGCGAGCGTGGTCCCGACGGTTGCAGTGACGATGGCAATCGCGCCGCTGTCCAACGGCATCGTCGGCACCAACAGGCCATGGGCCGCATCTGTCCAGTCCGGCTTGGCGAGAATGCCGGAGAAGACATAGGCCACCAACACCGTCGACAGCGCCAACAACACGTGCTCGACGCGATGAAAACTGCCTCGCAGCACCAGGATTGACACTGCCACCGCGGCCACCGGAACGGTGATGTAACGGGCGATGCCGAACAGTTCGAAGCCCGCCGCCACGCCGGCGAACTCGGCGCTGATGGTGCCGACATTCGCGACCACCAACGCCAGTAGCACAACCGCACCGACGCGAACCCCGTATCGTTGGCGTACCAAACCGATCAACCCCTGGCCGGTAACAACTCCCATGCGTGCGGCCAGTCCGTGGAACATCACCAGCGCCACCGTGGACAGCAGCAACACCCACAGCAGCTGATAACCGTAGCTGGCTCCCAGCACTGAGTAAGTGGTGATACCTGCCGGGTCGTCGTCGGACAAGCCGGCCAGTAGTCCCGGCCCGACAACCAGCAGCAGCGCCGAAAATGTGAACCGACGCTTCACCGCGGCGAATCCGTTGCGCGGTGGTGACGGCGGGGCCATACGTGGGACCGCAGCAGGGGCCGGTTGTGCCGTGTGTATCGGTGAGCCAGTCGCTCGCGCCAACGTCTCCGATGATGCTCTGGCATCGCCTCGATGACATCGGCCGCTTCCGATTCGCTCATGGCTCGAAGCATGCGCTCGCCGGTGACGGCATGGCTGGCGCGGATCACGTCGGCTGCGACCAGAGGACCTTTGGCAACGAGGATCTCGGTGGCCGATCCGGTGTCGAGGCGGGCGACAAGTCCGGCCAGGCCGCGCGCATCCAGCAGGTGCATGGTTGCGCGGGGCGTGGCCAACTGCACGGCATGTCCCCGTTCGGAGGTGAGGTGCACATCAGCCCAAGCGACTGTATCGGGCGGCAATCGAGAGACGAGGCGCCCGAGGCCGAGCCGTCTGAGCACTGCGCCGAATCCCACTTCGACACCGACGGGTTGGATGCGACCGTCATGCCGTCGTGCGAGCACTACGTCGGCGACGCGGGCAAGCCGCTGACCGGTGATGTCGACGACCTGGGTGTCGAGTACATCTCGTACGAGCTGGATCTCGTCCGCTTCCAAGGCGGACCCGCTGTAGGCGCGAGTCGTTGCCGAGGAGGTCGACGCGAGCCGGATAGCACGGTGTTGAAATGCTGCGCCTTCAGCCCAGAGCAGCAACAGCCCACGGCCGTTACCTGCGTGAACGACGAGGCGGTCTACCACCACATCGTCTGAACCGAGTCGGACGGTCGCATCGGTGAGACGCCCCAGCACGCCCCCGTCATCGCCGATGACGTCGCGTCCGACCATCTCGGTGAGTAACAGCACGCCATCAGCATGCCGGGTCGACCGCGCAGCTGTATGACGAACGCCGACGCGGTGACTCCTACGGGTCGTCGCGTCCGCGAGGTGCCCTCAGACCAGGCTTTCGCCCATCAACTGGACGTCCGATGGCGCCGAGGATCCGCAAGATGCCCGCATCGCCAGCAGAATGCCGCCGATCGTGTGTGGATCCGCCGTCACCTTGTGGGTAGCCACGGGGTTCTCGGAGCCTTTTCCCTCGCGGGCTGTGCGGCGGATGCTAGACAGGGGTACATGCCTGACAATCAGGGCATCACTCGAGGAGGCCTGTATGGCATGGGATTTCAGCACCGAACCGGAGTTCCAGAAGAAGCTCGACTGGGTCAAGCAATTCTGTGAGGACAAGGTCGAGCCGCTCGACCACGTCTTCCCATATGCGGTGCGTTCACCCGATCCGGTGGTGAAATCGTATGTCCGAGAGCTGCAACAGGAGGTCAAGGATCAGGGCTTGTGGGCCATCTTCCTGGACTCTGAGCTCGGCGGCCCCGGTTTCGGACAGCTCAAGCTCGGCTTGCTCAACGAGATCATCGGACGATATGCGGGTGCACCGCACATGTTCGGAGCGTCGGCTCCCGACACCGGGAACATGGAAATGCTCGCCGCCTACGGCACCGACGAACAGAAAGAACGCTGGCTGATTCCACTGCTCAACCAGGACCTGTTCTCGGCGTATTCGATGACCGAACCTCAGGGCGGTAGCGACCCCAGCCTGTTCAAGACGCACGCGGTCCGTGACGGCAACGAATGGGTGATCAACGGCGAGAAATGGTTCACGTCGGCGGGCCGGGTCGCCGACATTCTGTTCGTGATGTGTACCAACGGCATGTTCGTGGTGCCACGCACGTCACCGGGTGTCGAAATCATGCCCGAGCCGCGAAATCACAACCACATCGTCTACCGCGATGTTCGGGTGCCGCTCGACCACCTGCTCGGCCCGGAGGACGGGGCAAAGGTATTGGCGCAGAGGCGTCTTGGTGGTGGACGGATCCACCACGCGATGCGCACCATCGCCCAGTGCAACTTGGCGTTCGACATGATGTGCGAGCGGGCGCTCAGTCGGCAATCTCACGGCAAGGTCATATCCGAACACCAGATGGTGCAGGAGAAGATCGCCGAGTCCTACGCGATGATCAAGATGCTGCGACTGTTCGTCCTCGAAACGGCGTGGAAGATCGACAACACCTCCACGCAGGAAGCGCGCACCGAGATCGCCGCCGTCAAGTTCACCATGGCGAAGGTGCTGCGGGAGGTGTCGTTCAACGCTCTGCACATCCTCGGTTCGCTTGGCACCACTGATCTAACGCCCCTCCAGGCGATGTACGCCGGCGCGCCGACCATGGGCATCGCCGACGGCGTCGACGAGGTGCACAAGGCGACGGTGGCGCGCCGCGTGCTCAGGGATTACCACCCGCACGAGGGAAATTTCCCGACGGAGTTCATCCCGTACAAGCGTGAAGAGGCCCGCAGAAAGCTGCAGCCCGTGCTGGCCGCGAGACCAGATCTGGCTGCGTCCGCCGAGGCCTACCAGAAGTATTTCGAACGCCACCGTTGAGTCGTCGCACCCGAAAACCACCGGCCGTGGGGGGGGGGGGCCCCCCCCCCCCCCCCGGGGGGGGGGGGGGGGGAGACAGCCAATTTATCCCCCCCCC
>NZ_LZSY01000160.1 GCF_001665625.1 Mycolicibacterium peregrinum | reverse complement strand
TTTCCTGAGGCCACCATTCACGTGACCGCCGCCGAAGCCCTGGGAGCAATTAAGGCCCCCTCCTGGCGAGAACGATTGCGCTACAGCCCCGCTCAGTGGTCGCACCAACCCAACATTGTCGAACATCACCCCGACGGCGAGAATTGGCGGGGATTCGCCGCAGCCAAAGAACTCACCGACATCGCCCCCGGAATCGTTCTCGCCAGGAGGGGGCCTTAATTGCTCCCAGGGCTTCGGCGGCGGTCACGTGAATGGTGGCCTCAGGAAAGTCCGACAGCCCGCCGATGTGGTCGACGTCGAGGTGGGTGATGACGATGTGGCGGACGTCGTCACGCTGGTAGCCGAGCTGCTGGATCTGATGTAGGGCGGTTTCGGTGTCTTCGAACAGCGGCCGGACCACGAGCCTGGAGGGTCCCACCCGCTTCCCGGGGTTGCGATGGTCGTGGGAGCCGTAGCCGGAGTCGACCAGGACGAGGCCGTGGTCGGTTTCGACGAGTAGGACGTGGCAGACCATCGGGGCAGTGGGCATGTTCATGGTGCCGCAGTTGAGATGGTGCACTTTCATCGCACAGGACCCCTTCCTCCTAGTCGAATGTGGGTTCGCCGTCGGTGGTGACGTCGAAGGTGTTGAGGAAGTTGCAGACCAGTTGGTAGAACCCGACGGTGAGGACGAGGTCGGCAAGGCCGGTAGGGCCTAGTCGTTGCAACGCTTGGTCGCGGTCGGCGCCGGTGAGGGTGTGCTCGTCGAGGAGGGTGTCGGTCCAGCGCAGCATGTCAGCTTCGTCGTCGGGCAGGCCGGTGAGGTCGCCGCTGGCGGCGGCTGCTGCAGCCTGGTCGGACAGCTCGGCGTAGCGGGCGATCATGCGGTGCTGGTGGGTCTCATAGGGGGCGTCGTAGCGGTAACCGACCCGCAGGATGACCAGCTCGCGCAGGTGTGGGGGCAGTGAGTTGGCTTGGAACATGGCGTCGGCTATGACCATGAAGCCCGGGGCCAGGCCGGGGCTGTGCATGATCATCTTGTAGATGTTGACCGGGGCGTGGCTGGCCAGAATGTCCTTGAGGTGTTGCGGCAGGTTGTCGAGGTTGGGGTAGTCCATGAGGTTCACTCCCGTCCACGGATCGGGTCGCTGCCGTCCCAGGTGGCGGCGACGTCGCGGATGTAGTCGAAGAATTGGCCCTTGGGTCCGCTGATGTCGGACAGTTCGATGACGGTGCCCTGTTCTCGCTCGGTGTCGAGGTAGGCGAACCGGCCCTGTTCGCCGCCGATGCTGCCTTCCTGGCCGACGGTGTAGCCCGCGGCCAGCGCTTGGTCGAGCAGCCCTTGGAAGTCCTTGGACCAGTACGCGATGTGTTGCATGCCTTCGCGGCCGGCGTCGAGGAAGTCCTTGTACATCGACGGGGCGTCGTTGAGGGGTTGGATGAGTTCGAGCTGGGTGTCCCCGGAGTTGGCCAGCGCGACCCGCATGCGCATGTCGGAGTCGGCGCCGTGGTAGCGGAAGTAGTCGGTTTGAACGTCGGCGACGTAGAACCAGGGCCCGACGCCGTGGCGGACCCAGTTGTCCATCGCGGCGTCGATGTCGCGGACGACGTACCCGATTTGCGCGATGGTGCCGAACAGGCGACTCATGGCGGTCACTGTCCTTTCGTGGTGGGTGAGGTGTCGTGTGGGGGCTGAGTGGCGGTGCCGGGGTCAGCCGAGGGCGTCTTTCATGGCGTCCATGGCAGCGGGATCGCCGCTGAGGAGGGCGGCGTCGATGTGGTGGATGGGTTCGCTGCCGTCCCAGCTGGCTGCGGCGGCTTTGATCAGGTCGAAGACGAACTTCTTGGTCCCGCCCAGGTCGGAGATCTCGACGACGGTGCCGGGGTGGTGTTCGGTTTGCAGGTAGGCGAACCGTCCGGTGGGCCCGCCGATTTCACCTTCTTGGCCGACGGTGAACCCCGCCGCCAGCGCGCGGTCGTAGAGGTCTTGGTAATTGTCGTTCCAGTAGGCGAAGTGCTGCAGGCCCTCGTTGCCGGCGGCCAGGAAGTCCCGATACATCGACGGGGCGTCGTTGACGGGGGCGATGAGTTCGATCTGGATGTCGCCGCTGTTGGCGACCGCGACGTCCATGGCCATCGCCGAGGGCTCACCGTGGTAGCGGAAGTTCCCCGGTTGGATGTTCTTGATGTAGAACCAGGGGCCTATGCCGGAGTCGATGAACCCCTGCATGGACGCTTCGATGTCGCGGACGACGTAGCCGAGTTGGTTGATGCTGCCGAACATGTTGGCCCGCGGAGCCGGGGCCGGGGCGGGCCCGGTGTGGGCGTCGGCGAAGGACAGCACGGTCTTGCCCAGGGCGGCGTTGTCGCGCAGTCGGGCTGCGGCTTCGCCGGCGCGTTCGGGCGGATAGGTTCCGTCCAGGCGGGCGGCGATGGTGCCGGCGGCGACGGCGGGCAGCACCTCGGGTTGCAGGGCGGCGACGACGTCGGCGAGTTCGGTGCGGGTACGGATGCTGAAGGTGGTGCCGATGATCCGCTGCCGGCGAAACGCCACCGTGTCCAAGTTAAGGCTGGTGTCCGCTCCGGCGAGGCGGCCGATGCTGATGATGGTGCCCCCGACTGCGGTGGCGTCGGGCAGCGCGGCGAACAGTTTTCCGCCGATGTGGTCGAGGGTGATCGTGACGCCGTTGTCGTCGGTGGCCGCGAGTACGACCTCGGCGAGGTTGTCGGTCGTGGTGTTGACGGTGACGTCGGCGCCGGCGTCGGTCAGCGCGGGGCGTTTGTCGTCGCTGGTAGTGGTGGCGATCACGGTGGCCGCGCCGAGGGCCTTGGCCAGCTGGATCCCTATCAGGCCGATGGCGCTGGTGCCGCCCACGATGAGCACGGTGTCACCGGCGGTGAAGCCGCCCTGGGTGACCAGGGCGTCGTGTTCGGTGATCAACCCCACCGGCAGCGCGGCGGCTTGTTCGAAGGACAGGCCGTCGGGAATGGGTACCAGCAGCCGCGGGTCGCACAGGGCGTAGTCGGCGAACGCGCCGGCGGTGATGCCCATGACGCGGGTGCCGGCCTTCATGTCGGGGGCGAGCGGGCTGGAGATCTCGATGACGCCGGCGACTTCCATTCCGGCGGTCGATTCGCCGTCGGATTGTGAGTTGGCGGTGTAGGTGCCGTCCAGGGCGTAGAGGTCGGCCCGGTTGAGTCCAGCGGCCATGACCTGGACTCGGGCGGCGCCCAGTTGGCTGGGGACGTCGACGTCGCGGAGCTGCCAGTCGGGGCCAGCGCCGCCGATGAGTGCACGCATGAGAAGAGTTCCTTTCAGAAGCGGTGAAGCGGGTGCGGGTGCCAGCGCAGGAGCGGCGGCACCGGGCACCTGACGTGGTTTTAGTGGTGGGTGACGGCGCGGTGGCTGAAGGTGGGGGTGGTTCCGGGGTTGGTCCACGCTCCGGTGAGTTCGCTGGAGGGGAAGAACTGCAGGAACCGCGAGTCGTGCTGGCTGCGGTCGACCAGGGCCTTCTCGAAGATGATCGAGTTGTACTGCTCGGCGGTGGTTTCGATGGTGTTGGCGTTGAGCACGACTTCTTGGCCCCACCGGCGCGCCCACCCGGCCAGCCCGGGAAGCCGGGAATGCTCCGGGGTGAGGCATTCGGCGGCAATGACGTTTTCGCTGCTCACCCACACCCCGGTGGAGGTGTTCAGCACCAGGCTCTGGTTGCCGAACACGTGACCCGGAGTCTTGACCGCCGCGACACCGGGTCCCAGGATCACCGATCCGTTGATGGGCAGGAACGCCTGCGGGGGGATGTCGCGGTAGGAGTCTTGCTGGTACCACGGTCGTTGCATCGGGTGCAGGTTGGCCATCGCGCGCAGTTCGTCGCGTTGGACGATGACCTTTGCCCGTGGGAACGCCGCGGTGGGTTGGCAGCCCAGGTCGAATTGATGAGCCGTGGTGCCCACCCATCGACGTAGGTCTTGAGTGTGCAGATGGTCGAACATCAAGTAGTCCACGTCATCGGCCGCGATGCCCAGCGTCGCGAGGTGCTCGAGCACGGTGGCGTGTTCGGTGACCAACTGATTGCGGATGAAGCGGGGCGTCCGTCGGGTTAGCTGGTCGAAGTATGGGGTGCGCTGCCCCATCTCGACGTCGCTGGGTTCGAACAGCAGCACCCGCGGAGTTCCGTCGCTGTCGTGCCACCGGATGACCAGCATCCGGTTGGTGATCGACAAGAACGGTGCCACCGCTCGCGAAGCGCGGAACAGTCCGAACCGTGTTGGGTAGGGCAGCGTCACCAGATCGCAGGTATTCACACTGTCCGGCATCCCGGTGCCGAGGACATCGGTGCGGAAGGTCCGGGCCCACCGGCGTGCCGCCTGCAGCTGCTCACCGGGCCCACCGTCAACCCGTGACAGGTCGCCTAGATAGTCCACCTTCGTACCGACGTCGGGCAGGTCCTCGACGTCGACGCCGTCGCCCCAGATCGTCTGCATGTTCTGTACCCCTGTCCACATTATTTCCACGCTGTGGGATTACTTGACCCACCATAAACCCACAGTGTGGAAAAACGCAACGAGATGCGTGAGAATTGGTTCATGACCGCTGTGGAGGCCAATACCGAACCCCCGACCGTGCCCCGGCGGGGCCGGCCACCCCGGGCCGAGGCTGCGCTCACCCGAGCCGCCATCCGCGACGCCGCCCTGCACGTCATCGACACCGACGGCATCGCCGCGGTGAGCATGCGGTCGGTCAGCCGACTCCTGGGCGTCGACGCCAAGAGCCTCTACCACCACGTCGCGAGCAAGGACGATCTTCTCGACGCGGTCGCCGAACACATCCTCGAAAAGCTCCAAACACCAGTCTTTTCCGGCGATCTCGCAGCCGACCTACGTGCGCTGGCCTACGAGTTTCGACGCGTCACCACCGCCCATCCCGAGGCGGCGACCCTGGTGCTGACCCGCCAACTCACCGGATATGCGGCCTTGGCCCCCATCGAGGCGGTCCTGGCCACCTTGGGCCGCCACGGCGCCAGCCCCGAACATGCCGTGCACCTCATGCGCGCACTGGTAGCCACCCTGGTCGGTGCGCTACTGCGGGAAGTCTCCGCCGGGCCCACCTTCGGCTCCGAGGATCCAGCCGGCATCGACCGACGACGACACGACCTGCGCGCTTCGGGGCTACCCGAGGTGTCTCGGGCAGCGCCGTACCTCGCGGTCTACGACCGCGACCAAGAATTCGCGGCCACCGTCGACTACGTCGTGCAGTCAGTGTCAACCAGCATCAAACACTTGGAAGACCCCGCCCCCGCAGAAAAGGAACAGGAACCGGGGATCTCACCGCACCACTGAGACAAGACGCGAGACGTCTCGAATCTTTAGAAATGAGACCGAGGGGTTGCGTAGTTGCGTAGGTGCCCAATCGAAAAGTTCTCGGGAACTGACCCGCCCGTGGAGGTTAGTTGCTGTTGGTTCGACTCTTGCCAAGGAGTTCGCGGCGGGTGCGCGTGCGGTAGGAGTCTCCGGTCAGGGTGAGAACTTCGGCGTGGTGCACCAGGCGGTCGATCATGGCCGCGGCGACGACATCGTCGGAGAAGGTCTCGCCCCAGCGCCCGAACGGCAGGTTTGAGGTCACCATGATCGAGCCGATCTCATACCGGGAGGCGATCAGTTGGAAGAACAAGTTGGCTGCGTCCTGATCAAACGGGATGTACCCGACCTCGTCGATGATGATGAGCTTATATCGGCGGATCTTCTTGAGCTCGGCTTCAAGGCGGTTGGCGTGGTGTGCTGTGGAGAGTCGGGCGATCCAGTTCGATGCGGTATCGAACAACACCGAGTAGCCGGCGTGCGCGGCCTTAACTCCCAGGCCGATCGCGATATGTGTTTTCCCGATACCGGGCGGGCCGAGCAGGACCACATTCTCGGCTTTGGGGACGAACATGCCGGTGGCCAAGTGTGCCAGCACATCCCGCCGCAGCGACGGTAGATGATCGAGGTTGAAGTCCTCCAAGGTTTTGACCTGCGGGAAGTGCGCGGTGCGGATCCGCATGATGGTGCCAGCCGATTCGCGGTCGGCGACCTGGCGTTGCAGGATCGCGGCCAAATATTCTTCGTGGGACCAGTTTTCATCCCGGGCCTGGTCGGCCAAGGGTTCCCAGCACCGCCCAATCGTCGGGGTCTTGAGCACCCGGGTGAGGTACGCGAGCTGGGCGGGCAACCCGTCGGCGGGCACCGAGGCCAACGGCGGCGCATCGGCCGGCAGCGGTGGTCCGGCGTCAGCAGGTCGCGCCTTGACCGGTGTGGCGGCTGGGGTCATGAACTGTTCCTCACTGTTGTTGGAGTGGAATCGAAATCGACGCCGAACAGGACGTCGTAATCCGGTAGGGCACGCAGCGCCACCGGGTGCCCGTCATGGTGACGGCGGGTCGCGGCCCGGCGATTGCGTTGGTCAGCCAGAACATTGCGCAGTCCGGCCGCGATACCGACGTGGGCCGGGTCCGTGACGGTGGCATGAGCCGCCCAACTGCGTTGGTGGCGGGCCACCATCTGACCGTCACAGCGCACCACCACTTCCTCAAGCGAGGCGCTGACGTCGACGAACCGGCCGATCACCCGCGGATCGACTGAGTAGTCCACGGCGTCGACCCGCACGTAGTAGTCGCGGGCGAGCCGGATGCGGTGGGTGAGCCCAATCGTGGGCATGACCGGCGGCAGTTCGAGCATCGCCTGGCAATCAGTCTCGAACAGGTCCACTGGCCGCGCGCCGATCGACCGGACCGTGCGAGTGTTGGCCCGCGCCAACCATTCTGTGATCTGGGCGTTGAAATCGGCCGGCGAAACGAACTGGCGCCCCGGTAGGAATGAGGTCTCCAGATAGCCGTTGGCCCGCTCCACCATGCCCTTGTATTCCGGGTCGCGGGGTGGGGCCAACTGGACGCGAGTCGCCAGGGTGCCGGCGAACGCGGCGGCCGCGCTTGAGACCCGGCCCGTGCCGCCGATCGCAGCTTCACGGTCCCACACAAGGGTCTTCGGCACGCGCCCCCAATGAGCGATCAGTAACCACATTCCGGACAAGATGTCGCCCGCTTGGCGCGATGGCAGCATCACCGCGCTGATCGTGCGGGAGAATCCCGACACCATCACCAGCACCGGCAACACCCGCTCCTGGCCGTCACCGACCGGAATCCTGGGCGCGGGGAACCATAGATCGCATTGCGCGATCTGTCCGGGCCGGTACACAAATCTGTCGACCGGATCGATCCCCACATACTCCGGTCGAATCTTCTGCAGTTTCTTCTTCAACGGCCCGGCCGAATACGGCCAACCGATCCGCTCTGCGATCACTGGGGACGGCATCTTGGGCCACTCGGTCAGCAACGCCCGAATCTGCGGCTCGAACGCATCGGCCACCGAGCCACCAGGCTTACGCTCATACTGCGGCGGCCGGTCCGAGGCCAACGCCGACCGCACCGTGTTCCGCGCGATACCCAAACGGCGGGCCACCTCCCGGATCGGCACCCCCTCAGCCCGATGCAACCGCCGAATCTCTGCCCAATCCTCCACCGAACGCATCCCTCCAAAAGACCACCAGGTGGGTCAAAATTGCGGGGCCCTCAGCGGTCTACTTTTCACGAAGCTGCGACACCGTCGAAGTAGAAGAACGACAGGAGGCCGTCCCGCGGAAATCCGGCCGCCTTCAGCGCCTCTGGTAAGTACCGGTGCAGCGCCTGACAGTCGAGGGTGGCGATATGCGCCAGCGGACCGTAGCCACTCCAAATCGGCCACTCTGCGCCTTTCGCAAGGGGCGCCGGTCCGCCCAGTCTTCCGACCGGTGCGGCGCTGACGTTCGGGCGAAGAGCGAACTGACGTTGTGCGGGAGGGTGGGATGCCCGTAGACGGGTGCCCTCGGCGAGCATCGACGACCATTGCGCTCCGAGTTCATCGCCCAGATGTTCGCGTCCTGCGGTCGCGACGCGTTCGCGGACAGTCTCAATTGATTCCATCTGTGCCCTGAACTTTCCTGCCGCGAGTCCGGCACGTGTAGTTGCGGGAGTCCAGGCGCAGCATAAGCAATCGGCGTCAGTCGGGGCTTGTGGGCCACGGAATCGACCGGGGGAACACCGGTTTCGGCAGGGCCAATTGGCCGGCGCGTGTTCCGTGGGGTCAGTTGTGCAGTGGGTGGCTACGGTATTCGGGCTTCGGTGGGCCGAATTCAATGGCGTTCTCGTCGAGGCCGTTGGTGATGGTGATCCGGTCGTGGGCGAACCCGAAGCTGACCGCGACCATCTCGTTGGCGAGGTCGGTTTCGCTGCCGCTCCACGCCAGAAGTTCGACGGTGTGGAGCTGTTGTCCGTGAAAGGCTGAAAGCCGCCGACATGCGTCGTCTCGCCACGTCAGGGAGATGTCCTTCGGATCCTCGCCGTAGGCGATCGGCTCACAGGGGTCGATGTTGTTCCAGGTGATGGACAGATCGTCGACTTTCTGGTGGGTGAGCTCTACCTGCTCGCCTTCGAAGTCCAGCAGGACGGGGCAGTCGGCGACCCACTCATCGGCGACGCGGTCCCAGACCAGCCAGCTGCGGGTGAGGCGGCGTCCGATCTGTGCGTGCAATCGGCGTCCGTGGGCGCGAGCAATTGTGTGCCGGCCGACGAGCCACTGCGGCTGATAGCCCGGGATCCCGAAGAAGGACACCCGCCGATTATTCCGATCGACCGCTGACAGGCCCAAGGAATATTTCGGATGACGAACACTATCCGAAAACTCAGATAGCGACTACTATCTGAAATATGGTCGACGATCGAAGCGATGATGAGGCGACGCCGGTGCGGCGGACGCGGGCAGAGAACCAGGCACGGACCCGGGCGGCGCTCTTGGACGCCGCCGCCCAGACGTGTGCCCGCAAGGGCTATGCCGCGGCGTCGGTGGACGAGATCGCCGCGGCGGCGGGGTATTCGGTCGGTGCGGTGTATTCGAACTTCTCCAGCAAGGAGCAGCTGTTCTCCGAGCTGATGAACGAACGTGCCTCCGGTCGGCTCGACCAGGTGGCGCAGACCATCTCCGAGAACGCCGACGGCCCACTGGCCGCGCTGGGGCGGGTGCTCGTCGAGATCGCCGACAACGACATCGAGTTCGAGTCGATCCAGGCCGAATTCTGGTTGCACGCGGTGCGCAATCCCGACGGTATGCAGATCTTGCAGGACCGGTCCGCCCGCACACTGGCCTCTCTGCGCGAGATCCTCGCCGAGGCGCTCGAGCGCAACAACGTCGACGACAGCGTCTCGTTGGACGGATTCACCGTCGTGGTCCTCGCGCTGTTCCAGGGGCTGATCCGGCAGCGCCGCATCGACCCGACGAGGGTGCCCGAGGAACTGTTCGGCCAAGCGCTGACCTGGCAGTTGGCCGGTATGCCCAAGAAAGCCAAGGGGTAGTCGCGATGGATCCGTTGCGTATCGGGCTCTACGCCATGCCCGCATTCTTCGTCCTGATGGCGGTCGAGTTCCTCAGCTACCACTTCGACAAAGACAGGGACAAGGACACAGGCAAGAACGGCGATTCCGCCCGGCTCCGAGCCGGCATCTCCTGGCGGGATACCGGCACAAACCTCTCGATCTACGCGTTGGGTTTCATCCTGCGGCCATTGGACAAGTTCATCGCGGTACCGATGGTGGCGATCGCCGCTGCCGTGACACCACTGCATCTCTCGGCTTCGCACTGGTGGGTCTGGGTGCTGGCCATCGTGCTGGCTGACCTGGCCTACTACCTGCAACACCGGATGTCCCACCGCATCCGGATGTTCTGGGCTGCCCACAACGTGCACCACTCGAGTCAGTACTTCAACCTTTCCACGGCCACGCGGCTGTCCTGGCTGATTCCCGGGTCATTTCTGTCCACGATCGGTTATGCGGGGTTGGCCCTCATCGGGATCCCGGCCTGGCTGGTGTTCCTGTCGCAGGCGATCGTTCTGCTCTATCAGTTCCCGATCCATACCGAGCGCATCGAGCGGTTGCCCCGCGCGATCGAGTTTGTGTTCAACACCCCGTCGCACCACCGCGTGCATCACGGCGCCAACAACCCCTACCTCGACAAGAACTATGCGGGCATCTTCATCCTGTGGGACCGGATGTTCGGGAGCTTCGTCGCTGAAGATGAGCCCGTCCGGTACGGCCTCACCAAGAACATCGACACCCACAACCCGATCAAGGTGAACTACCACGAGTTCGTGGCCATGGTCGGTGACGTCTGGCGGGCCCGAACCTGGCGCGGCCGCCTCGGCTATCTGTTCGGTCCTCCCGGATGGAGCGAAAATGCCGATGCCACAACGGCTGTCGAAGCCTACGTGCAGAAGGTGCCGGTCGAGAACGCGATGAGCTGAGGGCGGCCGACCAGATCTGATCGGCGTGCCGCCCATCCGCGATGGCGGCGGCTCCGAATACCTGATGACGCCGCAGCAGGCTGCGTCACGGGAAGAAGGAGCAAGCCATGCTGGACCGCTTCATCGGGTTGATCGGCGACACCGTTGGGCTGGCCGGGTCGGTCATCGGATGCCGGAGGGGCACCGAGGAACCGTCCTACCGGGCTGAACCGCTGATCGATGGGGTCGAGCTGCGTCACTACCTGCCGCGCCTGGCCGCCGAGACCACCGTCTTCGCTGACAGTAGGGAGGCTGCGCTCCACACCGGATTCCGCAGGTTGGCCGGCTATATATTCGGCGGGAACCACCGCCACGGAGCGGTCGCCGCCTCGGCGTCCGAACGCGAGACCGCCCGAGGTGGGCAGAAGATCGCGATGACCGCGCCGGTGGCGCAAGACGGCGATGCCGAGCAGGGGTGGGACGTCCGGTTCTATCTACCTGCTGCGTGGACGGTGCAGACACTTCCCGAGCCTGATGACAACCGGGTCCGAATCGTGGAGTTGCCCGCTCAGACCGTCGCGGTGCTGCGATTCAGTGGTGATCGTCGAGCGGATGCCATCTCTCGGCGCACGGAGCAACTTCGGGAGGCGCTGCGGGCCACCGGCTTCGACAGCGGGGACGAGGCGACGGCCTGGTTCTACGACCCACCATGGACGCTACCGCCGCTGCGGCGAAACGAGGTCGCCGTACCGGTCGATGTGTAGTCCGGCCACTTCGCTGGGCGTGCGCCTTCAGCAAAAGGTCAGCGGGGTGATAAGTGAGCCACGCTGATGTCATTGCGGCGTTGTAGTGTGTGGCGACCAACTGGACGTCAATCCAGTTCACGACCCCCGATTGAGGCAGCGGCCGCAATGCGACTGATTCTTGAGCTGATCCGCCCCTACCGGTTGCTGATCGCCGGGATCTTTGCCGTGCTGCTGGTGCAGATCGCCACCGGCCTGGCCGCGCCGTGGCCGCTGAAGGTCGTACTCGACAGCGTGGTCGGTCACCACCCGCTGCCCGGATGGCTGCATGGCATGCTGCAACCGCTGCTGGGCGGCGAAACCAAGATGCACATCGCCGGTCTCGCGGCGATCATGGTCCTGGTCATCGCCGTGGTGGCAGCGATCGCGTCGTACATCTCCAACTACCTGACCGAAACCGTCGGCCAGCGCATCGGCAACGACCTTCGCACCCGCGCCTACCATCACTTGCAGCAGTTGTCGCTCAACTACTTCGACACCCACCGCGTCGGCCCCATCTTGAGCACGCTCACCGATGACGTCGACACCATCCAGAGCTTCGCGTCGTCCTCGACCCTGGGCATCGCGACCGACCTGCTGACCATCGTGGGAATGCTGGCCATGATGCTGTGGCTGCAGTGGGATTTCACGCTCATCGCGCTCGCCGTGGCGCCCTTGCTCCTGCTGTTCGTGTCCCGGATCCGGAAGGCCGTGAAGGCGGCGACCCATGAGGTGCGCAGACGGGAATCCGACATCGTCGCGGTCGCGGAGGAGGGCCTGCAGTCCATCCGGGTGGTCAAGGCGTTCGATCGCGAGGACATGCAGGAGCGGGAGTTGGCGGCAGCCGGCCAGCAGGCCGTCGATGCGGCACTCAATGCGCGGCGGGTGAAATCGGTGGTGTCACCCATCGTCGGCGTCGTGGTGGCCGCCTGTACCGCGGTGGTGCTGTGGCGCGGGTCGGCGCTCATCCTCGCCGGCGCGATGACGGCGGGCACGTTGACCGTCTTCATCTCCTATCTGGCCTCGTTCTTCAAGCCGGTGCAGGATCTGGCCAAGCTCACCAACACCATCGCCATGGCCTCGGTCGGGGTCGACCGTGTCAACGCCCTGCTCACCGCGGAGACGTCGGTCGAGGAAAAACCCGACGCCATCGACACCGAGCGCATCAAGGGCGCGATCAGCTTCGAGCGGGTGGCGTTCAGCTACGACAGCGAGACACCCGTGCTGCGCGATGTCACCTTTGAGGTGAAACCGGGTCAACTCGTCGGCGTCGTCGGACACACTGGAAGCGGAAAATCCAGCCTGGTCAGCCTGATTCCGCGGTTCTACGACCCCAGCATGGGCACCGTCCGCGTCGACGGGGTCGACCTGCGCGATTACAAACTTCACGAACTCCGCCGCCAGATCGCCTACGTATTGCAGGACACGGTCCTGTTTCGGGGCACCATCCGCGACAACATCGCCTTCGGCCGGCCCGACGCCGACCACGACGAGATCGTCGAAATGGCCAAACTGGCCAACGCCCACGAGTTCATCTCCGAGATGCCGCAGGGCTACGACAGTCCGGTGGGGGAGCGTGGCCTCACCCTCTCCGGCGGCCAGCGTCAGCGCATCGGCATCGCCCGTGCGCTCATCCGGGACAGCCCGATCCTCATCCTCGACGAACCGACCGCAGCGCTGGACGCCGAGTCCGAGCGTCTCGTGATGTCCGCGTTGCAGCGGTTGATGAAAGACCGCACGGTGATCACGATTGCCCATCGGCTCAGCACAATTCGTGACGCGGACACGATCGTGGTGCTCGAGGAGGGCCGTGTCGTCGAGCAGGGCACGCACACCGAACTACTCACCGCCGGCGGCAGATATGCCGAACTGCACCGCATCCAATACGAGGACGAGACAACGTGACGCGTTCGCTGATCATCCTGCCCGACGACTCGGCGAAGCCCGTGATCGATGCGATCGGGGAGTCCACCCGGTCGGTGCGCATCAAGATGTTCGCCTTCAGCCACCGGCCGCTGTTGGAAGCGGTGGTGGCGGCTCACCGGCGTGGTGTCGACGTCAAGGTCATGCTCAACCCCGAGCGGCGTGACGGCGAGACCGACAACGACGTTGCCCGGGAGACGTTGCAGCGGTTCGGTATCGCGGTCCGCGAGAGCAACCCGGCCTTCGACCTGACGCACGAGAAGTCCATGGTCGTCGACGACGAGCGAGCGTTCGTCGAGTCGCTGAACTGGACAGAGGAGAACTTCACCGTGACGCGGGACTACGCCGTCGTCACTCCCAGCGTCTACGAGGTCGCCGAGATCATAGACTGCTTCGAGGCCGACTGGGCGCGTGAGGACTTCGATCCGGGCGGTGGGGCGCACCTGATCTGGTGCCCCACCAACGGCAGGCATCGCATCGCCGAGTTCATCGACACCGCCAAGCACACGTTGTTCGTCCAGAACGAGCGTTATCAGGATCCGGTGATCATCGAGCGGTTGGTGCGCGCGGCGCACCGCGGGGTGAAGGTTCATGTCATGGCCCGCGCGGCCCACCACCTCAAGTCGGGCAAGCTGCTCGAAGGCGTCAGTGGGATGCGCATCCTCGACGACGTCGGCATCAAGATCCACCGCCTCAAGCACATGAAGCTGCACGCGAAAATGATCCTCGCCGATCACGAGCGGGCGATCGTCGGCTCGATCAACTTCTCTCCGGGCAGCTTCGACCACCGCCGCGAATTGGCCATCGAAGTGACCGACCACCACATCATCAAGCGCCTCAACGAGGTGGCCCATCACGACTGGAAACACTCCGAACCGATGGACTTGTCGGACGACGGGCTGATCGCCGATCTGGTGGGTCAGGATCCGCACGAAGTCGACCAACTAGCCCTACGCGACCGCGAAATCTGATGCACTGGCCGGACCGCGCGGCACGGCGTTTACGCCACTAGGCTGGCGGCGGGCAGTTCAGTTAACGGCAACTGTAGGGAGAATCACGTGACTATCCGGGTAGGCGTTAACGGCTTCGGCCGCATCGGGCGCAACTTCTACCGGGCCCTGGCAACGCAGCAGGCCGAGGGCAAGAACAGTGATATCGAGATCGTGGCGGTCAACGACCTCACCGACAACGCCACCCTGGCTCACCTGCTGAAGTTCGATTCAATCCTGGGCCGTCTGCCGCAGGACGTCAGCCTCGAGGGTGAAGACACCATCGTCATCGGCGACAAGAAGATCAAGGCCCTCGAAGTAAAGGAAGGTCCGGCAGCCCTGCCGTGGGGCGACCTCGGAGTCGATGTGGTCGTCGAGTCGACCGGCATCTTCACCAAGCGCGAAAAGGCCCAGGGTCACCTGGACGCGGGCGCCAAGAAGGTCATCATCTCCGCGCCCGCCTCCGGTGAGGACATCACCATCGTGCTGGGTGTGAACGACGACAAGTACGACGGCAGCCAGAACATCATCTCCAACGCCTCCTGCACCACCAACTGTCTCGGCCCGTTGGCCAAGGTCCTCAACGACGAGTTCGGCATCGTCAAGGGCCTGATGACCACCATCCACGCCTACACCCAGGATCAGAACCTGCAGGACGGTCCGCACAAGGATCTGCGCCGTGCTCGCGCTGCCGCGCTGAACATCGTCCCGACCTCCACCGGTGCCGCCAAGGCCATCGGTCTGGTGCTGCCTGAGCTCAAGGGCAAGCTCGACGGCTACGCTCTGCGCGTGCCGATTCCCACGGGGTCGGTCACCGATCTGACCGCCGAGCTTGCCAAGTCGGCTTCCGCCGACGAGATCAACGCCGCGATGAAGGCCGCAGCCGAGGGACCGATGAAGGGGATCATGAAGTACTACGACGCGCCTATCGTGTCGAGCGACATCGTCACCGATCCGCACAGTTCGATCTTCGACTCGGGTCTGACCAAGGTCATCGACAATCAGGCCAAGGTCGTCTCCTGGTATGACAACGAGTGGGGATATTCCAACCGCCTCGCCGATCTTGTTGAACTCGTAGGGAAGTCGCTCTAATACCAATGACTGTCAAGACACTCGCTGACCTGTTGGCCGAAGGTGTGGAGGGGCGGGGCGTCCTGGTGCGCTCCGACCTGAACGTCCCCCTCGACGACGAGGGCAATATCACCGATCCCGGCCGCATCATCGCCTCGGTGCCGACACTCAAAGCG
The DNA here is from genome assembly GCF_001665625.1 of Mycolicibacterium peregrinum. Taxonomy (GTDB): domain Bacteria; phylum Actinomycetota; class Actinomycetes; order Mycobacteriales; family Mycobacteriaceae; genus Mycobacterium; species Mycobacterium peregrinum_B. The sequence goes on along the minus strand of NZ_LZSY01000160.1, from coordinate 34,448 downwards.
CTGGCCGAGGCCGGTGCCAAGGTCGTCGTCACCGCGCACCTGGGCCGCCCCAAGGGCGCCCCGGACTCGAAGTTGTCGCTGGCCCCGGTCGCCGCGGCGCTGGGGGAGAAGCTCGGGCGCCACGTGCAGCTGGCCGGTGACGTGGTCGGCACCGACGCCCTGGCCCGGGCCGAGGGCCTGACCGACGGTGACGTCTTGCTGCTGGAGAACATCCGCTTCGACCCGCGGGAGACCAGCAAGGACGACGCCGAGCGGTTGGCGCTGGCCAAGGCGCTGGCCGCCCTGGTCGAGGGTGCCGACGGCTCGCCGGGTGCCTTCGTCTCCGACGGCTTCGGCGTGGTGCACCGCAAGCAGGCCTCGGTCTACGACATCGCCACCTTGCTGCCGCACTACGCCGGCACGCTGGTGGACGCCGAGGTCAAGGTGCTGGAGCAGCTGACCAGCTCGACCGAGCGTCCCTACGCCGTCGTGCTCGGTGGCTCCAAGGTCTCCGACAAACTCGCGGTCATCGAGAATCTCGCGACCAAGGCCGACAGCATCATCATCGGCGGCGGCATGTGCTTCACCTTCCTTGCCTCCCAGGGGGTTTCGGTGGGTACCTCACTGCTGCAGGAGGAGATGATCGATACCTGCAAGCGGCTGCTCGACACCTACGCCGACGTGATCCATCTTCCGGTGGACATTGTCGTGGCCGACAAGTTTGCCGCCGACGCCGAGTCGGAGACGGTGGCCTCCGACCGCATCCCTGACGGCAAGATGGGCCTCGACATCGGTCCGGAGTCGGTCAAGCGCTTCACCGCACTGCTGTCCAACGCCAAGACCGTGTTCTGGAACGGCCCCATGGGCGTGTTCGAGTTCCCGTCCTTCGCCGAAGGAACCCGGGGAGTGGCCGAAGCGATCATCGGCGCCACCGAGAAGGGCGCATTCAGCGTCGTCGGTGGTGGTGACTCTGCGGCGGCGGTGCGTCAGCTCGGCCTGCCCGACGACGGTTTCTCTCATATCTCGACCGGTGGCGGCGCGTCGCTGGAATACCTTGAGGGCAAGACCCTGCCCGGCATCGAAGTACTGGAGTCGTAGAACATGGCCCGTAAGCCACTCATCGCCGGTAACTGGAAGATGAACCTCAACCACTTCGAGGCCATCGCGCTGGTGCAGAAGATCGCATTCGCCTTACCGGACAAGTACTTCGACAAGGTGGATGTGACGGTCATCCCGCCGTTCACCGATCTGCGCAGCGTGCAGACCCTGGTCGACGGCGACAAACTGCGGCTCACCTACGGCGCCCAGGACGTGTCCAAGCATGATTCGGGCGCCTACACGGGTGAGATCAGCGGAGCGTTCCTGGCGAAGCTCGGCTGCAGTTTCGTGGTGGTGGGGCACTCCGAGCGGCGTACCTACCACGGCGAAACCGACGAGCTGGTGGCTGCCAAGGCGGCCGCGGCGTTCAAACACGGCATCACGCCGATCATCTGCATTGGTGAGCAGCTTGAGGTGCGTGAGGCAGGCAACCACGTCGAGTACAACGTGAACTCGCTGCGCGGCTCCCTGGCCGGTCTGAGCAAGGAGCAGATCGGTCAGGCCGTCATCGCCTACGAGCCGGTGTGGGCGATCGGCACCGGTCGGGTGGCCAGCGCGGCCGATGCCCAGGAGGTATGCAAGGCGATCCGCGGCGAACTGGGGAACCTGGCATCGCCGCAGCTCGCGGCCGGCGTCAGGGTCCTGTACGGAGGGTCGGTGAACGCCAAGAACGTCGGCGAGATCGTCGCCCAGGGCGATGTCGACGGTGCCCTGGTCGGTGGCGCGTCGCTGGACGGCGAGCAGTTCGCCACGCTGTCGGCGATCGCCGCGGGCGGACCACTGCCGTAACCCCGGGGACCTGGGCCGGACACCGCACCCGGTAGTCTTACAGCCATGGAATTGGCTCTGCAGATCACTCTGGTCGTGACCAGCGTGCTGGTCGTGCTCCTGGTGCTGCTGCATCGCGCCAAAGGTGGCGGTCTGTCCACCCTGTTCGGTGGCGGTGTCCAGTCCAGCCTGTCCGGCTCCACCGTGGTCGAGAAGAACCTCGACCGGTTGACGCTCTTCGTGACCGGCATCTGGCTGGTGTCGATCGTCGGCGTCGCGCTGCTGATCAAGTACGGCTAACCCTGGTTGTCCGGATACTCCCGCCAGTCGGGGGTATTGCGGTGACCGCTCGCTACTGGCGTGGTGCCGCGGCCGTTCGGGCGGCGTGACCCGCAGTTCACCCTGAACGGAAACGTCGTGCCGTCCGCGGGATGGGGCCGGACCGTTCTCCCGGTTCTTCCCGGCAGGCACTTTCTACATGTCGAAATTCCGGCCAGCGCTTCCTCCTCTGACCCGGGGTGCGGCACGCGGGCGCGGCAACGATACTGAGGACATGGCTGACGGTCCCGACACCGCCCTGGATCCGATCGGTGCGGTTCAGCGCACTCCGGTGGGCCGCGAGGCCACCGAGCCGATGCGTGAGGACATCCGGTTACTCGGTGCGATCCTCGGCGACACCGTGCGCGAACAGAACGGAGACGAGGTCTTCGACCTGGTCGAACGGGCCCGGGTCGAGTCCTTCCGGGTTCGCCGCTCGGAGATCGACCGGGCCGAGCTGGCCGACCTGTTCACCGATATCGATGTGCACCAAGCGATCCCGGTCATCCGCGCCTTCACCCACTTCGCGCTGCTGGCCAACGTCGCCGAGGACATCCACCGCGAGCGCCGACGCGCCGTGCACGAGGCCGCCGGCGAGCCACCGCAGGACAGCAGTTTGGCCGCCACCTATCTCAAGCTCGATCGGGCCGACCTGGCAGCGGCCGCCGTCGCTGACGCGTTGAGCGGTGCCCTGGTGTCACCCGTGATCACCGCGCATCCCACCGAAACCCGACGTCGCACGGTCTTCGACACCCAGCATCGGGTCACCGAGTTGATGCGGCTGCGCATGAACGGACTCACCCGCACCGCCGACGGCCGGGACATCGAGATCGAGTTGCGCCGCAACATCCTGACGCTGTGGCAGACCGCACTCGTACGGTTGTCGCGACTCAAGATCTCCGACGAGATCGAGACGGGGCTGCGGTACTACCCAGCGGCATTCTTCGAGGTGATCCCACAGGTGAACGCCGAGGTGCGGAACGCGTTGCAGGCGCGCTGGCCGGGGGAGAACCTGTTGGAGCAGCCGATCCTGCGGCCGGGAAGCTGGATCGGCGGTGACCGGGACGGTAACCCCAACGTCGATGCGGGCGTGGTGCGGCTCGCCACCGGGCGTGCCGCTCACGTCGCCTTCGCGCACTACTTCACCGAGATCACCGCGCTGGAAGAAGAGCTGTCGATGTCAGCCCGGCTGGTCACGGTCACCGACGAGCTGACCGCGCTGGCCGAAGCCTGCCACGAGCCGGCCCGCGCCGACGAGCCCTACCGGAGGGCGTTGCGGGTCATCCACGCCCGTCTGACCGCCACCGGTCGCGAGATCCTGGACGACCAGCCCGAACACGAGCTCGACCTCGGTCTTGCCGCGTATGCCACTCCGGAAGAGTTCCTGGCCGCCCTCGACATCGTGGACGCCTCGCTGCGCGGCCACGGCAGCGCGGTGCTGGCCGATGATCGGCTGAGCCGGTTGCGAGAAGCAGTGCGGGTCTTCGGTTTTCATCTGAGCGGCCTGGACATGCGCCAGAATTCCGAGGTACACGAGCAGGTGGTCGGCGAGCTGCTGGCCTGGGCCGGAGTCCATCCCGACTACGCTTCTCTGCCCGAAGCGCAGCGGGTGGAATTGCTCGCGGCCGAGATCTCCACCAGACGTCCACTGATCGGTGAGGGTGCCGAGCTCTCGGAGCTGGCCCGCAAGGAACTCGACATCGTGGGTGCCGCAGCGCGGGCGGTCGCCGTCTTCGGCGCACAGGCGGTACCCAACTACATCATCTCCATGTGCCAGTCGGTGTCCGACCTGCTCGAAGCGGCGATCCTGCTCAAAGAAGCCGGCCTGCTCGACGTTTCGGGTGCGGCTCACGGCGAGGTGTACGCACCCGTCGGCATCGTGCCGCTGTTCGAAACCATCGAGGATCTCCAACAGGGTTCGGCTGTTCTGGAGACTGCGCTCGCGTTACCGGTCTACCGCAGCATCGTCGCTGCGCGGGGACAACATCAGGAAGTGATGTTGGGCTATTCGGACTCGAACAAGGACGGCGGTTATCTGGCGGCGAACTGGGCGTTGTACCGAGCCGAGCTGGACCTCGTCGAAGCGGCGCGCACGACCGGGATCCGGTTGCGTCTGTTCCACGGACGGGGCGGTACCGTCGGCCGAGGCGGCGGGCCCAGTTATGACGCGATCCTGGCGCAACCGCCCGGTGCGGTGAACGGATCGCTGCGGATCACCGAGCAGGGTGAGGTGATCGCGGCCAAGTACGCGGAGCCGCGCATCGCGCACCGCAACCTGGAGACGCTGTTGGCCGCGACGCTGGAATCCACCTTGCTCGACGTCGAGGGGCTCGGCGACGACGCCGACCCCGCCTACCAGGTGCTCGACGAGCTCGCTGCCCTGGCACAACAGGCGTACGCCGAATTGGTCCATGAGACACCTGGATTCGTCGAGTACTTCAAGGCGTCCACACCAGTCAGCGAGATCGGTGCACTCAACATCGGCAGCCGGCCCAGCTCACGCAAACCGACCACCTCCATCGCCGATCTGCGGGCCATCCCGTGGGTGCTCGCCTGGAGCCAATCCCGCGTGATGCTGCCGGGTTGGTACGGCACGGGCACCGCGTTCGCGCAGTGGATTGCCGACGACGACACCAGGCTCTCGGTGTTGCAGGACCTGTACCGGCGCTGGCCCTTCTTCCGCACGGTGTTGTCGAACATGGCCCAGGTGCTGGCCAAGTCGGACATGGGTTTGGCGGCACGGTATTCCGAGCTGGTCGACGACGAGGAATTGCGGGCCCGGGTGTTCGACAAGATCGTCGCCGAGCACACCCGCACCATCGAGATGTACAAGCTGATCACCGGTCAGGACGACCTGCTGGCTGACAACCCGGCCCTGGCCCGCTCGGTGTTCAACCGGTTCCCCTACCTCGAACCGCTCAATCACCTTCAGGTCGAGCTGCTGCGCCGGTACCGCGGCGGGGATACCGACGAACGGGTACAGCGCGGAATCCTGCTCACCATGAGCGGTTTGGCGACAGCGCTGCGCAACAGCGGCTGATTTGTTGCTGCCGCAACGGTGGCTAGATTGTTGCTGCCGCAACGGTGGCTAGATTGTTGCTGCCGCAACGGTGGCTACCTCATCAGGACATCGGCCAGCCGCGACGACACCCTCGCCCGGCGGTCGGCATAACCGCGTGCCGCACGCTGAATCTCCGCCGTCTGTTCCGTTCGGACGCGTTGATAGCGTTGCAGCGCTTCGGCGTAGTCGCCGTCAGGGACCGTGGCGATCTGGGTGGCCACCTCGGCGGCGTCCTGGATGGCCTGATTGGCGCCCTGGCCACCGAACGGCGTCATCGGGTGTGCCGCATCCCCGAGTAGCGCGACGCGCGCAGTGGTCCACCGGTCGATCGGGTCGCGGTCGTACACCGGATGCATGTACACCGGACTCGTGGCGGCGCGCAGCATCCGACCGACCGCGGGGTCGAACTCATCGAACTGGGCGGCGAGTGCCTGCAGGTCCGCCTGGGCCGACCACAGGTGCAGCGGAGGCTCGTCCACCCCGAGGGTGGCATCGACGGCCACCTGCCTGCCGGCTCGCACCGGCATGGCGATGACGTGCTTGGCGTAGTCCGCCGAATGCCAGGACCGCAGCCGGTCGTTGGGAATCTCTAGGCATTCGGCGGGGCTGACGGCTCGGAAGATCACCGAGCCGCAGTAGTGAATGTCATCGTCGCTGAACATCTTCCGTGCTCGCGAACGCAGCCCGTCTGCGGCGATCACCAAGGCGGCCCGGACCACCTCACCATCGGTGAAGGTCAGCTCGACGTGGTCGTCACGCTCGGTGATACCGGACAGTTCGTGGCGAAGGCGCACCTGCTCGGATCCCACCGCCGAGACCAGCAGGCCGTGCAGATCCGCGCGGTGCACGGTACGCGGAGCAAGATCGGAGTCGGCGTAGCCGAACCGGCCGTGTTCGGCGCCGGCCTCCGGCGTTGCCGCGTAGTCGGTGATCTTCTCCAACTGTCCGAGCTGATCGCGGTTCTCGAAGTACTGGGTGGCCGAGGAGATTTCGTCGAACGCATCGGCAACACCCCACTCACCGAACAATCGGAGGGTCTGCGGCGAGATACCCAGTGGGCCGCCGACCTCGCCGAGTTCGCGGGTCTTGTCGAAGACGACGGGCCGGTGACCGTGGCGCTGCAGGGCGACGGCGGCGGCGAGGCCACCGAGGCCTGCGCCGATGATGGCGATATCCATCGAGATTCCTCTCGGGTTCATGGGATCCGGACCAGGGCTTCGGTGTCGAGGTGGACATCGGGCAGTACGTCGGGCCGGTAACTGGTGACGGTTCGGACATTGCAGAGCGGCAGCCACAGCCCGGTTTCGACGATGCGGCGTTGGATCGCATCCACGAGCCCGCGGCGTCCGTCTGGGTCCGCACAGATGAGCTGGGCGTCGAGCATGGCGTCCAGGTCATCTGGGGCGTTGCGGCGGTTCATGTTTCGCTGAGTCACGGCGAACTGATAGCGCAGCAGGTCGGGGTCGGCACCGGTGAAGTAGAAGAACCGGAAGTCGTAGTCGCCGGCCTCCTGGCGGCTTCGCAGTTCCGGGAAGTCGACGTCGGCGAGGACCAGCTCGATACCGTGTTCTCTCCACTGTGCGGCAACTGCGGTGAGGACGGCGGCGTCGACAGGGGAGAACGTGCTGTTGAACACCACGTCGAACGAAAGCCGCTGCGCATCCGCGGCGGCGAGGAGTCGGCGGGCCGTCACCGGGTCGTAGGCCAACTCGGCGGAGCAGTCCCGGTATCCGTCGGTCGTCGGGGTCAGCACCGATGAGGCGACGGAGTATCCGTGGGCATCGAGGATCGGTCGCAGCGCGGAACGGTTGATCAGCAGCGACAGCGCGCGGCGCACAGCAGGATCGGTCAGCGGGCCGCGGGAAGCGTTGGGACACAATCCGTAACTGATCCCCGGGTTGTGGATGTCGGCGAGGTGATGGCCGTCGATCGCGCCGGCGTACAGGTCGCCGGTATCGGTCTGCTCGAACATCAATCGGCGCGAGCCGTCGGTCAGCCCGCCCGTGACCGGGCGCCATCGGCCGGTGCCCAGACCCTGCGCGTTGCGGATCGCCAGATTGACAGTGGCCAGTGACCGCAGGAACGCCGCGTTGTGACGCGCGAAGTGAAACGTCACGGTGTCGGTTCCCGCCTCGACTGATTGGAGCCCGGCGAGCATCGTCACCGCGGCAGGACGCGGTGAGACCTCCTGGAGCGCAGTGATACCGGCAAAGCTCTGCACGACGGCCTCCGGGGTCAGCGGTGTGCCGTCGGAGAAATGCCGATCGGGGGCGATCGTCACCTCCAGGGTCAGCGGGTCGCAATAGTGCCACGAGGTGGCCAGCCACGGCAGGAGCCTGCCGGTTCCCGGATCGGTGTCGAGGAGGCTCTCATAGATCAGCCGGCAGCAAGTTTTCGAGATGCTGTTGTAGGCCAGGCGCGGGTCGCTGGTGAGCTGATGGGTCGGCCAGCCGAACGTGAGGTCGCGCATCATCGCACCGGCGCCAATCTCGTTGCCTGCCATGCCGAACGGGCCGCGAGCGCCGCCACCACCCCGATCGCCGTCACCAGCACGGCCGCGCCGCTGAACAGTTCGGCCCCAAGCCCGTCGATCATCGTCGCCCCGGTTGCCACTCCGATGGCCGCGCCCAGCGCCCGAAGGTAGTGGTAAAGGCTGGAATCAAAGGGGACCTGCGTCGAATTCGTCAACACGTTGCTGGCCAGCGAACTCCACAGGAACCCCATCGCGCAACCCATCAACGCGGCGCTGCCCAGCGGCACGTGTCCGAACAGGCTCAGACCCGCCACGATCAGGAACACCGAGCCGATGCACACCAGCCGGGTGCTCTTCGAATTGTCTCCGGGCCTACCGAATCTCAGCATCGGGATCAGCCCGGCGAAGAACGCCATCGGCAACAGGAACAGTGCCGAGGCATAGGAATCCAGTCCACGAACCTGCTGCAGCACATACACCACGGAGAGGGTGAACACGTTGGTCGCGATGCCGGCCATGAACACCACGACCAGACTTCCCGACAGGACCCGGGTCTGGGACCGGCTGCGCAGAACGATCACGGCGATCCCGAGCAGGATCGCCACGATCAGCAATGCCACCTCGGCGTACACCGTGGTGGACCGACCGATCGTCAGGAAGACCGCGAGCTGAACCACCGCGAGCGCCACCAGCGGGGTCGCCACCCGTCCGGTCGTGGCGGTGTCATCGGCGTCTGGCGTGGCGGGCGCAATGGCCAACAGCGCCATCGCCGCGACGGTGGTCACCACGGTTTCGTAGGGGAACGAGCGCCAGCCCCACAGATCGTTGAGCAGGGCGGTGATCAGCGGTGAGCACAGGGCTGAGGCCGAGACCACCAGGCCCCAGGTACCAAGGACCGCCGAGTGATGGTCGGGATAGAACTGAGCCCGGATGATCCGGAAGATCTGCGGTGCGAGCACCGCCGAGGCGATGCCCTGCAGGAAGCGCAACGCGATGAGGACCCAGAACTCGGGGCTGAGTCCGACGGCGATACCGAGGACCGCCAAGACCCCCGAACTGGCGAAGAACAGAGTCGTGGGTCGGTACCGGTGCGACAGCAGGCCCGCAGGCAGCAACGCCAGACAGAATCCGGCGAGGAACGCCACGCCGATATAGGCGGCCCGTGAGAACGGGATGCCGAAATACTCGGCAATCGCCGAGTTCAACAGCACAGCCGACGACGAATTGGAGTAGAGGGTGTATTCGGTCAGGTAGAGCGATGCCGCAACGGCATATAGGGACGGCTTCATGACGCCTCGAAGCTGATAGCAGGAGCAAATGGGCAGCGAAAGCTAACCCGAGATCCTCTTCAGCGGCGCCAGACGTGCTCGATTCCAGATCGAAGCCAGCAAACTGGGTGCGAACGCCGCGCCACGCGCGTCTGCTCGATCGAATCCGACACCCATGGCCACCACTGTAACCGAGGTGCCGCGCGGACCCGCCCTACAGGCCTGTGCTCTTGCGGACCCGGTCGATCATTCCGCGCACCGCGCTCTCTGTTGCGGCCAACGGTGCCATCACGGCCTCGCCGATACCGACGATGACCTCGACGCGGTCCACGATCGACTCCAGGCGCTCGACCATACCGATGAGGCGAGGCGCGAGTTCGTCGATGCGGGTGATGGTTTCGTTGAAGCGGTCCAGCGTGGAATCCAGGCCGCCGGTGGACCTGTTCAGGTCGACCAGGGTGCTGCTGAGATCGGTGAGCAGGGTGTCTACCTGCTCGACGGTCATATCGGCATTGAGTGCGGCCTGCGTCAGCGTCCGGATGCGCTGCCGCCCGGAGTTCGGGCGGGCGCGGCCGTCCCCTTTGTCTGCCATGGCACACAGTATGGCCGCTGGGGAACCAAACGCGGGCCAACCGCGTCTGAATGGTTGTGCGGCAATTCTGCGAACACCGAGTCCGGTCGGCGGTGGTGACCGACCTGGCCACGCCCAACCGTCAGGTGGCCGACTACGTGGCCGGCTATGCCGAGGCCCTGGCCGACCGAATCGCCGAGCGGAAGCGCAGCAACTCCGACGACTAGTCGACTGACTCAGAGCTTGCTTGCGGCAGCCTCGTCGAGCAGCCACACCGTCCGGTCGCGACCGACGGCGCCTGCGGCGGGGATGTCGACCGGATCGGCACCACCGAGCGCGGCGGCGACCGCGTCGGCCTTGGCCTCGCCGGACACCACCAGCCACACCTCGCGGGAGTTACGAATCGCGGGGAGTGTCAACGTGATACGTCGTGGCGGTGGCTTGGGGGAGTCGGGCACCCCCACCACCATGCGGTCGTTCTCACGCACCGCGGCAGTGTCGGGGAACAGTGAGTTGACATGTCCCTCGCCGCCCATGCCGAGCAGATGCACATCGAACTCGGGGCCGGGAGCGTCGAAGTTGGCGGCCAGCAGTTGTGCGTACCCGGCGGCGGCCGCGGTGAGATCGTCACCGAATTCGCCATCGCTGGCGGCCATCGCGTGCACGTTGACGTCCGAGATCCCGACATGGTCCAGCAGTGCCTCGCGGGCCTGCTTGTCGTTGCGTTCGTCGTCGTCCTGCGGCACGAAACGCTCGTCGCCCCAGTAGACGTGCACCTTCGACCAGTCGATCTCGCCGCTGCGCTCTCCGACCCGCTTGAGCAGGCCGATTCCCGTGCCTCCGCCGGTGAGCACGATGTTGGCATGACCTCGCTCGGAGATCGCCGACGTGATGGCTCCTACCAACCGGTCTCCGGCTGCGGTCACCAGCGCGTCGGTGTCGGCGTAACGCTCGATAACAGTGCTCATACGTATTGGACCTTGTCGATTCCCGTGAGTGCGTCGTAGTAGATTTCGTCGGCGTCGAGCCGGCGCAGATCCTCTGCCAGGCACTCCTTGGCTTCGCGGCGGGCCAAGGGCACCAATGCATCCGGCTTGCCGGTGCGGCTCAGTACCGCCGTGACGCCGGTCTGCGGCCGCGCCAGGGTCACGGTTTCACTGGGCCGGGTCAGCTCGACCTTCAAGTCACCTGTCGTCCGGGTCACCGGCCCGTCGATGCGGTTGGCCAGCCAGCCGGCCAGGATGTCGAGCGCGGGCTCGTCCTTGAGCCCGGACACGAGCGCCGAGGTGATGGGTTCGTGTGGCGGCTGATCGATCGCGGCGGCCAGCAAGGCGCGCCAGTAGGTGACGCGGCTCCAAGCGAGATCGGTGTCACCATCGGTGTAACCGTTGAGCCTGCTCTTGATGCAGGCCAGCGGATCAGAGCCATTCGTGGCGTCGGTGATCCGGCGAATCGCCAACTTGCCCAGCGGATCCTGTGCCGGGAAGGCGGGGGCGAGGTCGGGCCACCAGGTCACCACCGGCGTGTCCGGCAACAGGAACGGCGTCACGACACTGCTGGCGTGGTTGGCCAGCGGACCGGACAACCGCAGCACCACCACCTCGTTGGCGCCGGCATCGCGGCCCACCCGCAACTGGGCGTCCAGTCGGGCCTCCGTGGTCAGGCGATCGCCGGGGATGACCACGATCACCCGGCAGGGATGCTCACGGCTGGCCCAGTTGGCCGCCTCGATCGACTCCTCAAGCACCGCTTCGGTATCGGGGGCGATGACCAACGTCAGCACCCGGCCGAGGGTGATCGCACCGCCCTCTTCGCGCAGAGCGACGATCTTCTTGTTGATCGCCCCGGTATTGGTCTCGGGCAGATCGACAATCACGGCCGCCTCCATTCCCGGCCTGACCGGCGCAGCATCTCGAACGACGATTCAGGGCCCCAGGTTCCGGACTCGTAGGAATCGGGCTTACCGTGGGTAGCCCAGTACTCGAGTGCGGGATCCAGGATTTTCCAACACAATTCGACCTCGGCATTGACCGGGAACAGCGATGGCTCGCCCAGCAACACGTCGAGGATCAGGCGCTCGTAGGCTTCCGGCGACTCCTCGGCGAAGGCCGAACCGTAGGAGAAGTCCATGCTGACATCGCGGACCTCCATGATGTGGCCCGGGACCTTGGACCCGAACCGCAGCGTGATGCCTTCGTCCGGTTGGACCCGGATCACCAGCGCATTCTGGCCGAGCTCATCGGTCATCGTGGCATCGAAGGGCAGGTGCGGTGCCCGCTTGAAGAGCAGTGCGATCTCGGTGACCCTGCGGCCCAAGCGTTTTCCGGTGCGCAGATAGAACGGCACGCCCGCCCAGCGTCGGGTGTCCACGTCCAGTGTGATGGCTGCGAACGTCTCGGTGGTGGATGTCTTGGAGAAGCCTTCCTCGTCCAACAGCCCGACGACCTTCTCGCCGCCCTGCCAGCCCGCGGCGTACTGCCCCCGCGACGTGGTCTCGTCCAGCGGCTCGGCAAGCCGGGTGGCCGAGAGCACCTTGATCTTCTCGGCCTGCAGTTCGGCGGGGGAGAAGCTCACCGGCTCTTCCATCGCCGTCAGCGCCAGCAGCTGCAGCAGATGGTTCTGGATGACGTCGCGGGCGGCGCCGACTCCGTCGTAGTAGCCGCCCCGCCCGCCGAGCCCGATGTCCTCGGCCATGGTGATCTGGACACTGTCGACGTAGTGGGAGTTCAGCACCGGCTCGAACATCTCGTTGGCGAAGCGCAGTGCCAGGAGGTTCTGGACGGTTTCCTTGCCCAGGTAGTGGTCGATGCGGAACACCGACGACTCCGGGAACACGCTGTTGACCACAGCGTTGAGTTCCTCGGCGCTCTTGAGGTCGTGACCGAACGGCTTCTCGATGACCACCCGGCTCCAGCTGCCCTCCGGCTTGTCGGCCAGCCCGGATTTGCTCAGCTGCTCGCAGACCTGGGGGAACGCCTTCGGCGGAATCGACAGGTAGAACGCGTGATTGCCGCTGGTGCCGCGCTCGACGTCGAGTTTGTGCAGGGTGTCCTTGAGCCGTTCGAACGACTCGTGGTCGTCGAATGTGCCCTGCACGAACCGGAATCCCTCCGCCAGGCGGTCCCAGACCTCCTGGCGGAAGGGAGTGCGGGCGTGCTGCTTGACGGCGTCGAAGACGATCTTGCCGAAATCCTCGTCCGCCCAGTCGCGGCGGGCGAAGCCCACCAGCGCGAAGCTGGGTGGCAGCAGACCGCGGTTGGCCAGGTCATAGATGGCCGGCATCAACTTCTTGCGGGCCAGATCGCCGGTCACACCGAAGATCACCACCGCACACGGGCCCGCGATGCGGGGCATGCGCTTGTCGCGCTTGTCCCGCAACGGGTTACGCCAGGCGGTCTCCGGCCTGTCGTTGAGCGGGCTCATTTCTTGGCGGCGTCGAGTTGGCCCTGTGTCGCGTCGAGCAGTTCCTGCCACGACTTTTCGAACTTGTCCACACCCTCGTCCTCGAGCACCTTGAATACATCGACCAGGTCGATGCCGACGGCGCTGAGCTTGTCGAAGATCTCCTGCGACGCCGCGGCGGTCCCGGTGATGGTGTCCCCGGTGATCTTGCCGTGGTCGGCGAACGCTTCCAGCGTCTTCTCCGGCAACGTGTTCACCGTGTGCGGCGCAACCAGTTCGGTGACGTAGAGGGTGTCCGAGTAGTCCGGATTCTTGACACCGGTGGAAGCCCAGAGCACGCGCTGCACCCGGGCGCCGTTGTCCTTGAGCGCTGCGAAGCGCTCGCCGCCGAAGACTTCCTCGTAGGCGGCGTAGGCGAGCCGCGAGTTCGCCACACCGGCCTTGCCGCGCAGTGCCAGTGCGTCCTCGGAGCCGATCTTCTCCAGTCGGTTGTCGATCTCGGTGTCCACGCGGGACACGAAGAACGAAGCGACGGAGTGGATCTTGGACAGATCGTGGCCGGCCTCGCGGGCCTTCTCCAGGCCGGACAGGTAGGCGTCCATCACGGCCCGGTGCCGCTCCACCGAGAAGATCAGCGTGACGTTGACCGAGATGCCCTCGGCGATCACCGCGGTGATCGCGGGCAGCCCCGCCAGCGTGGCCGGGATCTTGATCAGCAGGTTCGGGCGGTCGACGGTTTTCCACAGGTCGATGGCCTGCAGGATCGTCTTGTCGGTTTCGTGGGCCAGCCGCGGGTCCACCTCGATGGATACCCGGCCGTCGACCCCGTCGGAGGCCTCGTACTGCTTGGCCAGGACATCGCAGGCGTTGCGGACGTCGTCGGTGGTCACCGTGCGGATGGTGTCGTCCACGTCGGCACCCTGCTTGGCGAGCTCGGCGACCTGGGCGTCATACGCGGTGCCCTTCGACAGCGCGGCCTGGAAGATCGACGGGTTGGTGGTGACGCCCACGACGCTGCGGGTATCGATCAGATTCTGCAGATTGCCGGTCTGCAACCGCTCGCGCGACAAATCGTCGAGCCAGACGGATACACCCGCGGCGCTCAGCGCCGCGAGGTTCGGGTTCTGAGTCATGTTCGCCTTCTCCTGCCAGTCGTGAAGTTAGTTGTCGCGACCGCGGTGCGGTCAGTTGTCCAGGGATCGTTCCGCCGCGGCCGCCACGGCCTCGGCGGTGAAACCGAACTCACGGAACAGCGTCTTGTCGTCGGCAGAGGCACCGTAGTGCTCGATCGAGACGATCTCGCCGGTGTCTCCGACCAGCTTGTACCAACTCTGCGCCACTGCGGCCTCGACCGCCACCCGGGCCGAAACCGCCGGCGGCAGCACCGAATCGCGGTACTCCTTGGGCTGGGATTCGAACCACTCGACACACGGCATCGACACCACGCTCGCGTTGATGTCCTTGTCCGCCAACAGCTTCTGTGCTGCGACGGCGAGCTGCAGCTCGGAGCCCGTGCCGATGATCACCACGTCGGGATTCTCCTCCGGGGTGCCACCCAGCACGTAGCCGCCGCGGGCCACGCCTTCGGCGCTGGTGCCTTCGATCACAGGTACACCCTGGCGGGTCAGGATCAGGCCCACGGGGCCGGTGCTGGCGGTGCGCTCCAGCACGGTCTTCCAGGCGTAGGCGGTCTCGTTCGGGTCGCCCGGACGCACCACCGACAGATTCGGGATCGCCCGCAGCGCCGCCAGGTGTTCGATCGGCTGGTGCGTCGGGCCGTCCTCGCCGAGGCCGATCGAATCGTGCGTCCAGACGTAGATCGGATCGATGTTCATCAACGAGGCCAAACGCACGGCCGGCCGCATGTAATCCGAGAACTGGAGGAACGTTCCGCCGTAGGGCCGGGTCGGGCCGTGCAGCACGATGCCGGACAGGATCGCGCCCATCGCGTGCTCGCGGATACCGAAGTGCAGGGTGCGCCCGTACCAGGTCGCGTTCCAGTCCTCGGTCGAGATCGACGGCGGCCCGAACGAATTGGCGCCCTTGATCGTGGTGTTGTTGCTGCCGGCGAGATCGGCCGAACCGCCCCACAACTCGGGCAGCGTCTGCCCGACGGCGGCCAGTACGGCACCGGACGCGGCGCGGGTGGCCACCGGCTTGGAGTCCAGGTCCCAGTGCGGCAGTTCGGCGTCCCAGCCCTCGGGAAGCTCCTTGGCCTGCAGCCGGTCGAGCAGGGCCTTGCGCTCGGGCTCCCGCTTGGCCCAGGCGTCGAACGACACCTGCCATTCGTCGTGGACCTGCTTGCCGCGGGTCACCAGTTCACGGGTGTGGGCGATGACCTCGTCGCGTACCTCGAAGGTCTTGTCCGGGTCGAACCCGAGGACCTTCTTGGTGGCGGCCACCTCGTCGGCGCCCAGCGCCGAGCCGTGCACTCCACCGGTGTTCATCTTGGTGGGGGCGGGGTAGCCGATGATGGTGCGCAACGCGATGAACGACGGCTTGTCGGTCACCTTCTTGGCCTCGGCGATGGCCTGCTCGATACCGACTACATTCTCGCCGCCCTCGACTTCCTGGACGTGCCAGCCGTAGGCGCGGTACCGCGCGGGGACATCCTCGCTCAGCGCGATGTCGGTGTTGTGCTCGATGGAGATCTTGTTGTCGTCCCAGAACACGATGAGGTTGCCGAGCTGCTGGGTGCCCGCGAGCGACGACGCTTCGCTGGTGACGCCCTCTTCCATGTCGCCGTCAGAGGCCACCACATAGATGTAGTGGTCGAAGGGGCTCTCGCCCGGGGCGGTGTCCGGATCGAACAGGCCGCGCTCGTAACGGGCGGCCATCGCCATACCGACGGCCGAGGCCAGGCCCTGGCCCAGCGGGCCGGTGGTGATCTCCACACCCTTGGTGTGGTGGTACTCGGGATGGCCGGGGGTCAGCGAGCCCCAGGTGCGCAGCGCCTCGATGTCGGCCAGCTCGAGGCCGAAACCGCCGAGGTACAGCTGGAGGTACAGGGTGAGGCTGGAGTGCCCACAGGACAGCACGAAGCGGTCCCGACCGATCCACTCCGTGTCGCTGGGGTCGTGCCGGAGCTGCCGCTGGAACAGCGTGTAGGCCAGCGGTGCCAGGCTCATCGCGGTTCCCGGGTGGCCGTTGCCGACCTTCTGCACCGCGTCAGCCGCGAGCACCCGGACGGTGTCGACGGCAACGCTGTCGACTTCGGTCCAGTCATCTGGGTGGTTGGGCTGGGTGAGAGCGGTGATCTCTTCGGCGGTGGTCACTAAGCTCACTTCCTCGTCTTCTATCTGCCGGCACGTGCGCGCAGTTGCCATGCTGCTACGACAAACACCCTAGTGGGGCGGAGTCATCCGATGCAGACTGGTTGGCGCACCGATACCCGCTCGTTTACCCGGTTGTTGCCCCGAACAGACCCTGCGGTGCCGAGGCGTTCGGGCGGCGGTCTACCATCGTGTGTAGTAGAAGCCGCGTGACGCCACCCGAGGAGTTATTTGCGTGAGCATTCGCGAGCGCCGGCTCATCAATGGGGCGCCGAGCCGAGTACGGTCCACCTTCCTGTCGTATTTGGCGTTGACCAAGCCGCGTGTGATCGAGTTGTTGCTGGTCACCACCATTCCGGCCATGTTGCTGGCCGAACGGGGCACCGTTGACCCGCTGCTGATCCTCAACACCCTGATCGGCGGCATGCTGGCCGCGGCAGGCGCCAACACGCTCAACTGCGTGGCCGACGCCGACATCGACAAGGTGATGAAGCGCACCGCCCGCCGCCCGTTGGCTCAGGCATCGGTGCCGACGCGGCATGCACTGATCTTCGGGTTGGTGCTGTCGGTGACGTCGTTCTGTTGGCTGACCTGGACGTCGAACCTGCTGTCCGGGGTGCTGGCCGTGGCCACCATCGCGTTCTACGTTTTCGTCTACACCCTGCTGCTCAAACGCCGCACCTCCCAGAACGTGGTGTGGGGCGGAGCGGCCGGTTGCATGCCGGTGATGATCGGTTGGTCCGCGGTGACCGGCACCATCCAGTGGCCGGCGGTGGTGATGTTCCTGATCATCTTCTTCTGGACACCGCCGCACACGTGGGCACTCGCGATGCGTTACAAGGACGACTACAAGGCGGCCGGCGTGCCGATGTTGCCCGCCGTGGCCACCGAGCGTCAGGTCACCCGCCAGATCCTGATCTACACCTGGTTGACGGTCCTCACCACGCTGGCGCTGGCGCTGGCCACCGGATGGCTGTACGGCGCTGTTGCCCTACTGGCGGGCGCCTGGTTCCTGGTGATGGCGCATCAGCTCTACTCCGGGGTGAAGCGCGGTGAGCCGGTGAAGCCGCTGCGGTTGTTCCTGCAGTCGAACAACTACCTGGCTGTCGTGTTCTGTGCATTGGCCATCGACTCGGCGCTGGCGCTGCCGACGCTCTTCGGCCACTAGGTCCACGAACCCGCGGTCCGCACCTGCGGGGTGTGGCAGCGTTGTGGCATGACCGAATCGGTGAGTCCCGACAACTTCGCACGTGCCGAATCCGACCTGTACTTCGCCAGTATCGTCAACGACGGCGGTTTCGGGCAGTTCTTCCACAACCGTGAGATGAGCTCGATCGAGCATCAGATCGTCATCCGGCAGAACCGCGACACTCTGTACTCCGCGGCGGTGTTCGATCTCGATGCCGGGCCGGTCACCATCACGCTGCCCGAGTGCGCCGGCCGGTTCATGTCCCTGCAGATCATCAGCGAGGACCACTACACCACCAACGTCGTCTACGCGCCTGCCGAGCTGACGTTCAGTCGCGATTCCGTCGATAGCCGCTACGCGGCAGCGGCGGTACGCATCCTGGCCGATCCCGCCGACGCCGCAGACCTTGCCGCGGTGCATGCGCTGCAGGACGCGATCGTGGTCTCACAGGACGATGCGCCGGGATTGTTCGAGATTCCGCCGTGGGATCCGGCCAGTCAGAAGACAGTTCGGGACGCACTCATCAGCCTGTCGACCACTCTTGTCGACACCCGATCGATGTTCGGTCCAAGGTATGCGGTGGAGCCGGTGCGGCACCTGATCGGCTCGGCGTTCGCCTGGGGCGGCAACCCGGAACGCGATGCGCTGTATCTCACCGTGGTGCCACCGGCGAACGACGGCGCCACAGTACACCGGCTGACCGTGAGAGACGTCCCGGTCGACGGGTTCTGGTCCATCACGGTCTACAACAAGGACGGCTACCTCACGTCGAATGCGCAGAACGCCTATTCGGTGAACAACGTCACCGCCGTCAAGGACGCCGACGGCGCCACCACGGTGCAGTTCGGCGGCAGTGACGAAGGCGCCGCGGTGGCCAACCTGCTGCCCGTCACCGAGGGCTGGAATTACCTCGTGCGGTTGTACCGGCCGAGGCCCGAGATCCTCGACGGATCCTGGACGTTCCCCGCCGCGCAGCCGGTCTAGGGGACCAGCACGACCGAGCCGACGGTCTTGCGGCCCTGCAGGTCGGTGTGGGCCCGGGCGGCCTCGGCCAGCGGGTAGCGCCCGCCGACGGTGATGGTGATCGACCCGTCTGCGATCGCATTGATCAATTCACCTGCACGCCAGGAGAATTCGTCGGGCGTGCGAGTATGGTGGGCCAGCGTCGGCCGGGTCAGGAACACCGAGCCCGCCGCGTTGAGCCGTTGCGGGTCCACCGGTGGCACCGGCCCGCTGGCCGCGCCGAACAGCGCCAGCGTGCCGCGCACCGCGAGGCTGTCCAGGCTGGCGTCGAACGTCGACGCACCGACCCCGTCATATACGGCGGCGACCCCCGCCCCGCCGGTGAGATCACGGATCTTGTCTCCGAACTCGGTCGGGTCCTCAGGGTATTCGAGGACCTCGATCGCGCCGGCCTGCCGGGACAGTTCGGCCTTCTCCGGAGTCGAGGCGGTCGTGATCACCCGGGTGCCGATGCTGGTGGCCCACTGGGTGAGGATCAGGCCGACGCCGCCTGCCCCGGCATGCACCAGCACCGTGTCGTTCGGCTGCACCGGATAGGTGGACTTGATCAGGTAGTGCGCGGTCATGCCCTTCAGCAGAGCCGAGGCGATTGCGTCGGGAGCCACCCCTTCAGGCACATACGCGACGAAATCAGCTGGGGCAATACAGAAGTCGGCGTAGGCGCCGATCGCATTGGCGGTGACCACGCGGTCACCGACAGCCAGCGCGGCCACGTCGTCGCCGACGGCGGCGACCGTGCCGCAGACTTCGGACCCGACGACGAAGGGCAGGTCACGCGGATACAACCCGGATCGGAAGTAGGTGTCGATGAAGTTGACGCCGATGGCCTCGGCCTTGATCAGGACCTCGCCGGGTCCCGGGGCGGGCTCGGGCCGTTCGACGTAGCTCAGGACTTCGGGTCCGCCGGTCTCGGCAACTTCGATGGCATACACGCCATCCATCATCCACACCTATCATCGCGGGGGTGAAGCTCGCCCGTCCGGATGTGTTCCATCCCCGCATCGTGTTGGCCGGCTGCGCGGCACTGCCAGACGGGGACGGCGACGACGCCGGCCTGGTGACGGCGCTGCGCAACCGCGGTCTGCATGCCCGCTGGCTGCCGTGGGACGACCCGGCCACCCTCGACGCCGACGTGGTGATCCTGCGGGCCACCTGGGACTACGCCGAGCGTCTCGAGGAGTTCCTGTCATGGACGCGCTCGGTGCGTCACCTGATCAACCCGCCGGGAGTCGTGGCGTGGAATACCGACAAGCGCTACCTCGACGATCTGCACAACATGGGGATTCCGGTGGTACCGACCGGATACTTCGCGGTCGGTGAACAGGTCATCGTGCCCGACGGTGAAGTGGTGGTGAAGCCCGCGGTCGGTGCGGGCTCGCGCGGGGCGCAACGATTCGTCGACACTTCCGAGGCTCTGGCCCACGCGGCGGCACTGCACGCCACGGGTCGCGCCGTGTTGGTGCAACCGTACGACCACCGGATCGCCGAAGGAGAGACCGCACTGGTGTTCCTTGGCGGCAAGGAGTCCCACGCGTTCATCAAGGGACCGATGCTGCCTCCGCCCGGACAGTCACCCGAGTTCGAGGAGACCGGGACCTACGCGCACGAGTCGCTGTCGCCGGCCGATCCTGACGACGAGGTGTGGCGGGTCGGGCGCCTGGCGATCGACGCGGTGATCCGGTCGTTCTACCTTCAGCCCGAGGAGTTGGTTTACGCCCGTGTCGACGTGATCGGCGGCCCGGACGATCCTCGCGTGTTGGAGCTGGAGCTGGTCGAGCCAGGGCTGGGTTTCCGGCAGCTCGATCAGGTCGATCGGGAAGACGCCGAGCGGCGGTTCGCCGTCGGTGTGGAGGGCGCGCTCGAACGGCTCGGCCTGGGCCCCTTGTCGCACCGCGGTTTCTGACCTCCACATGACCTGGCCGCCCTAGAGTCGGCCCGATGGACACCTTTGAAGGACGGGGCGCCGTGGTCACCGGCGGCGCCAGCGGCATCGGCCTGGCGACGGCGCGTCAGTTCGCCGCGCGGGGCGCCCGGGTTGTGCTTGCCGACCACGATGCGGCGGCGCTCGACCGAGCCGTCGCACAATTGCGGTCCGAGGGGCACGACGCACACGGCGTGCCGTGCGATGTCCGCGAGCTCGAACAGGTCACCCACCTCGCCGACGAGGCCTTCGGGCTGCTCGGCGCCGTGCACGTGGTGTTCAACAACGCCGGCGTGGCTGTCGACGGCCCGGTCGCCCAGATGACCCACGACGACTGGCATTTCGTCCTTGACGTCGACCTGTGGGGGCCGATTCACGGCGTCGAGGCGTTTCTGCCCCGCCTCATCGAGCAGGGCCAGGGCGGGCATCTGCTGTTCACCGCGTCTTTCGCCGGGCTGGTCCCCAACGTCGGCCTCGGCGCGTACTGCGTGGCCAAATACGGTGTGGTCGCACTGGCTGAGGTGCTCGCCCGCGAGGTCGGCAACGACGGCATCGGGGTTTCGGTGTTGTGCCCGATGATGGTTGGCACCAACCTTCTTGCCACCTCGGCGCGAGCCCGCGGAGAGGCGGTCGAGGACCAACTCATCGCCGGCAACGACGTTCTCGACGTCGACGAGGTTGCCCGGCTCACCGCCGAGGCGGTCCTTGCCGACCGGCTGTATGTGCTGACGCACGAGGCGTCACGAACGTCGATCCGCCGCAGATTCGATCGGATCGACGCGACCTTCGACGCACAGAGCGCCGCCGGGTGGAGCCACTGAGGCGGGCGGGACCGGACTAGGTGCCGGCCGGGACCCGCTCCCGCATCGAGGCCCACAGCGCCGCGGTGGCCGCGGTACAGGTGGCCGCACCGGCGACGTGGACGGCGACCAGGACGGCGGGAACGCCGGTATAGAACTGCACGATCCCGACGAGCCCCTGTGCGCACACCAGCACGACCAGGACGGCGAGCCGGATCATGACCGGTCGAGAGGCGCGCACCGCGGTGAGGCCGAATCCCAGCGCGACGATCAGGGACAGGTACGCGACCAGCAGCGACGAATGCATGTGCACCAACGTGGTGATCTCGACCTCAAGTCGCGGCACCACGCGGTCGAGGCTCTTGTCCCCGGCATGCGGACCGGCGCCCGTCACCAGCGTGCCGGTCACCAGGACGGCGGCCAGGACGATTGCACTCAGGACCGTCAACTGCCGCAACGGTTTCGGCACGGTCGCGGTGGGCGCGCCGTCGTCGGATTGACCGATCTTGACGAACAGCAGCACCGCGAGCCACACCATTGCCATGGATGCGAGCAGGTGGATGGCCACGGTCCACCACAACAGGCCGGTCCGCACCGTGATGCCGCCGATGATGGCCTGGACCACGGTGGAGGCCGGCATCAGCCAGGCGTAGATCAGCACCTCTCGGCGGCGACGGGCCCGGGTCACGGCCACGACGGCCGCAATGGCGGTCAGCACCACCAGGAAGGTGATCATCCGGTTGCCGAACTCGACCACCTGATGCACGACGGCGACCTCGGCGTGCGGGACGGGGGTGAAGCTGCCCGGGAAGCACTGGGGCCAGGTGGGGCAGCCCAGGCCGGACGCGGTGACGCGCACGATCGCCCCGGTGACCGAGATGCCGCCCTGGGTGAGGATCACCAGGAATGCGATCAGGCGCTGGACCCGGAGACTTGGCAGGGGCAGCAGGTCGACCAGTCGCTGGAAAGCTGTTCCGCCGGGCACGGCCTGATCGTAGTTGATCAGGAACTACAACCCGTAGTAGGGCCGGTGTGGATCAGGTGAAGCGGAACCAGCGCAGCGCGCAGATCGCGGCGACGGCACCCCAGACCACCAGCACGGCCACGCCGAACCAGTCCATCGACAGTGTCATCGCCTGGGTCAGGGACTCGGTGAGGGCTCCCGACGGTGTCAGCCGGGCCGCCCAGCGCAGGGCCGACGGCACGGGGCCACCTTCGAGGGTCAGCGCGCCCAGACCGGCGAACACGAACCACAGCAGGTTCGCCAGCGCCAGCACGATCTCGGCCTTGAGGGTGCCGCCGAGCAGCAACCCCAGCGCGGCGAAGGTGGCCGTGCCCAGCGCGATGATCACCGCACCGAGCGCCAACCCCAGCGGCCAAGGCCGCCAACCCAGCGCAAAACCGATGGCGCCCAACAAGATTGCCTGCAAGAACACGACGGTGACGACCGCCAGTGACTTGCCCGCGATGATTCCCCACACCGGAAGCGCGGTCGCGCCCAGCCGTTTCAGGGCGCCGTAGCGACGGTCGAAGGCCACCGCGATGGCCTGCCCGGTGAATGCCGTGGAGATCAGGGCCAGCGCCATGATCGCCGGGGTGAAGGTCCCGGCCCGGTCGTCGCCGAACGAGCCAAGGGGCAGCAGCGTCATCCCGACCAGCAGCGTGATCGGGATGAACATGGTCAACAGCAGCTGTTCACCGTTGCGCAGCAGCAGCTTCAGTTCCAGCTGGTACTGCGCGGCGAGCATCGCCGGCACCTTGGCCGGACGGGGATCGGGGGAGAAGGTGCCCGGGGCGAACCGGTTCGGAGCGCTCGTCATGACCGCAGCTCCCGTCCTGTGAGGTCGAGGAATACATCTTCGAGACTGCGCTGCTCCACCCGCATGTCGGTGGCCAGCACGTTGAGTCGGGCGCACCACGCCGTGACGGTGGCCAACACCTGCGGGTCGATGTGCCCCTCGACCAGGTACTCGCCGGGTGCCGTCTCCGTGGCCTTGTATTTCTCCGGCAGGGCCGCGGAGAGCAGGGACAGGTCGAGCTTGCGCGGCGCACTGAAACGCAGCTGGTTCTCGGCGCCGCTGTGGGTCAGCTCGGCGGGTGTGCCGGTGGCGACCGCCACGCCGTGATCGATGATCACGATCCGATCCGCGAGTTCCTCGGCCTCGGCGAGGTGATGGGTGGTCAGCACGACCGTCACGCCGTCCCGGCGCAGCGCATCGATCAACTCCCACACCACGATTCGGGCGTGGGCGTCCATTCCTGCGGTCGGCTCGTCGAGGAATACCAGCTCGGGGCGACCCACCACGGCGCAGGCCAACGCCAGGCGCTGTTGCTGGCCGCCCGACAGTCGCCGGTAGGTGGTGCGGGCGGATTCGGTCAGGCCGAGGGTGTCCATCAACCAGGCCGGATCGAGAGGGTCGGCAGCGTAGGAGGCCACGAGATCGAGCATTTCGCCCGCTTTCGCAGCGGGGTACCCGCCGCCGCCCTGCAGCATCACGCCGATCCGCTCACGGAGTTGGGCGTTGTCGGCAACGGGGTCCAACCCGAGGATCTCAACTCGGCCGTCGTCCGGGCGGATGAATCCCTCGCACATCTCGACGGTGGTGGTCTTGCCTGCGCCGTTGGGTCCGAGCAGAGCCAGCACCTCGGCGCGCTGCACTTCGAGGTCCAAATTGGACACCGCCGTCGTCGCGCCGTAGCGCTTGCTGACGCCGCGGAGCAGCACCGGTTGATCAGAACGCGAGGTCACGGGGATTCAGCGTAGGCGTCGGGGGATTGTGTAGGTGTCGGCGGTGCGTCCGTGTCGGTCTGGCGTGACGCGCGCCACGGCAGCCGGCGCCAGGTTATGCCGA
Organism: Mycolicibacterium peregrinum; assembly: GCF_001665625.1. Taxonomy (GTDB): domain Bacteria; phylum Actinomycetota; class Actinomycetes; order Mycobacteriales; family Mycobacteriaceae; genus Mycobacterium; species Mycobacterium peregrinum_B. The sequence continues at coordinate 10,453 of NZ_LZSY01000160.1, read as the reverse complement.
TCAGGATCAGCACGATCAACGTGCTGGCCAGCGTGGCCATCACGATCTGGAACAACGTGAACCGGTCGCCGTTGGCCGTCGGACCGAAGATCCCGACGACCAGGGTTATGGCGATCGTGGACCCACGGAAACCGGGCCGGGTGGCCCACGCGGCCAGCGGGATCACCGCCCACAGCAGGTACCACGGCTGCACCACCGGGAACAGCAGGATGGTTCCGCCCAAGGCGACGCCCAATCCACCCACGGGGTGCAGCCGGCCGCGCATCACGGCCAACAACAGCCAGCTGACCAGGATTGCGATCAGGAAGACGCCGATGGCGCGGGTCAGGGCGAGCACTGCGGTGGTGTGGTCGCCGAGCCCCAGCAGGATGCCGACCTGACCGGTGCCCAATGCCAGCAGGGTCGGCGGCGACATCCAGCTGCGCACCACGTTGGCGGTGCCGAGGGTGGACAGCCAGCCGAAGCCGAGCCCGCTGGCCCAGCCGATCAGGCCCATCACGGCCAGCGAGATCACGCCGAGCGGGACACTGGCCACGAAGAACGCCTTGATCGTGCCGCCCAGGCGCCAAGCCAGGGCCATCGCGACGAACCCGAGTGCGAGCAACGACGGCAGCTTGACCTGCGAGGACAGTGTGATGAGGACGGTGCCGAACAGCAGCATCCCCGCGGGATACCAGCGGTCCCAGTCCTCGCGTGAGTGTGGCCAGGTCAGCGGCCGGGGAATTATTGGAGCGGCGACTGATCCCGATGTCGCCGACCTGGCGGCTCCGATGCCCCGCAGCGCGAACTCGGTCCCGGCCAGCATCAGGCCGAGCATCAGCGCCTCGTTGTGGATACCGGCCACCAGATGCATGAAGAGCAGGGGATTGCATGCGCCGAGCCACAGTGCGCTGACCTCGGCGACGCCGCAGCGCCGGGCCAACCGGGGCGTCGCCCACACGATGAGCCCGACACCAAGCAGCACCACGGCGCGGTGACACAGCACGGCGGCGACGATGTTCTCACCGGTCAAGGCGGAGATGCTCTCGCCGATCCACAGGAACAGCGGTCCGTACGGGGCCGGGGTCTCGCGCCACAGACTGGGTACCGACAACGTGAACACGTGATCGAGGCCGAGACCGGTCGCCGGGCCGACCTGATAGGGGTTGAGGCCGATGTACCCGATCTCACTCTGGGCCAGGTAGGAGTAGACGTCCTTGCTGTACATCGGGGGTGCGATCAGCAGCGGGATGGCCCACAGCAACAGGGTGCGGTCGAGCTGGCTGCGTGACATCCGGCGGGGGCCCAGAGCGAAGCGTCCGAGCATCAGCCAGGCCAGCGCCATCATCACCGCACCGGTGGTGGTCATGGTGAGAGACACGGTCTGGATGCGGGACGGCAGGTTGAGCAGCCGCACGCCGAACGTCGGATCCTGCACGACGGGACGGGCGCCGGCACCGAGGGCGCCGATCGCCATCAGTACGGTGCCGGTGGCACCGAAAAGCCGGGTACGACGCAGCGCGACGACCTCGGCGGGGTTGAGTGGGGATCCGACTGTGCGTTCGTCGCCGTGCCACCGGGCGATTGATGTGCTGAAGGTCGACAGGCGGCTTGCCATCAGGGCAGCGTAACCGTCGGCCGCGGCGCTCTTCGCCGGGCAACGGTGGCCCAGGTCACGTAAGGGTGCCCTTGGTGGATCCCTGAGCGGAATTCCGTCACAATGGTGTTGTGAAAATGGGTCGGACGACTGCGGGCTCTGCTTCGGCTGGTGCGCCGAAGCCGGTCAACGACGTCGTGCCGGCATCGGACGGGCATACCCGCCGCGCGATCATCCACCTGTTGCTCGAAGGCCCGATCACCGCGGGGCAGATCGGTGACCGGCTCGGCATCTCGGCCGCCGGTGTACGCCGCCACCTCGATGCCCTGATCGAAGCCGGCGATGCGCAGGCCAGTGCCGCGGCCGCCTGGCAGCACAACGGCCGGGGCCGCCCGGCCAAGCGCTACCGCTTGACGGCTGCGGGGCGCGCCAAGCTCGGCCACACGTACGACGATCTCGCCGTCGCCGCGATTCGGCAATTGCGCGAGATCGGCGGCAAGGACGCCGTACGGACCTTCGCTCGGCGCCGGATGGACACCATCCTGGCCGGCGTGACCGAGGGGTCCGAGGGCGTCGCCGACACCGCCCAGCGTGTCGCCGACGCACTGACCCGGGCCGGGTATGCCACCACCACGAACCCGGTGGACGGCCCGATTCGCGGGGTGCAGATCTGCCAGCATCACTGTCCGGTATCGCACGTCGCCGAGGAGTTCCCGGTGTTGTGCGAGGCGGAGAGTGAGGCGTTCGCCGAGATTCTGGGCACCCACGTGCAGCGACTGGCGACCATCGTCAACGGTGACTGCGCCTGCACCACCCACGTTCCACTCGATGCGGACGGCCCAGCCCGGACGGCCGCAGCGACAAGCCAAACGACAGCGAGCAACAAGCAAGGAGCGGCGACATGACCATCACGCCCGAAACGCCATTGACCCAGGAAGAGACCATCGCGTCGCTGGGCAACTACGGCTACGGCTGGTCGGACTCGGACGTCGCGGGCGCCAGTGCGCAGCGCGGCCTGTCGGAAGCCGTCGTGCGTGACATCTCGGCCAAGAAGAACGAGCCGGAGTGGATGCTGGAGTCCCGGCTCAAGGCACTGCGCACGTTCGACAAGAAGCCCATGCCGAACTGGGGTTCCAACCTCGAGGGCATCGACTTCGACAACATCAAGTACTTCGTGCGCTCCACCGAGAAGCAGGCGGCTTCCTGGGAGGAGCTGCCCGAGGACATTCGCAATACCTATGACCGCCTTGGCATTCCGGAGGCCGAGAAGCAGCGTCTGGTGGCGGGTGTGGCTGCGCAGTACGAGTCCGAGGTCGTGTACCACCAGATCCGCGAGGACCTAGAGGCGCTCGGCGTGATCTTCCTCGACACCGACTCGGGCTTGCGCGAGCACCCGGAGATCTTCCAGAAGTACTTCGGCACGGTGATCCCGGCCGGTGACAACAAGTTCTCGGCACTCAACACCGCGGTGTGGTCGGGTGGTTCGTTCATCTATGTCCCGCCGGGTGTGCACGTCGACATCCCGCTGCAGGCCTACTTCCGGATCAACACCGAGAACATGGGGCAGTTCGAGCGGACGCTGATCATCGCCGACGAGGGCTCCTACGTTCACTACGTCGAGGGTTGTACCGCACCGATCTACAAGTCCGATTCGCTCCACTCGGCCGTCGTCGAGATCATCGTCAAGCCGGGCGCCCGCGTCCGCTACACGACGATCCAGAACTGGTCCAACAACGTCTTCAACCTGGTCACCAAGCGTGCCCGGGCCGAGGCCGGCGCCACGATGGAGTGGATCGACGGGAACATCGGTTCCAAGGTCACCATGAAGTACCCGGCGGTCTGGATGACCGGTGAGCACGCCAAGGGCGAGGTGCTCTCGGTGGCGTTCGCCGGCGAGGGACAGCACCAGGACACCGGCGCCAAGATGCTGCACCTGGCCCCGAACACGTCGAGCAACATCGTGTCCAAGTCGGTGGCCCGCGGCGGTGGCCGCGCGTCCTACCGCGGACTCGTCCAGGTCAACAAGGGCGCGCACGGCAGCAAGTCGAGCGTGAAATGCGATGCGCTGCTGGTCGATACGATCAGCCGGTCGGATACCTACCCGTACGTGGACATCCGCGAGGACGATGTCACGATGGGCCACGAGGCCACGGTGTCCAAGGTCAGCGAGGATCAGCTCTTCTATCTGATGAGCCGCGGTCTGACCGAGGACGAGGCGATGGCGATGGTGGTGCGCGGCTTCGTCGAGCCCATCGCCAAGGAACTGCCCATGGAATACGCGCTCGAGCTCAATCGGCTGATCGAGCTGCAGATGGAAGGCGCGGTCGGTTAAGTGGCACAGAATCTCACTGAAGCGGTCGAGGGGATCGCGACTAATAAGGGCGAGCTGTTCGCATCCTTCGACGTCAACGCCTTCGAGGTGCCTGGCGGTCGCGACGAGCTGTGGCGGTTCACCCCGCTGAAGCGGCTTCGCGGCCTGCACGACGGTTCGGCTGTTGCGAACGGTAAGGCCGGCATCACCGTGACCGAGCGCCCGGGCGTGACGGTCGAGACCGTCGGCCGTGACGACAAGCGGCTCGGCGAGGGCGGAATACCCACCGATCGCGTTGCTGCCCAGGCCTACTCGTCGTTCGAGACCGCGACGGTGGTGACGGTCAAGCGTGACACCGAGGTGGCCGAGCCCATCGAGATCGTGATCGACGGACCCGGCGCGGACACCGTGGGCTACGGGCATCTGCAGATCCGGGTCGAGGAACTGTCCCGGGCGATCGTGGTGGTCGACCTGCGCGGCAGCGGAACCTACGCCGACAACGTCGAGATCATCGTCGGTGATGCGGCCGGTCTTGGGCTGATCTGGATCGCCGACTGGGCCGACGACATGGTGCATGTCAGCGCGCACCACGCCAAGCTCGGTAAGGACGCGGTGCTCGGACACGTCAACGTCACCCTCGGTGGCGATGTCGTGCGCACCTCGGCCACCGTGCGATTCACCGGGCCCGGCGGTGACGCCAAGATGCTCGGCACCTACTTCGCCGACGACGGTCAGTTCTTCGAGTCGCGGCTGCTGGTCGATCATGCTCAGCCGCACTGTAAGTCCGATGTCCTCTACAAGGGCGCGTTGCAGGGCGATCCGGATTCCAAGAAGCCCGACGCGCATACGGTGTGGATCGGCGACGTGCTGATCCGGGCCGAGGCCACCGGTACCGACACCTTCGAGGTGAACCGCAACCTGGTGCTCACCGATGGTGCCCGCGCCGATTCGGTGCCCAACCTCGAGATCGAGACCGGCGAGATCGTCGGCGCCGGGCACGCCAGTGCCACCGGGCGTTTCGACGACGAGCAGTTGTTCTACCTGCGTGCCCGTGGCATCCCCGAAGATCAGGCTCGACGTCTTGTCGTGCGCGGATTCTTCAACGAGATCATCGCCAAGATCGCTGTCCCCGAGGTGCGCGAGCGTCTGACCGCAGCCATCGAAAAAGAACTTGCCATCACTGAATCGAGAGCCAACTAGTCATGACCACTCTGGAAATCAAGGACCTGCACGTCTCGGTCAACGCCGCCGAAGGCGCTGAGAACACCGAGATCCCGATCCTCAAGGGTGTCGACCTCACCGTGAAGTCGGGGGAGACCCACGCGGTGATGGGCCCCAACGGCTCGGGCAAGTCGACCCTGTCCTATGCGATCGCCGGTCACCCGAAGTACACCGTGACCTCAGGGTCGATCACACTCGACGGGCAGGACGTCCTCGAGATGAGCATCGACGAGCGCGCCCGCGCGGGCCTCTTCCTGGCCATGCAGTACCCCGTCGAGGTGCCCGGCGTGTCGATGTCGAACTTCCTGCGCACCGCGGCCACCGCGGTCCGCGGCGAGGCCCCGAAGTTGCGGCACTGGGTCAAGGAAGTCAAGGGCGCGATGGACGATCTGGAGATCGACCCGGCGTTCGGTGAGCGCAGCGTCAACGAGGGATTCTCCGGTGGCGAGAAGAAGCGCCACGAGATCCTGCAGCTCGGTCTGCTCAAGCCCAAGATCGCAATCCTCGACGAGACCGACTCGGGTCTGGACGTCGACGCGCTGCGCATCGTGAGCGAGGGTGTCAACCGCTACGCCGAGGCCGAGCACGGCGGCATCCTGCTGATCACCCACTACACCCGGATCCTGCGCTACATCCGTCCGCAGTTCGTGCACGTGTTCGTCGGCGGCCGCATCGTGGAATCGGGCGGCCCGGAACTCGCCGACGAGCTCGAAGAGAACGGATACGTGCGCTTCACGCAGGCGGTCGGAGCCTGACATGACAGCCGCACGGACTATCGACCCCACCGTGCTGGCTGAGGTCAGGGCGGACTTCCCGATTCTGAGCCGGGTCATGCGCGGTGGAAAGCAGTTGGCGTACCTGGATTCCGGGGCGACGTCGCAGAAGCCGCTGCAGGTGCTCGACGCCGAACGGCGCTTCCTGACCACTTCCAACGGTGCCGTGCACCGCGGTGCGCACCAGCTGATGGAAGAGGCCACCGACGCCTACGAGCAGGGCCGCGCGGACATCGCGGCGTTCGTCGGTGCCGAGCCGGATGAGCTGGTGTTCACCAAGAACGCCACCGAGTCACTCAACCTCGTCGCATACGTACTGGGGGACAAGCGGTTCGAGCGTGCAGTCGGCCCCGGTGACGTCATCGTCACCACCGAGCTGGAGCACCACGCGAACCTGATTCCCTGGCAGGAGCTGGTCCAGCGCACCGGTGCGACGCTGCGTTGGTATGGCGTGACTGACGACGGCCGCATCGACCTGGATTCCCTGGAGCTCGACGAGCGGGTGAAAGTGGTGGCCTTCAGCCATCATTCGAATGTCACGGGCGCCGTTGCCCCGGTGGCCGAACTGGTGTCGCGGGCCAAGGCGGTGGGTGCGCTCACGGTGCTGGACGCCTGCCAGTCGGTGCCCCATCAGCCGGTTGACTTTCACGCGCTCGACGTCGATTTCGCGGCATTCTCGGGTCACAAGATGCTTGGCCCTACCGGTATCGGTGTGCTCTACGGGCGACTCGCGCTGCTGAACTCGATGCCGCCGTTCATCACCGGTGGCTCGATGATCGAGACCGTGACGATGGAGCGAACCACCTACGCGCCGGCGCCGCAGCGATTCGAGGCAGGCACGCCGATGACCTCGCAGGTGGTCGGATTGGCCGCAGCCGCAAGGTATTTGAGCGCGATCGGGATGGACGCCGTCGAGGCTCACGAAGCCGAACTGGTGGCAGCCGCGCTGGAAGGTCTTGCATCGGTTCCGCAGGTTCGGATCATCGGGCCGACGACGATGGAACATCGGGGGTCCCCGGTGAGTTTCGTGGTCGACGGGATCCATGCCCACGATGTCGGGCAGGTGCTCGACGACGAGGGCGTCGCCGTGCGCGTCGGACACCACTGCGCCTGGCCGCTGCACCGTCGCTTCGGGATCGCCGCCACCGCCCGTGGGTCCTTCGCGGTCTACAACACGCTCGACGAGGTCGACCGCCTGGTGGCCGGCATCAGACGCGCCGTGGAGTTCTTCTCGTGAAAATGGAACAGATGTACCAGGAAGTGATCCTGGACCACTACAAACATCCGCACAATCGCGGACTCCGGGAGCCTTTCGCCGCCGAGGTACATCACGTCAACCCGACCTGCGGGGACGAGGTGACGCTGCGGGTAGCGCTGTCCGACGACGCGGAGACGGTGGCGGACATCTCGTATGACGGGCAGGGCTGCTCTATCAGCCAGGCTGCCACCTCGGTGCTCACCGATCAGGTGATCGGTCAGAGCGTCGGAGACGCCCTCAAGACGGTCGAGGCGTTCACCGAGATGATTTCCTCACGCGGCAACGTGGAGGGGGACGAAGATGTAATCGGTGACGGCATCGCGTTCGCCGGTGTCGCCAAGTATCCGGCGCGGGTGAAGTGCGCGCTGCTGGGTTGGATGGCTTTTAAAGACGCGTTGGCACAGGCCAGCGACGACGTGGAGGACAAGCGATGAGTGATACCGCTTCTGACGAGCTGCTCGCCGATGTCGAGGAGGCCATGCGCGACGTGGTTGATCCCGAGCTGGGCATCAACGTCGTCGACCTGGGCCTGGTCTACGGACTCAACGTCGAGCAGGGCGATGAAGGCGCGGTTGCGCTGATCGACATGACGCTCACCTCGGCAGCATGCCCGCTGACCGACGTGATCGAGGATCAGTCGCGCACCGCGCTCGTGGGCGCGGGCCTGGTCAACGAGATCAAGATCAATTGGGTCTGGAACCCGCCGTGGGGCCCGGACAAGATCACCGACGACGGTCGCGAGCAGTTGCGCGCGCTCGGGTTCACCGTCTAGCTAGCCGCCAAGGTCGTCGGACTGTCGGTCCTCGGTGCTACCAATATCGCCACCAGGCGAATACGGAGGCACATATGGGACACAGTCCTGAGGTAAAGGTCGTCGGTGACCGGGCGTTTTTGGGGCCGGCAACGGTGACGTTCGAGCGGACCCTTCGTATTCCGGAGATCGGATTACACCCGCTCCCACCGAGTCTCGGTTCGTTTCCGCTGCGTCGGGTCCAGGACTATCCCCATCGGGTCCCCGCTGAGTGGCTGGCGCACGGCGGGGTCATGCTGCCGGTCTATCAGCGTGAGGCGATGTGGCTGTCGTTCGGCTCAGACGAACCCGCCGCGCTGCAGATCGGCATCGGGAAGGTGTGCGCGGTCAGCGGCGAGAGCTGGGCGGACCGGCTGGCCCATGATCCGCAGAACTACGTCGCCCTACCCGAGCAGCCGTGGCTCGACGGCATCAACGCCGGTGACGGGTTCATCCGACAGTTCGTGGCCGTGCCGCTCGGTTCCGGGGCAACGGTCGAAGGGCAGGTCACCGGCGAGGAAGTCCATGGCGGTGTCCAGTTGCGCGCAGTAGGTCTGACGCCGCAGGCTCTCGACGAGTGGCGGGCGCGCCGTCTAATCGAAGAAGCGATGGTGGATTTCGCTGACTGCGGGCCGCTCCCGGCGCCCTGCGGGGCACCGTCGATGGGGCTGGGGGCCGGCGGCAGGATGCGGCAGGAGGTATACGTCGACGACCGTCCGCTGTCCGGCTACGACGAGGACCGTTGGTGGCGGGTGTTCGTGCATCTCTGCAGCGCGGCGCAGTGGACTGCGATCACCGGTGAGGTGCCGCCGCCCACGCCGGTGGACCGCGACGCCTATGTCGAAGCCGGTCTGCCATGGTTCGACTATTACGACGCGGACGCCCAGGATCTGGCAGCCACCGAGGTGTTGAAGAACGTCAAGAGTGTCGCGGAGTGGTTCGGGGAAAGCGAGATGCCTTTTGCCCCTGTTGATCCCGCGAAAGTCGTCACGGTGAAGGGCGCACCGGGTGATGCTGTGGCCGATGGAGATTGGTAGCGGGCGGTGCTGACCGTCCCGGCGTTCGTCTGGCGCCGCGGCTTCTGGGGCCGAGCGCTGATGATCGGCGGCAGCGTGGGATTCGTGCTGGGTGCGCTCTCCTGGCTGGACTCCGGATTCTGGATCTCCGGCGTGCTGGTCCTCGTCATCGTGGGCACCTTCTACGGCGTCTGGATGGCGCGCCGGATGGCCCGGTACTGGCCGATGTCAGAACAGCTGACCGGCGCTGATCGGGCCAGGGTCGTGGCCTTTGCCCGCCGTGGTGAGCGCATCGACGACCCACGACTGGTCGAGGCCGCCCGCGACTACGACCGCGGCGTGCATGAGGCCGCCGAGGCGGCCAGACCGTTTCGCTGGCTCTTGCCGGTGGTGCTCATCGTCGCCGCGGCAAGCGCGTTGTGGGACGCCGTATTCGGGTCGGTCGGCAATGCCGTCGTCTCGGTCGTCTACCTGGTGGCCTTGGCGGTGGAACTGTTCTGGTGGCCGCAGCGGCACGCGCACCTGCTGGCCAATGTCCGGCAGGCCTGTGGATAACTTCGCCACCGCACGGATTTTCGACGGCTTTCTGTCGGCCTCCGTCGTTAGCTTCCAGCGCATCGGGAGCCGACGGGGTTCCCGAACAGCCGGAAGGAACTCCCATGCACTCAGACGTCGAAAAATTGCACCAAGCGTGCCTGCGCGATCTCGGTGATCCGCAGCGCTGGTTCAGTCCGCTCGGATATCCAGAATCACTGGCGTTGTGCATGATTGATTCCATCTACTCGACCGGGGCGCAGCGTGCCTCTGTGGAGAAGATCATCGCCCGATACCGCGGCTATCGGGCTGCGCAGGGCGCGGACGCCGATACTGACGGCGCGGTCGAACTTCTTCAGAACATCGCCGAGTTGGGCGGGCCGGACTCATGGGCGACGCAGATCGGAAATCGTCGGCCCACCTCGACCATGGCGAACGCGCCCTTGAAGTCGATTGCCGTCAAACAGGTTGCGGAAGCGCTTGTCGCACTGGATGTTCGCACGTCCGCGGACCTGCGCACCCTGGTTGAGGAGGACGACCGTCGGGATCAGGTCGCGAAGGCGTGGTGCGCGGTGTCCGGGCAGCGGTCGGGCGTTACCTGGGAGTACACGTTGAAGCTCACGCAGATCCCTGGGGCGAGGGCCGGGTGTGTGGTGACGGCCTACGTGGGCCGCCAAATCGGGGCTGTCAGCGCCGAATGCGCAGCTGAGATGGTGCGTGAGGTAGCTGCATCCGCGGGGTGGAATGTGTTCGCGCTCGATCACGCGATATGGCGGTTCGAATCCGGACGACCACATCAACGCGATCTCGCGTCGTGAGGTTGTTGCCGCTCGGGGACTGCGGACTTTTTCGCCGAACCGAGCGGCACCAAACCGCCCTGCTCAGAAGGGTGGTGGGGGTCCGTATTCTTCGGCGAGCCAGGCTTGGTAGTCGCGTTCGTAGGCGAGGTCGTTGTTGAGTTCGGCGCGTAGGCG
>NZ_LZSY01000159.1 GCF_001665625.1 Mycolicibacterium peregrinum | reverse complement strand
GACGGGTGCCGTCGGGGCCGGGTCGTTCGCGCAGCGCACGGGGTTCTGTAACTGCAGAAGGCGATCATGCTGGTTTTGTCGCCAGAGTCGCCCGGGAGATCTACCGTGGAAGGCAGCCCATGTACGGCAGGTGGGGCGAGAAATGGCGGAAGGAGCAGCCATGCATGGCCCAAAAGATCCAGTTGACCACGCCCGGACAACCCGGCCGCATGCCGGCGAGTCGATGAAGGACAACGTGATCATGCCCGCGCTGGTACTGATCCTCGTGGGGTTGGTGCTGTTCGTCGGCACTCTGGCGGCGTTCGCCACCGGCCATTCCGATGTCGGATTGATGGTGGGCACATTGTCCGCCGCCGGATTCCTCATCGGATCGATGTGGCTGGCGCTCGAGCACATGCGTGTACGTCGCATCGAGGATCGCTGGTACACCGACCATCCCGGCGTCATGAGGCAGCGGCCCAGCAGCTGAGCATTTCGACGAGCGACCCGGCCGCTGTGCGGCCGGGTCCCTGTCTTGCGATGCGGTGTGGCTCAGGATGCGGTGTGGCTCAGAAGGTGAGTGCCAGCACCGCGAAATCGATTGCCAGCAGTGCCAATCCGATCACCGGGACCAGAACGCCGTAGCGCAGCCGCGCAGTGAATATCGATACGGCGATCGTGACCACGGGCACCACCGGCGCGCCGTAGAACAGAATCCCGAACCAGAATTCGCCCGGGCCCTTGTCCGCGCACGCCTCGCTGGTGCACCCGGCCATGCCCATCACCGCACCCATGCCGTACAGGAATACCAACACGGCCGCGGGGACGGTCAAAACCGCCAGCACCCAGCTGATCGAGATCCGCATCCGCCGCTCGCCGGTGCGCTCAGTCTGCAGAGTCTGTGATTCGGTCATGGTGTCCGCATACCCAGTTTCATGAGCTTCTGCACGGGTATTCCTGCGGCATGGCCAGATTCGGATACACCTTGATGACCGAGCAGAGCGGCCCACGACAGCTGGTCGACTACGCGGTATCCGCCGAGCAGGCGGGCTTCGACTTCGAAGTGAGCAGTGACCACTACAGCCCGTGGCTGGCGAGTCAGGGACACGCTCCCAATGCCTGGCCGGTGCTGGGCGCGGTCGCCCACGCCACGAATACCGTGCAGCTGTATTCGTATGTGACCTGTCCGACGATCCGATATCACCCGGCGATAGTCGCCCAGCAGGCCGCCACCGTGCAGATCCTGGCCGACGGCCGGTTCACCCTCGGTCTCGGCAGCGGGGAGAACCTCAACGAACACGTGGTGGGGCAGGGGTGGCCCACCGTCGAGCGTCGCCTCGACATGCTCGCCGAAGCCATCAAGCTGATTCGAGAACTCCTGAGCGGGGACCTGATCGATTTCCGGGGCGAGTTCTTCGAGGTGGACTCTGCGCGCATCTGGGACGTGCCGGAAGTGCCGGTGACCATCGCCGTCTCGATGACGGGTGAGAAATCCGTCGAGAAGCTCGCCGTGGCCGCCGATCACCTGATCAACGTCGCTCCCGACCGGGAGATCGTCGAGGGCTGGCAGGAGCGTCGTCAAGCCACCGGCGTGCTGCCCGAGGGACGCGTGATCGGACAGGTTCCGGTGTGCTGGGATCCAGACCGGGTCGCGGCGGTGGAGCGAGCCCATGACCAGTTCCGTTGGTTCGGCGGCGGCTGGGCGGTCAACGCCGATCTCCCGACCCCGGCGGGATTCGCGGCGGCAACCAAGTTCGTGCGTCCTGAGGACGTGGCCGATGCCATCCCGTGCGGACCGGATCTGGACGCGATCGTCGCTGCGGTGGCGCCGTACCGTGACGCCGGATTCACCGATATCGCCCTGGTCCAGATCGGTGATGAGGGACAGCAGCGCTTTCTCGACGAGGCGGCGCAGCCGCTACTGGCTGCGCTGCGCGCGGAACTCGACTGAGGACCCGGTCGTCGACATCGGATGACCCAGCCGCATCGCAAACGGCAGCAGCAGCCAGACGCCGATGAACGTCAGCAGGGCGATGACCCCCGCGATCACTCCGGCCTCACGCCCGGCAACCGTGTCGAAGATCAACTCGGTCACCCCGGTCATCGCGAGCCCGAGCAACACCAACCCGATGAACGCGCACCGATGCGCGGCGGAGACCAGCAGGTTCAACCGGTGCCGGCGGAACAGGATGCGGTGCATCCCGACCGGGGCGACGAGCAGCGCGGTAGCAGCGGCCGAACACGCGACGGTCACGAGATAGACGTCCCGCATGGGCTCGTCGAGCATCGAGAACCGTTCCTGGAACGGCAGAGTCAGCAGCAGGCCGGTGAGCAGCTGAACACCGGTCTGCACGACCCGCAGTTCCTGCAGCAGACTGCTCCAGTTACGGTCAAGCCGTTCGGCTTCCGTTTCATGCCGGGCGGTCTGGTCCCAGCGCTGATCCAGCTCGGGACGGTCCGGATCCATAAGTTCGATAATCCCACGTTTGTCACAGGTTTCAGCTTGCGCCGCGATGGGCATCCCTGGCCGGAGTCCCACGTGGGGCTGCGCAGGAAAGGAACAGCAGTGTCGAAGTCGAGACCGACATCATCGCGACGCGTTGTGGTCAGCAGTGCGGCCTCGTGAGGGCCGGGTCCCCACCTGGGATACTGTCGATCCGAGATGTCGGGAGGTGAGATGGCCGACGAACGAGGCCAATCCAAGCCGCTGAACCGCGCGGAGCGGTCAGTGGAGATTCGGGTCGCTGCCAGGCTGGAGAACCTGGCTGTAGTACGTACACTTATCGCTGCGGTAGCAGCATTCGAAGATCTTGATTTCGACGTCGTCGCCGACCTCCGGTTGGCCGTGGACGAGGCCTGCACGGCATTGATTCGGGCCGCGTTGCCGGATTCGACCCTGCGACTGACGGTCGACCCCCGTGAAGAAGCCGTGGTGATCACCGCTTCGACCACCAGCTCGGAGACCGCGGTGGTCGAGCACGGCAGCTTCAGTTGGCACGTGCTGAGCTCCCTGACCGACGAAGTCAACACCTTTACCGACGGTGACGGGTCCGACGCCGGACAGGTACACGGCATCACCCTGACGACGAGGCGAGCGAGCCTGCTGCGGTGACGTCGGAATATGCGGATGTTCGCGACATGTTTCGCGAACTGAGCGGACTGTCCGAGGACTCGCCGGCCCGCGAACGTCAACGTGAGCGGATCGTGGAGCGGTGCCTGCCGCTCGCGGATCACATCGCACGGCGATTCGACGGTCGCGGCGAACCGCGCGAGGACCTGGTCCAGGTGGCACGTGTCGGCCTGGTCAACGCGGTGAACCGGTTCGATGTCGAGGCCGGATCGGACTTCGTGTCGTTTGCCGTGCCGACGATCATGGGGGAGGTCCGGCGCCACTTCCGCGACAACAGTTGGTCGGTGAAGGTGCCACGGCGGCTCAAGGAGCTGCACCTGAGGCTCGGCACGGCGACCGCGGAGCTGTCCCAGCGGCTGGGTCGCGCCCCGACGGCCTCTGAGCTCGCCGAGGAACTCGACATGGACCGCGAAGAGGTGATCGAAGGCCTGGTGGCGGGCAGTTCGTACAACACGCTCTCGATCGACAGCGGCGGCGGCGGCGACGAAGACGCGCCTGCGATCGTGGACACGCTCGGCGATCTGGACGATGGGCTGGACCAGATCGACAATCGGGAAACGTTGCGGCCGTTGCTCGCTCAACTACCTGAGCGGGAACGGACAGTGCTGCTCCTGCGCTTCTTCGAATCCATGACGCAGACCCAGATCGCTGAGCGGGTCGGTGTCTCGCAGATGCACGTATCGAGGCTGCTGGCGAAATCGCTAGCGCGACTTCGTGACCAACTGCAGTAGCGGGGTTTTGCCGTTCAGCGTGGACAGGGCCGCAGCCACGCTGTAGCACGTGTGCCAGTCCGACTCGGGGTCGCAGATACAGAGCAGTCGGTTTACCGGCTTGCTGGGTACCAGAACCCAGTCGATATCGCGGACGGAGCATTGCGCTTCGATGGCCTTGAGAGCGGAAAGCCCTGCGGTGCCGAAGAACTCGACCTCTGTCAAGTCGACGGCCAACCGCTCGACCTCGCCGGTGTGTCGCAATGCGTAGTCGGCGAACTCGTTTGCGTTGGTGGCATCGATCTCACCGTGAGCGCTGATCACCGCGGTTGACGGCGGCAGTCGGCGGGTCGAAAACCCGGCCTGCGAATTGTCGGTCCGGTCGATCAGTGCGTTTGTCGAAAAGACGGTCATTCTTAGCTCCATCAGTCGTAATACGCGTATTCGAACTGTTGGTGCGGCGTCAATCGACAAGAATGCGAGTTCCCGCGCGTATGCCGTTGACGCCCGCCGCGGCTGTGAACTCAACCTGTCTTGGACCCTACCGCGATCAAGGTCATCGGACAATTTGTCTGAGTGGATTCTTAGAGTTCCAGTTCAGACTGTTCGCATGCCGAACGCCGACGCAGCCGTCGCTGGGGTGGTGCTGGCCGCCGGTGCGGGCAGCCGCTTCGGGATGCCGAAAGTTCTTGGCGAAGAGGGTGTTTGGCTTCGCCGCGCGGTGTCCGCACTCTCCGGCGGCGGCTGTGACGATGTGATCGTGGTACTGGGCGCTGCCGTGGTGGACGTGCCTGCGCCGGCCCGCGCCGTAGTGGCCGCAGGTTGGGCCGACGGCATGAGCGCATCGGTCCGCGAAGGGCTCGCCGCCGCGGGCGATGCGCAATGGGTCATCCTGCACACCGTCGATACGCCGGACATCGGCGCCGACGTCGTCGCCCGGGTCCTGGCTGCGGCGCATGGCTCCGGCTCCGGCCTGGCCCGCGCCATCTACGAGGGCCGCCCGGGCCACCCCGTCGTCGTGGCCCGCAGGCACCTCGCTGAGCTCGCGGGCACCCTGGACGGAGACCAGGGCGCCCGGGCATTTCTCGGCGGCCGCGACGACGTCGTCGCGGTGGAGTGCGGTGACCTCGCCACCGGCCTCGACATCGACATGCGCTGACCGCTACAGCAGGCCCAGTTGTTCGACTGCGTGGCGCTCTTCGAGGAGCTCGGCCACCGACGCGTCGATCCTGGCCCGGGAGAACTCGTTGATCTCCAGGCCCTCGACGATTTCCCAGCGGCCGTCGACCGCGCGGACCGGAAGCGAGGCGACCACGCCCTCAGGCACCCCGTACACGCCGGGGGATGGCAGAGCCACCGAGGTCCAGTCGTCGGCGTCGGTGCCGTCCACCCAGTCCCGGACGTGGTCGATGGCGGCGTTGGCAGCCGACGCCGCCGACGAGGTGCCACGCGCCTCGATGATCGCGGTGCCGCGGGTGGCCACGGTCGGGATGAAATCGTTGGTCAGCCAGTCGGTGTCAGCGGCGTACTCGGCTCCCGGGCGCCCGTCGACCACCGCGTGGAAGATGTCGGGGTACATGCTCGGGGAATGGTTGCCCCATACGGTCACCCGGGACACGTCGGTGACGTGCACACCGGCGTGCGTGGCCAGAGCGGCGACAGCGCGGTTGTGGTCGAGCCGGGTCAGCGCGGTGAATCGCTCGGACGGAATGTCGGGCGCGTGGGCCGCGGCCACCAACGCGTTGGTGTTGGCCGGGTTGCCGACCACGACGACGCGCACATCTGTGGCCGCGCCTGCGTTCAGGGCCTTGCCCGACTCGGCGAAGATCGCGGCGTTGGCCGCCAACAGGTCGGCGCGTTCCATGCCTTTACTGCGGGGCCGGGCACCGACCAGCAGCGCCACGTCGACGCCGTCGAACGCCTGCACCGGGTCGTCGTAGATCTCGACGTCGACGAGCCCGTCGAAGGCGCTGTCGACCAGCTCCATGACCACGCCCTCGGCCGCGCGGATCGCGGCAGGCAGTTCCAGTAGGCGTAGCTTCACCGGCACGTCGCGTCCCAGCAGGGCACCGGCACCGATGCGGAACAGCGCGGCGTAGCCGATCTGACCGGCCGCGCCGGTGACCGTGACGACCTTGGGGGCGGTCACGTGTGCACCTCCAGCCCGAGCACCTGCGTCGCGTAGCGCCGCACGGTGTCCTCCGAGATCGCGGCGGCGTCCTCGAATCCCGGCCTGCCCCGGCTGCTCAGGAATCCGGTGACGGGATCGAGGATGACCTCCGCGAGCAGTTCGCCGCTGGTCGGTTCACAGACGGCCCACGTGTACCGGGTGTCATCGGCCCAGCCGTCGGCGGCATCGTGCACGTAGTCCAGGTCGTCCTCACCCAGGTCGGTGAGCGCCGGCCGGTCGTCGACACGGTCGTCGGCGCGCAGCCCGCGCAGATACCACTGGCCGTTGTTGATCTCCACAGGTTCCACGGGACCTCCACCCTGGCGTCAAACGCCTTCACGAATGCTGTCACGAATGCCGAATGGCCACTTACGGCACAAGATTCAACAGAATCCGTGCCACAAGTGGCCATTCGGCGGGAAAAGAATTACTTGATCTCGGCGATCACGGTGCCCTGGGTGATGGCGGCACCGGCCTCGACGGCCAGCCCGGTGATGACGCCGTCCTTGTGGGCGGTCACCGGGTTCTCCATCTTCATGGCCTCCAGAACCACCACGAGGTCGCCTGCGGCCACCTCCTGGCCCTCCTCGACGGCAACCTTGACCACGGTGCCCTGCATCGGCGCGGTCACCGAGTCGCCCGAGGCCGCCGCACCGCCGCTGGCGCCGCGCTTGCGGGCCTTGGGCTTCTTGCGAATCGCGCCGGGGGCAGCGCCGCCGCCTCCGCCGATCGCCAGGTCACCGGGCAGCGACACCTCGAGGCGACGCCCACCGACCTCGACGACCACGGTCTGGCGAGGAATCGTGTCCTCTTCCTCGATCGGGTCGCCACCGGTGAACGGCTCGACGGTGTTGTCCCACTCGGTCTCGATCCAGCGGGTGTGGACGGTGAAACCGTCCTCGTCGCCGATGAAGGCGGGGTCGGACACCACGGCCCGGTGGAACGGGATGACGGTGGCCAGTCCCTCGACGTTGAACTCGGCAAGGGCGCGGCGGGACCGATCCAGGGCCTCCTCGCGGGTGGCGCCGGTGACGATCAGCTTGGCCAGCATCGAGTCGAACTGACCGCCGATGACCGAACCGCTCTCCACGCCGGAGTCCATCCGGACGCCCGGGCCGGTCGGGGCCTCGAACTTGGTGACCGGGCCGGGGGCGGGCAGGAAGCCGCGGCCGGCGTCCTCACCGTTGATGCGGAACTCGAACGAGTGGCCGCGCGGCGTCGGATCCTCGGTGATGTCCAGGGCGTCGCCGTTGGCGATCTTGAACTGCTGGCGCACCAGGTCGATGCCCGAGGTCTCCTCGGTGACCGGGTGTTCGACCTGCAGACGGGTGTTGACCTCAAGGAAGGAGATCAGGCCGTCCTGGCCGACCAGGTACTCGACGGTGCCCGCACCGTAGTAACCGGCCTCCTTGCAGATGCGCTTGGCGGACTCGTGGATCTCCTTGCGCTGCGCGTCGGTCAGGAAGGGGGCCGGGGCCTCCTCGACCAGCTTCTGGAAGCGGCGCTGCAGCGAGCAATCGCGGGTACCGGCGACGACGACGTTGCCGTGCGTATCGGCGATCACCTGGGCCTCGACGTGCCGCGGCTTGTCCAGGTAGCGCTCGACGAAGCACTCGCCACGACCGAACGCGGCGACGGCCTCACGGGTCGCCGACTCGAACAGTTCGGGGATCTCCTCGAGCGTGCGGGCCACCTTCATGCCGCGACCGCCACCGCCGAAGGCGGCCTTGATCGCGACCGGCACGCCGTACTCCTTGGCGAACGCCACGACCTCGTCGGCGTCCTTGACCGGGTCCGGGGTGCCCGGCACCAGCGGTGCCTTGGCCTTGGCGGCGATGTGGCGCGCGGTGACCTTGTCCCCGAGATCCCGGATCGACTGCGGGCTCGGCCCGATCCAGATCAGCCCGGCATCGAGCACGGCCTGGGCGAAGTCGGCGTTCTCCGACAGGAAGCCGTAACCCGGGTGGATGGCGTTGGCGCCGGACTTCGCGGCAGCGTCCAGGATCTTCTCGAAGACCAGGTAGGACTCGGCTGAGGTCTGGCCGCCCAGTGCGAAAGCCTCATCGGCAAGCCGTACGTGTGGTGCATCGGCGTCAGGCTCGGCGTACACGGCCACGCTGGCCAGTCCTGCGTCTTTCGCGGCGCGGATCACCCGGACCGCGATCTCCCCGCGATTGGCGACCAGCACCTTGGAGATCTTTGAGCTGGCGTGGTTGGCCACGGTGCCTCCTCGGCAGTGTTCTCTAAGAAACGTCTTTAAGAATCTATCGCGGGCAGTTTATGCGCCGCACCTTGGCGCTTGCCAAACCGGTATCGGTTACCGGCGGGTAGGTTTCGCGCTGGATTTCTCGGTGGACACATCAGTCCTGTTGACGGGCTGAAATGCTGTCGCGACCGACAGTCCGACGCTATTACTGTCGGTCTGTGGGTGTGGGGATTTTTCTGATTGTCGTGGGCGTGTTGGTGGGCGGCGTGATGGCGGCGGCACCACGGGGCATCTGGTGGGCCACCCAGTCCTGGAGGTTCCGCAATCCCGCGGCCAACGAACCGAGCGACACGGCTTACGGGATGACGCGGGTCGGCGGTGTCCTGCTCATCCTCCTGGTGCTCGTTCTGGGTGGCCTGCTCATCGGGGACGGGATGTCGAAGTCGGCCGCCGGCAAACGCCAGCAGGAGGCCGAAGCGCAGCAACGGGCGGCCGAGGCGGCCTTCGTGGTGCCACCGCCGGAAGAGCGTGGTCGGCTGCCGGTGATCGGCTATTTCGCCGAACCAACGCCCACCGGCATGCGGCGGGTCTATGTGTATTACCTGGCGCCCGGGGAGGCGGTGCACCATTACGTTCGCACGATGTCGGACAAGTTCAGCTACCCGTGCTACACCTCGGCGAGCGTGACGAAGGCCGACGGCGACCGGACGAGTGTGTATCCCGAACTCTATTGGGCGCCAAAGGAACTCGGCGATATGTCGAAGTCGGACAGGTGCCGCCCCGGGGCCGGCCTCAATGTTCACGCGGTGTCGTTGCGCGACGTGACGGCTGAGGCGACGATCGTCACCGACTCGGCGATCGCCGACAAGGATGGAACCGAGGTGATGCCCGCGGCGCCGGGCAACATCGTCCCCAAGCTCGCCAAGGCACTGCGAACGAATCCCTGACGCCGCTCAGGCGCCGCGCAGCCGCCGCTTGATCCGCGTCAGCATCGCCGACATACCGCGTAGCCGCAGCGGGCTGATCAACGCCGCCAGGCCCAGCGCGGTGTAGAAGTCGTCGGGCACCGCCAAGATGTCATCGGCGGACTGACCATCCAGACCGGTGGCCAGGATCGCGGCGAAGCCGCGCGTCGTAGGAGCCTCCGGGGGAGCGCTGAAGTACAGCCGCACCTTCCCCCGGTCGGACGCGTCGACATCGAGGAACAACGGGGACTGGCACTCCGGAACCGGCTCCATCGCCGCTTCCTCAAGATGAGCCGGCAAGGGCGGCAGCTCGTTGGCAAACTCCAGCAACAGCTGCAACTTGTCCTGGCCGGCCACCTCCTGGAAGTCGGAGACAACCTCGGCCAGGGCGGCCGGCATGGTCACGGAGCTTCGCCCGGATCCGGTCCGACAGCCACCGGGACCCGCACGGCATTACCCCACTCGGTCCACGATCCGTCGTAGTTGCGCACCCCGGGAAGCCCGAGCAGGTGCGTCAGCACGAACCAGGTGTGGCTGGAGCGCTCACCGATGCGGCAGTAGACGACTGTCTCCGGGGTCACGCCGTCGGACGGCTTGAGGAAGCCGTAGAGCTCCTCAAGCTCGGCGCGACTGCGGAACTGGCCGCTGTCCCGGGCAGCCTTGGCCCATGGGATCGACTTCGCGGTCGGAATGTGCCCGCCGCGAAGCGCGCCCTCTTCCGGGTAGTCGGGCATGTGGGTGCGTTCGCCGGTGTACTCCTGAGGCGAGCGGACGTCGATCAGCGGCTGCTTGCCGAGGATGTCCAGCACGTCGTTGCGGTAGGCCCGGATCGGGGCGTCGTTGCGCTCCACGACCGGATAGCCGCTGGACTGGCGGGTGGGTACCTCGAGCGTGGTGTCGCGGCCGTGGGAAACCCACAGGTCGCGGCCGCCGTCGAGCAGGCGCACGTCGGGGTGGCCGAACAGGGTGAACACCCATAGGGCGTAGGCCGCCCACCAGTTGCTCTTGTCGCCGTAGATGACGACGGTGTCGTCGCGGCCGATGCCCTTGCGGTCCATCAGCTCGGCGAACTGCTCACCGTTGATGTAATCGCGCACATTGGGGTCATTGAGGTCGAGATGCCAGTCGATCTTGACCGCACCGGGGATGTGGCCGGTGTCGTAGAGGAGGACATCCTCGTCGGATTCGACGATGGCCAAGCCGGGCCGACCCAGGTTGCTGGCCAGCCAGTCGGCGGTGACCAGGCGCTCCGGATGGGCGTACTCGGCAAGAGTGGGGCTGGGATCAGCAGGCAGCGGCACACCATGAGCGTACCGTCGGTCCGGATATTCGCGGTGTGGCAGTGTCGGTGACCGGCGCGGATTGCCGCATCGGGGCCCGTTGTGCGGCCTTAGGCTGCTTGTCGTGGCGCTTGCGATCCTCTGCCTTGTCATCGGTATCCCGCTGGGCCTGTTCATGCTGCTACGGCCGAGGAAGATCTGGTGGGCCACCGAATCGTGGAAATACAAGAATCCCGATGCCAACGAACCCAGTGAAGCCGGCTACGGCATGCAGGCCCTCGGCGGCTTGTTCGTCATCGTCGCAGCGCTCATCTTGGCCTGGCTGGCGTGGTCGACGGACCGCGACAAGACCGAGGCCGAGGCCGAGCAGAAGAAGAAAGACGACTGGGACGCGGCGGTGGCGGCGTACAAGCCACCGCCGCCGGAGAATCGTGGGGCGCTTCCGATCATCGGCTATGT
Source organism: Mycolicibacterium peregrinum (assembly GCF_001665625.1). Classification (GTDB taxonomy): domain Bacteria; phylum Actinomycetota; class Actinomycetes; order Mycobacteriales; family Mycobacteriaceae; genus Mycobacterium; species Mycobacterium peregrinum_B. The sequence continues at coordinate 92,382 of NZ_LZSY01000159.1, read as the reverse complement.
GGAGAAGCCGCAAGGGGCGTCACGGGTCCTTGAGGTGTATTACCTGCAACCGCCGAACGTGTTTCAAAGTGGCTTCAAAGAGTTCATGCACAACCCGAAGGGCCGCTACCAGTGCGTGACCCACGTCAGCCGGTTTGCGCCCGGAGGCGTCAATCCGGCGCCGATCACGGCCTACCTGAGCTGGGAGCCTGATGTGCCACAGGTCGACAGCGCCGCGTCCGACGCGTGTAGCACCCGCGATATCGCGGAGTCGACCGAGATCGAGACGCAGCCCATCTATGTGGATCCGGGGGTGCAGTTGGTCACCGACTCGCCCATCGTCGACCCGCACGGGACGGTTCTCGTGCCTGCCAAGCCCGGCAACGCGGTGCCGAAACTCGACGCGCCGCCCAGGCGGTGAGTCACGCGGTGAACGCCACCTCGTAGGCCACGGCGAATCGGCGGGCGCCGTTGTTGGCGCGGAACAGTGAGCCGCCGTTCTGAGACCAGGTCACCACGCGCAGCAGACGCTTGCCGGGAGACAGGCGCTTGGAGATGATGTCGGCGAATGCGGCGCGCAGCCGCTCCAGATCGCAGGTCTCGAAGTCGCGTGCTACGCGAACATCCCACATTGTTTCTTCGACTGGCATCGGCCCAGTGTCAACCCGAGGTTGAGACTATTCGGGACATCGGCACGGCGTGCCGCCATTCGAAAGGTTGCAGTTTGGTCACTGCTGCATCACCGGTAACAAGGGTAGGCGGTTCCGGTCAGTGGGATTTTGCATGCGACGGACGGCGAGCCATCGGCAAGCTTGCTCGCCAGCGTCAGCCAAATGGCAAGGCGGCAACCGAGTTCCGTGAGATTGCGAACTGGAAGGTCGATCGATGACTGGAAGATCGAACCGAGCAACCGCGACCGCCCGCAGAATCGCAACGGCCATCGCGCTCGTGTGTGGGCTGTTCCTGGCTGGTGGGGCAGGGGTCGCGAACGCGGCCCCGGATCGAGGACCCATCGTGGTTTACATCGTCGAGCACGGAGAGCCCGTGTTCAGTGACCCAACCATGCCGTTGTCCGCCAACGGGATCCATCACGGCAAGGCCGTCGCCGCCGTGCTGCGCGATGTCAGTTTCACCAACGTCTATTCATCCAGCGCATTGCGATCGAAGCAGACGGTGTCTTATACCGCGGGTCCGCTCGGGTTGCCGGTCGTGCAGCTGCCCAACAGTGATCCGGGCACCCCGGCCGAAGCGGCGGCGGCGCCGATAGCTCAAGCCGTGACAGACCTTCCGGCGGGTAGCACCGCATTGGTGGGTGGCAATACGGAGAACATCTATCGCATCATCAACAAACTGGGAATTCCCGTCGCCGACGGGTGCGGCCCGAACCAGCAATGCGTGCCGTGTCTGGACAAGACCTGTTTCACCGCGAACGATCTCAACAGCATCTGGCGAGTCACGATCTACCCGGCGAGCTCAGGCCTTCCGGCCGGGATGAAGCTGAAGCCGACAGTCGAGCGCCTGCACACCGAATCGCCCAACGTCATGAACCCGCCGCGGCCGGCAGCGGGCGGATGAGCAAGGTCGACTACCGAGCTCGCGTCCGGGTGGGCTGATTGCCAGGGGGCGGTGGCGTAGAACGGAACTACATTGAGCCCCAACGCATGAGGCTACTCGGGTAGGTGCTGTGGCGGCGGTTCTCGTCCATCAGGTTTGCAAATGCCCTGTCGGGGTACACCCGCTCCAAAACGAAGGAGCCGGGATGGACGCGGTGGCAACCGATCTCGCGGGACGAAGGGTGCGCTTCGAGCATCACGTGCTCGAACTCGACGATGGCCTCCAGGTCGGGGTCTCGATCGGGGGCCACGGCGTGCCCATGGTCTTCCTGCACGGCCTCGGCCTCAACCGGCGGCATTACCTGCGATTGCTCAACCGTATCGCCGCACTCGGATTTCTCGTCGTGGCGATCGACGTTGCCGGGCATGGAGACACTGTCGATTTGCCTTGTGAGGCAGATGAATTGAACGACCGCACTGATTTGGTGTTGCGCACGCTCGATGTACTCGGTATTCGGCGTGCCGTCCTCGCCGGTCATTCGATGGGCGGCCGGATAGTCATACAACTCGCCGCGATCGCACCCGACCGAGTACTTGCGGCGCTACTCATCGACGCTGCGGCAGGGGCGTCGTTCGACGCCGCCCTTGAGACGACCATGCGGTCACCGCGGCTGATGATGCGCGCCGTGGCCGGAGCCGTCTCCGACATGTATCGCGACCCGATCTGGATGAAAGTGGCCGCCGTCAACCGATACCTGCGAATGCTGACCGCGGTGTCGATGGGCAAGATGCTGCCGCACACCGGTTTCGTCGGCGCCGCGCGCGCCTTGATGCGATCCGACAAATGCGGCTCCCTACTGCGAAAGTTGCGGGATCGGGAGGTCCCGACGATGGTGCTGCACGGGGAAAGCGACGGCATAGTGCCGTTCGAGTGCGCGGTGGAACTGGCGGATGAGGCCGACGCGACGCTGTACCGGATACCCGGCGCCTACCATTCTTGGCTGATCAACGATCCGTGGCGGGGCGCCGATGCGGTGCGCCAACTTCTCGATCGCGAACTCGGTGCAGCCCTGCGCTGCGAGGCCACCGCGGTCGGCCTGGACGACTGGCGCGACGCGCAGGCGTGGGAGACGGCGTTGATCGAACCCGACGCGTGGGTGCACCGGCTCTCCGCCGGAGCCAAGACGATCGGGGCCGGTCGGCGTCAGCGTGTCGAGCGCGTCGAGATGGAGCTGATCCGGCGGGCGTCGAAGGAGGTCGTGCGGATCGCCGCAGCTCGCACGGCCAGAAGAAGGCGGGTCGCACGCCCGGCATGAGGGTTTCACCCCCCCCCGGGCTGTGAGGGCGCCCCTCGGCCTTCAGAGCTGCGCCGAAGCCTCCCAGAGTCGTGCGACGGACAGGCCGCACTCGGCGAGCATCCGGCGCAGCAGCGGGAGGCTCAGCCCGATCACGTTGGACGGATCGCCCTCGATACCTTCGACGAACCAGCCACCCAGCCCGTCGAGCGTGAATCCGCCTGCCACACCGAGTGGTTCGCCGCTGCGCAGGTAGGCTTCCAGATCTGATTCCGTCGGCGAGCCGAAATGCACTGCGGTGACACCGGTATCGGCCAGCCGGTGGGTGACGGCGCCGTCGCGGACCACGAGTACGGCATGACCGGAGTACAGCTGGGCCGTCCGGCCCGCCATGGCCTGCCATTGCTGCCGCGCGGTATCGACATCCCCGGGCTTGCCGCACAAGCGTCCGTCGAGAAACAGCATCGAGTCACAACCGATGACGACGCAGTCCGCGGAGACGGCGGCCGGTACATGGGTGAGCACCTCGTCTGCCTTGGCTGCGGCCAGGGCACTCACGACGCGCTCGGGCGGCGCATCGGCCAATGACGCGATGACGGCGTCCTCGTCGACACCCGACACCACCACCAACGGATCGAGGCCGGCCTGGCGCAGAACGCCAAGCCGGCCCGTCGATGCCGAACCCAGGACGACCCGGGTCATTCAGTGCTGTCTCTTCTTCGCGCAAGCGCTCATCAACGGCCCACTAGCGCCGCATGTGGGTGCGCTCCAGCAGCGTCACCCGCTGCCAGCTGTAGATCGAGTAGCGCAGCTTGTCCACCGGGTGGCCCCACAGGTTGCGCTCCCGCACCACGGGGCCGGCGTCGCCGCCGCCACCGGCGGCACTGAGGACGGCCATCAGCGCCGCCATGTCCTCGTCGGTGGGCTCACCACGCAGCACCTTGATGTGTGCCTCGTGGTCGGCCTTGACCTCTTCGGTGGCGGTTTCGTCGGCCACAGTCGCCTCGCTCACAGCGGTTGAATCGTTCGCCTCGCTCACAGCGGAATGTTCCCGTGCTTCTTCGGCGGCATCTGGATGATCTTGCGCTCCAGCAGTCGCAGCGCATTGGCCACGTAGCCGCGCGTGTGCGACGGCGGGATGACCGCGTCGACATAACCGCGCTCCGCCGCGATGTACGGGTTGACCAGAGTGTCCTCGTAGGTCTGCTGCAGTTCCAGGCGCAGCGCATCGACGTCTTCGCCGTTCTTGGCCGCGTCCTTGAGCTGGGAACGGTAGACGAAGCCCACCGCGCCCGAGGCGCCCATCACGGCGATCTGAGCCGTCGGCCAGGCGACGACCACGTCGGCGCCCATGTCCTTGGACCCCATCACGCAGTACGCGCCGCCGTAGGACTTGCGGGTGATGACGGTGACCTTGGCGACCGTGGCCTCACCGTAGGCGTAGAGCAGCTTGGCGCCGCGGCGGATGATGCCGTTGTACTCCTGGTCGGTGCCGGGCAGGAAGCCTGGGACGTCGACCAGCAGGACGATCGGGATGTTGAAGCAGTCGCACGTCCGGATGAACCGGGCGGCCTTCTCCGAGGCGTTGATGTCGAGGCAGCCCGCGAACTGGGTGGGCTGGTTGGCCACGATGCCCACCGGGCGACCGTCGACCCGGCCGAAGCCGACCACGATGTTGCCCGCGTAGCCGGCCTGCACCTCGAGGAACTCGTCGTCGTCGAGGATGCGGGTGATGACCTCGTGCATGTCGTACGGCTGATTCGGGGAGTCCGGGATCAGCGTGTCGAGCTCGATGTCCTCGTCGGTCAGGGTCTCTTCGATCGAGCCCTGCGCCGGTGCGACCGGGTAGTGCGGCGGCTCGGCGTAGTTGTTCGGGGGCAGGTAGCTCAGCAGATCGCGGACGTACTCGAAGGCGTCCTGCTCACCCGAGGCGACGTAGTGCGCGGTACCGGACTTGGCCATGTGGGTGTGGGCGCCGCCCAGCTCCTCCATGGTGACGTCCTCGCCGGTGACGGTCTTGATGACGTCCGGGCCGGTGATGAACATCTGGCTGGTCTGGTCGACCATGACGATGAAGTCGGTCAAGGCGGGGGAGTACACGTGGCCACCGGCCGCCGCGCCCATGATCAGCGAGATCTGCGGGATGACACCCGAGGCCTTGATGTTGTTGTGGAAGATCCGGCTGTACAGGCCGAGGGAGACCACACCCTCCTGGATGCGGGCGCCGGCGCCGTCGTTGATGCCGATCAGCGGGCGGCCGGTCTTGATGGCCAGCTCCTGGACCTTGACGATCTTCTCGCCGTAGACCTCGCCGAGGCTGCCGCCGAAGACGGTGGCGTCCTGGCTGAAGATGCAGACGTCGCGGCCGTCGATGGTGCCGTAGCCGGTGATCACACCGTCACCCAGCGGCCGGTTGTTCTCCAGGCCGAAGTTGGTGCTGCGGTGCTTGGCGAGCGCGTCGAGCTCGACGAACGAACCTTCGTCGAGCAGCGCGAGGATGCGCTCTCGGGCCGTCAGCTTGCCCTTGGCGTGCACCTTCTCCACGGCTTCTTCGCCGACAGGATGCAGCGTCTCCTCGGCCCGCCTCTTGAGATCAGCCAGCTTGCCTGCAGTGGTGTGGATGTCCACCTGGTGCTCGGCGGACGGCTCGGTAACGCTCGTCATGGGTCACGATGCTATCGGTAACCCTAAGACTGGTCTAAGAGAGGTGGGCGTGGCGCGCGTCACGTTCCGTCCGGACTGAGACGTGTCCACGCATGGGGCAAATGGGTTCGCGGGGCGTGCAGGCCGGTCAGGGACCGAACGGTCCGGTGTCGAGCGCACGGTCCTCGGGCAGCACACCCATGGGGCTGTCGATCACATGTTCGGTCATGCTGAGCGTGTCGCGGTCAAAGTACTCACCCTGAGTCTCCCGCTTCCAGGTGGCCGGCGACCCGGCGTACAGCCCGCGCTTCGACTCAGGTGTCGACCCGCGGGTCAGGGTCGAATTGGCGGCCAGCAGCGACTGATCGGGAAGGTGGCTGTCCTTCAGCATCACCGCTCGGCTGCCGACCAGTGAATGGTGTCCGACGGTTATCCGGCCGACCGTTTGGCGCTTGTGGGCGAAATCGGGCTCGTGGGTCTGCAGGAGGCACCGGTTGCCGCCGACCGCGGCGTACTCGCGGACGACGATCGTGCCGGAGCAGTCCGCGTAGTGCCTGCTGCCCAGCTTCGCGCCGTAGCCGAGGAACAGCGTCCCGGCCCGAGCGTCGAGTTGCTGGAAGGCGGGGTGTGCCGATATCCAATTCCACGATTCCATCGCCGCGTAGTCGTCGAAACGCACCCACCCCAGCCCGCGGATCACATTGAATGCTCCGATCCGAGTGCCTTCGCCCAGCTCAAAACGCCCGACGTTGCGGACAACGGTCGGACCGATTCTGGCGGTGCCGGCGATTCGATGACCGAACAACCGCAGTACCCGGTTCTTGAACGACGACGGCGGAAGTAGAAGCCAGCAAAGCATTTCCAGCATCGATACGCCTTTCTCCGCCAGTGGTCCCATGGCGGACATCGTCGGTCGGTACTGCCGAATCTACTGACGCCGGACCACTCACGCGTTTACCGCTACGACAGTTTGTGGGGCGGATCACGGAGGCGTGAGATGAGGTACACACCGATATCCGTGTGGGCACAGCTGATTCGGGGTAGATCAGAACGGCGACCCGAAAGTGCTGATCTACGCTCTGACAGGTGACGGGTGCGAGATCGCTTGTCGTTGCGTATGGTCGGGACGTCACGCCAGTGTTGCAGACACTGGGTGCCCACGACCTGGATCAGTGACCGGGGTCGTGATGAAAATGCCGGTACGGCGCCGGGGGACGTCCGACAAGCGAACATTGTGATGTCGCGTGATTGCGCAATCGTTGTTGTTGTGGACCTTCGTGCGCCGCCAAGGGGACGGGAGCTTTCACCTGATCGCGCCAATGTCATCAACGTCATCGAGCGAACTGCCCTCCACCGGCAATCGATTTGCGCTCTCCGGCTTAGCCGGGACGGGCTATGACCGCGGCCGGAGTCTGCCGGTGCAGATCATGTGGCTGGTCGTTTCGCGATCCGTTCTGTTCCGGTGGTGGATGCCGAACCGGGTGCGGGTTGCCGTACTGCGGGCATTCGGCGCCAGGATCGGGATCGGCGCGCTGATCCGCCACGACGTCAAAATCCACTGGCCGTGGAAGCTCGACGTGGGCGCGTACTCGTGGATCGGTGAGGGTGCGTGGATTCTCAACCTCGAAAATGTGAAAATCGGATCGAATTCGTGTGTCTCCCAAGATGTTCTGCTGTGCACCGGTAGCCATGATCGGGCCAGTCCGACGTTCGAGTTCGACAATGGGCCCATCGTGATAGGTGACCAGGTCTGGCTGGCTGCCCGCGCAACCGTGTTGCGGGGGGTGCGAATCGGCGACGGCGCGACCATCGCCGCGACCACTCTTGTCTCCCAGGATGTTCCGGCCGGTCACACGCTGTTCCCGCCGCGGCCGACGAAGGGGGCCGCATGCGGGTGACGATCATCGGTATCAACTACGCGCCGGAAGTGACCGGAATAGCCCCGTATACCACCGGGATTGCCGAAGGACTCGCCGAGCGTGGACATGACGTCACGGTGATCACCGGGTTGCCGCATTACCCCCAGTGGCGTGTCGCCCAGGAGTACCAAGGCGTGCGCCGCTGTACCGAGGTGGTGCGAGGTGTGACTGTGCACCGCGTCGGCCATTACGTGCCAGACGAGCACAGCGCACTGGGCCGAATCCGGATGGAGGCCAGCTTCGGATCTGCTGTGGCCAGCCACAAGTGGGATGACCCCGACGTGGTGATCACCGTGAGTCCCGCGCTGCTGTCCGCCGCTCCCGTGGTCGCGCGGGCCCGGTTGTCGAAGACCCCGGTCGGGGTCATCGTGCAGGACGTATACAGCAAGGGCGTGGTGGAAACCGGGGCGGTCGGAGGGCGGTCCGCCGCGGTGGCCGCCCGGCTGGAATCGACGGTCCTGAGGTCCGCAACCGGCGTCGCGGTCATTCACCCACGGTTTGCCGATTCACTGGCGGAGATCGGCGTGCGCAGTGACGATCTGGCTGTCATCCGGAATTGGACCCATATCGACGACGCCGACCCTGCGAGCGCACCGTCGGCAGTGCGAGAGAAGTACGGTTGGCAGCCCAACGAGACCATCGTGATGCACACCGGCAATATGGGTGTGAAGCAGGGCCTTGAAAACGTGGTTGCCGCAGGGAAACTCGCCGGTGACGCGGAGGTCGACGACCCCGACATCCGCTTCGTCCTGGTCGGCGACGGTAACCAGCGTCGCCTGCTCGACGCTATCGCCCAGGACGCCGAAGCCGTGCAACTGATCGACCCGTTGCCTGACGACGAGTTTCGCGCGGCGCTGGCTGCCGCGGACATCCTGCTCGTCAACGAGCGTCCCGGAGTGGGCGAGATGGCCGTTCCGAGCAAGCTGACGTCGTACTTCGCTGCGGCCAAGCCGATTATCGCCGCCACCGAACCGACCAGCGGAAGCGCCGAAGAGCTTCGTGCATCCGGAGCCGGACTCGTCATTCCGCCGGGTGATCCAGAAGCCCTTGTCGACTCGGTGCGACAGCTCGCCGGCGACCAGCAGACCCGGCAGCGATTCGGCTCCTGCGGGGCGCGATATGCCCGCGATCGCCTCGGCGCGGCCAATGCGGTTGCGCAGTATGAGAAGTGGGTGAGCGATCTGGCTTCCGCTGCCCGAGGACTACCGGCGTGACCACTCAGGTAAGTCGCAACGACTGCTTTTACGCCGGGCAGCCCGCCACCTATCTGGTGGGCCCGCTGGAGCAGGTCCTCCCGCCGGACCGCCTCAAAGCGCGGCTGCAGACCATCGCCGCGGCAGGACCGCAGAACCGCCTCGGCTTGCGTCCGACCCGCAGGTCGCGGCACTGGGATTTCGATCCGGAGTGCGACGGGGTGGTGTTGACCAGCGGCCCGGCCCCGGATATTTCTGACCCGGCCCGGGCGATGCTCGACCTGCTGGCCGGTGGTCCGGCGGTTCCGCCGGCTACCGTGCACGTCCACATCGCGGACCGATGGCTGTTTCTGAATTTCGACCACGGTCTCGGCGGCGGACGGCTGTTCAGCGAGGTGATCGCGGCGGCCGGCTCAGACGGTCACGGGTTCAGTGAGCCCGCACCCGTGGCGACCACCAGTAACCCCGGCCTGCGTGCCTTTGCCCACACCGCGCGCAAAGAACCCATGCGCCTGCTGCGGGCACTGGACGAACCGCTGCGCCGCAGTGCCGCCGTGGTTCCCACCGGGCAATTCGACGAACCGGAATCGTTGGCATACGCCCGAAGCCGACCCGGCTTCCTGGAAGAGGTGCGGTCGAACCGTGACATCTGCCTGCCACGCGCACCGCTGGCGGCCATCGTCCTCTCGGCCTTTCTGGACGGACTGTGCAGCCACGGAATAACGCCGGAAGACGAGGTCGGCCTCCTGGTCGACCTGGGGCGGTACCTTCCGCCCGGGGCGGGCACCTTGGCGAATTTCGTCGGCATCGCGCCCATACAGGTTGCGCCACCGTACGACCCGGCCCTGGTGGCCGGTGCGATAAGCGAGTACACGCACGGGTGCCGAGCCCTGGTCCGGTACGGAATGGCATACGCCGCGCGGCTCCGTACCCGTCCAGCCGACCTTCCCCGTTGGCAGACCAACAGCCGACGGGCCCGGATCGTCGTGACCGACCACGCCAACTCGGCTGCGGGCAGCAAGATTTCCTGGGCGACCACGCCGAACGGACACCACTTCGTCCGCAAGGCGCCGGTGCGCTACTCGAACCAGATCTCGTTGGCCGTCAACCGCGTCGACTCCGAACTGCATCTCACCGCGTCGTACTACGCAAGCACCTTCGACCCCGAGACGATTTCCGCGGTCCTCGACCGGATCGTGGCGACAGATTCGCCGCTGGTGCGCATGGGCCAGATTGCAACACCGAACAGTCGGGCGGGGCGGTGAGATGGTTCGGACACCGATGCCGTCGACTGAGAGTGGGCCGAGAACGCGCTCGACAGGGGTGATCACCACCGCCGACCAGGTGTTGTCGAGCGCCAGCAATGCGCTGATGGTCTTTGCGGTGGCCCAGGTTTCACCGGCCGAGCAGTTCGGGATCGTCGCCCTGCTCGTCACGGTGGCCACCACCTGGATCGGCTTCAACCGGGGGGCGCTGGGTACCGCGCTGCTGCTGACCAGCAACATGCACCGGCGCGAGATATCGGCCGAAGGCGGGTACGCGACCAGTTGGTCGCTGCTGACATCGGTCGTCGCGGGCGCGGTATTGCTGGTCCTGTCAGGAGTTTTCGGCCAGATCTGGATCGGTGTGGCGTTCGCCGTGAGCCTGGTTGGCGTCCTGGCCCAGGATGTGCTGCGATTCGTCGCGATCGCACAAGGCAGACCACTCGCCGCGGCCGTCTGTGATGGGTTCTGGGTGGTGTGGATCCTGGCCGTCTACCTGGTCAACCTGATCACCTCCGGGATGTCGGCAGTGGTCACGGTGTACCTGTGGGGTGTGGGCGGACTCGTTTCGGCGGTGGTGCTGATGCGGGTCCTGCAGACCAGACCACGGGGTCATCGCCTCGTCGGGTGGTGGCGCACGTATGACCGTGCCCGGCTGAGATTCGGAATTGTCTATGCGCTCAACCAGGTTGGTGCCACCCTCGTGACACTGACCGTGACGGTAGTGGTGAGCGGCACCGCGGCGGCCGGGCTGCGCGGCGCGGCGACACTGTTCGGGCCGATTGCAATGCTGGTGTCGGCATTGCCTCTGGTGTTCGTTCCGCATGTCCGCCGTGCAGCGGCATCGATCGGCGAGCAGTGGCGGGTACTCGTCAAGACATCCATCGCGACGTCGGGTTTGACCGTGGTGGCAGGCCTGTGCCTGGCCCTCATCCCGAGCCGACTGGGCTCCGCCATCCTGGGCGACACGTGGACGTATGCCTCGGCACTCGTCGTCTATCTCGGGATCGAATGCGCGGCAATGTGCTGGATGGTCAGCGTGTACAGCTTCTTCCAGGCGCGGGGCATGAGCAGGACGGTCTTGCGGGTCAAGCTATTCCAGATCGGCCTGCAACTCGGTCTGTGCCTGTGCGCCGGACTGGCAGTGGGCACAGCGGTCGCCATCGCCATCTCGCTGGCTGTGGCGGGTGTTCTCGCCGCTCTGGTCGGTGTTGGGCTCGCCCGGCGCGTTGCATGGCACGGCGCGACTGAGGCGCCCTCTGCCGGCCAGGACGCTGCGGTCGAGTTGCAAAAGCCGTTGGAAAAGACCGGGATTGCCTGGCCGACGGTCGATGTCCTCGAAGCGGAGATGAGAGGCCGCAGGTCCGATGAGTGAGGAGTTCACCGGTGCGGTTCGGCCGGCCGTGCTTCACGTCGTTACGCTGATCACGCCGGACGGTGCCTACGGCGGGCCGGTCAGGGTGGCGTTCAACCAATCCCGACAACTGTGCGCGGCCGGCCATCGAACCCTGGTCGCGGGTGCGGTACGGGGCTATCCGAAGATCCCCACCGTGCTCGACGGGATTCCGGTCCGACTCGCGAAGGCCCGCAGCATCATTCCCATGTTGGGATTCTCCGGATTGCTCGCTCCGGCGCTGCTCGGCTGGATGATGCGCAACCGCAAGTCTTTCGACGTGATCCATGTGCACCTGGCACGCGATCTGATCACGTTGCCGGCGGCCGCGATCGCGCTGATGCTGCGGAAGCGCCTGGTCGTGCAGACCCACGGAATGGTCACCGACAGCAGTCATCCGATTGCACCGATCCTGGACCGCATTCTGACCCGGCCGATTCTGCGCCGAGCAGCCGCCGTTCTGTATCTGACCGAAGACGAGCGGGCCGCACTGCTACGCGTGCAACCCGAGGCTGCGGTGCGGCACCTTCGCAACGGCGTTCCCGGGTACGAAGGGGCGCACGCGGCTGCCCGTGCCGACCGGACGGCCGGGTGCGTCGAGGTGCTGTACCTGGCGCGGTTACAGGCACGGAAACGTCCCGTGCTCTTTGCGAAAGCCGCCGCCCGCCTGCTCGCGGCGGGGTGCGATGCGCGGTTCACCCTGGTCGGTCCCGACGAAGGCGAGGGGACCGAGGTTCTCGATACCATCGCGCGATCCGATACCCGGTCCGACGAGATCCGTTGGGAGGGAGCGTTGCCACCGGACCGTACGGTGGCGCGGATGGCTGCCGCGTCCATCTACGTATTGCCTTCGGTCGATGAACCCTTTCCGATGTCGGTGCTGGAGGCGATGTCGGTCGGATTGCCTGTGGTGATCACCGAGAGCTGTGGGCTGGCGGAAACGGTGCGTGCTTCTGGTAGCGGAATCGTGGTGGATGAATCGGAGGATGCTCTGATCGAGGCGATGCGCACATTGATCATCGACCAGCAGCTGCGGGAGAAGATGAGCGCTGCTGCGCGCCAGACTGCCGCCGCGGTCTTCAGTATGGAAGCCATCGCTCGCGACCTGGCCGCCGTCTATGTGGGGGAGGACGATTGACTCGGCGCTTGCGTATCGGCGTGACCGTTGTCGCCACTGCCGTGGTGGTGCTTCTGCTTCTCGTCGCTGCCGTCGGCACGGTGGTGTTCCGTTACGCGCCGCAGGACGACTTGCGTAAGGCCGACGCGGTGTTCGTTCTCGGTGGTGAGCACGATGGCCGCGAGGACTATGGCTTTCAGCTGGTCCGCGATGGCGTCGCCCCAGTGTTGGTGTTGTCCAACCCATATCGGTCATCGGATCCGGTGATGAAGAAAGCGTGCAACCGGCGTCCACCAGGTGTCGAAGTGTTGTGCGTGCCACCGAAGCCCTCTACCACCCTGGGTGAGGCGAAGCTGATTCGGCAGTTGGCCCGCGAAAGGGGCTGGACCACTGTGGTGGTCGCTTCCTGGCAGTACCACTTACCCCGGGCCCGTTTCATCTTCGAGCATTGTTTCTCATCCTCGGCAGACTCCACCGTGATGCGCGCAGTACCGCGCGAATACCGTCTGTCTGCGGGCTCGTGGGAGTACACCTACCTGTACCAGTTCTTCGCGTTGGGAAAGGCGGTGATGGAGTCGAAGAAGTGTGACTGAGCCGGTGAGTCACCACTTCAGCTTGTACTGGACGCCCGCGAATACATAGACACTGAGATATCCGATCATGGCAAATGCGCTGCAGTACATGGCGGTTAACGCGAGTGTGCGCGCAGTGCGGCGGATCGTCTGCCAGGGGTACCCGCGCGGGTCGATCGCAGCCAGCGGGAGCAACACGGTGGTGATGGGCGCCGCCGTCACCAGCAGTCCCTCACCGACGAGCAGGACGGGAGGCGGCGAATCCATCGTGGTCTGCAGGGCGGTGAGACACCCCAGCAGGGCGCACACCACAGAGTTGATCGCAATGATGCGCCATCTGTCGGCATTTCGATAGAGGTAGACCGCAGCAGGGGCGCCCGCCGCAGCACCCGCCGCAACCAGCAGCAGATCGGTGATCACGGCAGGGTGTCCTCGCCTCTCGCAGGGGCCGATCGCAATCCCAGTACCGCGCCGCCGCACAGACCCGCCAAGGCGCACACGGGTGCCAACAGCAGCATCGTGAGTGCGCTCAGCGCAGGCTGGTCGATGGCGAGGGCGTTGTAGCCGCTGAGGCTGGCCGCAGCTCCGGCTGCGCCCCAGGTGAAGGACCGGAACTGTTGGCGCACAGGCCAAGTGAGTGCGGCGCCCATCGCGAAACCGGAGATCGTCATTACGATCAGGGTGATCAGAAGCAGATGGGCGGGCGTATCCCATATCTGGATCGCGAGATGGCGCACCACAGCTCCGGCTACGGCGCCCACAATGATCCACCGCAGCTGCCAACTGCCGGCCGAAGTCGAGGTCACCATCGCTGATCAGGTTAGCCGCCGCTGGTCGACGTCGTGGTGTGGGTTGTCACAACATCCGTTGCCACTGTGTGCGTTTTCGCAGCGTGTGCTCGAAAAGCGAGCTGAATTGAGTCCTTTCGTGCCGCTCTGCCCCAAACCTGCCCAGCCGACAACGACGAGGAACTGTTAGATTGCAAACGGACCGCATAATCGATGTACGACGCCCAGGGTCGCGCGGTTGTTGTTGTAAAGATTGCCGCAATTGCGCGTATGAGTGGATTGCGAGGCATTCCCGCCGGCCATGGGCCGGGGAGGTGCACGACAAAAATGACCGTCGTGACGATGCCGCGAGAAGTGTTCAAACGCACCCGATGGCAACGGCAGTACCTGGTCAACATTCTGATCACCGACGTTCTCGTGGTGTGCGCGGCGGTGGTGCTGGCGCAGTACGTCCGTTTCGGGCAAGCGCCGGATCTTTCCAGCACCGACGGATACATCACGTCCGTTTCGATACTGTTCGGCGCCATCTGGCTGGGTGCGCTCTCGCTGTGTCGAACCAGGTCGCCGCGGGTGACCGGGGCCGGTGCCGAGGAGTACAAACGCGTTGCGTCTGCGTCTTTCTGGACCTTCGGGGGCATCGCGATAATCGCGTTCCTACTTCAGCTCGAGATTGCGCGCGGCTACCTTGCGGTTGCGCTGCCCACCGGAACCGTCGCGTTGTGCCTGACCAGGTGGGGTTGGCGTCGTTACCTTGCCAAGCAACGGGCGGAGGGGCGTTATCAGACGGCGGTGATGGCGATCGGTGATGCCGATGCGGTCTCTTATCTCGCGCAGGAGTTGACCCGCGATCCGCGCGCCGGATACGCCATTGTGGCAGTGGGCATTCCAGGCTATGGAGCGCCCGCGGGCGAACGTCTCACCGTGGGCGATCAGGAAATCCCGATCATGGGTGGCGAGGAGTATGTCCTGGACGCCATCCGAGAATGCGGCGCCGACACGGTAGCCGTAACGGGCGTCGACCACTTCGGCTACGAGGGGATTCGGAAACTCATGTGGGACCTGGAGGCGATGGGAGTCGACCTCGTGGTCTCGCCGGGTGTGATGGACGTTTCCGGGGCGCGGCTGGAGATGCGGCCGGTAGCCGGATTCCCGCTGGTACATGTCGAGAAGCCGCAGTACGACGGTGCGAAACGATTCGAGAAACGGGCATTTGACTTCGTTTTCGCGGCGGTCGCACTCGTCGTCGCCTCCCCGGTGCTGCTGGCCGCGGCGATCGCCATCAAGCTCGACAGCCGGGGACCGGTGTTCTACACGGCCGAACGCATCGGCATCGACGGCCGGCCGTTCGCAATGCTGAAGTTCCGTACGATGGTCTCGGATGCGGATCGGCAACTGGAGAGCCTGCAAAACCTGAACGAGAGCTCCGGCGGGGTTCTCTTCAAGATCAAGGATGATCCGCGCGTCACATCGGTGGGCAAGATCCTCCGCCGGCTCAGCATCGATGAGCTGCCACAGTTCGTCAACGTGCTCAGGCAGGAAATGAGCGTCGTCGGCCCTCGTCCACCGCTGCGGCAGGAGGTCGAAACCTACGATGGCGACGTTCAGCGCAGATTGCTCGTCAAGCCGGGTATCACCGGTCTGTGGCAGGTCAGTGGACGGGCGGACCTGTCTTGGCAGGAATCAGTGCGGCTGGATCTTTCCTATGTCGAGAACTGGTCGATGGTGGCCGACCTGGTCATCATCGCCAAGACCGTGCGGGCAGTGCTGCTCAGCCAGGGAGCGTACTGATCTCCAAAAGCAAATCCACCCAATGCTTTACGGGTGTACGAGATTAAGGAGAACACGCAGTGAATCAGGTGAAGAAGAAAGCCCTGATCACCGGAATCACGGGTCAGGACGGTTCTTACCTGACCGAGTTCCTGCTCAACAAGGGTTACGAGGTGCATGGGCTGATCCGTCGGTCTTCGTCCTTCAACACCGCTCGGATCGATCATCTGTACGTCGATCCACACGATCCACATGCGCAACTGTTCTTGCACTACGGCGATCTCAGTGACGGCGCGCGCTTGGTAACCCTGCTGAGCACCATCGAACCGGACGAGGTGTACAACCTGGCCGCGCAATCGCATGTGCGGGTCAGCTTCGACGAGCCCGAACACACCGGTGACACCACCGGTATCGGTTCCGCCCGACTGCTGGAGGCCGTGCGGATCTCGAAGGTTCCGTGTCGCTTCTACCAGGCCTCCAGTTCAGAGATGTTCGGTGGTTCACCCCCTCCGCAGAACGAGCAGACAAGCTTCTATCCGCGCTCGCCCTACGGCGCAGCCAAGGTCTACTCGTACTGGATGACCCGGAATTACCGCGAGGCCTACGGGATGTTCGCCGTCAACGGGATCCTGTTCAACCACGAGTCACCGCGCCGCGGTGAGACTTTCGTGACGAGGAAGATCACCCGGGCCGCCGCGCGGATCAAAGCTGGTATCGACGAGCACCTCTATCTCGGCAATCTGGACGCGATCCGCGACTGGGGTTACGCACCGGAATACGTCGAGGGGATGTGGCGCACGCTGCAGGTCGATGAGCCCGAAGATTACGTGCTCGCCACCGGCGACCGGTACACCGTGCGCGATTTTCTCGTCGCCGCCTTCGAACATGCGGGCCTGGACTGGGAACGGCACGTCCGGTTCGACGAGCGCTACCTGCGTCCCACCGAGGTCGATGCGCTTGTCGGTGACGCCGCCAGAGCCGACCGGCTGCTCGGCTGGAGTCCGACGGTGCGTACGCCCCAACTCGCACAGATCATGGTGGAGGCCGACATCGCGCAGCTCGAATGCCTCGGCAAGCCATGGATCGACACGCCGGCCTTGGCAGGGTGGGGCTGACATTGCTTCGGAATGACCTCATCAACACGACACATCCGCTCGACCCCGCAGCGCCGACGTACATCGCCGGCCATCGGGGCATGGTCGGGTCCGCGATCCACCGGAAGCTGCAATCGGAGGGATTTACCGATCTCATCGGCCGGTCGCACCGTGAGTTGGATCTGACCGACCGGGCGGCGACATTCGAGTTCTTCGCGAAAACCCAACCACCGGTGGTGATTTTGGCGGCAGCGCGGGTCGGTGGAATCCTGGCGAACAAGACCTACCCGGTGGACTTCATCTCCGAGAATCTGCGGATACAGACCAACGTGATGGACGCGGCGCTCAAATACGGCACCCAGCGTCTGCTCTTTCTCGGATCGTCATGCATCTACCCGAAGATGGCAGCACAGCCGATCACCGAGGATGCATTGCTGACCGGATCCCTGGAGGAGACCAACGATGCCTACGCGATCGCGAAGATCGCCGGAATCGTGGCCGTCCAGGCGGTACGGCGGCAATACGGCTTGCCGTGGATATCGGCAATGCCGACGAACCTGTACGGGCCCGGTGACAATTTCTCCCCGACGACCTCGCACGTCCTACCGGCCTTGATCCACCGGTACGAAGAAGCGAAGGAATCGGGCAAGTCCCAGGTGACGAACTGGGGCACCGGCACCGTGCGCCGTGAGTTCATGCATGTCGACGACATGGCGTCGGCCTGTCTACATCTGCTTCAGCAGTTCGACGGGCCACAACAGGTCAACGTGGGCACCGGGACAGACCACTCGATCCGAGAGACAGCGCAGCTCGTCGCGACTGCAGTGGGATACGAGGGCGAGACGGCCTGGGACACCAGCAAGCCCGACGGCACCCCCCGCAAGCTGCTGGACATCAGCACCTTGCGGGACAGCGGTTGGCAACCGTCGATTTCGCTGCATGACGGGATCGAGCAGACCCTGGCGTGGTACCGACAGAATCGGGCGGACGTCAGGCGGGTGGCACTCGCCTGAGGGCCTGCCCAGCCGTGGGCCTACGCTCTCGACCATGACCCCCGGGCCGCTGGTGCTGTCCGAACTGGGCACCGACCCCGCATCGGTGCTGCGGCTCATCACGCAATTCGACGGGCTGGAGGAGCAGGAGGTCAACGCCGACGCCGCCGTGCGGTTTGCCGCGTTGACGGCGGGTTGCCCGGTCGGGGTCCGTTGGCCCGGCGGCACCGTTGTCCGCTACGACGCGTCGGGACGGCTCGATCCGATCGACGACACCGCCGCGCCGACATCGGATCAGCACGAGACGCTCGTCTGGGTGGAACGTGACGGATCCGGGCATCCGCTGGACGAGGTGCTGCTGGACCGGCTGCGACGGGTACTGGGTCGCGTCGCGGCACGGACCGGGGTAAGCGGGACACCGCACCTCGGGGACCCGGCACTGCTCGAGGTCGTGCTGTCGGCCAAAGAGCACCGTGAAGACCGGGCCCGGGCCATCCGACTGTTGGGGCTCGACGAGAGCCGGCCGACATTTGTGCTGGCGGCATCGGGACATCCGCCGCGGGAGACGGTGCGGCTCATCACCGGCGAGCTGCCCGCGCCGGCGGTGCGGTCCGCCGTCATCGGTAACGCGACGGCCATCGTGTGTCAGGGATCGTTCGACATACGTGAGTTCTCGGACCGCCTGGAGCGCGTCATCGTCGAGCAGTTCCCGACAGTGGTGAATGTCGGCACCGCGTCGGGACCGTGGGTCGGAATCGGCTCCGTGGGAAACGCATTCAGCGCGTCGAGCTCTTGGCATGAGGCCGTGCGCGCGTTGCGGTTCGCCTC
This sequence comes from Mycolicibacterium peregrinum, assembly GCF_001665625.1. GTDB lineage: Bacteria > Actinomycetota > Actinomycetes > Mycobacteriales > Mycobacteriaceae > Mycobacterium > Mycobacterium peregrinum_B. Next base: position 73,987 of record NZ_LZSY01000159.1, on the reverse strand, counting down.
ATCGACCGGATTCGGCAGGCGGGTGGTGGCCTACGAGCGGCTGAGCTCACTGGAACTTCTGGCCGACCTGCCGATCGACCGGGTGCGTCGCAACCGAGATGTGGCCCATATCAACGAGATTGCGGCATCTCCTGCCGGGGATCTCGACGTGCGGACCACCGAGGCGTTCTTCGTGTACGGCTCGCTGCGGCGGACCGCCGCCGAACTGCACGTGCACCACAGCACCGTCGCGGCGCGGCTGGCGCGTGTGCAGGCCGCGATGGGATGGGATTTCGACGACCCTGTCGACCGCTTCCTTGGCACGCTGGTGCTCATGGTGCGGCGGATCGCGATGTCCTCGGCCGAACTCGCCGATGCGGACCTGCTGTAGGCGCCGGGCCTCGCCGGCGAGTGGCCACTTATGGCACGCCATATCGCGATGGCCGTGGCATAAGTGGCCAGTCGGCAGGCGCAGCTCGATCCGGTCGACAACTGTCGGATGAATTGGTGGAATAGACCGACAGGTGGCGGGTGACCGCCATCACCTCATTGGCCAAGATTGCGGTGCAGCCCACACGAGCTCACAACCGACAAGGAGGCCGACATGGCCGTTATCGACCCGACCAAGACCTGGGTTCCCGTGGAAGAGCGTCTTGCCGTCACCACCAACGAGCGGCACCGTCAGGTGCTCAGCATCGTTCTCGAGCACATGAAGGCCGAGGCCGAGCCCGACATGGAGCGGCTGATGGCCACCCTGGCCCCGAACCCGGACTACCACTTCTGGTACGCGAACGCCGATATGGGCCCCAAGACCACCGAGGGCGTGCGCGCCTACTACGAGGCATTCGTGGCCAGTGGCGCCAACCATCTCGTTTTCGAGATCGATCGCCTCGCCGTCGACGATGATCTGGTGATGACCGAAGGCTGGATGAAGATGATCTACCCGGGCGCGGCCGCGCAGGCGATCGGTGTCGAGGTCGAAGACCCGGCCGGCGATTACCTGTTGCTGTTCCGTCAGCTCATCAACTGGCCGATCGACGCCGACGGCCTGATCGTCGGTGAGGACGCCTACCAGACCGGCCCGGTCAGCGTGACCAAGCTGAGCCAGGAGGACCTGCCGCAGGCCTACATCGACCAGAAGCGCGCCGCCGCCCAAGCCAATGCCTGACGCTCGAACCGACATCGCCTCACTGCTGCTCGACCGGGTCGGCGACCAACACCTCGGCCTGCGCACCCGCGACCGGGACTGGACGTGGGAAGAGGTGGTTGCCGAATCCGCGGCGCGTGGTGCGCTGGCGGAGGCGATGCGGGTGGACGGCCCGCTGCACATCGGCGTGCTGCTGGACAACGTGCCGGACTTCCTGTTCTGGCTCGGTGGTGCGGCCCTGGTCGGGGCGACCATCGTCGGGATCAACCCGACCAGGGGCGCCGCCGAGCTCGCAGCCGAAATCCGGCTTGCCGACTGCCAATTGATCGTCACCGACACCGCGGGTGCCGCGCGTCTGAGTGACCTCGACCTCGGGTTGACGCCGGACCAGTTCCTGGTGGTCGACAGCCCGGACCATGCGGCGCAACTCGACGCACATCGTGTCACCCCTGCGGTCGCGCCCGGGGTCACCGAGGACTCCCTGATGTTGCTGCTGTTCACCTCGGGAACGACGGGCGCCTCCAAGGCCGTCATCTGCAGCCAGGGCAGGCTGGCCCGGATCGGCTATGCGGCCGCCGAGAAGTTCGGCCATGTGCGCGAGGACGTGGAGTACTGCTGCATGCCGCTGTTCCACGGCAACGCCATCATGGCGCTGTGGGCGCCGGCGTTGTCCGTCGGTGCCACGGTGTGCCTGACGCCATCCTTCTCGGCGTCCGGTTTCCTGCCCGACGTGCGGTACTTCGGCGCGACGTTCTTCACCTATGTGGGAAAGGCGCTCGGCTATCTGATGGCCACCGCCGAACAACCCGACGATGCCGAGAACCCGTTGGTCCGCGGCTTCGGTACCGAGGCGTCGCCCGATGACCAGAACGAGTTCCGCCGCCGCTTCGACGCCGAACTGTTCGAGGGCTACGGCTCCAGCGAAGGCGGTGGGGCAGTGGTGCTGGCCCCCGACATGCCGCCGGGTGCGCTCGGCCGGCCCGCGCATGAGGGGGTGGCGATCATCGACCCCGAATCGCTGAACGATTGTGCGCCTGCGGTTTTCGATGAGCACGGCCGGGTCCTCAACCCCGACGACGCGGTGGGGGAGATCGTCGACAAGTTCGGCACCCGCACGTTCGAGGGCTACTACAAGAACGACGAGGCCAACGCCGAACGTATCCGCAACGGCTGGTACTGGACGGGTGATCTCGGTTATCTCGACGAGCAGGGGTTCATCTACTTCGCGGGCCGTCGCGGCGACTGGATCCGGGTGGACGGCGAGAACACCTCCGCGCTCAACATCGAGCGGGTGCTGCGCCGCCATCCCGATGTGGTGGCGGCCGGCGTCTACGCGGTGCCCGATCCGCGCTCGGGCGATCAGGTGATGGCTGCGATCGAGGTGGCCGATCCCGCCGGCTTCGACCCCGCCGCCTTCGTGTCCTACCTGTCCGAACAGGATGACCTGGGCACCAAGGCAATTCCGCGTTTCCTGCGGGTATCCAAGAATCTGCCGGTGACCGGGTCCAACAAGGTGCTCAAACGGGAACTGCAGCAGGAACGCTGGCACACCGACGATGTGGTGTACCGGTGGGCGGGACGCGGAGCACCGGCGTATCTGGCCATGGGCGACGATGACAAGCAGGCGCTGGACGCCGAGTTCGCGCAGTACGGGAGGCAGCGTTACCTATGAGGCGGTCCGCATGAAATGGGCAGAGGAATGTGACGTCCTGGTCGCGGGATCCGGAGGTGGCGGCGTGACCGGCGCCTACACCGCGGCTCGCGAGGGTCTGTCGGTGATCCTGGTGGAAGCCAGCGACAAATACGGCGGCACCACAGCGTATTCGGGTGGCGGCGGCGTGTGGTTCCCGTGCAACCCGGTGCTCAAGCGGGCGGGCACCGACGACACCATCGAAGATGCGCTGGAGTACTACCACGCCGTCGTCGGGGACCGTACGCCGCGGGAACTGCAGGACACCTACGTCCGCGGCGGCGCCGGGTTGATCGAGTACCTGGAAGCCGACGAGAATCTGAAGTTCGCGCCGATGCCGTGGCCGGACTACTTCGGCAAGGCGCCCAAGGCTCGCGCCGACGGCCAGCGCCACATCGCGGCCCGCCCACTGAAGGTGGAGAAAGCCCCGCACCTGCGCGAGCTGGTACGAGGCCCGCTGGACGCCGACCGGCTGGGCGCCGAGCAGCCGGATGACTACTTCATCGGCGGCCGGGCACTGATCGCCCGGTTCCTCAAAGCCATTGAGCAGTACCCGAATACCTCACTTCGCCGCAACACCCCGCTGGTCGAATTGGTGGTCGAGGACGGGACCGTGACCGGTGCGATCGTCGAATCCGACGGCGAGCGGCGGGCGATCCGGGCCCGCCGCGGAGTGCTGCTCGCTGCCGGCGGCTTCGAAGGCAACGACGAACTGCGCCGTGAACACGGGGTTCCTGGCGTCGCCCGCGACACCATGGGGCCGCCGGCCAACCTGGGCCAGGCACACCAGGCGGCGATGGCTGTGGGCGCCGACGTCGACCTGATGGAGCAGGCCTGGTGGTCCCCGGGGTTGACGCACCCCGACGGCCGTTCGGCGTTCGCGCTGTGGTTCACCGGCGGTATCTTCGTCGACCAGAACGGACAGCGTTTCGTCAACGAATCTGCCGCCTACGACCGGATCGGCCGGGCAATCCTGCCGCGGCTGGCCGACGGTTCGATGACGTTGCCGTACTGGATGATCTACGACGATCGGGAGGGGGAAGTCCCTCCCGTCAAGGCCACCAACGTCTCGATGGTCGACACGCAGCGCTACCTCGACGCCGGGCTGTGGCACACCGCCGACACCCTGGAGGAACTGGCCGCCAAGATCGGCATTCCCGCCGAGAACCTGACTGCCACCGTGGCGCGCTTCAACGGCTTCGTCGACGCCGGCTCGGACGAGGACTTCGGGCGCGGCGACGAGGCGTACGACCGGGCGTTCTCCGGCGGCGCATCCCCACTCGTCGCGATCGAGAAGGGCCCGTTCCACGCCGCTGCTTTCGGCATTTCCGACCTGGGCACCAAGGGCGGGTTGCGTACCGACACCGCGGCCCGGGTGCTCGACGCGGACGGTCAGGTGATCGCCGGACTGTATGCCGCGGGCAACACCATGGCCGCCCCGAGCGGCACCGCCTATCCGGGCGGCGGAAATCCGATCGGAACCAGCATGCTGTTCAGCCACCTGGCGGTCAAAGACATGCTAGGGAGAGACATGTGATGAGCGCTTGCGCGAAGAACCGAGGTAGCAATGAGTGACATCCGGGAAATCGACACCGGCGTTGCGATGACGCGCTTCGCGCGCGGCTGGCACTGCGTCGGCCTCGCTGACACGTTTCGGGACGGGAAGCCGCACGGTATCGAAGCCTTCGGCACCAAGCTGGTCGTCTATTCCGACTCCGCCGGCGCACTGCACGTACTCGACTCGTACTGCAGGCACATGGGCGGTGACCTGTCGATGGGCTCGGTCAAGGACGACAACCTGGCCTGCCCGTTCCACGACTGGCGTTGGGGCGCCGACGGAAAGTGCAAGCTGGTGCCATATGCCAAGCGGACACCGCGACTGGCGCGTACCCGCAAGTGGGACACGACCGAGGTCAACGGCCAGCTGCTGGTTTGGCACGATCCAGAGGGCTCGACGCCCCCGGCCGAGCTGACGCCGCCCACCATCGAAGGCTATGAGGACGGGATCTGGTCGCCGTGGCAGTGGAATTCGATTCTGATCGAAGGGTCGCATTGCCGCGAGATCGTCGACAACAACGTCGACATGGCGCACTTCTTCTACATCCATCACGCCTACCCGACGTACTTCAAGAACGTCATCGAAGGCCACACGGCCAGCCAGTTCATGGAGTCCAAGCCACGTCCGGACTACGCCACCAGAGAACTCTGGGACGGCACCTACTTGCGTTCGGAGGCAACGTATTTCGGTCCGGCCTACATGATCAACTGGTTGCACAACGACCTCGCCCCAAACTTCACCGTCGAGATCGCCCTGATCAACTGCCACTACCCGGTGACGCACGATTCGTTCGTGCTGCAGTGGGGTGTCGCGGTCCAGCAGAATCCAACGATGCCCGGCGACAAGGCCGAGAAACTCGCAGCCACGATGAGCCGGACGTTCGGTGACGGCTTCATGGAGGACGTCGAGATCTGGAAACACAAGGCACGCATCGACAACCCGCTGCTGACCGAGGAGGACGGCCCCGTCTACCACCACCGCCGGTGGTACGAGCAGTTCTACGTCGATCTCGCCGATGTCACACCGGACATGACCGACCGCTTCGAGCAGGAGGTCGACACCACGCACGCGAACGAGCTGTGGCACCAGGAGGTCGCCGACAACCTGGCGGCGCCCAACGCTGCCCGGGCTTCCCGCTGACGTCGCGCCGTAAGCTTGGCCGCGATGAACACAAGGCCAGCGTTGGACGTGACGACTTTGCGCGACGGGCTCGAGGGCCTGTCGTGGCGGCGCGTCGATGTCGTCGATGAGACCGGATCAACCAATGCCGACCTGTTGGCGCGGGCGGCGTCGGGCGAGGACATCGCCGGCGCGGTGCTGTTCGCCGAGCATCAGCACGCCGGCCGCGGCCGACACGGCAGGCACTGGTCAGCACCGCCCCGCTCACAGGTGATCGTGTCCTTCGGCGTCGACGGCTCGGCGGTGTCCCCGAACCGTTGGGGGTGGCTGCCGTTGGCCACCGGCCTGGCCACCGTCGATGCGGTCGCCGAGGTCGCCGGGACGCGGGTCGGCCTGAAATGGCCCAATGACGTTCTGGTAGGACCAGGCGGCGGAAAGCTGGCCGGCATCCTCGCCGAGGTGGCCTCGCCGGCTCCGGTCATCGTCGTCGGCCTCGGCCTGAACGTGACGATGACCGCCGAGGAAGCACCCGATCCGCGCGCCACCTCGCTCACCCAACTCGGCACGGCGACCGTGGACCGCTCGCCGCTCGCGCGGGCCCTGCTGCGCCATCTCGACGCACGTATCACCGCCTGGCGCGATGACGATCCGTCGCTCGCGGCCGACTACCGTGCCCGCAGCGTCACCATCGGCAGCCGCGTCCGCGCGATCCTTCCCGGCGACAACACCTTGGTGGGCACTGCCGTCGACGTCGACGATCTCGGGCGCCTGATCATCGACACCGCAACCGAACAGGTCACGTTGTCTGCGGGCGACATCACGCACCTGCGCCCCGAGGAGTCGTAGAGTTCTGCCGTGGGCTACCCGGAGAATGTGCTGGCCAAGGACGAGCAGGTGGTGCTGCACCGGCACCCCCACTGGAAACGCCTGATCGGACCGGTCCTGGTCCTGGTCCTGATCACTGCGGCCTCGGCGTTCGTCGCAGCCGTGGTCAACACCATGGACTGGCAGGCCACCGCCAAGAACGTCCTGTTCATCGTGATCGGCGCGATCTGGCTGATCGTGGTCGGCTGGCTGACGGTCTGGCCGTTCCTGAACTGGTGGACCACCCATTTCGTCATCACCGACCGCCGGGTGATGTTCCGGCACGGCCTCCTGACCCGCTCGGGCATCGACATCCCGCTCGCGCGGATCAACAGCGTCGAATTCCGCCACGGGCTGACCGACCGGCTGATGCGCACCGGCACGTTGATCATCGAATCAGCGTCGCAGGATCCCCTGGAATTCCACGACATTCCGCGGGTGGAACAGGTGCATTCACTGCTGTATCACGAAGTTTTCGACACTCTGGGGTCCGAAGAGTCGCCCAGCTGACACTGCGTCGGGTGACGGCCGGGCCCGTTGCCGCCGCCACTGGGGCCAGTGGGTGTGGAATCGGGTGGAAATGGCTATCTATCAGCCATGACCGCACGGCCGAACCACTTGGAGACCGCCTTCGATCAGGCCGTGGTGGTGATACCGGCCCACAACGAAGCTGCAGTGTTGCCTCGCTGCCTGCGCGGGATCACCACGGCCGCGGCATGTTGGCAGGGGCCGGTGCTGGTCGTAGTCGTCCTCGATTCCTGTGACGACAGCAGCGTCCAGTTGGCGGGCCAGTTCGGCTGCGACGTCCACTTCGTCAGTGTCGAGGCGGGCAACGTCGGTGCGAGCCGAGCCGCCGGTTTCTCCTACGCGCACTCGCTGAGCAACCACGTCGACGACTCGCGTGTCTGGTACGCCACCACCGACGCCGACAGCCGAGTGGACCCCGACTGGCTGCTGCGTCAGACCGCGCCGGCTGCCGACATGGTGCTGGGTGTGGTGCGGGTGGCCGACTGGCGGCATCACCCCGCCGCACTGGTCCGTCGGTACCTGCATGCATACGAGTCCGATATGCGGGGCAGCAACAGTCACAACCACATCCACGGCGCCAACATGGGTTTCCGTGCCGACGCATACTGGCGGGTTGGCGGCTTCCACCCGCTGACGACTGGCGAGGATGTCGAACTGGTCGAAAGGTTCGAGACCGCCTCCTATCGGATACGGCGGGACCCGTCGCTGTCGGTCACCACGTCAGCGCGGCGGAACGGCCGCGCTCCCGGCGGCTTCGCCAGTTACCTCCGCGATTTATCGCGATCCGTATTCCCTTCGGCAGAAAGGGATTCCGCATGACGGCGAGCTTGGTCCGGAACTGGTTGGAGTCAGGCCGGCTGGAGTTGCCACTACCAGGTTCCGGTGCGACCGCGCGACGCTGGCAGCGGCTTGCGGAGCTCACCGAGATCGACGTCGTCGCCGGGCGACTCGCGGAAGCTCACGTCGACGCGGTCGCGATCCTCGACGAGCTCGGGGGCAAACCGCCTGCCCCAGGCGAGCTGTGGGCGGTGTGGGCCGCCGAAGACCCGGAGGCCGTACTCAACGCCCACACCACGGGAGACCGCGAAACAGACACAGTGAGACTGTCAGGAACCAAACCGTGGTGCTCGGGGGCGGGGCTCTGCACACACGCGTTGGTCACCGCTCGCCGAGACGACGGCCGCCGCGCGCTGTACCTGGTGGCGACTGACAGCGCCGGGGTGCAGCCTCTGCCGAGCACGTGGAGGAATGCCGGCATGGCGGCCAGTGACACCCGCTCGGTCCAATTCAGCAATGTGCTCGGGGTACCCGTCGGCGGTCCCGGCGACTACCTGGATCGTCCCGGCTTCTGGCACGGCGCGATCGGCGTCGCGGCGTGCTGGCTCGGCGCCGCCCGAGCGGTCGCCGCACCCCTGTACGGCCGCGTCGCACGCGGAGACGCCGACGAGCATGCGCTGGCCCACCTCGGCGCTGTCGACGCTGCGATCGCGGCCGCCGAAGCGATGCTGGCCGCGGCGGCTGCGGCGACCGACGCCGACCCGTTCGACCGGTCCGGGTCGGCCCAATTGCTGGCCAGGCGAACCCGCGCCGTCATCGAAACCGCTGTCGACGCGGCGATCACCCGCACAGGCCGCGCACTCGGGCCCGCGCCGCTGTGCCAGGATGCCCAGCACGCACGACACGTCGCGGATCTGACGATCTACGTGCGGCAGAGCCACGCCGAGCGTGACCTCGCCGCGCTCGGAAGGCTGGCGGGGGAGCACCGATGACTGCCGCGGAGTCTGCTGAATCATGCGGCAACGCACCGCGGTTCGGGTCACGGCCGCTGAGCTGCGGCGGCACCCCCGGCCACGTCTGGACCAGTTGGGGCCGCTCCTTCGGCGAGTTGGATCTCAGCACTTGTCCCGCACTGGTGGTGGTCGCACCGCATCCCGACGACGAGACCCTCGGCTTCGGGGCGACCACGGCGCTGCTGGCGGCGCGGGGTGTCGACGTCCAGGTGGTGTCGGTCAGTGACGGCGGGGCGGCCCAAGGCGATCTCACCCCGGTCGACAGATTCCGGCTGGAACGCACCAGGAGAGCCGAGTTGGTAAAGGCAGCGAAGGTTCTCGGTGTGGGCGAGCCGATCAGCCTCGCATTACCTGACGGCGAGCTTGCCGCCCACCAGGACTCGATCACCGATCTGCTGACCGGGATTCTCCAGGCTTGCCCGCCCGGGACCTGGTGTGCCACAACGTGGCGCGGTGACGGGCACCCGGATCACGAGGCCGTCGGACGGGCCGCCGCCACGGCCGTGCGCCGCACCGCAGCAGTTCTGCTCGAGTACCCGGTCTGGATGTGGCACTGGGCCAGGCCTGGAGACTCCGCAGTGCCCTGGGATCGGGCGCTTACGGTGCCATTGACGGCCTCCGCCGTGGGGCTCAAGCAGGTTGCCGCGCAATGCTTCCGCAGTCAGTTCCACCCTCTCGCGCCTGGTGCGGGCCCAGTGCTGCCGCCGTTCGTGTTGCCTCGCCTGCTCGCGGTCGGGGAGATGGTGTTCCGTTGACGCGCCTGCCCGACGCATACTTCGACCGCATGTACGCGGCCTCGGCCGACCCGTGGCAGCTGGCGACTCGCTGGTATGAGCAACGCAAGTACGCGATCACTCTGTCGATGTTGCCGTACCGGCGCTATCGGCATGCCTTCGAGCCGGGTTGCTCGATCGGCACCCTCACCGCGCTGCTCGCCGGACGCTGCGATCACGTCACCGCAATGGATGTGGCGGCGTCTGCGCTACAGATCGCCGACGTCCGATTGCGTGCCGATGACCGTGACGGGACGCGGGACCGCGTCACCCTGACCCGTGGGTCTCTCGACGATCCTTGGCCGCCAGGGCCTTTCGACCTACTTGTGCTTTCCGAAGTGGCGTACTACCTGGACGAGGAGTTGCTGGCTGAGCTGCTCCGCCGGGAGTGTCCGCAGTTGGCCCGCGGTGCGACGGTGATAGCGGCGCACTGGCGTCACGAGGTCGCCGACTATCCGCTCAGCGGTGATCAGGCCAACCGGGTCATCGGGGCGACGCCGGGTCTCATTTCGATCGGCGGCTACCGCGACCGCGACGTGGTCATCGAGGTCTTCGACACCCACAGTGCTGCGTCCGTCGCTGCGCGCAATGGTGTGCCGGGAGCTGGTCACGGATCTCCAGAGAAGGGTTAGATATCGCCGGGTTGGGTATCCGATGCGTGACTGCGCGACGAATCTCGTTCCCGCGCTATGTCATTCCCGTGCCGCGAACCCGTGGCCAAGCCGGTTTGAAGGAGAAACACATGAGCGCCGTCGACAAGGCCAAGAACAAGGCCGAAGAGCTCGCAGGAAAGGCCAAGGAGAAGGTCGGTCGGGCCACCGGAGACAGGGACACCGAGGCCGAGGGGCACAAGGACCAGGCCAAAGGCAACGTGAAGCAGGCCGGGGAGAAGATCAAGGACGTCTTCAAGGACTGACCCCACGACGATGTCTGGCCGTGATGCATCGGCCGCCGGTGCCGACGCGGCCCACGACAAATCCGTCGGTCAACCTCACACGGAGGCCGAGGGTGACGTGATCGTCGCTGCGGAGAAGGGCGCGGCGCAGATCAGTTCGCCGGCCCACCCGCTGGGCGAGGCGGGGCCTCGTTTCAACCGCGCTTCGCCCTTCATGATCGGCATGGCCGGCGCGGCGGGGGTGGCTGTCACCTACGGCGGCATCGAGCTGCTGATCGCTGCGCGCGGGGCGGTGATCCTCATCGTCGTCGCCGGGTTCGTCGCGATCGGCCTGGAGCCTGCCGTGTCCTGGTTGGTGCGCCACCGGATCCCGCGCTGGGCGGCGGTGACGGTGGTGTTCTTGGCGGCCATCCTCATGATCGCGGGGTTCGTGGCGGCCGCGATTCCGCCTCTGGTCACCCAGGGCAGCGCACTCGTCCACAACGCTCCCGACTACCTGCATGACCTGCAACACCGATACCCGATCGTCGACCAGCTCGACGGCCGATTCCACCTGCAGGACAAGCTCAATGTTGCACTCGCGGGCGGAAACGCTTCCGCCTTGGCCGGTGGCATCGTCGGTGCCGGGAAAATCGTCGTCGGCGCGGTCAGCGGGGCGGTCATCGTGCTCGTGCTCACCGCCTACTTCCTGGCGAACTTCGCGCGGATCCGGGCGGCGCTCTACCGACTGGCGCCGCATTCTCGCCGTCCCCGGACGATCTTGATCGGCGATGCGATCTTCGCCAAAGTCGGCGGATACGTGCTGGGCAACATCCTGGTATCGGTTGTGACCGCGGTCCTCACCTTCATCTGGCTGATGGTGTTCGACGTGCCGTACCCGTTGCTGCTCGCCGTACTGGTCGCGGTGCTGGACCTGATACCGATCGTCGGTTCGACGCTCGCCGGCATCATCGTCGCCCTGGTGGCTTTGACTGTGTCGGTACCTGTTTCGGTCGCCACGGTCGTCTTCTTCATCGCGCTGCGATTGGTCGAGGACTACCTGCTGGTGCCGCGGATCATCGGACGGGCCGTCCAGGTGCCACCCCTGGTCACCGTCGTCGCGGTACTGCTCGGAGGGGCGTTACTCGGAATCGTCGGCGCATTACTGGCCATCCCGATAGCTGCCGCAATCCTGCTACTGGCGCGCGAGACGCTCTTCCCGCAGCTCGACCGTCGATGACCGGTCTGACGTCGGGGCCGAGATGGTCAGGAGCTCTTCGACACGGGGTCCGACGAGTCACCGAGCTGACGCGCCTTCGAGCGACGGCCCGGCCGACGGAGGACCCCGTCTGATCCGCGCGTGCGCAGCGGCGTCACGGTCGCGGGCTTGTGGAGCTCGGAATGGTTCTCCAGCGCTTCGGCGAAGCCGCCGCCGGTGAGTGTGGACTCCAGTGCCAGGTCGGGCTTGTCGACGAACTCGTCGGGGAACACCCAACGGCGGAACGCCCAGAACCGGAAGGCCATCTGAAGCAGGTTGCCCAGAATGTAGGCCGAGATGAAGTCGGCGATGTTCTCCACAGTCAGTGAGACCTCGGGAACCCGAAGGCCGAGCACATAGCTGGAGAAATACAGCGGAAGCATCGACAGCAGCACGCCCACGCCGCTGAACGCGAAGAACAGCAAGGCCTCGTGGTGGCGCTCGCGGCCGCCGCGGTTCTGGAAGCTCCACTCCCGGTTGAGGATGTAGGAGGCGATGACCGCGACGATGCCGGCGATGATCTTGGCGGTGACCGGTTTGGGTTCCAGCACCGTGAGTTTGAGGGTGTAGAAAATGGCCGAATCGATGACAAACGTCGTCGCGCCGACGATCGCGAACTTGATCAGCTCGTGATGCCGCTCGGCGTAGGGACGGACGAACCGCGGCAATCGAGCGATTGTCGCATCGGCAAAGGACACAACTAGGCAGTGTACGTAAATGCCCCATCAGATGCCGCATCGTTGCGGGCTCCGGACCTTAACCGCAGGTCAATGCGCCGGTCATGACGAAGTCATGAATTCGCGCATGACACCATGGAGTGCGTGCCGACAACTCCCCAGAAGCCGCCTTCGCCCGTGAGCAGGCGGAATCCGACAGTGGTGATGATCGGCGGCGGCCAGCTCGCGAGGATGACCCACCAGGCGGCCGTCGCGCTGGGGCAGACCCTGCGGGTGCTGTCCGCCGGTCCGGACGAATCCGCCGCGCAGGTCACTCCCGATGTCGTCATCGGCTCTCACACCGACCTGGACGCGCTGCGCCGGGCGGCGGACGGCGCCACGGTGTTGACGTTCGACCACGAGCACGTGCCCACCGAACACCTGGACACACTCGTGGCCGAAGGCATCACGGTCAACCCGCCGCCGCAGGCGCTCGTGCACGCCCAGGACAAGCTGCTCATGCGTCGCAAGCTGCACAGCCTGGGTGTCCCGGTGCCGCGCTTCGCCGAGATCACCTCGGTCGCCGACGTCGAGGAATTCGTGCGGGAGATCGACGGCCCGGTGGTGATCAAGACGGTGCGCGGCGGCTACGACGGCAAGGGCGTGGTGATGGCCGACGACGTCGCGACCGCGCGCGAGGTCGTGGCCGGCTACCTGGCCGACGGGGTACCGGTACTGGCCGAGGAACGTGTCGCGATGCGCCGGGAACTGGCCGCGCTGGTGGCGCGCTCGCCGTTCGGACAGGGGGCGGCCTGGCCCGTCGTCGAAACCGTGCAACGCAACGGTATCTGCGTCGAGGTATACGCCCCGGCTCCTGGACTGTCCGACGAACTCGGCTCGGCCGCACAGGAACTCGGCCTGCGAGTGGCGAACGAACTCGGCGTCGTCGGGGTGCTGGCGGTCGAGTTGTTCGAGACGGTCGACGGCACGCTGCTGGTCAACGAGTTGGCGATGCGGCCGCACAACTCCGGGCACTGGACCATGGACGGCGCGGTCACCAGCCAGTTCGAGCAGCACCTGCGGGCCGTGCTGGACTACCCGTTGGGTGACACCTCTGCGATTGCCCCGGCCGCGGTGATGGCCAACGTGCTGGGGGCTCCGGAGACACCGACGATGTCGATGGACGAGCGCCTGCACCACCTCTTCGCGCGGATCCCCGACGCGAAGGTGCACCTGTACGGCAAGGGCGAGCGGCCCGGACGCAAACTCGGACACGTCAACATCATCGGCACGGATATGGATGAACTTCGCGAGCGTGCGGTGCGCGCGGCGCACTGGTTGTCGCACGGCGAGTGGACCGACGGATGGGATGAACATGGCGCAGAGTGACGGCCCCAGGGTTGGCCTCATCATGGGCAGCGACAGTGACTGGTCGGTGATGTCCGACGCGGCCACCGCACTCGCAGAGTTCGAGGTGCCGTTCGAGGTCGGTGTCGTCTCCGCGCACCGCACCCCGCAGCGGATGCTCGACTACGCCAAGACCGCCGCAGACCGGGGGATCGAGGTGATCATCGCCGGAGCGGGTGGCGCGGCGCACCTGCCCGGCATGGTGGCGTCCGCGACACCGCTTCCGGTCATCGGCGTCCCCGTGCCGCTGGCCCGTCTCGACGGCATGGACTCGCTGCTGTCGATCGTGCAGATGCCGGCCGGGGTGCCGGTGGCCACGGTTTCCATTGGCGGAGCACGCAATGCGGGCTTGCTGGCCGTACGAATCCTCGGTTCGTCAGATCCCGCACTCCAGGCCCGGATGGTGAAATTCCAGGCGGATCTGGAAACCATGGTGTTGGAGAAGGACGCCGCCCTGCGCGATCGCCTGCTGGGCTGACCGGGCGACAGTGAGTCAATCCCCGATGAGCTCGCGAATACGAGACGTCAGGGACTCGACCGGTTCATCGGTCGACATCACCACAACGGCGGTGCGGCCGCTACCGCCCCGGTAGATCGGCCAGGTGGCGGCCAGCGCCTCGGCCAGGTCTGACCGCGGGTTGGTCACATCGCCACGCAACCACCGGCGCAGAACATGGTTGTGTGCGGCGACGACGGCGTTGGCGAACAGTTCGGCGCGCAGGCCCGCCGTCCAATCCTCGGTCTGCGAGGTCCGAAGGTGTTTGGTGAACAGCCGGACATACCGCGACACCACGGCTGTTTCGAAGTCGCGCAGGGCAGGTACCGAGCGGGTGAGCCGGTACCGCGTCCGGGCACGCTCGCCCTCGGCGAGATAGTTCTCGAAGACCGAGGTGGTCGCCACCGCGATGACCTCGGCGGGGAGCGCTTCGGCCGGCGTTGCCGACAATCTCTCGTCTGCGCGGCGTAGCAGCGCCTCGTGATCGGGAAAGATCAACGCCTCTTTCGATCCGAACTGGCGGAACGCAGTGGTGCGTCCCACCCCCGCCCGTGTCGCGATGTCGTCGACGCTGGTGGCCTCGTATCCACGCTCCTCGAACAGCTCGAATGCCGCGCTCACCAGGCGCTCCCGGGTACTTGGCAGGTCGGGCATGAGTGCACCTTTCATGGTACTGAGTGCCGATGCTATGGTACTGGGTACCAAAAGTAGCAGGGCGATGTACTCGATGTGCAGTCCGGGCAACGATGGAAACCAAGAGAGCCAAGGGCTGAAAGCGAAGGAGAAGATCATGGCTGGTTGGGCCGGTAACCCATCATTCGATCTGTTTCAGCTGCCGGAGGAGCATCAGGAGCTTCGGGCGGCGATTCGGGCGCTGGCGGAGAAGGAAATCGCCCCGCACGCTGCCGACGTCGACGAGAATGCGCGTTTCCCGGAAGAAGCCCTGCAGGCACTGAACGCCTCGGGTTTCAACGCGATTCACGTGCCGGAGGAGTACGGCGGCCAGGGAGCGGACTCGGTCGCGGCTTGCATCGTGATCGAGGAAGTGGCCCGGGTGGATTGCTCGGCGTCGCTGATCCCGGCGGTCAACAAGCTGGGCACCATGGGTCTGATCCTGCGCGGCTCGGATGAGCTGAAGAAGCAGGTGCTGCCGTCGCTCGCCTCGGGTGAGGCGATGGCGTCCTACGCGCTGTCCGAGCGCGAGGCGGGCAGCGACGCCGCCGGCATGCGGACCCGCGCCAAGGCCGACGGTGACGGCTGGATCCTCAACGGCACCAAGTGCTGGATCACCAACGGCGGCAAGTCGACCTGGTACACCGTCATGGCGGTGACCGACCCCGACAAGGGCGCCAACGGCATCTCGGCGTTCATGGTCCACAAGGACGACGAGGGCTTCGTCGTCGGCCCCAAGGAGCGCAAGCTCGGCATCAAGGGCAGCCCGACGACCGAGTTGTATTTCGAGAACTGCCGCGTTCCGGGGGACCGGATCATCGGCGATCCCGGCACCGGGTTCAAGACCGCGCTGGCCACACTGGACCACACGCGCCCGACCATCGGCGCGCAAGCCGTCGGTATCGCTCAGGGTGCGTTGGACGCGGCGATCGCCTACACCAAGGACCGCAAGCAGTTCGGCCGTCCGGTCAGTGACAACCAGGGCGTGCAGTTCATGCTCGCCGACATGGCGATGAAGGTGGAAGCCGCGCGGTTGATGGTGTACTCGGCGGCGGCACGCGCCGAGCGCGGCGAGGGCAACCTGGGCTTCATCTCGGCGGCGAGCAAGTGCCTGGCCTCGGATGTGGCCATGGAGGTCACCACCGATGCGGTGCAGCTGTTCGGCGGCGCCGGTTACACCGTGGACTTCCCGGTCGAGCGCATGATGCGTGACGCCAAGATCACCCAGATCTACGAGGGCACCAATCAGATTCAGCGCGTGGTCATGAGCCGCGCCCTGCTGAAGTAGTTCCCACGCCCAGTGGCCAGTTGGCGCACGCATTCATCGAAAGACCGTGCGGTAACTGGCCATCGGGCTTTTCGGGGCACGTTGATCTAGCCGCGGGTGACTTTCTCCGTGGTGCGACGCCGTTCCTGTGCGCCCACATCGGGATTGGCCACCTGCACGAGTGACGCCCCGGCGGCGAACACTGCGATCAGATTCGCGACGAGCTCGTCTGGAGTGGCCCACGCCGCGCTCGAGAGCACTCGGTCGTCGGCGGTGAAACCCTGTGCGGCAGCGGAATTTCTGGCCGCTTCCAATACCTCGGACACCGATCGCCCGGCCAGGGCCGGGCCCGGAACCCGCTCGGGCACGATCTGATCACCGTGGACCCGCACCGCGGTGGCGTAATCGGTGACCCCGATCGGCAGATCGGGCGCCGGCTTGCCGAACGGATCCAGCGACAGCACTGCAACCTCGCCTCCGGACACCGCGTCGTCGGCCTCGTCGAGCCGGTCCCGCGTGCACAGAGCCATGTCAGCGTCCCCGTCCAGCACTACTTCACTGCCGATCCACCAGATCCCAAACAGCGCCGCGGCCGTCTGCCAGTGAGCGGGCAGCAGCACCGCCACCCGGGTTCCCGGGCCGGCGCCCATCTCGTCGCGCAGCAGGTTGGCGGTCTTGGCGGCCCAGTTGGCCATGGTCACCGCCGACAACTCGATGCGCTCACCGGTCGCGTCGTCGTAGTAGGTGATCCGTGGGCCTGCCGGGTCCGCGGCCAACAACGGATCCAGGATCGCAGCGCTGACTGTGCTCATAGCCTCTGGTTTTACTCGAGGACGATCAGTTCACGCACTTGGGATCGTCCGAACCTGCATTGAGGATCGGCGACGGCGGTGGTGGCGGGGTCTGTTCGCCGGTATCGCTGTAACTGTCGCCGGCCGCGGCCGGATCCACGATGCCCGCGCCTGAGGTCGGATCCATGCCGTCGGAGCCGGGGCCGGTGTAATCCGCGGCCAGGACCACCCGTACCGCACCGGGTGGCAGCGACGAATCCTCGTTCACCGGCAGCCCGCCGAGATCCTTGGACACCGCCTGGGCGCCGAGGTCATCGCTCTTGGCGGCCAGCACCTGGCTGGACGCGGGCGGGGCGCCCTCGTGGTTACCGGTGGCACCGGGCACGAATCCCTTGTTGCCCAGTACCTGTGACACCGCGGCCGCCAGGCCGTTGATGTCGGTGCCGTTGACCACCTCGACGGTGGTGTTCTCCGGTGAGTAGCTGAGTTGTTCGGTCTTGCCCTGGTCCTGGTCCTGCAGCAGGCTCGACACCCACTGGTGGACCTCGTCGGGATCCACCCGGACGACGCTCTGCATGCCGTCGTCGCTCCAGCCGTCCTCACGCAGGATCGGGATGGTGGCGAACGCCACGCTGCCGGCTGCAAGCTTCTGCAGCTGTTCGACGAAATTCATGATGTCCCAGCCGTCGGAGATCACCACCGAGCGCTGCACGGCATCCTGCAGCCGACCCAGCGTTCCCGGGCTGGACAGCGTCTTGCTGGAGATCACCTCATGGGCCAGCGACGCCATCACCGACTGCTGGCGGGTCACCCGGTCGAGGTCGCCGCGCGGCAGGTCATGACGTTGCCGAACGAAGCTCAGTGCCTGCGGGCCGTTGAGTTTCTGCCAGCCGGCGGGAAAATCGGCACCGGAGAGCGGTTCGTAGACAGCATCTTTGAGACAGACATCGACGCCGCCCAGGGCATCGGTGATCAGCGCGAAGCCGAGTAGTCCGATTTCGGCGTAATGGTCCACGGTGACGCCGGTCAACGAGGCGACCGTCTGGATGAGCTCCTCGCGAGCGGCTTCGGTGGCCTTGGGCTCGGCGACCGCCGGATCCTCGCCCTCGACCTCGACGAGCTGCTTCATGCGGTCGAGCTTGACGTCCCCGAACACGCCGTTGATCTTCATCTTTCCCCAGCCCGGTGCTTCGACGTACGAATCGCGAGGGATGGAGATGGCGGTGGCCGACTTCCCGTTGTTGGGGATGCGGATCAGGATGATGGTGTCGGTATTGGTCGAAACGTCGTCACCGGCGCGCAGGGTGTCCAGCTCTTCCTGCGACAGCGGGTTGCCGTGGGCGTCGGTGCGGCTGTCCATCCCGACCAGCAGGATGTCGATGGCGCCGTCCTCACCGCCGCCGCCGAGCGCCGCCGAGCTGATGTGGTTGATGCCGGATTCGAACGAGCGGATCTGGGACCAGGCCACCCCTGTTCCGAGCACCACGGCCGACGCCGTGGCGACAGCAAGGGAGCGAAGGAGGGGGATGCGCACGTGCCCAGGCTACTTGCGGCCTGGACGTGAGCCGGGTAACGCGGACCGGCGTGCCAGACTCGGTCGCATGGCGCAACGGATTGTGATCACCGGGGCCGGCGGCATGGTCGGCCGCGTATTGGCTGATCAGGGACGTCGTGAGGGTCGTGACGTGCTGGCCCTGACCTCTGCCGATTGTGATATCACCAACGTCGACACAGTTCGAGGGTTCGTCGAGTCCGGCGATGTGGTGATCAACTGCGCGGCATACACGCAGGTGGACGCCGCAGAAACCGACCAGGACCGGGCCCACGCGGTCAATGTCGTGGGCCCGGGCAACCTCGCTACGGCGTGTGCCGGCGCCGGCGCCGCGCTGGTGCACATCTCCACCGACTATGTATTCGGCGCCGCGCAGCGTCGCACCCCCTATGAGGTCGACGACCCCACCGGGCCGGTCAACATCTACGGCCAGACCAAACTGGCCGGGGAACAGGCGGTGCTGACCGCCAAACCCGATGCGTACGTCGTTCGCACGGCATGGGTGTACCGCGGTGGCGACGGGAAAGACTTCGTGGCGACCATGCGCAGGCTGGCCGGCGGCGACGGCCCCGTGGATGTGGTCGCCGACCAGATCGGGTCACCGACCTACACCGGCGACCTGGTGACGGCTCTGCTGCAGATCGCCGACGGCGGTGTGCGACCCGGCGTGTTGCATGCCGCCAACGCGGGGTCGGCCAGCCGGTTCGACCAGGCGCGAGAGACCTTCGCGGCCGTCGGTGCCGATCCGGAGCGGGTCCGGCCGGTCGGGAGTGACCGTCACCCGCGGCCCGCGCCGCGCCCGGCCTACACAGTCTTGTCCGCGCGCCGATCCGCCGAAGCGGGCCTGACCCCGCTGCGCGATTGGCGGGAAGCCCTGGCAGCGGCGGTTGGAAAAGAGAGCCCGTCCGGCCCGCTACCCTCTACGCCGTGACTGAGGATGCGGCCCGCCCGCTCGTGGTGGTGACGGTGACGTACTCGCCGGGTCGACACCTGGACCGTTTCCTGGCCTCCCTCGCCCTGGCCACCGACCGTCCGGTGACGGTCGTGATGGCTGACAACGGTTCAACGGATGGCGCACCCGAGCAGGCCGAGAAGCGCTACCCGAACGTGCGCCTGCTCCGAACCGGCAGCAATCTGGGTTACGGCAGCGCCGTCAACCGCGGCGCCGAGCAGATCTCGGATGCGGAGTGCCCGGAATTTTTCATCGTCGCCAACCCCGACGTGCAGTGGGGCCCACGTTCGATCGACCTGCTGCTCGACGCGGCGAAGAGGTGGCCGCGCGCGGGGGCGCTCGGACCGTTGGTCCGCGATCCCGACGGTTCCGTCTACCCGTCGGCGCGCCATCAGCCGAGCCTGGTCCGTGGCGGCATGCATGCCGTGGTGGGCCCGTTCTGGAAGTCGAATCCGTGGACGGCGGCCTACCGCCAGGACCGGCAGGACCCGAGTGAGCGCGAGGTCGGCTGGCTGTCCGGTTCCTGCCTGCTGATGCGCCGGGCCGCCTTCGACGCGGTCGGGGGGTTCGACGAGCGCTACTTCATGTATATGGAAGACGTCGACCTCGGTGACCGGATCGCCCGGGCCGGCTGGCAGAACGTCTACGTCCCGACGGCGGAGGTGCTGCACCACAAGGGGCACTCCACCGGCCGTGACCCGGCGCGCAACTTGGCCGCCCATCACCGCAGTACCTACACTTTCTTGGCTGATCGATACCCGGCGCCCTGGCAGGCGCCGTTACGGTGGACAATTCGGGGCGCGCTGGCAGCACGTGCGGGCCTGGTGGTCGGTAGTTCACGACGTAAACAGGCGAAAGGGCACTGACGTGATCAATCCCGCGGAGGTGGACGCCGTCGTCCTCGTCGGTGGACGAGGCACCAGGCTGCGGCCGCTGACCCTCTCGGCGCCCAAGCCGATGTTGCCGACGGCGGGCGTGCCGTTCCTGACCCATCTGCTGGCCCGGATCGCGGTGGCCGGCATCAAACATGTCGTGATGGGCACCTCGTACAAGGCCGAGGTTTTCGAGGAAGCTTTCGGTAACGGCTCGGATCTGGGGCTGGAGATCGAATACGTCACCGAGACCGAGGCTCTCGGCACCGGTGGCGCGATCGCCAACGTGGCCGACAAGCTGCGCTACGACACGGCTATGGTGTTCAACGGTGACGTGCTGTCGGCGGCCGATCTCGGCGCGTTGCTCCAGTCCCATGACACCCACCAGGCCGACGTCACGCTGCATCTGGTGCGCGTCAGCGATCCGCGGGCGTTCGGCTGCGTGCCCACCGATGCCGACGGGTTCGTGACCGCGTTCCTCGAGAAGACTCAGGATCCGCCGACCGACCAGATCAATGCGGGCTGTTATGTGTTCAACCGCAACGTGATCGACGAGATCCCGCGCGGACGGGCCCTGTCGGTCGAGCGCGAGATCTTCCCCGAGGTGCTCTCCCGCGGACTGAAGATGTGCGGGTATGTGGACGCCTCGTATTGGCGGGACATGGGCACGCCGGACGATTTCGTCCGCGGCTCTGCCGATCTGGTTCGTGGCATTGCGCCGTCGCCGGCGCTCAACGGCCAGCGTGGTGAGTCACTGGTCCACGAAGGTGCGGCGGTCGCGCCGGGCGCCTTGCTGATCGGCGGTACCGTGGTGGGCCGCGGAGCCGAGATCGGTGCGGGCGCCCGCCTCGACGGCGCGGTGATCTTCGACGGGGTGCGCGTGGAAGCCGGTGCGGTGATTGAACGTTCGATCGTGGGCTTCGGTGCCCGTATCGGTCCGCGCGCACTGATCCGCGACGGCGTGATCGGCGACGGTGCCGACATCGGTGCGCGCTGCGAACTGTTGCGTGGTGCCAGGGTGTGGCCCGGGGTGTCCATCCCCGACGGCGGCATCCGGTACTCCACCGACGTCTGAGATTGCGGCTACTGCGCCGAAACTGCGCTTTCTGACGAGAATCGGCGGAAATGCGTCATAAACCGTAGCCTCGGTGGTGCTCAGCCCGTCTTGTGCAAGTCGGAGTCGGCAGGTGCATATTCGGCACCTCCGCCGAATATCCCTGAGGGCGTCGCTGTTTCGATGGTAGCGGCCTCGTCCATCCCGCCCGCCGGATCGTCGAGAGAGGTTTTGGTGCCCAGAAGCGGTACCAACATCGGCGTCGTGAACACGGGGTGGTCCACCACGGTGGAGATCCTCAGCACCGGGTGGTCGGAGACCAGTTCTTCGATCGCACCCCTGGCCGCGAATTGCGTCTCGGTGCAGAGCGCCTGGCCACCACCCACCCAATCATGCAGCCGGCGTGCCTCTTTCAGGAACGCTTCAATGTCCTCGGTGTAGGATTTCTTGGGTTCGTAGCAGGTCCGGGTGTCCTGCACAGCGCGGCGGGTCACGGCGACGATGCTGACACCCATCTGGACCAACCGCACAGTCTGCGGGTTGATATCGAGAATCATCTGCGCGCCTGTGGTGGACCCGGGCGTCAGGAACTTCCCAGCGGCGCCGATGCTGCCCGCATACAGCAACTTGGAGTCGCTGGGCAGGACCGGGATCTGGCGGTAGTCGCCGATCATGCTTCCCACCGGATCCAGGTACGAGGCAACCGTATTGGTGGTCGCAGGCTCCTCCGGGACCCCGAACGGGTATGCCCTTATCCGCATGACGCCCGCCGGGATGTCGACCGCCACCGAACTGCGATTATGGATGGTGAGGTTGGCGGACAGGTGGATGATCGAACCCGAGGAACCCACTGGAGTCAGTTCGGCTTGCACATCGACCAGGGGAAGTGAACGCGCAGGCAGGTAGTCCGATTGCAGCCAGAACTGGACCAGTCCCAACACCGGGAACAATGCGACGACTGCCACCGCGCCCCGGTTGATCGCTCCATGGGTGTACCTGGCCAGGTAGACCATCCAGAAGAGAGCAACCGCGCCGAAGACCAGCGCCGTCCCGGTGATACCGATCAGTTGCCGGACCGGGCTGCGCTCGTCGACGAGCCACACGTACGCCGCCAGACAGACCACGAAGATCTGGCTTGTCATCGCCGTGAGGAACGCGCTCGACGATTTTCTCAGTATCGCGCCGATCGCGAGCGCGCATGTGATCCCGATACCGAGAAGCAGTGCGGCACCTAACAGATCCCAGGCTGAACGGGTCAGCGTGGCGTCCCAGACCGCGAGCCAGAGAACTACTGCGGTCTGGACAGTCAGGCAGATAAGCAGCAGAGCCTCTGTGACCCGGGGGCGGACACCCAGCGGGGTTTCGACTTGCGAAGTCTGCTGCTCCGGCGTCTTGTCGCCATTCTTGCCGCCGGCGGAGTCTTCGGCAGGGGATTCGATCTGCAGGCTCATGGTTCCTCCCACCCGTATTTCCGTGGCGTATCAACGGTAGGGAGATCGGGCCCAGCAGCGCTTGAGTAGTCGACTACCTAACTTCGGCGGCCTCTGGCGCCGAAAAAGTGTGTTTGCCGGACCCCCGGCGGCCTTAGGCTTCTATCGGCAGAAGGGGAGGGGTCATGTCCAACGGCATGTTCAACGTATTGCGGCGCAATGGGGTGGCGCCGCTGGCGGCTCTGGTGGTGCTCGGAGGGGTTCTGGGGATCACCGCACCGGAGGCGGTGGCTTGGCCCATCCCGCTGACCGGGGAAGACAACACCTACCTCAAGGCCACGCGCGGGGTGTTCCCCGGTGACGATGACCAGTTGCTGATGGTGGGCCGGGAGATGTGCCGCCTGCTCTATACCGGTACGCCGGCACAGGCGGTGATCGATCAGATGGCGGGCCAGTACGGCGCTGCTCCGGATCAAGCCGCAGTTGCACTGCGCGCGGCCCGTCGGTCCTACTGCACGCAGGCGCCGCGCTAGGGGGCTCCGGTCACGGTGCCGGCAAGCTGGGTCAACCCGAAGTCGGTACCCTCGGGCAGCGCCTCCAACGGCCACCACCGTAGATCCAAAGACTCGTCACTGCAGGCGATCTCGGCACCTTCCGGGGCCCTTACCACGAACTGCATGTCGAGGTGGCGGGTCGGTACCCCGAGCGAGCAGGTGACCGGGTGCACGTGCAGCGCGGCCAGTTGTGTGTCGATGATCAGCCCGGTGATCCCGGACTCCTCGGTGGCCTCGCGCAACGCGGCGGCGCGAATGTCGGAATCTGTTTCCTCACAATGCCCGCCGAGTTGCAGCCAGCGGCCGAAGCGCGGATGCAGGGTGAGCAGTGTCTGGGTGCCGGTATGGTCGACGACCAGCGCCGAGGCGGTGATGTGACCGGGAACGCACGCCCGGAGACAGGCATCGGGACGGGCAGCCAGAAATGACAGCACCGCATGTCGCAGCGTGTCCTGACCGGGATCGGCTGTCTGCCACTGCGTCAACACCTCGACGGCGGAGGCGTGCAGGCTCTCGGCGCTCACTTCACGACCAGCAGGCCGTCGGTGGGCACCGGGTCGCGGGGAGGCTGCGGATCGGCGGGGTGACCGATCGCGATGGCCCCGAGGGGCTCCCAATCCGGCGGGAGATCGAGCACGGAACGGACCAGATCGGCGGCGAAGATCGTGGATCCGATCCAGCAGCTGCCCACCTCACGCACCGCCAGCGCCACCAGCAGGGCCTGCACCGCCGCGCCCACGGCGACGGTGAACATGGTGTGTTCGGCCTGCGTGCGAGCTTCGTCGGGATAGCTGTGGGCACCGTCGGGAACCATGAACGGAATCACCAGTTCCGGAGCGTCGTACAGGATCTGACCGCGGTTCAGTCGCCGCTCGACGGAATCGGGATCTCGGCCGTCGCTGCTCAGATCGTCCCGCCACTTGTCTTTCATCCGGTCCAGGAGCCGGACGCGGGTGGCATCGTCCTGCACCCAGACGAACCGCACCGGACGGGTGTGGTGCGGCGCGGGTGCGGTCAGCGCCTCGCCGATGGCGGCTTCGATGAGCGCGTGGTCGACGGGCTCGTCGGAGAACGCGCGCACCGAGCGGCGCAGCAGCTGAGCCTGGCTGCGTCCCAGCTCGATCGACTCGGCTGTGCCGAGCCAGAACAGGTCGTCCTCGCCGGAGCGCAGCAATGTGGCCGCGTTCGACCCGTCGTCGGTCAGCTCAAGCCCACGCACGACGGCGACGGGGATCGCGGTGAGCTTGCCCTTCACCAGATCCGCTGCGGCAGCGATCTCGTCGGCCACGGCCACCTCGGTGACCAGCAGCTCATTGCCGTGCCGGTCGCGCGCTCCGGCGTAGCCGTGGAGAACGGTGAGCCCGGACGCGCCGATCGCGAAATCGGCCTGGCCGTTGCGCCAGGCGCGGCCCATGGTGTCGGTGATCACGATGCCGACGGCGACGCCGAGTTTCTCACGGAGGCCGACACGTAGTGCCTGCGCGCTGCCGTCGGGATCGACCGGCAGCAGCGCCAACTCGTTCGAGTCGACGTTGGAGCCGTCGACGCCGGCGGCGGCCTGGACCAGCCCGATCGCGTTCTCGGTGATCAGCGTCCGACCCTTGCGGGCCAGTACCCGAACCGCCTCGCTGTCGATCAGCTTGCGCCGCAGGGTATCCCGCTCTTCCGGATCGGAAGGAGCGGTGACGATGCGGCCCTCGCACTTGGAGACGACCTTACTGGTGACCACCAGTACATCACCGTCGCGCAGCCAAGGTGCCGCTTCGGCGAGAACGGTGGCCAGGTCATCTCCGGGGCGGAACTCAGGAAGCCCTGCCACCGGCAGGATCTCGACCTTGTCGCCGGAGCCGTGTTCGGTGTTCACAGCAGTGCTCACAGCACAACGCCGGCCAGGTCAAGGCCGGCCCGCACCATCTCGGCGGTGGTCGACGGGTCGGTCATCAGCAGTGGCACCGCGCGCACCTGAACCCCCTCGATGTCGGCCTCATCGCCCTCGTGTATCAGCCAGCCGTCCAGGATTCCGGTGCCCGACCGGGCGCCGAAATGCCGGCCGACGGCCTGTGACGTGGATTCCACACCGATGATGGACAGGCACTCATCGGCCATGCCGCGCAACGGTTTTCCATTGATGATGGGGGAGTAGCCGACCACCGGCGCCTTGGTCGAGCGCAGCGCGCCGCGGACGCCGGGAATCTGCAGGATCGGTCCGATACTCACGACGGGATTCGACGGCGCCAGCAACACCGCATCGGCGTCGGTGATTGCCTCGGCGACGCCCGGCGCGGCGGTTGCCTGTTCCGCCCCGACGAACGCAAAGCTGTGTGAGGGCACCTGCGCGCGGTGACGCACCCACCACTCCTGGAAGTGGATGGCCCGCCGTTCCCCGTCCGCGGGGTCGGTGATGACCACGTGGGTCTCGCTGCGGTCGTCGGTGACGGGCAGCAACCGCGCCCCCGGTGACCAGCGCTTACACAATGCCTCGGTGACCTGTGACAGTGGGTAGCCGGCGCGCAGCATCTGGGTGCGAACCAGATGGGTGGCCAAGTCCCGGTCGCCGAGTCCGAACCAGTCGGGTTGCACACCGTAGGCAGCGAGTTCTTCCTTGGCGTGCCACGTTTCATTGCGGTGACCCCAGCCGCGTTCGGGGTCGATTCCGCCACCCAGCGTGTACATGCAGGTGTCGAGGTCCGGGCAGATGCGGACGCCGTGCATCCAGGCGTCGTCACCGACGTTCACGATCGCGGTGAGTTCATGTTTTTGCTTGCTGTCGGTCCCGGCGAACTGGCCGAGGCCCAACAGGTGCTGTACGCCCAGCAAAAACCGGGCGCCTCCGACGCCGCCGACCAGAACGGTGATCTTCACAACGTCCGACCCTAAGCGTTGAGAGCGTGCGGATGGAAACGACGTCGTCACGGGCAGGACACGCCGATGTCGCGACGCGCCGATTTGACATTACGAGATGGTATGAATTCGCGTCCTGGCGCTTGACCCTGGCAGCTAACACGTGTGTAATCACAGATGTGTCATTTCCCGGTTGGTGACCTATTCCGGTGTCGCGGACCGAGATTCGATCAACTGTTCGAATGGGGTGACCGCACATCGCAGTAGTGGGGCTCCACTTAGGATCTACGAGACCGAGTGAGGAGGCGGGGGATAATGTCTTATGAGAGCGGCGATTTCGATCATGTGGTCCGGTTTGACGATCGGCTACTCGGCTCGGTAGACAACGCACCGCACATCAACGTGGGACCGACACCGCTGGGGGCGGCCGGACGTCCTCAACTGAGTCTGGTTCCGGTGAGTTCGGTTCCCGAACACATTGATGTTGATCCGGAAGACGAAGACGACCAATGGCAGGAACGTGCGCTGTGCGCACAGACCGACCCGGAGGCGTTCTTTCCGGAGAAGGGCGGGTCTACCCGCGAGGCCAAGCGCATCTGCCTAGGCTGTGAAGTCAAGGATGCCTGCCTGGAGTACGCGCTCGCGCACGATGAGCGCTTCGGCATCTGGGGAGGATTGTCCGAACGGGAGCGTCGCCGCCTCAAGCGCGGCATCATCTGACGCTCTCCGGTGGAGCGCTCATCGCACGATGTAGCGCTCGACGTCAGTCGTCGTCGATCGTTGGGTCGATGACTGACGGTTCAACTCCCAGATAGGTGGCCACCTGTGCCACCAGGATTTCATGCAGCAGGTCAGCTAGCTCATCGGATCCTTTGACCCGGCGCTCGATGGGCTTGCGGAACAAGACAATTCGAGCCCGGGTCGCATTTCCTCTGACATCAACCCCAGCAGGTATCAACCGCGCCAGTGCGATCGGTCCGTCGGCGATGACCTCGGGCGGCCATTGCACGCCCTCGGGATCTTTCGGAGACATCCGCGGAATCTCATCCACCGCGACATCGAGTTCTTTGATCCGCGCCGCCCACCGACGCTCGATCGGCTCATAGGCTTCCAGTACTGCCATGTCGAACCGCTCGCCCCGACTACGCCAGCCGGGAACCGAGCGCGGCAGCAGCGGTCCGCGCATGTCGCGGCCGCGACGCGATCGCCATGGGTTTCGCTGGGCCACGGCGATGATCGTAACGGTTCGGGATCGGGGACCCGACGGCTGCGCGTGTCCGGCACCGCACAGCGACCGTCCAAAGTAATCTCTGTTGCGTGAATGTTCCCCGTCGCTGCTGCCGGCCCGGGTGCCCGCACTATGCCGTGGCGACGTTGACTTTTGTCTACTCCGACTCCACGGCGGTGGTCGGACCCCTGGCCACGGTGTCTGAACCCCACTCCTGGGACCTCTGCGTCGGCCACGCCGGCCGGATCACGGCACCGCGAGGCTGGGAGTTGGTCCGTCATGCCGGCCCGCTGCCCACCCACCCCGACGAGGACGACCTCGTCGCACTCGCCGACGCCGTGCGTGAAGGCCAGCCCGGTGCGGTTCCCCACAGCGGGGTGGTGGCCGGATTCTCCGATCCCTCCACCGGTGTGGGGGCCAGTGCGGTGATGGCGCCGCAGGCGCGTCCCGCCGAGACCAACGGCCGCCGTCGCGGGCACCTGCGGGTCTTGCCGGACCCCGACAACTAGTACGGACTAGCCCTGATTAGATCCTGATTAGACGACGACCGGCCCAAGAGTAGTGAACGTGTCGGCGCCGCCCGACGGTTAGGCTGGCGCCAACGATCCCGTTTCACAAGGAGCTATATGTCTAGGCCAGCGGCGGCTGTTCACGATGTCATCAAGGCCTATGACGTCCGTGGTCTGGTCGGTAGCCAGATCGACGAAGCGTTCGTGGCCGACGTCGCCGGTGCGTTCGCTCGCCTGGTCCGCGCCGAGGGCGCCACACAGGTCGTGATCGGCTATGACATGCGAGAGAGTTCGCCGACGCTGGCGGCCGCATTCGCCGACGGCGTGACAGCCCAGGGCTTGGATGTGGTCCGCATCGGGTTGGCCTCCACCGATCAGCTCTACTTCGCCTCGGGCCTGTTGGACTGCCCCGGAGCGATGTTCACCGCCAGCCACAACCCGGCCGCGTACAACGGGATCAAACTGTGCCGCGCCGGAGCCAAACCGGTTGGTAAGGACACCGGACTGTCCACGATCTCCGACGAGGTGATTTCGGGGGTGCCTGCCCACGACGGCCCGCCCGGTGTGATCTCCGATCGCGATGTGCTGGTGGACTACGGCACCTTCCTCCGCTCCCTGGTCGATCTGGCCGGGCTGCGTCCGCTGCGCATCGCAGTGGACGCGGGCAACGGAATGGCCGGCCACACCACGCCTGCGGTGCTCGGGCCGATCCCGGGGGCCACGATTCTCCCGTTGTTCTTCGAACTCGACGGCAGCTTCCCCAATCACGAGGCCAACCCACTGGATCCGGCCAACCTCGTCGACCTGCAGGCCCACGTACTGGCCAGCGGCGCCGATATCGGCCTGGCGTTCGACGGTGATGCCGACCGCTGCTTCGTCGTCGACGAACTCGGCCGTCCGGTCTCGCCGTCGGCGGTGACGGCATTGGTGGCCGCCCGTGAGCTCAAGCGGGAAATCGGTGCCACCGTGATCCACAATCTGATCACCTCGCGCGCTGTTCCCGAGTTGGTGATCGAGCGCGGCGGCACTCCTGTGCGGTCCCGGGTCGGGCACTCCTACATCAAGGGCCTGATGGCCGAGACCGGCGCCATCTTCGGCGGAGAACACTCGGCGCACTACTACTTCCGTGATTTCTGGGGCGCCGATTCCGGCATGCTCGCGGCCCTGCACGTGTTGGCCGCCCTGGGCGAGCAGGATCGTCCGCTGTCTGACTTCATGGCGGACTATCAGCGCTATGAGGCCTCCGGCGAGATCAACTTCACCGTCAGCGACGCGCCGGCCTGTGTCGATGCCGTGCTGAAGTCGTTCTCCGGTTCGATCCAGTCCATCGACCACCTCGACGGCGTCACCGTCGATCTCGGCGGTGGCAGCTGGTTCAACCTGCGCACGTCGAATACCGAACCGCTGCTGCGTCTGAACGTGGAAGCACGCACTGCCGAGGACGTCGCCGCGCTCGTCGACAGAGTTTTGGGACAGATCCGTGGGGTGAGCGAGCCGGTGCCGTGAACGCCGTGGACGCCACGGTCGACCTGGACGACGGTGACGGACTTCTGGCCGCCGACCGCAACGGTCTGCTACGGGCGGCGGCCATGGCGGGCGCCCAGGTTCGGGCGACCGCCGCGGCAGTGGCCGAAGGAGTGCTCGACCCGCTGCACGCCGATCATCCTCCGCGGACGGTGATTTGGGTTGCCGGTCGCGGCGCTGCCGAGAATGCAGGCGCCATGTTGGCCGCCGTTCTCGGCGCATCGATCGCCGCCCCCATCGTGGTGGCCGCCGAGACCCCGCCGTGGCTGGGGGCACTCGACGTGGTGATCGTGGCCGGTCACGATCCGGGTGATCCGGCTCTGGTGAACGCGGCGGCCACCGGGGTGCGTCGCGGGGCCCGGGTGCTGATCGTGGCGCCGCACGAGGGCCCGTTGCGTGATGTCGCGGCCGGACGCGCGGTGGTGCTGGCACCCAGGTTGTGGGTTCCCGACGACTTCGGACTGACTCGATACCTGGCCGCGGGTCTGGCCGCGCTGCAAGTGGTGGATCACGGTATGCGCGTGGATCTGGCCGCGCTCGCAGACGAATTGGATGCCGAGGCCCTTCGCAACAGCGCCGGACGGGACCTGTTCACCAACCCGGCCAAGACCCTGGCCGAACGGATGTCGGACAGGGCGGTCGTGCTGGCCGGTGACAATCCGGCCACCCTGGCGCTGGCCCGGCACGGGGCGACGGTGATGCTGAGGCTGGCGGGTGAAGTGGTGGCCGCCGCCGGACTGGGTGACGTTCTCGCTGCGATCGGCAGCGGCGCGGTCGCCCACCCTGAGGCCCGGTCCTTGTTCCACGACGAGGAGATCGACGGACCGCTGCCGCGCCGCATGCGTACGTTCGCCTTGATCACCGATACCGAACGACAACTGGTGGGGGCGAGGGTCAGCGGCTTCGACGACATCGTGATGATCGGTGCCGAGGATGTGCCGGACCAGGCTGGGACGACCCTGCCGGTGGGGCGCCCGGAACAACAACTGGCGGTTCTGGCTGTCCGCTTGGAGATGACGGCCGTGTATTTGAAACTGGTTCGAGGATAAGACGTGCATCTGCTACGGGGAGCGGTGCGGACCTATGCCTGGGGTTCGCGCACTGCAATCGCTGATTTCACCGGAAGGCCCAGTCCGACAATCCATCCGGAGGCCGAGCTGTGGCTCGGCGCACATCCGCAGGACCCGGCGTGGCTACAGACCGAACACGGTGAAGAGTCGTTGCTCCAGGCCGTTCAGGACGACCCCGAGGGGCAACTGGGCAGCGTGGCGATCGGCAGATTCGGCGATGCGCTGCCCTTCCTCGTGAAGGTGCTGGCCGCAGATGAGCCGTTGTCGTTGCAGGCCCATCCAAGTGCCGCGCAGGCGAGGGAGGGCTTCGACCGCGAGGACCGACTCGACATCCCGGTGTCCTCACCCGTCCGCAATTATCGTGACCGGAGCCACAAACCCGAATTGCTGGTTGCTTTGGGACAATTCGATGCACTGGCCGGATTCCGCCCGGTAGACCGCACGGTCGAGTTGATGCGTGCGCTGGCGGTCTCGGATCTCGATCCATTCATCAACCTGCTGTCGGATCAGTCCGATGCCGACGGGTTGCGGGCCCTGTTCACCACCTGGATCACCGCGCCGCAGCCCGATCTCGACGTGTTGGTGCCGGCCGTTCTCGACGGGGCGGTCCACTATATCCGTTCCGGGGCAAAGAAATTCGCAGCCGAGGTCAAGACGGTGCTGGAACTCGGTGAACGATACCCCGGCGATGCCGGGGTGTTGGCCTCCCTGTTGCTGAACCGCATCAGCCTGGGACCCGGCGAGGGCATCTACCTTCCCGCCGGAAATCTGCACGCCTATCTGCATGGTGTCGGCGTTGAGGTGATGGCCAACTCGGACAACGTGCTGCGCGGCGGGCTGACCCCGAAGCACGTCGACGTGCCGGAACTATTGCGGGTGCTGGACTTCACCCCGACGCCGGAAGATCGGCTGCGGTCGGAAACCGTCACGGAGGGAACGGAAACCATCTATCGGACGCCCGCGCAGGAATTCGCGGTGTCGGCGCTGACGGTCGACGGTGAGCACCTCGGTGACGAGATCGACGTGCACTCCCACCACGATGGTCCGCAGCTGCTGTTGTGTATCGAAGGCGCCGCCGTGATCTATGCCGACGACGACAAGCTGACGCTGCAACGTGGCGCGGCGGCGTGGGTGGCGGCCGAGGACGGTCCCATCCGGCTGA
The DNA here is from genome assembly GCF_001665625.1 of Mycolicibacterium peregrinum. Lineage (GTDB taxonomy): Bacteria > Actinomycetota > Actinomycetes > Mycobacteriales > Mycobacteriaceae > Mycobacterium > Mycobacterium peregrinum_B. The sequence continues at coordinate 42,370 of NZ_LZSY01000159.1, read as the reverse complement.
CCGCGGCCGAGCCGACGAAACTGTTCCGCGTGACGATCGGGATCTAGCCGGCAGATCGGCCGCGGGCGGTAACCGACTGCTCGGAGCCATTGGGGCGCCGGCGGCGTTCGGCCAGCCACGCCTTGATGTTGTGGCGGATCGCACGTCCGACGATCCGTGGGGGTGGAGTGAGCCACAGGCTGTCGAGCATGCTCGTACGCCGCAGAAACCACTCGGCCAGAACGGGATCCGTTTCGGCTGCGCCGAGGAACTGGTTGAAGAGACCGAACAACGGGCTGTACCAGAAGGCCTTGTCGCCTTCCGCCCCGTGCTTCACCTGATCGGCAACCGAGTTCATCATCCACACCGGGTAGGTGGTTTTCGCGGTGCGCCGTGCCAGTCGGCGAACCAGATCTTGGGTTCCTTCGGCGAGCACCTGGCGCAGATTGGCCGCCTGCACGGTCGACATGGTCACGCCCTGCCCGTACGTCGGATTCAAGCTGACCACCGCATCGCCGAACGGAAAGATCCCGTCAGGGAACCGGTCCAGTTTGTCGTAGCGCCGCCACTTGGCCACCGGATAACGGTGAAAGTTCATGTCACCCACCGCTTCACCGGCGCGCAACGCCGTCGCAAGGTGCGGTGGCAGCGCGGTGCCACCAAGTTGTTTGATGCCGGCGAAATCGCTCGGTGGCTCGGCCTTGGCGACACCGAACGCGGTGACCGTCCAGATGCCATCCTCGTGGAACAGCATGCCCATACCAAGACCGCTGTCATGCGCCGCACTGACGACGACCATTTTCTCGTTGATCAGCTCCGCGGGGATACGGACCCGCTGTGACGCGTACGTGACCCCGACTTTGATCGATTCCTCGGGCGGTCGCTCGTAGCCCCACTGTTCCAACCACACCGGCAGCCGACTGCCGCGGCCGGAGGCGTCGACCACCATGTCGGCCGCAACCTGTTCACCGTCGTCGAGCACGAGGCCGGTGACCCGTTCGGTACCGGGGTCGTACTGCGGTTCGCTCACTCCCCGTCGCAGGATCTGCACGTTGGGCAATCCCGACACCCGTCTGCGAATCTGCCATTCCAGCTGTCCGCGGCTGGGCACGTACGCGGTGAAGTTTGACTCGAGCGTCTGTCCGGTGCCGAGCAGGTGCCCGCCGGCCTCGAAGTGGATGGAGGACGGTCGGTTCTCCACCACCGGAACGTTCGCGGCCACCATGTCGACGAGCAATCCGGGAAAGAGGGCCTCCAACTCGTCGGCCCCGCGAGCCATCAGGAGGTGCACATGTTGGCCCTGCGGTATGGCGCCGCGGTTGACGGGCTGATCCGGCAGCTCGTCACGCTCGTACAGGGTGACGAGGCCGTAGTGATCGGCGAGGACCCTGGCCGCGCACAGCCCGGCGATGCTGCCGCCGATGACAACGGCGTGGGTCGCGAGGGTTCTGGATGAGCTGTGCATTAGATCGACACGGTACTGGGCCCACGGCGTCCGGCGCACAAAAATCAGAAGCAGCGTCAACTGTAACGACGGGCCACGCGTCCTCGATTGGGGAGTGTGCTCCTGGGTGTCCGGGTTTGGGCCTGCGCTGCGCTGCAGGCACGGTCCGCGCACCCGGGCGGCGCAACCGGGCGTCCCGCCCAGTGGGCCTGTCTAACGAACGTGCAACAACTCGTGGCACAATCCTGTGGCTGGAGGCGTGATATGGCTCTCAAGTTGATACCCTCTGCAAGGAAACTCACAGTCAACGGATGGGGCAATGGCAACGGTCAGCGACGCGGACGGCACGGCAACGGGGGACCTCTATTTCGACAGGGTGGAGGCCCTCTCTCGTGCGACGGTCCGTCGACGCTTCGATCCGTACGTTGACATCGACTGGGATGCACCCGAAAACGCGCTGGCAGACGACGACCCGCGATGGCAACTCGACCCGGACAGTGCTCCGCTCGCGGCTACTGAATGGTATGCCCAACAGCCTTTGCAGCGCCGTATCGACATGGGACGCTGGGTAACTGCGAACACCCTGAAGGTCACCCTCCAATTCGAAATGATGTTGATTCGAGGAGTGGTGCATTACGCCGGCAAGATGCCGAATGGTTCGCCGGTATTCCAGTATCTGCTCCACGAACTGATCGACGAATGCAATCACATCCAGATGTTCCAGGAATTCGTCAACCGCACTGGCGAGGACGTGCCAGGAATGCGGCGAGGGTCCCGGTTTATCGGACCGATCCTGGGCTTTATCGGCGGTTATGCCAACATGATTCACTTCATCGGGGTGCTGTGCGGTGAACAGCCGCTGCACTTCCAGCAGACGCTGCAGCATCGTGGCGCAGCGCACGTGCCGCCGCTGCTGAACAAGATCACCTACATTCACCTGGCCGAGGAAGCGCGCCATATATCGTTTGCCGACGACCTTCTGGCTCAGCGAATGCAGAGCGTCAGTCGGCGCAAGCGAGCGTGGTACGCAATTCTTTTCCCGTTCTTTCTGCGGTGGTTGATCGGGGAGATGATGGGGCCGCCGCGCACATTTGCCCGGCAATTCGGTGTTCCGCGACGGGTTTTCAAGGCTGCGTTCTGGCGGAGCGATCAGTCGCGCCAGATGATGGCTGAATCGGCTGCCGATGTTCGGCGAGTAGCCGAGGACCTCGGTTTGCGGACGGTGTGGTCGCGCTGGATCTGGCGAATGTTGGGTATCGACGGGCGGCTACCGCGGTACCGCGGTGAGCCGGATCGCGGCTCGGCGATCACGCGCGTGACCGGGCTTCGCACGGCAGTGGCGGCCCGCCTTGCGGCCGTGGCGATCATGGCGGGCGTTGCCCTGCTGGTGGCGCCGGACGGCCTGAAGATCATCGGCTGCGCCGCTGCCGGCGCGGGCGTGTGGGCGGCCTATCACACGTTCCGGGAGCGCCGCGGCGGTGTGATGGGCAACCAGCCGTTCGAATGGCCGAGGCTTCTTGTGTGGATAGTGGTGTGCGTGGCCATGATTCCCGCCGGCGGGCTGATCGGACTCGCCTTGGTGGTCTTCATGATCCTGGCACTCGCCGAATTCATGCCCACCCTCTGAGCCAACCTGAATCGTTTGCGCAGGACGTTGCCGGTCGGCAACGTCCTGCGACGCGTATCCGGGGAGAACCGCTGAGCCTGAGTGAGTCTGGTGCCCCTGGTCTCGGCCGGCCTCGGCGCATGACGGCCTGCGCGGGCGGCGCCGCGTCAGTCGAGGAGTTTCAGGCCGATCCGGCTACCGGTCAGGCGGGCTTTTGGAACGTGTACACGCGGTATTGGATGAGGCCGGCCTTGGACAGCCACTTCATCCAGCGTGTGCCGACGATCATCGTCTTCTGGGCGTCCGCTGACCCCTGCTCGCGAAAGAACTTGAGCAGGAAGGGGTACGTCGGCAAGGTGTTCTTCCGGATGTTGCGTTTCTCGGCGAGCTCGAGCCCCGCACGCTTACCCATGGACCGGTAACCCCGCAGCGGGACATTCCCGAGCGTTCCGTAGGACTTCGCGATCCGGGGACGGATCGCCATCCAGATCGGGGTCTTCCCGAAGAACATCAGGGTCGGTACGAAGTCGGACACCGCCAGGTACCCGCCCGGCTTGAGCACCCGCGCGGCTTCGGCGAGGAACTTCTCGCGGGACGGGAAGTGGAAGATGCATTCGACGGCCAGGACACGGTCGAAGGAGTTGTCCTCGAACGGCAACTGGCAGGCGTCGGCCTCGACCCAACCGATCTTGTTGCCGTTGACGGGCTTGGTCTGGGCCTCGGCCGCCGCGAGCTGGCGCGGGTCGATGTTGAGGCCGGTGAGGTCCATGTCCGAGTAGGTGCCGTTGATCTGCTGGATGGTCCCACCGAACCCGCAGCCGGCGTCCAGCAGCTTCTGCCCGTCGGCAACCTTTCCGGCGGCGAACAGGACATGGTCCATCTGCTCCATGGCCGCGATGTAGTCATCCCGGGTGCCCTTGGCGGTCTTGGGATCTTCCCAGTAGCCCCAGTGCACCTGGTTTTCCCACAGCTGGCCCGTTTCGCCACCTTCCTGCCGTTCATCGATCAGCAGGTCGAAGTAGGGGAGCTCAGCCATGCGCGGACCGTATCACGATCGGCGCCGAGTGTGACGTACGCCCCACTCTCGCGGCAGGGCACGGTTCGGCGAAGTTTGAGAGTCCTACCGGTTTCACCGCCACCGTGATGGGAGCATGACGGGATGTCTGCCCTTCGGCGAATCAAATCTGTCGAACAGTCGATTGCCGACACCGACGAACCGTCGACCCGGCTCCGCAAGGACCTCACCTGGTGGGACCTGACGGTGTTCGGTGTCTCGGTCGTCATCGGTGCGGGCATTTTCACCATCACCGCTTCCACGGCGGGCAACTTGACCGGGCCTGCGATCTCGATTGCCTTCGTCATCGCCGCCGTCGCGTGCGGGTTGGCCGCCCTGTGCTACGCCGAGTTCGCCTCCACCGTGCCGGTTGCCGGTAGCGCGTACACCTTCTCCTATGCCACGTTCGGGGAGTTCGCGGCGTGGATCATCGGATGGGACCTGATCCTGGAGTTCGCCGTCGCGTCCGCGGTGGTGGCCAAGGGGTGGTCGAGCTACCTCGGAACCGTGTTCGGGTTCGGGGGCGGGATCGCGGATTTCGGCGGTCTCGAGATCGACTGGGGCGCGTTGGTGATCATCGCGCTGGTGACGGTTCTGCTGGTGGTGGGCACCAAGTTGTCAGCGCTCTTCAGCCTGGTCATCACTGTCATCAAGGTGTCGGTCGTGCTGTTGGTGGTGGTCGTGGGCGCCTTCTATATAAAGGCCGCCAACTACACCCCGTTCATTCCGCCGAACGAGGCCGGCGAGGGGGCCAGCGGGGCCGACCAGTCACTGTTCTCGTTGTTGACCGGAGCGGCGGGCAGCCACTACGGCTGGTACGGGGTGCTGGCCGGTGCCTCGATCGTGTTCTTCGCGTTCATCGGGTTCGACGTCGTCGCAACCACTGCCGAGGAGACCCGCGATCCGCAGCGCGACGTACCCCGCGGCATCCTGGCCTCACTCGGGATCGTCACCGTGTTGTACGTCGCGGTGTCGGTGGTGCTTTCCGGCATGGTGTCCTACACCGTGCTGCGCGATGCACCCGACGGCCACGCCAACCTGGCCACTGCCTTCGAAGCCAACGGTGTGCACTGGGCCGCGAAGGTGATCTCCATCGGCGCGCTTGCCGGGCTCACCACGGTGGTGATCGTGCTGATGCTGGGACAGACCCGCGTGCTGTTCGCGATGTCGCGCGACGGTCTGCTGCCGCGACAGTTGGCCGTGACCGGCACCCACGGGACGCCGGTCCGCATCACCCTGATCGTCGGGGTGCTGGTGGCGATCGCCGCCTCGGTGTTCCCGATGGGCCGGCTCGAGGAGATGGTCAACATCGGCACGCTGTTCGCCTTCGTGCTGGTCTCGGCGGGGGTGATCGTGCTGCGGCGGACCCGGCCCGACCTGAAGCGCGGATTCCGCGTGCCGTGGGTGCCGGTGTTGCCGATCGCCGCGATCCTGGCGTGCCTGTGGTTGATGCTCAACCTCACCGGGCTGACCTGGATCCGGTTCCTGCTCTGGATGGTGATCGGGGTGGTGGTGTACGCCGTGTACGGCCGGAGCCATTCGACGCTGGCCAGTAGGGAAGTCGCGGCGACGCCGTCGCAGTAGCTGAAATCGACGCTCGACCACAGTGGATCCCTCGTGGCCTGGGTCACTTTACAAAAGATAGGTCAATGTCTAGACAAGAGACATAGGCGCGCTTATAGTCAAGTCATCGCAGTGACAGCACTCACACAAGGAGGCTCATCGTGGTGGCGGAACTCTCGAGCGGACCGGACGTCGCAGACGTCGGGCAGTGGCGGGACAAGAAGCGGCATCTGTGGCTCATGGGCCTGATCGCCCCGACGGCGATCTTCGTGATGCTGCCGCTGATCTGGGGGCTCAACCAGCTCGGCTGGCACACCGCCGCCCAGGTGCCACTGTGGATCGGGCCGATTCTGCTCTACGTGCTGCTGCCGCTGTTGGACCTGCGGTTCGGGCCCGACGGCCAGAACCCGCCCGACGAGGTGATGGAGCAGCTGGAGAACGACAAGTACTACCGGTACTGCACCTACCTCTACATCCCGTTCCAGTACGCGAGCGTCGTCATGGGCGCGTATCTGTTCACGGCGTCCGATCTCAGCTGGCTCGGGTTCGACGGCGGACTCGGTTGGCCGGCCAAGATCGGTATCGCGCTGTCGGTGGGTGTGCTCGGAGGGGTGGGCATCAACACCGCGCATGAGATGGGGCACAAGCGAGACTCGTTGGAGCGCTGGCTGTCCAAGATCACGCTGGCCCAGACCTGGTACGGCCACTTCTACATCGAGCACAACCGTGGGCACCACGTGCGGGTCGCCACGCCCGAGGATCCCGCGTCGGCGCGTTTCGGCGAGACCTTCTGGGAGTTCCTGCCGCGCAGCGTGTTCGGTAGCCTGCGCTCGTCGTGGGAGTTGGAGGCCCAGCGCTTGCGCCGGCAGGACAAGTCGCCGTGGCACTGGTCCAACGACGTTCTCAATGCGTGGGCCATGTCGGTGGTGTTCTTCGGCATCCTGATCGCGGTGTTCGGACCCGCGCTGATCCCGTTCATCGTCATCCAGGCCATCTACGGCTTCAGCCTGCTGGAATCGGTGAACTACCTCGAGCACTACGGGCTGTTGCGGCAGAAGACGGCCAGCGGTCGCTACGAGCGGTGCGCCCCGGTGCACAGCTGGAACTCCGACCACATCGTCACCAACCTGTTCCTGTATCACCTGCAGCGGCACAGCGATCACCACGCCAACCCCACCCGCCGGTATCAGACCCTGCGCAGCATCGACGGCGCACCCAACCTGCCCAGTGGGTATGCGTCGCTGATCGGGCTCACCTACCTGCCGCCGTTGTGGCGCAAGCTGATGGACCACCGGGTGCTGGAGCACTACGACGGTGACATCACCAAGGTGAACATCCAGCCGCGGCTGCGGGCGAAGGTGTTGGCGCGCTACGGGGCCGGTGATGCCGCGTGAGCGCCTACGAGTGTCCTGGATGCGGCTACGTGTACGACGAAGCGAAAGGCGCTCCGCGAGAGGGGTTCCCGGCTGGAACGCCATGGAGCGACGTGCCCGACGACTGGTGCTGCCCGGACTGTGCGGTGCGGGAGAAGGTCGACTTCGAACCGATGGGAGCAGTGAAATGACCGACGAGCGCTTGCGCGAGGAGCCGACCGGCACCGAGCCGTACAAGCTGTACATCTGCGTCCAGTGCGGATTCGAGTACGACGAGGCCAAGGGCTGGCCCGAGGACGGCATCGCCCCGGGGACCCGCTGGGATGACATCCCCGAGGACTGGAGCTGCCCGGATTGTGGCGCTGCGAAGACCGATTTCGAGATGGTCGAGGTCGCACGGCCTTGACGGCTTCGAGCGACGCGCTCGAAACACGGACGGAAAGCGATATTGTCGCCCGTGTGAGTCGGCCGCGAGACAAACAGCGCATCCCGTATGCGGAGGCATCCAGGGTGCTGCTGCGCGATTCGATTCTCGACGGCATGCGGGAACTGCTGTTGACCCGCGACTGGTCGGCCATCACGCTCTCGCACGTGGCCCAGGTCGCGGGGATCAGCCGTCAGACGATCTACAACGAGTTCGGGTCCCGACAGGGACTGGCCGAGGGTTATGCCATGCGCCTGGCGGACCGGTTGGTCGACGCGGTCGACAATGCGATCAACAACAACGTCGGCGAGGTGCACGCGGCGTTCCTGGAGGGGTTCCGGGCGTTCTTCCTGGAATCGGCCGCCGATCCGCTGGTGATCTCGTTGCTCACCGGCGCTTCCAAGCCCGACCTGCTCCAGATCATCACCACCGGCAGCGGCCCGATCATCTCGCGATGCTCTGCCCGGCTGACCGGAACCTTTCAGAACAGTTGGATGAAAGCCAGTGACGAGGACGCCGGGGTGCTGGCCCGCGCGATCGTGCGCCTGGCGATGAGTTACGTGTCGATGCCGCCCGAGGCGGACCACGACGTGGCCGGTGACCTGGCCCGACTCATGACGCCTTTCGCCGAGCGCTACGGTGTCATAGATACCCCGTAGCTGTCAGAGCGCCGCTGCCGTTACTCCGCATGAGCGCCTGTCCCGCGAGCCCGCAGGCTAGAGGTATCTGCGTGTGGCGTCGCCGTTGGGCGCGTCTGTGCGCGTGCAAGCAATCACGACTGAAAGAGGGCTCTACATGACCGAGTTGAAGGCCGACAGCCTCAACGGTATCGACTACAAGGTGGCCGACCTCTCGCTGGCCGAATTCGGCCGCAAGGAGATCCGCCTGGCCGAGCACGAGATGCCCGGCCTCATGGCGCTGCGTCGCGAATACCACGACGTGCAGCCGCTCAAAGGCGCCCGCATCTCCGGCTCACTGCACATGACCGTGCAGACCGCGGTGCTGATCGAGACACTGGTTGCTCTCGGCGCCGAAGTGCGATGGGCGTCCTGCAACATCTTCTCCACCCAGGACCATGCTGCCGCGGCGGTCGTCGTCGGTCCGAACGGCACGCCGGAGGAGCCCAAGGGCACCCCCGTGTTCGCCTGGAAGGGCGAGACGCTGGAGGAGTACTGGTGGGCCGCCGAGCAGATGCTCACCTGGGAGGGTGAGCCGGCGAACATGATCCTCGACGACGGCGGCGACGCCACCATGCTCGTGCTGCGTGGCGCCGAGTACGAGAAGGCCGGCGTGGTCCCGCCCGCCGAGGAAGACGACTCGGCCGAGTGGAAGGTCTTCCTGTCCCTGGTGCGCAAGCGCTTCGAGACCGAGAAGGACAAGTGGACCAAGATCGCCGCGTCGGTCAAGGGTGTCACCGAGGAGACCACCACCGGCGTGCTGCGGCTGTACCAGTTCGCCGCCGCGGGTGAGCTGGCGTTCCCGGCCATCAACGTCAACGACTCGGTCACCAAGAGCAAGTTCGACAACAAGTACGGCACCCGGCACTCGCTGGTCGACGGCATCAACCGTGGCACCGACGCGCTGATCGGCGGCAAGAAGGTGCTGATCTGCGGCTACGGCGACGTGGGCAAGGGCTGTGCCGAGTCGCTGGCCGGTCAGGGCGCGCGCGTGCAGGTCACCGAGGTCGACCCGATCAACGCCCTGCAGGCGCTGATGGACGGTTACGACGTGGTGACCGTCGAAGAGGCGATCGGCAACGCCGACATCGTGGTGACCGCGACCGGCAACTTCGACATCATCCTGCTGGACCACATGAAGGCGATGAAGGACCACGCGATCCTGGGCAACATCGGCCACTTCGACAACGAGATCGACATGGCGGCCCTGGAGAAGTCGGGTGCTACGCGGTTGAACATCAAGCCGCAGGTCGACCAGTGGACCTTCGGCGACACCGGCAAGTCGATCATCGTGCTGAGCGAGGGCCGGCTGCTCAACCTCGGAAACGCCACGGGGCACCCGTCGTTCGTGATGAGCAACAGCTTCTCGAACCAGGTGATCGCCCAGATCGAGCTGTGGACCAAGAACGACGAGTACGACAACGAGGTCTACCGCCTGGCCAAGCACCTCGACGAGAAGGTGGCGCGCATCCACGTCGAGGCACTGGGTGGCTCGCTGACCAAGCTCACCAAGGAGCAGGCCGAGTACATCGGCGTCGACGTCGACGGCCCGTACAAGCCGGAGCACTACCGCTACTGAGTCACTGAGGTAGCGCGACCAGACGGAAAAATGCCCCAAATCAAGCGATTTGGGGCATTTTTCTGTCTGCTGGCCGATTACTTCTTGTTGTCGTGCTTGCTCTTGCTGCCGGCGTCCTTCTTGGCCGGCTTGGTGGCTTCGGAACCGGAGCTGGACGCACCGGCACTCGAACCGCTTGAGCTGGAGGAAGATTCGCTGGATTTGCGGGTGCTGTTCGCGCCCAGTCCGTTGCGGACGTTCTTCACCGCATCCTTGACGCCCTTGACCAGATTGCTGCGCGGGGCCTTGTCCGTCGGGCCGGCCGGCCGGGTGGACGGCGCCTTCAGGCGGGTCTGGACCTTAGGCGTCGCCTTCACTACGGTCCCGGCATCGTCAGCCGATTCCGTTGCCGTTCCGGCGGTCTCGCCGGCGATGCTTGCCTCGTCAGCGGCATCGACCTTGGTGGCGGCCGGGGTCTTGGTGGCATCCGCGGCCGCGGGTACGGCGGCCGGCTTCTCCAACGACACCGTGACGGTCTTGTTCACGGTTGTGTGCGTCAGCTCGTTGGCCGCTGCGATGGCGTTGGCGGCTGAACTGTCGGTGACCGAACTGTCGGCATCCGTCACCGGAGCGGCAGCCAGGTCGGCGGCCTCCTCGGTGCCCGTGGTGATGCCTTGCAGCTTCTTGACGATGTTCTCGACAGCGGCACCCTTCAACGCTTCACGAAGTTTGGTGACGCCTGCACTTTCGGCGGTGTCGCTCAGAATGTCGCCCGTCGCGAGCGGATGCAGTCCGAACAGCGGGGGCTTCGGGGCAGGAGCATTCCCCTTACCGTCCCAATCGTCCCAGCCGCTGCCGAGCAGCACGCCGACCGTCTGCGACAGACCCTGCAGGGCGCCGATCGGGCCGACGGCCTCACCCTTGACCGAGATGGGCAGGGCACCGAGCTTGATATCCATGCCGAGGCTGTTGAAGATCGAGCCGCCGACCGAGGGGATCGTGACCTTGTTGCCGTCTTCGTCGGTGTACTCGTAGGTGCTCCGATCGGTGGAGCCCGGGGTGAGCAGACCGCCGAACGCGATGTTGAGCCCGGCGATGGTGACGGTGTCCTTGATCAGCCCCGCATCGTTGATCATGGGCGCCAGCGCATCGAGGTTGAGGTTGGCACCGTTGAGGAACGCGTCGACCATGCCGGCCGGTACCCCGAGCAGGCTGGAGAGCGCCGTCGTCGAGTCACCGGCCTGAAGCGCGTTTGAGATCGCCACGGCACTGTTGAGGAGCGCCACCGCGGGGCTGACGACCGGCCCGATGGAGCCGATGAGCACACCGCTCAGCGGCGAGGCCAATACACTCATGACCGCCGAGAAGGCCTCGGGGTCAACACCTTCGGCCAGGAAGCCGGGGAACATGTCGAGCGCCATGCCGTGCATACCACCCAGGGTGTGCTTGACCACAGCGTCCCTGGTTTCCTCGTCCGCGCCGATCAGGGTGAGACCGGTCAGCACCTTCATCGCATTGGCGGCGAACTGTTGCGACACGGCCTCGAAGCTCGACGGGTCGTCGAACAGCTGCTTGGCGTAACCGATCTGGTTGGCGATCGCCTGTTGCAGTCCGACTCCCGGGGCCAACAGGAAGTTGTCGCCCAGGATCGTGCCGTTGGCTTTCGCAGTGTCGAAGGCCGCCTGCAACGGCGCGAAGGGGTCCCAACCCGCCGTCAGCCGGACCGCGTCGGCCTGGATGTCGTGCTGAACGCCGGCCTGGACCGGGGAGATCCCCGGCGTGGCAGCGATCATTCCGGCAGCGGCGACAACGACTCCGGCTGCAGTGAGCCAGTGACGGGTGGTTTCTTGCTTTGCACCCACGGCAGTGTGGGGCTGAGCAACGAGATGCACGGCATCTCCTTTCGCATCTGTAAATAATCGGACAGACCATAGCCTGGCCAAGTAGTTGCAGATGCAAAATTTGGGCAACGAATGTAGCCAGTTTAAGGTTCCGCGCTTTCGAGCAACGCGTTGCGGCGCGGGAATCCGCTGCTCGCTGGGCTCGAACCTCATTTGGGCTAATAATTAGACATTTCCTTATGTCGCGAACGACCTCGGGGTGAGGTATCGATTCGCGTCGCCGGGCGCCCGGCGAGATCGTGTGTCGTCTGTCAAAAAATTTGTCTGACAACATGATTCATGCGATCAAGCCCCGTTCCGGGCGTGCTGCCGGTAGTCGGTCATCCGGCTCGGATGGGGCAGGCGCGCGAGGTCGAGGCATCTCGGTGCAGCGTCATTTGTGCGTGGGTGGGCGGAAACCGTGGCTCGCGGTACGGGCCGTGCCTGGGTCGTGCCGACCAGATTCGGACGCGATAACCCGTGGCCACCCGACCGGGTGGCCACGGTCAGCTAACAATCTTGGTCAGCTTTTGAGTCAGTTCTGGCCGGCGGCCTGCTGGCGGGCCGCCTCCGCCTTGATCAGCTCGGCGATCTGGATCGCCGCCTCGAGTTCCCTGGCCTTGGCGAGGTCATCAAGTGCCGACGGCCTACGCCAGTGCGCCACGGGTGCGATCTCGTCGTCGAGCAACTGTTGCCGGCACCGGCCCCGTTGGATCTTGCCGCTCGACGTCGTCGGAATCGACAGATGTTCCACCAGTAGAACCGAATTCGGCTCGACTCCGTATCGCGTGGTCACCGCGGTCCGGATCGCATCGGCCACCGCGGCGAGGTCGGCCGACCCCTCTCGTCGGCGCGCCACCTCCTGCACGATCACCATCTGTTCGACGGCGCCCAGGCCGGGAGTGATTGTGAAGACGGCGCCGCGGCCCGAGACGAGTGCCGGATGGCAGTCCTGCACCGTCCGCTCGATGTCGTTGGGGTAGTAGTTGCCGCCACGGATGACGACGAGGTCCTTGCAGCGTCCCGTGATGTACAGCTCGCCCGAACGAAGGAAACCCAGATCGCCGGTGCGCAGGAACGGGCCGCCGGATTCGTCTGGCAGCGTCGCCGAGAACGTCTGCGTCGTCTCGTCCGGTCGGGCCCAATAGCCCCAACCGACGCTGGGACCGGCGATCCAGATCTCGCCGACTTCGTCTGCCCCACAAGGCTGGTGGGTCAGCGGGTCGACGATGGCCACGTCCTGGCCGCCTCGCGGACGACCGCATCCCACCAACGCCAGAGCAGCCGGATGACCCGGGTCGACGTCGACGACGCGATCGACCTGAAGGCTGGTGCGATCGACGTGTGCAACGACCGGCAACGCGGAGTCCGACCCGCCGGACACCAGCAACGTCGCCTCCGCGAGCCCGTACACCGGACACAGCGCCTCCGGCCGGAAGCCCGCCGGTGCGAACGCCTCGGCGAACTTCTCCAGCGTGGCGGCCTGTACCGGTTCGGCGCCGTTCATGGCGGTGGCCAGGCTGGACAGATCGAGCGCCGCGCGCTGCTCTGCGGTGCTCTCGTCGACACACCGGTCGTAGGCGAAGTTCGGTGCGGCGGTGAAGGTTGCGCGAAGCCGGGAGATCGCTTCGAGCCAGCCCATCGGCCGTTTGACGAAGGAGGACGGCGACATCAGATGGGTGGTGCACCCGACGTAGATCATCGAGAGGATCCCGCCGATCAGCCCCATGTCGTGGTGGGACGGCAGCCAGAACACGCTGGTTGCGGTGTCGTCGCCGTGCCATACCTGGCGGATCGACTCCATGTTGTGCATAAGGTTTCGGTGCGTCAGGGCGACGCCCTTCGGGGTCGTGGTGGAGCCAGACGTGTACTGCACCATGGCGATCGCGTCGGCGTCGACATCGGGTGCTGCCCAGCCGCTGCCGTCTGCGGAAGCGCCGTCCACCTCATCGGTGCGGACCCACCGCAGGTCACGCCCCTCGGCCAACTCATCGATGGCGGCCTTGATCTTCGCCTGCGTCTTGGCGGTGGCCAGGGCGAAGCGCGCATGTGCGTCGGGCACCACCGAGGACAGACGCGGAGCCAGCCGCTCGTGCACCGGCACGGCGACAGCGCCCGCGTAGATGCAGCCGAAGAACCCGGCGACGGAATCCAGGCCGGGCCGGCACAGGACCAGAACGCGTTCACCGGCAGCGCCCAGTTCTTGCAGGGTGGACGCGATCGCGCGGGCCCGTCGATCCAGGTCGCGGTAGGTCAGCTGGGTGCGGTTCTGGTCGTCGCCGTCGTAGGAGAAGCTGAACGCAACCTTGTCCTGATACGTCGCGGCCCGCTGCTGCAGCATCTCCAGCAGGGTTGCTGCGGCGGGCTTCACCGCGAGCACTGTGTTCTGGTGCATCCGCTACCTCATACGTCGGCGATTCCTGGGATCAGGCGACCGTACCGGACGCCCCGGAGGGCCCTCGGATTACCCGCAGGAGGCGGCGTCGAGCTCCGGATAGGATTTCACCAGCGATCGATCGGGGGTTTGCATGGCTGAGGACGCAGTCATCCAGGAGTTAGCTGCCGCTGTTGAACGCAGCCCGGAGCTGGCAGAGTTGCGCCTGCACCTGGCCACTTTGCTGGTCGAACGGGGCCGCTATGCCGAGGCGCTGACACATTGCAGCGCAGTGCTGGCCCAGGACGCCTCGAACATCCGGGCCGTGACGCTGCTGCAGCAGTGCAGCGCCGGCCTGGCGGGCGCGTCAGCCCCTGCTGCGCCCGCAGAGCCCGCTCGGGGCTTCGACTGGACGGCGGCCGAGAAGGAGGTCGCCGACATCGTCAAACCGGCATTCGTCACCGAACCCGCCGAAGCCGTCAACGAGAACGACTACGACGCACTGCAGCGCACGTCGGTCCGGCTCGACGACATCGCGGGGATGGCCGAGGTCAAGAAACAGCTCGAGCTCTCACTGCTGGGCCCCATCCGCAATCCCGAGCTGATGAAGGCATTCAAGGTGTCCGCGCGCGGCGGACTGCTGCTGTACGGCCCACCCGGATGCGGCAAGACGTACATCGCCAAGGCGGTGTCCGGCGAACTCGGGGCGAACTTCTATCAGGTCGGGATCGCCGACGTGTTGTCCCGTTGGCTCGGCGAGAGCGAACACAGTGTCCGGGCGATCTTCGACAACGCGCGTCGCAACGCGCCCTGCGTGCTGTTCTTCGACGAGGTGGATGCGCTCGGTCATCGTCGTTCGGCACTGAGCGGGTCTGCCGGGTTACGGACCGTCGTGAACGCCCTTCTGGAAGAACTGGATTCGGCCACATCCGACAACGACGGTGTCTACGTGCTGGGCGCCACCAACGCTCCATGGGACGTCGACGCCGCGCTGCGCAGGCCCGGCCGGTTCGACCGGATGATCTTCGTGTCATTGCCTGACGTCGATGCGCGTGCGGCGATCATGAAGTTGCATCTGCAGGACCGGCCGGTGGAGGGCATCAACCTGGCGTCGGTGGCCAAACGTACCGACGGTTTCTCCGGCGCCGACCTGGCCCATGTCTGTGATACCGCAACGCAATTGGCGATGGCCGAATCTCTGCGAAGCGGTCAGGTGCGGCCCGTTCAGATGTCCGACATCGACGCCGCGGTGGCGCAGATCCGGCCGTCGACCGGACCGTGGTTCGAGACCGCACGTAACGTCGTGGAGTTCAGCAACCGCGACGGCACCTACGACGATCTCGCAAAATACATGCGGCGGAACAAACTTCGGTGACGTCGGCAGCCGCAGGCCCCGGCGATGTCGCCGAGGCGTATCTGGGCACAAGAAACTACCAGCGGGCTGCCGAAGTGCTGCAGTCCGCGTTGGCCGAAGCCCCCAACGATGCCGGACTCCTTGCGCAGTACGCCCGTGCGTGCCTGGGGTTGAAGGACTATCAGCGGGCGGCGCAGGCCGCTCATTCGGCGTTGGCCGCCGCTCCCGGCGACGAACACGTGATGCGTGTGTATGCCCTCGCGCTGAACGGACAGGGACGGCGGCAGGAAGCGCTGCAGATGGCGTGGAAAGCAGCCACGGAGAATCCGCACATCTATTCCGTGCACTACACCTACGCCAGTCTGTTGCACGAGGCCGGGCGTTCGCGAGAGGCGCTCGACGTGATCGACGAAGCCCTCCGGTTGTACCCGGAGTCGGCGGACTCGCTGGTGCTGCGCGGCGACATCCACCGGGCGCTGGGGAGTTTCACCGCTGCCGAGGACAGCTACCAGGCGGCCCTGCGGTTGGAACCCGACCATGCTTCGGCGGTTCACAATCTGGCGGTCGCCAGGCTGAAGTGGGGCAAACTGACGACGTCGATCAACGGTTTCCTCGGGGCGGGCCGGCTGGATCCGGGACTGGGCGCGTTGGCCCGCCGCAACATCGGGGTGGTGCTGATCCGGGTTCTGCGCGTCTCCACCGCGTGCGTCATCTTGCTGGCCCTCGCGATGATCTCCGTGATGGCCGTGCACGGAGATTCCCAACCGACCGTGGTACCAAGGATTTTCACTGCCTTGCTGTCGCTCGGGTTGGTGGCGGTGATCGCCTGGCTGGTGCGCAGCGTGCCACGCCCGACGCTGTACGCAGTGTTACGTGAACGAACCTTCCTGGCCGTCCGGCTAGGGTTCCTGGGGTTTGCGATCGTCGCCGGAGCGGTCACTGCGGCGGTGGGATCGACTCCGCTGACAGATGTCCTGGGCCCGTTGCTGTTGTTCGGGGCCGTGAGTCTGCGGGTGTATGGCTGGCTGAGCGGTCAATAGGGGGGATGGAAATGAAGCAGGTGACGATCGCCTTCGACATCGACGGGACGTTGCGGGACAACACGATCACCGATGGCTATGTGGCCAACGAACGCATCCGCACGCTACTGATCACCTTGGCCAGCATGAAGAACACCCGGATCATGCTCTGGTCCGGGGGCGGTGAGGGTTACGCCCGTCGGGCTGCCGACGCCATGGGCCTCGTGAAGTACGTCGACGTCTACGCCGACAAGGGCTACGGCGGCTACGACGCCGACGGTCATCCCATCTTCCACACCGACCTGAAACCCGACATCGCCTTCGACGACATCGAGGAGTGCTCGCTCGGCGGACTGAATCTCATTGTGCAGGAACGCGGATTCACGCCGGGTTATGTGCCGCCCGCGCAGCGGCCGAGCTGACGCGCGGCCGCCACTCCAGCGTGACGCTCGAGGGCTGGCGCCACTCTGGCGTGACATTGGGGGGCGACGGCCGCCGCAGAGCTAGGCTCGCGGGGTGCTCATTGCGATCGAGGGTGTCGACGGCGCAGGCAAACGTACGTTGACGGGCGGCCTGCGGGCGGCGTTCGAGGCCGACCACCTCTCTGTCGGCAGTCTGGCGTTCCCGCGCTATCACCGCTCGGTGCCCGCGGACCTGGCCGCCGAGGCGCTGCACGGCGCCCACGGCGATCTGGCCGGATCCGTCTACGCGATGGCCACCCTGTTCGCGCTCGACCGTGCCGGTGCCCGGGAGGAGATCGAACACCTGCAGGCCGCCTATGACGTCGTCATCCTGGATCGCTACGTGGCGTCCAACGCGGCCTACAGCGCGGCCCGGCTCCACCAGGGTGCCGACGGGGAAGCGGTGGCCTGGGTGCGTGAGCTCGAGTTCGACCGTTTGAAACTCCCCAGCCCGGATTGGCAGATTCTGCTCGATGTCCCCACCGAGCTGGCTGCTGCGCGGGCCGAGCATCGCGCCAACACCGAAGCCGACCGCGCCAAGGACGCCTACGAGCGCGACGGCGGGCTGCAACAGCGCACCGGTGCGGTGTATGCCGCGCTGGCAGCCGCCGACTGGTGCGGCCGATGGGCGGTCGCGGGCCCGGATGTGGACCCGGCAGCCCTGGCGGGGCGGCTAAGCAGCAGATAAAGCGGAGAAACCCGCGTGTGGTACCCCGGTTTTATCGCTATCGGGTGACACCATGGACACCATGAGGCAAAGGATCCTTGTCGTCGACGACGACCCATCGCTGGCCGAGATGCTCACCATCGTCTTGCGTGGTGAAGGATTCGACACCGCGGTCATCGGCGATGGCAGCCAGGCGCTCACAGCGGTCCGCGAATTGCGGCCTGACCTGGTCCTGTTGGATCTGATGCTGCCCGGCATGAACGGGATCGACGTGTGCCGGGTGCTGCGTGCCGACTCCGGCGTGCCGATCGTCATGCTGACGGCCAAGACCGACACGGTTGACGTGGTACTCGGCCTGGAGTCCGGCGCCGACGACTACGTGATGAAGCCTTTCAAGCCGAAGGAGCTGGTGGCCCGGGTGCGCGCGCGGCTGCGCCGCAACGAAGACGAGCCTGCCGAGCTGCTCTCGATCAACGATGTCGAGATCGACGTGCCCGCCCACAAGGTGACCCGGCAGGGCGAGCAGATTTCGCTGACGCCGCTGGAGTTCGACCTGCTGGTGGCGCTGGCACGTAAACCACGCCAGGTGTTTACTCGTGATGTGCTGCTCGAACAGGTGTGGGGATATCGCCACCCCGCCGACACCCGTTTGGTGAACGTGCATGTCCAGCGGTTGCGGGCCAAGGTCGAGAAGGATCCCGAGAACCCGCAGGTGGTGTTGACCGTTCGAGGAGTGGGATACAAGGCCGGACCACCGTGATCGGACGGCTCGCCGTCGCCGTGACACTCACCGCCCGGCGGTGGCCGTGATCTTCAGCTCCAGACGTCGCATTCGTGGTCGCTGGGGAGGTTCTGGTCCGCTGTTGCGCGGATTGGGGACGCTCGGACGGGCGGTGAGCCTGGTCTGGCGTCGCTCGCTGCAACTGCGGGTCGTGACGCTGACCCTGGGGCTCTCGCTCGCCGTCATCCTGGTGCTCGGCTTTGTGCTGACCAGCCAGATCACCGACCGGATCCTCGAGGTCAAGGTCAAGGCCGCCACCGAAGAGGTGGAACGGGCCCGCGTCACAGTCGGCGGCATCGTCGGCGGTGAGGAGAGCAGGTCGCTCGACAGCAGCCTGCAGCTGGCCCGCAACACCCTGATCGATCGCAAGGCCGACGCCCGAGCGGACGTGGCCGGCGCGTTCGACGCGGTGCTCATGGTCCCCGGCGACGGGCCGCGCGAAGCCGCTGCGGCCGGGCCGGTGCAACAGGTGCCCAAGGCGCTACGTGACTTCGTCAAGGCCGGACAGGTCAGCTACCAGTACACGCCGGTCGCCACCGATGCGTTCTCCGGCCCTGCGCTGATCGTCGGCAGCCCGGCGTCCTCGTCGGTGCCCAATCTTGAGCTGTACCTGATCTTTCCGCTGAACAACGAGGAAAGCACCATCTCCCTTGTGCGCGGCACCATGGCGACCGGTGGCGTGGTACTGCTGGGTCTGCTGGCGGCGATCGCTCTCGTGGTGGCCCGTCAGATCGTGCAGCCGGTCCGGTCCGCCTCACGGATCGCCGAGCGGTTCGCCGAAGGCCACCTGACCGAGCGGATGCCGGTGCGCGGCGAGGACGACATGGCCCGGCTCGCGGTGTCGTTCAACGACATGGCCGAGAGTCTCTCACGCCAGATCCAACAGCTCGAGGAATTCGGAAACCTGCAGCGCCGCTTCACCTCTGACGTCAGCCATGAACTGCGGACCCCGCTGACCACCGTGCGCATGGCCGCCGACCTGATCCACGATCACAGCGAGGACCTCGACCCCGCGCTGCGACGGTCCACCGAGCTGATGGTCAACGAGCTGGACCGGTTCGAGACACTGCTGGCCGATCTGCTGGAGATCTCCCGCCACGACGCCGGTGTGGCCGAGCTGTCGGTGGAGTCGGTGGATCTGCGGACGACGGTGCAGAGTGCGCTGGACAACGTCGGGCACCTGGCGGCCGATGCCGAGGTCGAGCTTGACGTCAACATGCCGGGCGACGAGGTGATCGCCGAGGTGGATCCGCGTCGGGTGGAACGCATCCTGCGCAACCTCATCGCCAACGCCATCGATCACGCCGAGCGCAAACCGGTGCGCATCCGGATGGCTGCCGACGAGGACACCGTCGCCGTCACCGTGCGCGATTACGGTGTCGGCCTGCGTCCCGGCGAGGAGAAGCTGGTGTTCAGCCGGTTCTGGCGGTCCGATCCGTCCCGGGTTCGCCGCTCCGGCGGCACCGGCCTGGGCCTGGCCATCAGCATCGAGGACGCGCGCCTGCACCAGGGCCGGTTGGAGGCCTGGGGTGAGCCGGGCAAGGGAGCCTGCTTCCGTCTGACGCTGCCCCTGGTGCGCGGCCACAAGGTGACCACCAGTCCGCTGCCGTTGAAACCTGCTTCGCAGCAGCAAAAGTCGCGGCAGCGCCCCAACCGCGACCGGGAGCATGCGGAGGAGAACGTGTGAAGCGCCTACTGACGGTGGTGGTCGTCGGTCTGGTAGTTCTGGTGTCCGGATGCGCGGGAATTCCGAATTCGTCGTCCCCGCAAGCGATCGGTACCGTCGACAGGCCGGCGCCACCGAACCTGCCCAAACCGGCGCCGGGCATGGACCCCGATGTTCTCCTGCGCGAATTCCTCAAGGCCACCGCCGATCCCGCAAACCGGCACCTGGCGGCCCGGCAGTTCCTCACCGAGTCGGCGTCCAGTTCGTGGGACGACGCCGGCAGCGCGCTGCTGCTCGACCGGGTGGTGTTCGTCGAAACCCGCGGCGCGGACCGGGTTTCGGTGAGCATGCGGGCAGACATCCTGGGATCCCTTTCCGACATGGGGGTGTTCGAGACCGGGGAGGGGGCACTGCCCGATCCCGGTCCGATCGAGCTCGTCCAGACTCCGGCCGGCTGGCGCATCGACCGGCTGCCCAACGGCGTTTTCCTTGACTGGCAACAGTTTCAGTCCACGTACAAGCGCAACACGCTCTACTTCGTCGACCCGACCGGGACCACGGTCGTGCCCGATCCCCGTTATGTCGCGGTGTCCGATCCCGACCAGTTGGCCACCGAACTGATCTCCAAACTGGTCTCCGGGCCCCGCCCGGAGATCGCCAGGGCCGTGCGTAACCTGCTCGACGCACCATTGCGGCTGCGCGGTCCGGTCACCCGGGCCGACGGTGGAAAGACCGGAGTGGGGCGCGGCTACGGCGGCGCCCGAATCGACCTCGAGAATCTCTCGACCACCGATCCGCACAGCCGGCAACTGCTTGCCGCACAGATCATCTGGACCCTGTCGCGGGCCGGGATCCGTGGGCCGTACGTGATCAACGTCGACGGTGCCCCGCTGGACGACCGGTTCGCCGACGGTTGGGAGACCTCCGACGTCGCGGCCACCGACCCGGGTGCGGTGCCTGGCGCGGCCGCAGGCCTGCACGCACTGGTCGGTGGATCGCTGGTGGCGTTGGACGGGCAGAGCACCACCCGCGTGCCCGGCGCGTTCGGTTCGGCACCGAATCAGAAGTCGGCCGCGGTGTCACGCAATGGCCAGGATGCGGCGTCTGTCGTCGTGTTGCCCGATGCCCCGGAGGCGACGGCCGCCTCGCTGTGGATGGGCCCGCTGGGGGGCCCCACCGCGATGGCCATCGAGGGCCGGACCCTGAGCCGCCCGAGTTGGTCGCTGGACCAAGCCGTATGGGTGGTGGTCGACGACGTCAATGTGGTCCGCGCCATCCGCGACGCGTCCGGTGTGCCGGCGCGTATCCCCGTCGACGCGGCGGCCGTGGTCACCCGATATCCCGGCCCGATCACCGAACTGCAGCTGTCCCGGGACGGCACTCGCGCGGCGATGGTGATCGGTGGGCAGGTGATCCTGGCCGGGATCGAGCGGACTCCGGAAGGACAGTTCCTGCTGACCTATCCGCGGCGTCTCGGCTTCGGCCTGGGCAACACGGTGGTGTCGTTGTCCTGGCGTACCGGCGACGACATCGTGGTCAGCCGGACCGATCCGGCGCACCCGGTGTCCTACGTCAATCTCGACGGGGTGAACTCGGACGGGCCCAGCCGCAATCTGCAGGTCCCGGTGGGCACGGTGGCGGCGAATCCGTCGACGGTCTACGTCGCTGATCAGCGCGGGGTGATGCAGCTGTCCGCATCGGTCAGTGAGGACAACCCCGGCTGGGTCGAGGTGCGTCCGCTGATGGTTCCCGGCTCGGCCCCGGTGCTGCCCGGCTGACCGACCCCCCGCCGTGTCGGTGCCGGCGCGCAGACTGCCGGCATGCTCGACCTGATCCTGCCGCTGGAGTGCGGCGGCTGTGGGGCACCGGCAACCAGATGGTGTGTGACGTGTGCCGCGCAGTTGAGCGTCGGCGACGACGAGCCGCACCTGGTCACTCCACGAACCGATCCGGGGGTGCCGGTGTTTGCCCTGGGCCGCCACGCCGGTATCCGCCGGCGCGTAATTGTGGCGGCCAAGGAACACGGCCGCAGCGACCTGATCGTCCCGCTGGCCGATGCGCTGAGTGCCGGCCTGCAGCATCTGCTGACCTGGGGCGTCGTCGGCACTCCGGTGACACTGGTGCCGGCACCGACCCGCTTCGTCGCGGCTCGTCGGCGCGGTGGTGATCCGGTCCGCCGGATCGCGACGGCGGCGGTTGCCGGACTGCCGGGTGTCGGCGTGGTGCCCGCGCTGCGCCTGCGGCCGTGGGTGCGTGATTCGGTGGGCCTGTCGGGCGCCGCCCGCGAGCGCAACATCGCCGGCCGCGTGCGTCTGATCAGGCCGGTCGTGGGTGAAGTGGTGCTGGTCGACGACATCGTCACCACCGGAGCCACGGCGGCCGAATCGGTGCGGATGCTTACCACTTCGGGGGCCGACGTGGCTGCTGTACTGGCGATTTCGCATGCCTGACGCGCGCGTCATTTCGCTGAGATCAAACCCACATGAAGAACTGAGAACACGTATTTGAAATTGGTGGCACGAGTGGGTGAACACGGACTACCGTCGGCAGCAACCACCCGTGAACGACTCACGGCGGCGCCCCCCGAACGCGGCGCCACTTCACTGCCAAACGGTAGGAGGTGAGTACCCGACACCTTTCGCCGATGGGTGGAGCAAACTATTCGGCCCATCGGCACCATCTCGATTCGTTGAGAAGTAGGGCACGCGTGAACGCGTGTGACAACTGAGAGAAACGAGTTGCCGAGTATGTCAACCCATTCCCCGGACACAAGCGCCACCATGGTGGTCGACCCCGACGAGCAGGTCGGCGACACCACCCCGGAGCCGAACGCAGAGGTTGTGGTCAAAGGTCGAAACGTCGAAGTTCCCGATCACTTCCGTATCTACGTCTCGGAGAAGTTGTCGCGCCTGGAGCGGTTCGACCGCACCATCTACCTGTTCGACGTCGAACTCGACCACGAACGTAACCGCCGTCAGCGCAAAAACTGCCAGCACGTCGAGATCACGGCTCGCGGCCGTGGCCCGGTGGTGCGCGGCGAGGCCTGCGCAGACAGCTTCTATGCGGCCCTGGAATCAGCGGCCGGCAAACTCGAAAGCAGGCTCCGCAAGAGCAAGGACCGCCGCAAGATCCACTACGGCGACAAGACCCCGGTCTCACTGGCCGAAGCGACCGCGCACGAGACGCTGTTCGAACAGCAGCCGACGGCGACGGTCGATGGCGGATTGGCGGATGGCCTCGACGACCATGAGCCGGGCCGGATCGTACGGACCAAGGAACACCCGGCGAAGCCGATGACCGTCGATGACGCCCTCTATGAGATGGAGCTGGTCGGCCACGATTTCTTTCTGTTCCATGACAAGGAGAGTGATCGCCCGTCGGTGGTGTACCGCCGCCACGCCTACGACTACGGGCTGATCCGTCTGGCCTGACCGCCAGAAGGCGCAGAATCGCACCTCGGAGCATTCCGGGGTGCGATTTTGTCTCTTGGCGCCAGCAGAACCAGCGACTTCGACCGGTCACCTACGATGGACGTCAACTAAGCCCGTGCGATCCCGCCCACGGGATCCATCGAACCCACAGGGGAAATAGCGTGCTGTCGAAGTTGCTCCGTCTCGGTGAAGGCCGCATGGTCAAGCGCCTCAAGAAGGTGGCCGACTATGTCGACACCTTGTCCGACGACATGGAGAAGCTCTCGGACGCCGAGCTGCGAGGCAAGACCGACGAGTTCAAGAAGCGGATCGCCGACGGCGAGGACCTCGACGACCTGCTGCCCGAGGCGTTCGCGGTGGCCCGTGAGGCGGCGTGGCGGGTGCTGTCCCAGAAGCACTTCGAGGTCCAGATCATGGGCGGCGCGGCGCTGCACTTCGGCAACGTCGCCGAGATGAAGACCGGTGAGGGCAAGACCCTGACCGCGGTGCTGCCGGCCTACCTCAACGCGCTGTCCGGCGAGGGCGTGCACGTGGTGACGGTCAACGACTACCTGGCCAAACGCGACAGCGAGTGGATGGGCCGCGTGCACCGGTTCCTGGGCCTGGAGGTCGGCGTGATCCTTTCGGGCCTGACCCCGGAGGAGCGCAGGACGGCCTACCACGCCGACATCACCTACGGCACCAACAACGAGTTCGGGTTCGACTACCTGCGCGACAACATGGCGCACTCGGTCGAGGACATGGTCCAGCGTGGCCACAACTTCGCGATCGTGGACGAGGTCGACTCGATCCTCATCGACGAGGCCCGTACCCCGCTGATCATCTCGGGTCCCGCCGACGGCGCCTCCAACTGGTACAGCGAGTTCGCCCGACTGGCCCCGATGATGGAGAAGGACACCCACTACGAGGTCGACATCCGCAAGCGCACCATCGGTGTGCACGAGCTGGGCGTGGAGTTCGTCGAGGACCAGCTGGGCATCGAGAACCTCTACGAGGCGGCCAACTCGCCGCTGGTCAGCTACCTGAACAACGCCATCAAGGCCAAGGAGCTGTTCCAGCGCGACAAGGACTACATCGTCCGCGACGGCGAGGTGCTCATCGTCGACGAGTTCACCGGCCGTGTGCTGTTGGGGCGCCGCTACAACGAGGGCATGCACCAGGCGATCGAGGCCAAGGAGCACGTCGAGATCAAGGCCGAGAACCAGACGCTGGCCACGATCACGCTGCAGAACTACTTCCGGCTCTACGACAAGCTGTCCGGCATGACCGGCACGGCCGAGACCGAGGCCGCCGAGCTGCACGAGATCTACAAGCTGGGTGTGGTGCCGATCCCCACCAACAAGCCGATGGTCCGCGCCGATCAGGGCGATTTGATCTACAAGACCGAGGAAGCCAAGTACATCGCGGTCGTCGACGACGTGTCCGAGCGCTATGAAAAGGGACAGCCGGTGCTGATCGGTACCACCAGCGTCGAGCGCTCCGAGTACCTGTCGCGGCAGTTCACCAAGCGCAAGATTCCGCACAACGTCCTGAACGCGAAGTACCACGAGCAGGAGGCGAACATCATCGCCGAGGCCGGACGGCTCGGCGCCATCACGGTCGCCACCAACATGGCCGGTCGTGGTACGGACATCGTGCTCGGCGGCAATGCCGACTTCCTGGCCGACAAGCGGCTGCGGGAAAAGGGCCTGGATCCGGTGGAGACCCCGGAGGAGTACGAGGCCGCCTGGGACGACACCCTCACGGCCATCAAGGAAGAGGCCAACAAAGAGGCCGAGAAGGTCACCGAGGCCGGTGGGCTGTATGTGCTGGGCACCGAGCGTCATGAGTCCCGGCGTATCGACAACCAGCTGCGCGGCCGCTCGGGCCGCCAGGGTGACCCGGGCGAGTCCCGGTTCTACCTGTCGCTGGGTGACGAGTTGATGCGACGGTTCAACGGCGCGACGCTCGAGTCGCTGCTGACCAGGCTGAACCTGCCCGACGATGTGCCGATCGAGGCCAAGATGGTGACCCGCGCGATCAAGAGCGCGCAGACCCAGGTCGAGCAGCAGAACTTCGAGGTCCGCAAGAACGTCCTCAAGTACGACGAGGTGATGAACCAGCAGCGCAAGGTCATCTACAAGGAGCGGCGGATGCTCCTGGAGGGCGAGAACCTCCAGGAACAGGCCCACGACATGCTCGTCGATGTGATCACCGCCTACGTCGACGGCGCCACGGCCGAGGGTTACGCCGAGGACTGGGATCTGGCCAAGCTGTGGGAGGCGCTCAAGACGCTGTACCCGGTGGGCATCGACCACCACGATCTGGTCGATTCCGATGCAGTGGGCGAGCCCGGTGAGCTGACCCGTGACGAGTTGCTCGAAGCGCTGGTCGCCGACGCCGACCGCGCCTATGCCGAGCGCGAGAAGCAGCTCGAGGAACTGGCGGGCGAGGGCGCCATGCGCCAGCTGGAGCGCAACGTCCTGCTCAACGTGATCGACCGCAAGTGGCGCGAGCACCTCTACGAGATGGACTACCTCAAGGAGGGCATCGGTCTGCGCGCGATGGCGCAGCGCGATCCGCTGGTCGAGTACCAGCGCGAGGGCTACGACATGTTCGTCGGCATGCTCGACGCGCTGAAGGAGGAGTCGGTCGGATTCCTGTTCAACGTTCAGGTCGAGGCTGTGCCTTCGCAGCCGAGCGCCCAGGTGGCACCTGTGGCCGCGCCCAGCGGGCTGGCCGAGTTCGCTGCGGCCGCGGCGGCGAAGGCCGGTGAGGCCAATGAGGCTGCAGCCGCCGAGGCCGACTCCGGTGCGGTGGCCACCAAGGAGCGCCCGGCACCTGCATTGCGGGCCAAGGGGATCGAGAACGACGCTCCGCCGCTGACCTACACCGGACCGTCCGAGGACGGAACCGCGGAGGTCCAGCGGTCCGGCGGTGGTGGGAAGCATTCCGCGCCTGCCGGTGGTGGCACGCGGCGTGAGCGGCGCGAAGCAGCCCGCAAGCAGGCCAAGACCGGCCGGCCGTCGAAGTCGCACCGCAAGGGTTAACCCAACTGCAGCGCGGTGAGTTGCCAACGGCCACTGCGCAATTCGATACGTCCGGCGATGGCGCGTACGCGCGCCCCGCGGGTGTAGGTGGCGAACAGCTCGGCGGCCTCGGGTGAGGCTGCCGGGCGTAACCCCACCCGTCGCAGGCTGGCGGTGGTGACGTGCCGGGATGCGGTGGAGGCGACGACCGCGTCGAGCAGCAGTTGGCTCATCAGTGATCTCAGCTGGGACGGCGGCCTGCGCCGGTCGACGACCTCAAGGACCCGGCGCAGGGCCATGTCGGCGAATTGTGCCGCACCAGGCTGCAATTGGCGTTCGGGTTCGGGACTCACAAGCCGTAGCCGGCGCGGGCTGTGCCCGTGCAGCACGGTCGGGCTCGGGCAAGGGGCGGCGGGCACGTCAGGCGGTGGGCCGCCCAGCGGCAGCGCCGGCGGCTCGCAGTCGATGACGGGTGCGGTCAGCGGCCGCGCAGCGCGTTTCGGGGTGGTCACAGGCAACCTCCAGCGGTCGGCATCACGGACGACATCTGCTGGAGAGGTGCAGACCTACCCATGATCGCATGGGTTCGGCGTGCCGGAAGCACGGATAATCCGGCGCTCGGTTTCTCCGGTTAGCGTGACGAGAGTCGTCGAACCAGGGGGAACAGAATGGTTCAGCCCAGCATCGATTGGCCGGCCGAGCCGCTGCGCTCGCTGGTGTGGACGCTGCAGGCGTGGGTGATCACGTTCGTGGTGTTCCTCGCCGTGGCGGTGCTGATCGCGAGGTTCACCCGGTGGGGACAACAGTTCTGGCGGGTCAACGCACCGTTCTTCACCGGCGCCGGCAGTTGGCGCACCTGGGTGCTGCTGGCGTTCATCCTGTGGCACACCGTGTACGCGGCGCGGGTGGTGGTCATTTTCACCTACCAGTACGCGGACCTGATGAATGCGGTGCAGGCCGGTTCGGAGGCACTGGCCACCCACGACGACGCGAAACTCGATGCCGCGCGACAGGCGTTCATGACGTCGTTTGCGATCAGCGGGATTCTGGTGGCACTCACCGTCATCTACACCGTGGTGGACCTCTTCCTGCGCCGCGTCTTCTCGATCCATTGGCGGGTCTGGCTCAACGCGCGGCTGGTCGACGACTGGATGGCCGGCGATGCGTTCTACCGCAACCGCTTTCTGGATGCGCCGGTGGAAAACCCTGATCAGCGCATCCAGACCGACGTCGAGACCTTCACCACCAAGTCGGTCGACCTGAGCATCGGGGCGGTGAGCAAGTCTTTGTTGATCGTCATGTTCACCGGGGTGCTGTGGCAACTATCGGGGCCATTGCAGTTGGGCGGCTTGGTGGTTCCGCGGGCGATGGTCTTCGTGGCGTTCATCTTCTCGATCACGGTGACGGTCATCGCGTTCTGGATCGGCCGCCCCCTGGTCCGGTTGAACTTCCTCAACGAACGGTTCAGCGCCAGTTTCCGGTACGCGCTGGTGCGGTTGCGTGACAGCGCCGAGCGCGTTGCGTTCTACCGCGGTGGGGAGCGTGAACGGACACTGCTGCACTCCCGGTTCGCCGAGATCATCGCCAACATGTGGCGGATCGTGTTCGCGCAGTTGCGCCTCAACGGCTGGAACCGCGGGGTCGGTGACGTGACGACGGGCATGATCCCCTACATCGTGCAGGCGCCACGGTTCTTCGCCGGGCAGATCACGCTCGGCGGTCTGCTGCAGACCGTTGCGGCGTTCGGAAATGTCTGTGGCGCAATGTCGTTCTTCCGGGACAGCTATGACGAGTTCACCGTCTACCGGGCCGCCCTGATGCGCATCGATCAGATGCTCGCTCACGATCGCCAGGCCCGGGAGCTGCCCCGGATCTCGGTCGCTGCCACCCGCGATTCGCTGGCGCTCACGGAGGTGCAGGTCGACGACCTGCAGGGGAGTCCGCTGATCGCGGATCTGTCGATGGTGCTGAACCCGGGGGACAGCGTGGTGGTCAAGGGGCCGTCCGGGTGCGGTAAGACCACCCTGCTGCGCAGTCTGGCCGAGTTGTGGCCGAGGGCCCGGGGACTGGCGGAGTATCCGTCCGGATGGTCGACACTGTTCCTGCCCCAACTGCCGTACCTGCCGCTGGGTGACCTGCGGGCCTCGGTGGTGTACCCGCTGCCGATTGCCGATGTGGGCGACAGCGAACTGCGGGACACCTTGCGGGCGGTGGCCCTCGGGCATCTGACCGAGCGCCTGGACGAGGAGGCCGACTGGGCGTCGGTGCTGTCCCTGGGCGAGCAACAGCGGGTGTCCTTTGCGCGGGTGCTGCTGGTCCGTCCACGGGTGGTGTTCCTCGACGAGTCGACCTCCGCGTTGGACGAGGGACTCGAGGACGCCATGTATGGGCTGGTGCGAGAACGGTTACCCGACTGTGTGGTGGTCAGTGTGGGGCACCGGTCCACCATCGACCGGCATCACCGGTCACGTTTGCAGTTGGAGGGCAGTGGCCGCTGGGAGCTCTCGGTGATCCCGGGATGAACTCTCGGTAGCTCCGGCGTGAAATTGACGCGCGGTAGCACCCGTGATGCGGAGCAGCAGATTCGCCGGTTAACGTGACGGGTTCAAGGGGAGCGAGAAGGGGAGGTTGGCGCCGCATGGTGAACAGGCTGTCGGCGTCCGACGCAGCGTTCTTCCACCTGGAGAACTCCGCTACGCCGATGTATGTGGGGTCCTTGTCGATCCTCCGCAAGCCGCGGGCCGGCTTGAGTTACGAGACTCTCCTGGAGACCGTCGAGCGCCGGTTGCCGCAGATCCCTCGCTACCGGCAGAAGGTGCGTGAGGTGACGCTGGGCCTCGCCCGCCCGGTGTGGGTGGACGACCGGGATTTCGACATCACCTACCACATTCGGCGCTCGGCGCTGCCGTCTCCGGGGAGCGACGCGCAGCTCCACGACCTGATCGCCCGGCTCGGCTCGCGGCCGTTGGACCGGACCCGTCCGCTGTGGGAGATGTACCTGGTCGAAGGGCTGACCAAGAACCGCATCGCCATCTACACCAAGACGCACCAGGCCTTGGTCAACGGGATGACCGCCCTTGAGATCGGGCACGTCATCGTCGATCGGGCGCAGAAGCCGCCGGAGTTCGGCGAGGACATCTGGATCCCGGCCCGCGAACCCAGCGACCGCCAGTTGATGCTCGGTGCGATCGGGGAGTGGATCACCCGCCCCACCACCCAGCTCGCCGCCTTGCGCGACACGGTGACCGAGGTGGCCACCAGTGCCAGCGAACTGGCGGCGGTGGGCCGTCGGGTGGCCGATGTGGCCCGCACGGTGGCGCGCGGCACGGCCCCGAGCAGTCCGCTCAACACCACGGTCTCGCGCAACCGCAGGTTCTCGGTGGACGAGCACCGGCTGGAGGATTACCGGCTGGTGCGCGCCCGCTACAACTGCGACATCAACGACGTCGTCCTGGCGGTGGTGGCCGGCGCGCTGCGCAACTGGCTGCTGTCGCGCGGGGAACCGGTCAACCCGACCACCACGGTCCGGGCGATGGCGCCGATGTCGGTGTACCCGGATGCCGAGCTGGACTCCACGGGACCGGGCCAGGCCATCAGCGAGGTATCGCCGTTCCTGGTCGACCTCCCGGTCGGCGAGGGCAATGCGGTGGTGCGGCTGTCGCAGATCGCCCACGCCACCGAATCGCATTCCACCGCCGCCAGCCTGGTCGATGCGCGCACCATCGTCACCCTGTCCGGGTTCGCGCCGCCGACCTTGCACGCCATGGGCATTCGGGTGGCGACAGGTTTCTCGGCTCGGCTGTTCAACCTGCTGATCACCAATGTGCCCGGGGCTCAGAAGCAGATGTATGTCGCGGGCACCAAGCTGCTGGAGACCTACGCGGTGCCGCCGCTGCTGCAGAACCAGGTGCTGGCCATCGGGGTCACGTCGTACAACGGCATGCTGTACTTCGGGATCAACGCCGACCGGGACGCGATGAGCGACGTCGACGTCTTGCCGAGCCTGTTCCGCGAATCCCTCGAAGAGTTGCTGGAGGCGGCAAGATAATCGTGGCGAAGCGCGTGGGCTGTTTGACCTGAGCTGCAATTCGCGGTCTGATGAATTGATCATGCCAGCTGAGATACGAAACAGTAGACCCGACAAGAACACGCACGAAGCCAAGAGATCAGTCGTCAAGAAGACCGAAGATGCGCTCAAGTCGGTTGCCGAGGTGGTGCCCCACCACCCGGTACTCGACGTCCCGGTAGAGCAGAAGGCCTACACCCGCCGTGCCGGCGTGGACTGGGTGGTTTTCGGGGTCACCGCCGTCATCGCGCTCGCATTCCTGGTCTGGGGATTCGTCAGCACGGATTCGCTTGCCAGCGCCTCGAAGAACGCCCTCGGCTGGGTGATGGCCGATGTCGGTTGGTTGTTCGTCCTGACCGCGTCCGGGTTCGTGATCTTCGTGATCTGGCTGGCGATGAGTCGCTACGGCAACATCCCGCTGGGTCGTGACGACGACGAGCCGGAGTTTCGCACCGTGTCCTGGGTGGCGATGATGTTCAGCGCCGGCATGGGTATCGGTCTGATGTTCTTCGGGGTGTCCGAGCCGCTGTCGCATTTCGACTCCCCGCCACCGGGGACCGGCGGCCCGGGCAATCCCCGGGCAGCCGAGACCGCGATGGCGACCACGATGTTCCACTGGACGTTGCATCCGTGGGCGATCTACGCAGTCGTCGGCCTGACCATCGCCTACGGCGTCTACCGCAAGGGCCGGTTGCAGCTGGTGTCGGCGGCATTCGAGCCGCTGCTGGGCAAACACGCCAACGGGCCGTGGGGCAAGGTGATCGACATGCTGGCGATCTTCGCCACGCTGTTCGGGTCCGCGGCCTCGCTCGGCCTCGGTGCGCTGCAGATCCGCAGCGGGCTGCACATCGTCGCCGGAATCGGTGAAACCGGCAATGCCGTCCTGATCGGCATCATCACGATCCTCACCGTCGCGTTCGTGCTGTCGGCGGTGTCCGGGGTCGCGCGCGGGATTCAGTGGCTGTCCAACATCAACATGGTGCTGGCGCTGGCCATGGCGCTGTTCATCTTCCTGGTCGGCCCGACGATGTTCATGTTGAACATGATCCCGACCTCCATCGGCAGCTATGTGGATCAGCTGGCGCAGATGGCTGCCCGGACCGGGGCCGAAGGTGAAGCGGTCAGCACCTGGCTGCAGAAGTGGACGATCTTCTACTGGGCGTGGTGGATCTCGTGGACTCCGTTCGTCGGGATGTTCATCGCCCGGATCTCCCGCGGCCGCACCATCCGGCAGTTCGTCACGGGCGTGCTGCTGGTGCCCAGTGTGGTGTCGGTGGTCTGGTTCTGTGTGTTCGGCGGCGCGGCCATCTTCGAGCAGCAGAACGGTGTGGACCTGGCCGGAATGGGCAGCCAGGAGCAACAGCTGTTCAGCTTGCTCGGCGAGTATCCGATCGCGACCGTCACCAGTGTGGTGGTGATGGTGCTCGTCGCCATCTTCTTCGTGTCGGGCGCCGATGCGGCGTCGATCGTGATGGGTTCGCTGTCGGAGCGCGGCACCATCAAGCCGACCCGGCCGACGGTGATCTTCTGGGGTGTCGCCACCGGTGCGGTGGCCGCGGTCATGCTGCTGGTCGGTGGAGCCGACGCGCTGAACGGCCTGCAGTCGATCACGATCATCGTCGCGGTGCCCTTCGTGCTGGTGATGATCGGGCTTGCAGTGTCGCTGGTCCGAGACCTGCGCCAGGACCCGCTGGTGGTGCGCCGCGAGTACGCGCTGGAGGCGGTCAACGATGCGGTGGTCGCCGGTGTCACCCAGCACGGCGACGATTTCGTGATTTCGGTGGAGAAGGACCCGCAAGCCGACGACCGCAGAGACGCCGCGGACGATTAACCTCGCGGTGTGCGCGTCTACATCCCGACGACCCTGGTCGCCCTGCAGAAGCTCGTCGCCGACCGTCACCTGCTCGTCGTGAACGGGACCGCCTTCGCGGTCACCCCGACCTTGCGGGAGGCCTATGCCGAGGGCGACGACGACGAACTCGCCGAGGTGGCCTTGCGGGAGGCCGCCCTGGCCTCGCTGCGGTTGCTGGCCGTCGGCCCGTCCGATTCGGGCCTGCCGCCGCGGCGGGCGGTCGTGGTCGCCGACCCCGGGGCGGACGTGGAGGTGACGATTCGCCCTGATCTCGATGACGCCGTGGTGCGGCTGTCCGGGCCGTTGCCGATCGATGCCGTGGTCGCGGTGTACGTCGACAATGCCGATGCGGAGTCGGCGGTGCTGGCCGCGGTCGACGTCATCGACGAGGCGGACATGGGCGACGAGGACGCCGAACTCACGGTGGGAGACGCCCAGGATCACGACCTGGCGTGGTACGCCCCGCAGGAATTGCCGTTCCTGCTCGAACTGCTCTGATCGACGAGACGGGGATTTCGATGCGCGGATTCGGACTGTTGGCGGTGCTGGCCGTGGTCTTGGCGAGTGCAGCGTGTTCGACCGGCGGGGGTGACGCCCCGTCGGCAGGCCCGACCGAGTCGGCGCCCCCGACGGAGTCCCGGCAGCCTCCGGCGCCGCCGGCCACGGACGCCGAGGTGGCCACGACGGACTTCCGGAACGTGAAAATCTTTGACGGCCATAGTGATCGGCTGTCGGCGCCGTCGAATGTGCGGGTGAAAGGCAACCGGATCGAACGGATCTCCACCGAGGAGCTCCCGGCTGATCCGGCCGCCACGGTGATCGACGGCGACGGGCGCACGTTGATGCCCGGCCTGATCGACAACCACTGGCACACGATGCTCGTGCGGCCGCCGGTGACACAGCTGACGACCTTGGATCCGGGGTACCTCAACCTGTTGGCCGGCGCCGAGGCCGGCGACACCTTGATGCGTGGATTCACCACGGTGCGCGATCTCGGTGGCCCGAGCTTCGGGCTGAAGAAGGCCATCGACGAAGGTGTCATCGATGGACCGCGCATCTTCCCGTCGGGCGCGATCATCACCGTCACCAGCGGCCACGGTGACTTCCGTACGTCCTCGGACTTACCCCGCAATTCCGGTGACCCGCAGTCGCGTCAGGAGGAACTCGGCGCCGCCATGGTGGCCGACAGTCCCGACGAGGTGCGGATGCGTGCCCGCGAGCAGCTGTTCCAGGGTGCCTCACAGATCAAGCTGACCGCCGGGGGCGGGGTGTCGTCCCCACACAGCCCGCTCGACGTCACCACCTTCACCGAACCCGAACTTCGGGCGGCCACCGAAGCGGCCGGCAACTGGGGCACCTATGTCGCCGTACACGCCTACACCCCGCAGACCATCCAGCAGGCGATCCGCGCCGGCGTCACGTGCATCGAACACGCCCACCTGATGGATGAGGCGACGGCAAAAGAGATGGCGGACAAGAACATCTGGCTGAGCACGCAGCCCATCCCGGCCGAGATGATCGGTGCGTTTCGGCCGGGCTCCGACGAGGCGGCCAAGGCCAAGGAGATCGTCGACGGCGTCGGCAACGTCTATCAGTTGGCCCGCAAGTACAAGCTCAAGACGGCCTTCGGCACCGACATCCTGTTCTCGCCGCAGCTGGCGCCGAAACAGGGCGCGCTGTTGGCCGGGCTCGGCAAGTGGTTCTCGCCCGCCGAGACGTTGACGATGGCCACCGGAACCAACGCCGAACTGCTGGCGTTGTCAGGCAAGCGCAGTCCGTACGCGGGAAAGCTGGGCGTGGTGCAGGAGGGTGCGCTGGCTGATCTCCTGCTGGTCGACGGTGACCCGCTGGCTCAGTTGGACCTGGTTGCCGACCCGGAACGGAATTTCAAAGTGATCATGAAGGACGGGAAAACGTACAAGAACACTTTGGCGTCCTGACCTGTGAGAGCGGACGTACGACTAGCTACGGGGCAGTAACCTACGGTACCGTAGGTTCATGGCCAAGAACTCGATCAAGGTCTCGGCCAATGTGGCCGACACGGTTCGCCCTACCGTTGCCGGCGCCGAGCACCGTCCCGCGTGGAACGCGCTTCGCCGCATCTTGGGTCAGGTGACCACGCCGCTGCTGCCCGACGATTACCTCAAGCTGGCCAACCCGTTGTGGTCGGCACGGGAGTTGCGCGGCCGGGTGGTCGAGGTGCGCCGCGAAACCGCCGACTCGGCGACTTTGGTGATCAAGCCGGGCTGGGGTTTCTCGTTCGACTATGAGCCCGGTCAGTACATCGGCATCGGTGTGCTGATCGACGGGCGCTGGCGTTGGCGGTCGTATTCGCTGACCTCGACGCCGGAGAAATCCGCGCGCACCATCGCGATCACCGTCAAGGCGATGCCGGAGGGGTTCCTGTCGACTCACCTGGTCGACGGGCTGCGTCCGGGAACCGTGGTGCGGCTGGCCGCGCCGCAGGGCAACTTCGTCATGCCGCAACCGGCGCCGGCAACGGTCCTGTTCGTGACGGCGGGCTCGGGCATCACTCCGGTGATGTCGATGCTGCGCACCCTGGTGCGACGGGGCCAGATCACCGACATCGTGCACGTGCATTCCGCGCCAACCGAATCCGATGTGATGTTCGGCCAGGAGTTGGCAGAGCTGCACGATGCGCATCCCGGCTACCGGCTGTTGTTGCGCAGCACCCGGACCGAAGGCAGGCTTGATCTGGCGCAACTCGGTGAGTTGGTTCCCGATTGGCGTGAGCGTCAAGCGTGGGCGTGCGGGCCCGAAGGCATGCTCAACGACGCCGAACAGGTGTGGGAGGCCGCCGGTATCGCCGAGCACCTGCACCTGGAACGGTTCGCGGTGTCGCGGGCGGCTCCGCACGGCGCCGGGGGCACGGTGACGTTCGAGCGCAGCGGCAAGGAGGTCACGATCGACGGCGCGACGCCGTTGATGGACGCGGGGGAGCAGGTCGGGATTCAGATGCCGTTCGGCTGTCGGATGGGGATCTGCCAGTCCTGTGTGGTGGGCCTGGTCGAAGGACATGTGCGCGATCTACGCACCGGCGTCGAGCATGACCCCGGCACCAGGATCCAAACGTGTGTTTCCGCCGCTTCCGGCGACTGCGTCCTGGATGTCTAAGCTTTACTGGCTAGTAACCTACGGGGTCGTAGGTTACGCTACCGTAGGTAATTGAGAGGAGGCTGACGATGGCAGTAACCGACGTTCCCGCATTCGCGCATCTGACCGATGCCGACATCGAGAATCTGGGCATCGAACTCGACGCGATCCGACAAGACATCGAAGACTCCCGTGGTGAGCGGGACGCCCGCTACATCCGCCGCACCATCGCGGCGCAACGTGCGCTCGACGTCGCCGGCCGCGTCATGCTCGCGGCGAGCTCGAAGCGTTCCGCCTGGTGGGCGGGCACCATCACCCTGGGCGTGGCCAAGATCATCGAGAACATGGAGATCGGCCACAACACCATGCACGGCCAGTGGGACTGGATGAACGATCCCGAGATTCACTCCTCGTCGTGGGAGTGGGACATGAGCGGGGCGTCCAAGCACTGGCGGTTCACCCACAACTTCATGCATCACAAGTACACGAACATCCTCGGCATGGACGACGACGTGGGCTACGGCGTCATCCGCGTGACCCGGGATGCCAAGTGGAAGCCGTTCAACCTCTACGGCAACCTGCTCTTCAACACCCTTCTCGCGATCGGCTTCGAGTGGGGCGTCGGGTTGCAGCACCTGGAGCTCGGCAAGATCTTCAAGGGTCGCGACAATCGCAACGCGACGCTCGTCCGGGTACGTGAGTTCGGCGTCAAGGCCGGCCACCAGCTGGCCAAGGACTACGTGGTCTGGCCCGCGCTCACGTCGTTGTCGCCCGGCGCCACCTTCAAGTCCACTTTGAAGGCCAATGCGGTGGCCAACGTCATCCGCAACGTCTGGGCCAACGCGGTGATCTTCTGCGGCCACTTCCCCGATGGCGCAGAGAAATTCACCAAGACCGACATGGTCGGTGAAAGCCGCGGCCAGTGGTACCTGCGCCAGATGCTGGGTAGCGCCAACTTCAACTCAGGTCCGGTGCTGGCCTTCATGAGCGGCAATCTGAGCTACCAGATCGAGCACCACCTGTTCCCGGATCTGCCGAGCAATCGGTACGCCGAGATCGCGGTCCGGGTACGGGCGCTGTGCGACAAGTACGACCTGCCCTACACCACGGGACCGTTCCTGGTGCAGTACGGCAAGACCTGGCGCACGATCGCCAAACTGTCGCTGCCGGACCGGTTCCTGAAGGACACGGCCGACAATGCCCCGGAAACGCGCAGTGAGCGGATGTTCACCGAGCTCGACGGGTACGGCGTCACCGATCCGACGACGGGACGTCGTCGTGGTCTGAAGACGGCCATCGCGACCGTGCGGGGCTGGCGCCGCCGCTGAGCTGGTCGAATGTGAAGAAGGTGTCGAGAAATCGCTGATTTCTCGACACCTTCTTCACGTTGCGCTCGAATTCCAAGCAATTGCCCGACGCACTCCCAGGGTCCTCGCAGTCGTCGTTCATATTCTGCGTTCGTGAGGAAGCTACTTGCGGCTGCCATGGTGCTGGGCGCCTCGGCCGTTCCGGTCGGTGCACTGGCCACCGGTATCGCCGCGGCCGACGACTACGCCGGGCAGAAATACTCCGACGTGCAGTCCGAGCTGTCCGATGCCGGGATGAAGGGTGTCGTTGCGACCCGTTCGGGTGATTCCGAGGCCGACGACGACTGCGTGGTGGCGAGCTCGGAGAAGGCATCCTGGCACAAGGGCGACAACTTCGCGCCCGTCACCGACACCGTGCTGCTCAACCTGAACTGCAACGCCGGGGTGGCCTCGGCCAAGACGCCGGGCAACTCGGCGGCGAGCCCGGAGGGGCGCGCCGCCATCGCGGCGGCCAAACAGCAGGCCGAGCAGGAACAGCAGCAGGCTGCGGCCGACCAGGCCAAGACCAAGCACTGACCCGTTACATGTTGAGTTCCCAGACCTTCGGCCAGTCCTTGCCCCGGAAGGCGGCGTCGATACCGCCATCGACGAAGACGACCGATCCGACGAAGTAACCCGAATCGGGACCCAGTAGGAACGCCACCAGCGCAGCCACCTCTTCGGGCCGCCCGCCGCGCCCCGCTGGGATCGTCTTGAGGAACTGCTCCATTCCCGCACCGGTCAGCGGATCCTTGCGGCCCTCCTGGGTCATCGGAGTGTCGATGAGCCCCGGTGCGATCGCGTTGAGCCGGATGCCGTCGGCGATGTACTCCGCGGACTTGGTGCGGGCGTAGTACGCCAGGGCGGCCTTGGTCGCCGGGTAGGCCTGCAGGGCCGCGAAATCGCCGTAGGTGGAGGCGACGGTATTGGCGCCCGTCTCATCACCGGCCAGGCAGGCTTCGGCCAGCTCCACCGGCCAATTGGGCTGAGTGGTAGTCGAATTCGAACTGATCAGCACCACCGACGCGTTCTCCCGGCCGGCCAGCAGTGGACGCAGACCTTCCAGCAGCTCGATGGCGCCGAAGTAGTTGACGGCGATGAGCAGGTCCGCCGGACGGCCGGTTGCGGCGGCCAGACCGGCGAACGGGACGAAACCGTCGATGCCGCCGTCGGCCAGCTCGGTGACCTTGACGATCGCCTCCGCACGTCCGTCCGGGGTGCTCAAGTCCACGTTCACGTCGGCCCCGCGCAGGTCGACGCCGATCACCCGATGCCCGTCGGATTCCAGCCGTTTCTTGGTTGCCGCCCCAAGACCAGAGGCGCTGCCGGTGAGAACGTAAGTAGCCACGTTCAGCGACCATAGTCGCCGAGACGTCGGGGCAGGTCAGGCTTCCCGCAGAGCGGTCAACAGGTGACGGGTCGCCGCGACGCGGCCCGCCGCCGGCCCGGTCAGGGTGTCGAGCGCACATTCGGGATCGGCGGGTGGGCCCATATGGCCGCAGCCGCGCGGGCAGTCCTCGATGGTGTCGGCCAGATCCGAGAACGACCTGATCACGTCGTCCGGTTGAATGTGTGCCAGCCCGAACGACCTGATGCCTGGAGTGTCGATCACCCAGCCCTGGCCGTCGAGCGGGAGCGCCACCGACTGGGTGGAGGTGTGCTTGCCCTTGCCCACTCCGGAGACTTCGCCCGTGGCCCGATCCGCCTCCGGGACAAGGCGATTCACCAGCGTCGACTTGCCCACCCCGGAATGCCCGAGGAACACGGTGACTTGATCGGTCAGCAGCGGTGCGACCGCATCGAGTGGATCCTCGCGGCCCGCCGTGACGATGGTCAGGTCCAGATCCGCGAACTGCGCGGCGAACGGCTCTGGGGCGGCCAGATCGGATTTCGTCAGGCACAGCACTGGTTTCAGCCCGCCGGCGTAGGCGGCGATCAGTGCGCGTTCGACGAAACCGGTGCGCGGCGGTGGGTCGGCCAGGGCCACCACGATCAACAGCTGGTCGGCGTTGGCGACCACCACCCGTTCCGTCGGATCGGTGTCATCGGCGGTGCGGCGCAACACTGTTCGGCGCTCACCACGGCGGACGATCCGGGCCAGGGTGTCCGGGCGGCCGGACAGGTCGCCGACGATGTCGACGTCGTCGCCGACCACGATCGGGGTGCGGCCCAGTTCACGGGCCCGCATCGCGACCACGCGGTGATGCGGGTCGCGATCCAGGGCGCAGCCCCAGCGGCCGCGGTCGACGGTCACCACCATCGCGGACTGGGCATCGGCGTGGTCGGGGCGGGTCTTGGTGCGCGGACGGGTACCCCGGCCCGGCCTGATCCGGACATCGGACTCGTCGTATTCCCGCGCTCCCAAAGTGGTTTACTTCCCCTTTTTGTGCGGGCCAGTCGACGGGTCGCCCGCCAGCATCTGCTCCCACATGAGCGGGAAGTCGGGCAGGGTCTTGGCGGTGGTCTCGATGTTCTCCACCGCCACACCGGCTACCCGCAGGCCGATGATCGCCCCTGCGGTGGCCATCCGGTGGTCGGCGTAGGAGCGCCAGGTCCCGCCGTGCAGCGGCCGCGCGGTGATGAGCAGGCCGTCCTCGGTCTCCGAGCAGTCGCCGCCGAGTCCGTTGATCTCGGTGGTCAGTGCGGCCAGCCGGTCGGTCTCATGTCCGCGCAGGTGCGCGATACCCCGTAGCCGCGACGTCGAGCCGTCAGCGGCCAATGCGGCCAGCGCGGCCACCGTGGGAGCGAGCTCGCCGACGTCGTGTAGGTCGGCGTCAAACCCGCCATATCCTTCGGCGCCACTGACCTCCAAGTGGGTATCACGTTGGTGGACAGTCGCATTCACCTTCGTCAGCAGGTCGAGGATGGTGTCGGCGGGTTGGATGCTGGCCGACGGCCAACCGGCGATCCGCACTGTTCCGCCGGTGACGATCGCAGCGGCCAGAAAGGGCGTGGAGTTCGACAGATCCGGTTCGATGTGCCAGGCCCGCGCGGCGACCGGCCCGGGAGAGACCAGCCAGCGGTTGGGAACCGAGTCATCGACCTGAACACCGGCGTCGCGCAGCATCGCCACCGTCATCGCGACGTGCGGAGCCGACGGCACCGAGGTTCCGGTGTGCACGATGGTGAGCCCGTCGGTGAAGGTCGCACCCGACAACAACAGCCCGGAGACGAACTGCGAGGAACCCGACGCGTCGATCTCGACGGTGCCGCCGGTGACGGCGCCCCGGCCGAGTACCGCGAACGGCAGACTGTCGCCGTCCACCTCGACTCCGAGCCCACGTAGCCCGTTGAGCAGCGGGGAGATCGGCCGGGACCGGGCCTGCTCGTCGCCGTCGAAGGTGACCGAGGCGGTGCCCAACGCGGCGACCGGGGGCACGAACCGCAGCACGGTGCCGGCCAGTCCGCAGTCGACCCGCGCATCCGGGGCCGGCGTGATGCGGCCGCTGACGGTCAGCTCGGTGTCGTCGTGGTCGGCTGCCGTGACGCTGACGCCGAGGGTGCGGATCGCGTCGATCATCAGGTCGGTGTCGCGGCTGCGCAGTGCGCCGCTGACAGTGGAGGGACCCTGCGCGGTGGCCAGCGCGGCCAGTACGAGTGCACGATTGGTCAGAGACTTCGAACCCGGCACCGTGACGGTGGCGTCGACCGGCACCGCCGTCGACGGGGCCTGCCAGTGTTCTGTTTGCTCCTCACGTGCACTCACGCACTACATCCTGCCTTGTCCGCGGACTCTGCAACCATGGGCACTATGTGTGGACGTTTCGCGGTGACCACCGACCCGGCGCTGCTGGCGCAGAAGATCCAGGCGATTGATGAAAGCACGTCGAGCTCCGGGGACAAGGGCGACAAGGACGTCGCGGGTGCGAATTACAGTGCCGGTCCCAACTACAACGTGGCGCCGACGACCACCATCTCCAGCGTCGTCAAACGGCACACCGAGCCCGAGGACGAATCGACCCGCCGGGTCCGGTCCATGCGCTGGGGGCTGATCCCGCCGTGGGTGAAGACGGCCGAGGGTGGCGGCCCCGACACCAAGGGGCCGCTGCTGATCAACGCGCGCGCGGAGAAGGTCACCACATCACCGGCATTCCGCAACTCCGCCAAGAGCAAGCGGTGTCTGATCCCGATGGACGGTTGGTACGAGTGGAAGCCGAATCCGGACGCCGGGAAAAAAGCAGCCAAGACCCCGTACTACATGTACGGGGCCGACGGCGAGCTGCTGTTCATGGCGGGGCTGTGGACGACGTGGCGTCCGCAGGGCGCACCGAAGGACGCCCCGCCGCTGCTCAGTTGCACGATCATCACCACCGACTCCGCCGGCCCGCTCGCCGAGATCCATGACCGGATGCCGCTGACCATCAGCGCGCCCGACTGGGACCGCTGGATGGATCCCGACGCCCCCATCGATGAGGGCCTGCTGCGTGGTCACGGGGATCTCGACCGGATCGCCGTCCGTGAGGTGTCACGACTGGTCAACAGTGTCCGGAACAACGGCCCCGAGCTCATCGAGCCGGCCGAGCCCGAAGAGATGGGGTTGTTTTGAGCGGCATCGATGCCGGTGGTGTCGACCCTGACCTAATCGACGCAATCGGTGCCGACCTGCGATCGGCCGGATTCACCACCGACGGAGTGGCCGAGCTGCTCGGCGCCGACGCCAACGCCGCGCTGGGCCGGGGCGTGTGGTGGCCGGTCCTGCGGGTTACCCATGCCGCCCCGGCAGACCGGCAACGACTGGCAGTGCTGGTGCGTCTGCTGCTGCTCGGGACCGAGGAGGCACGCGATCTGGTCGGGGCGGCCCTCCCGTCGACCAGCCTGGAGACCATGGCTGCCAACGGCGTCCTGGAGTTCACCGGCGACAAGGTTCGGGCCGCCCTCGACATCCGCCCGCACAGCGACGGAGCCCGGGATTTTTACGTCGTGTCCGATCAGGACGCCGCGGTGCGCCGGGGGCCGTTGCGACACGATCATGTGCTCGGGATCGGCGGGGCGTCGGTGTCATTGGCGCGGGCGGTCACCCGTAACCCGGTGCGCCGCGCCCTTGACCTCGGAACCGGATGCGGTATCCAGGCGCTGCATCTGGACGCACACTGCGACGAGATCGTCGCGACCGACACCAACGAGCGGGCGCTGGCACTGGCAGCGATGACTGCGCGGCTGAACGGCATGTCGTGGGATCTGCGTCAGGGCAGCCTCTTCGAGCCGGTGGCGGGAGAGCGATTCGATCTGATCGTCTCCAATCCACCGTTCGTGGTGGGTTCGGGTGCCCGCGATTACATCTACCGCGATTCGGGTGTGGCCGGAGATGCCTTGTGCCAGAGCCTGATCGAGCAGATCGGTGATCATCTTTCCCCGGGTGGCACCGCCCACATCATGGCGAACTGGATTGTGCGCGAGGGTAAAGAAGGCGAGACCTGGCGCCAACGTGTTTCTGGTTGGCTGGCCGGCACCGGCCTGCACGCCTGGGTGGTACAGCGCGAGCTGGCCGACCCGGTCAGCTATGTCTCGTTGTGGCTGGCCGACGCCGGAGAAGACCTCGATCGACAGGCGCAGCGCGGTGGTGAATGGCTCGACTGGTTCACCGAGCAGGGGATCGCCGGCGTCGGGATGGGCATGATCTCGCTGCGGGTCCCGCGGGACGGGGAACTGCCCGAGCAGATCCTCGAGGAGATC
>NZ_LZSY01000158.1 GCF_001665625.1 Mycolicibacterium peregrinum | reverse complement strand
AACTGCCCGCAGTGTTTGACACCCCGTCCTGTAGCGGGCGACGCGGCAGCCGTTGTTGATTGTGTCCGTTGATGTCAGCGGTGATCAGATGCTCGGTGGTCTCCGCTTCACCGATCGTCGCGCGGAAGGTGGCGTGACCGCTCCACGAGCCCGACGGAATAAGCTGCCGGCGTACCAGTTTCAAGGTCGGTGCGTGCTTGTACGGGCTGGGACCGATGTCCTCGGGGATGACAGGAACCGTTGCATGCATGTCGCCGCGCATTCTCAGCAGGCCGAGCAGTTCATCGAATACGGGTGAGCCAACGGCACAAAGCTCGGCGTCGGGATGCTGTTCCAAGCCGATCCGATCGAAAGCCAGGTGCATGACGGTGCGCCCACCAAGCTCTTGTTCAAATTCCTCGTCGAACTGGGCGGTGAGAAAGGCGCCCTCACCGTCACCAGTGTCATGGAGCACCGTGGCATCCAGTGCGGCAAGGACCTCGCGAGTCCAGGTTTGTACCCGACGCTGGCGCATTCGGGTACGCTCGCCGACCTCGGGCACCAACTCGCGGCTACCCGCCTTGGTCAGGTCCTTACGATGCTCAAACGCCGAGGCCATCCAGTTGCTGAGACCGCTGTCGGTCGCGATGAGTGTGGATGCACGATCGCGTGCCTGGGCGAGCTCCGTGCCCAGCTGGGTAAGCAGACCCTGCATCTTCGAATCGTTGTCAGCGAAAAGAGCTTCCATGACCCGTGTTTCGAAGGACGCCGACTTCGCATCATCTAGCTCGCCGAGAATTGTGGTGACCTGTCCGAACAGCAGCTCGAACATTCTCAATTTCAAGGCCAGCAGCTGATAGACACTCTCGTCGATAGTTCCCCGTGCGTAGAGGTTGGCGACGAATACCTCGTCCCTGGGCTGGGTCAGGCGGTCGACGCGGCCTATACGTTGCTCGATACGCATCGGGTTCCAGGGCAGGTCGTAGTTCAACACGCAGTTGCAGAACTGTAGGTTCT
This sequence comes from Mycolicibacterium peregrinum, assembly GCF_001665625.1. Lineage (GTDB taxonomy): Bacteria > Actinomycetota > Actinomycetes > Mycobacteriales > Mycobacteriaceae > Mycobacterium > Mycobacterium peregrinum_B. The sequence goes on along the minus strand of NZ_LZSY01000158.1, from coordinate 154,644 downwards.
GTCCTTCGGCGCCAGCGTCGGTCGAGATCATGATCGGCGCTTCGCCGGACCGGAAAGCAGCGATGGTCTTGGCGCGCTCGCTGGGTGACATCGAGCCGTGGAACGAACGTGCCTGCAGCCCTTCCCTGTCTATTCGCCGCAGCAGTCCGGTGACGGTATCGGTGTGTTGGGTGAAGATGAGTACGCGCCCGTGTTCGCGCACCCAGTCGCGGGTGATTTCGATTGCCCTGTTCTCGCGGGCCGACCCCTGGATGTCCATGGCCAGATGTCCGACCTCGTTCAGGACGGACCGAACCCGCGGATTCGGGTGTCGCTCCGCCATCCGCATGGCGGTCGTGCCCATCGAAAACGGGCTCGCTGTCAGCCGCAGGGCCAAGCTGCGGCGGCGCATGGTATCGCCGCTGTCGACCATCACGTTGCGGAGGAGATCGGTGCTCAGCGCGTACAACTCGCGTTCACGTGGACCCAGGTCGACCGGAACATCGACGGCGCGCCGTTGCACTCGGTCGACCCCGGCTTGTGCGCGGGTGGTGCGGATCATGGCGCTGCTGATCAACCGACGCAGGGCGGCCGGGTCATTGGGGGTGCGCGGGTCGGACGATTTCATGAACTGATGCTTGAAATCGCTTGCAGAAGTGAACGTGCCGGGGCGCAAAAGCTCCACCAGGCGGTAGAGCTCCAGAAGATCGTTCTGTACAGGCGTCGCGGTGAGGAAGAAGGCGTATCGGCAGGCTGTCGTCAGGGAGGTGATCAGCTCCCGCGTCTTACGTGCGCCCGAGCCTGCTGCCCGGTGTGCCTCATCAACGATGACGATGTCCCACGGTTTCGCCGTCAGCTTGTGGAGCGAGTTGCGGCCCAGTTGGAGGGTGAGAATCAGCTTGTCCTGCTCGCCGACCTCCCGGCCGTTGAGTGCCACGTCAAATGTGAGGTCGAACTTGTGGTTCATTTCTTCGCGCCACTGCTCACGCAGCGGAGCGGGGCACAAGATCAGAACGCGTTTCGCCAGGCCACGCAAGGTCAGTTCTTTGATCGCCAGGCCCGCCTCGATGGTCTTGCCGAGGCCGACCTCGTCGGCCAACACAGCGCGGCCGCGCAATCGCGACAAAGCGTGGCGTGCAACAGCTTCCTGGTGCGGCATCCGGTCGACGTTGGCCACATCGACGGCCAGAAGCTCGTCGAAATCATCCAGAGTGGCGAGTTCTTCGCCTTGGAGCCGAAGCTCGACGATCTCCAGCGGATCGAACCCGGCTGCCTTGAGTTGATCACCAAGTAGTGCACGGGCTTCGGTGAGGAACCCGATGGATTTGTTCGGGCTCGACTTCCAGTCGTACTCCGAGTCCGCGTGGAACTGTCGATCGACAGTGCGACGGCGAGTGCTCTGGGTGCCCGTCTGAATGGTCGTGGTCGTGGTTGTGTGTGTGGGTGTGATCGTTGGCTGGTTCGTGGACTCAAGGGCAGTGCCCGGAGGAAGAATTGTCAACCGGTAGACCTGACCGACCAACCGGAGTCGCAGCAATCCGCGCTCCTGACCGTAGTCCTGCAGACGCTCGGTGAGTAGATCACCGTGGAGTTGCCGACTCCGTCCGCTCCACTGTGCATGGAACTCCTCGCCGTCGAGCTCCAGCGTGACCGTGGTGCTGTGTCCGGGCAGGGTCAGCGCGGCGCTTTCGCGTTCGGTCAGGGCCAGCTCACCGGATTCGAGGAGCTGGTGGGTGATTCGCTTCTCAATCATCGTTTGTCACCGTTATTCCGAGTGTCTGGGCGCCGACAGAAGTAAGTACCAAGGTTTGATAGGAGGTAGATGAGCCCTCGCGCTGAACCGATTTGCGTTCGATGTGACCGTCACGCAGAAGCTTGTCCACCGCTTCTTTCCAACGCTTCTCGCCGTTGCGGACGTGGCGGAGCGCTCCGAACTGGGGGCAGCTGAGTACTCCCGCGCCGAGCGGCCGCCCTTCGCCGAGGGAGTCCTTGCCGAGGACTGCAGCGCCCAGGCTGGTTTCGCCGTAGAAGCCTTTCCGGAACGCCGATGACCAGGCGACCGCCTGCAGCACAATCAGTTCGGCATTGACGAGAAGCTCTGGGTCGGCGACGAGATGGTCGGGTAGTGACGACCAGGGCGAGACCTCGCTGCTGCAGTGATCGCACGCCACGACACCTCGGCTGGTGCAGTCGCCCACAGTGTCACCGAAGTGGCGTCCGACGACGATGCGGCGACACGTGGATTGGTCTGTGGCGTAATCGATGATGGCGTCGAGTCTTCGCTGCTGCCACCGCTTCCAGCGGGCCGATTCTCGCTCCAGTGCCTGCTGCGAAGCGTGTGTCGACAACAGCTGCACGCGGCGGAGCCTGCGCGAGCTGGAGAACGTGATCAGCCGGTCGAGCGACCAGGCGATGAGTTGTTCCTCCAGCGTGTCTGGGTCGAACCCATGGTCGTCTTTGAGCTGTTGGAAGTCCAATTGGAGGCGAACATTCGGGCGGGCACGGAACTTCTTGTAGAACAGCTCGCGGTAAAGCCGTCGCTCGGTTTCGTCGTCGGGTTCGTGGAAGCCGACGTCGACTGTCCCCCTGGCAGAGCAGTCGAGACCCAACGTGAGGGCCCCGATGCGCTCGAGCTGCGCAAGCTGGACGTTGATGTCGTCGTCTTCGATGGAGAGTCGTTCGGCGAGCTCGTCGATGTCGAATACCCTGCTGCCACCACGCTCCTGGCATTGCCACAGGGCGGACAGCAAGCGTTGGGTGATCGCCGCATCCGCCTTGGCCTCGTGGGCGTTGACGAGTCGGCGCCGGCGAGCCAAGTCAGCTTTGGTGTACAGCAGGAGGCACTCGCCGGTGATGTTGGCCGACCGAGCGGCACGGCCGGCCTCCTGGGCGTATCCGTCGAGTGAGTCGGGCAGATCGTAGTGGGCCACCCAGCCGATGTTCGGTTTGTTGATACCCATGCCGAATGCTTTGGTCGCCACGATGATTCGGGTGGTATCCGAATCGAAGTCCTCTTGTGCGGCGTCACGCTGTTCGGGGACCATGCCGGCGTGGTAGGGGCGTGCGGCGTGGCCGGCTCGACGCAACATGGCGGCGATCTCTTCGGCTGACGAGCGTTTCGATACGTACACGATTCCGGGAACATCGCCTGACCAGGTGATGAATCGCAGCAGTTCACGAACCCGCTCTCGTTCGTTGACGCATTCGACGACACGGAACCGTAGGTTGGGTCGATCGCTGGGTTCACGGACAGTTGCCGGGTCGCGCATGTCCATCGCGCCGATGATGTCGGTGGAGACCTCGGGAGTGGCGGTCGCGGTCAGTCCCGCGCGTGGTGGGCGCGTGTCGAAGGTGGCGACCGAGGTAGGCACTTGGCGGAACTCCGGGCGAAAGTCATGTCCCCATACCGATACGCAGTGCGCCTCGTCGACGACGACGCCGTTGAGTTGTTGACGGCCCAGCGCCCGCCGCAGGATGGGATCTCGGGCAAGACGCTCAGGTGACACGTAGAGCAGTCGGACCTTGCCGTTCGCGGTGTCGCGCAGAATCTCGGTCTGCACCACTCGTGAGGTGGTCCCGGTGATGCCCTGCACCGGTCGGATGCCGCGCCGCCCGCGTAGGTCGTTGACCTGATCTTTGATGAGGGCGATCAATGGGGAAACGACTACGGTGGCACGGGCGTTGGGTGCCAACAAGGCGGGCAGCTGGAAGCACAGTGACTTGCCGAATCCGGTGGGCAGGACTGCCAGGATGTCTCGTCCTTCGGCGATGGCTCGCATGACTTCAAGCTGCTTAGGGTGCAGATTGGTTATGCCGAAAAGCTTTTCGGCCGCCTCGACGAACTTGCCGGTGGGGTCCTCACCCTCGACCAATCGCAAGCTTTCCAGAAGTTGGGTGACATCGTCCCGTCCGAAGGTGATCGCCTTGGACAAGTCTGGTGCGGTGCCGGTGACGAACTCGATCGCTGTGGTCCAAGCGTCGTCGCGATCTGTGGCCTCGTGGAGGCTTGGATGGGGCAGCGAGCCGAGGAGGACTCGCTGGGCCTGAGTGGGTGAGTGCAACCGGCGGTCGCACACCAGGGCGGCACCTTTGTCGGTCTCGGAACGGATGAGTCGACCGAAGCCCTGGGTGAACTGGATGGACGTCATCGGCAGGACGTATTCCAGGAATGGATCGCCGCCGCGCTCGGCGATTGCGCGCTGGCGTGCGGAAACCAGCGGATCGTCGGGATGCGGATAAGGCGGCTTCTCGATGAACAGGTAAGAGAGGGTCTCTCCGGGCGCATCGAAGCCTTCCCAATACGACCTCAGCCCATACAGCACGGTTCCCGTCTCGGCTCTGAACCGATGCGCAATCTGAGTACGGCCTTGTTCTCCTTGGACGAGCAATTCGACGCCGCGCCGGGTGAGCTCGGCGGCCCTTGTCCGTACGCCGTCGGCGATGGCTTCCATCCGTGAACGGGCGGCGAACAGACTGAGAGTCTTGCCCCCCGTCAGCGAGATGAAGCCGGTCTGGTCGGCGGCCATATCCTCGCAGAACTCTCGCTCGTTGACGGGGATGGGAATCGCCAAGTGGTTGGTGAGTATGACTTTCGACTGCTGCTTGTAGTCGAAAGGGGACCGGAGCGTGAGCCCGCGGAACGCATGGTCGTCGGGGTCAGGAGAGATCCTGACCCCTAGCCGGGAAGCGATGTAATCGAAGCGATGTTCAACCGTCAGCGTCGCCGAGCACAGCACGGTCGAGTGGGTCTGATCGACGACCTGCTGCTGGAACTCCGGGTACACGTGGATCGGGAGGCGCTCGAAAACCCACGCCGCGGCATCGTCTTCGTCGGCGCTGAGCAGGTAGACCCAGAGATGACTGTCGGGCAGCGTGCCGAGGGTGTCGAGCAGGTCGATGGCGTTGCTGATGCGCTCGGCATATCCACGCAACCTTTGCCTGGCGGAGTTCACCCCTGAGACGTCGGCAAGTGAACCTCGCAGGCCGCCGACCGCCTTGGCGAGCTGGACAAGTGCGTAGCGCACGGCGGCCGCGGCCTGCCGCAGTACGCGAAACTCGGGCCGATTGTTGACGACGCCGGTCCGAAGGACTGCCGCGTCGGCCTTGCCGACGTATTCGTGCAGATAGGTGTCGACCGCGGCGGCGAATGCCTCGGCAACCGGGCGGACCTGGCCTGACGCCGTGGTGACGGCTTGAAGGGCGTCTCCGAAGGTCGGGCTCCCGCCGGCTTTCGAGCGCATTTCACGGATAAGGCGTGAGCGGCGGGACAACACGTTGACCAGGATTTCGAGCTCGATGGCATCGACGCGTTGGGTCCACGCCGCGGTCAAGGAGTCTTCGAGCGCATGAGCCTCATCGAAGATGAGGTCGGCCCGGCCCTCGTCGAGCACGTCGCCCGGCGCCCGCCCGCCCTGCTGTTTGATCTTGACCCAGCTGGCGATGAGAGCGTGATTGACAGACAGCACTCCCGGTGACTTGTCGAGGTCTTTGATCTGCTGCATCAGTGGGCACACGGACGCCCACTTGCATGCCGCGCGATCGCATCCCGCCGAGTTGGTACGCAACCGGGCCCGAGTACGGGCATACCGCGTGTCGGGGCGCCGGATGACGTCATCGGTGACGTCATCCCATGTGCCCGTGGGCGACTCGGAGAGAGCCCGCAGCGCTACCGCCGCCGCCAAGCCGGAGATCTCTTTGTCGGGAAGCGCATCTTCGAGCTCACGTGCGCAGACATAGTTGCCGACGCCCTGGATTTGTCGGAACGGAGCGGTGAGTAATTTGTCTTTTTGGAGTTGTGCTGCTTCCTCTCGCAACTGGCTTTGCAGGGCTTTGGTCGCGGTGGCGATCACCACCGGCTGACGAGGGCGTGATGCCCGTCCGAGCGCGGGCAGTAGGTAGGCCAGTGACTTACCCGTACCGGTCGGTGCCTCCACTGCCAGGTGGCCGCCTGCATCGAGCACCTGGGAAACGGCGTGGGCCATCTCTTGCTGAGCGGGCCGGGACCGGAGGTTGCGTTTCTCGCGGAGGACCGGGAAGTTGTCGCGAGTGGCGGACCATGCATCGCTGGTGGCCGGCGCTGACGGGATGAGCAGCGGGTCCGGGCCACGAGTCAATGTCGAGATATCGGGTGGCGAGGAAAGCGACGGAAGTAGAAGCGCCAGGGGATTGGAATGGGTCTCCAGCATGCCGATGGCGAGCGGCCAACTGGGGTCGTCCATGTCGACTGCGGCGAGCAGCTCGCGAGCCACCGCGGCGGTCGCGGTCGCGTCGCAGAGCGCGCGATGAGGCCCGTCGTTGCCGATGCCGAAGCGCAGGGTGAGGTCCGCGAGAGTGCGGTTCGTCATGGCGACGTCGACGAGTAGTGACAGATGTAAGGTGTCGGCGCTGTGCGGGAACGGAGGAATCTCGATACCGGCAGCCTTGGCGGCATGCGTGATGAACGGCAAGTCGAACGCCAGCAAGTTGTGGCCGATGAGCAGGTCGACATCCTGCAGCGCCGTGGTCAAGGTGGCCAGTGCGTCAGCGAAGGGCATCGACGGCCTCAGGTCGTCATCGGGAACGGTCACGAACACGTCGGTCAACACCGTGCCGTCCAGGCGAACCAGCGCCATTTCGGTGATGAAATGGGTGGCCTTGTTCAGGCCCGTCGTCTCGATGTCGAGGACCGCAATGCGCTCGTGAGGAACGCGGGCCGTGTTCGGGACGTACCAGTCGTCGTCCACGGGATCTTGGTCGCGGTCGTTGTCGACGTTCTCCACTAGCGCGATGGTCAACAATCCGTCGGGCGTAACCCGAAACCGGTGAGAAAACCGATCAGGCCACTGTTGGAGCCGTTCCAACGGCTGTTTGAATCCTTCCGCGCTGAGCCGCTCCCGCAGGTCGGTGGCACTGAGCGGTCCGAACTCGGCGAGGATGCGGTGAGCTGTCTCGGCGGCGGGCGGTAATGGGCGGTCTAGGGTGCTCATGGCCGGGCTGATGTAGTGCGAATCAGCAAATTGGCGAACAGCACTCGGCGCTGCGGTACGTGCACCCTGACCACCCCCGGCCCACCCTGGAAGTTCATATACGGCCGCGTCAATATCGGGCGGTTGAGCGAACCATACTCAGTGCGTCGGACAACGTGGCGTCGGGGTGGTCAAAGCGATGACTGCAACCAATCCAGCCCAGCGGCATCGAACTGCTCGATACTGATAAGCCGGAGGATAGACGCAACATTGGTTACCGGTTGGCATTATGAAGAATGTCCACGCCTTGCGTTGTGCAAGTTCGGAGACGGATTTGGGGCCGGTGCTGGTGGCGAACTTCAAAGCCAGGCTAGGCAACGCCTGCAGAGCAACATGCCGAGTCGCGGACTCCACCTTCCAGGGGCGCAGTTCGAGCCGCTGTCCGACGTTGATGCGTGGTGGACCGCGGACCACGGTCGGTGGCCGACTTGTGCGAATGTGGAAGGCATGATGGCGGAAATGGCCGCCTGTGGCTCGGGGCGTAGGCCGCAGGCCTCCTCGGAGCTCGTCCGGTCACGGATGAGTCGTCAGCGTCGTCGCGACACTCAACCGGAGCTGCTTGTCCGAAGGATTCTGCATGCACGCGGTATCCGCTATCGCATCGATGGCAGGCCGGAGGCCGATCTCAGGTGTAAGGCAGACATCCTCTGGCGGCAGGTGCACATGGCTGTCTTCATCGACGGTTGTTTTTGGCATGGCTGCCCCGAACACGCAACCCGACCGAAGGCGAACGAGCAGTGGTGGGCGGAGAAGCTGGACGGGAACATTCGGCGGGACCGCCGTATGGATGCAGAGCTCACAGCTCGCGGCTGGAAGGTCCTCCGATTCTGGGAGCACGAAGATCCGGTGGGCGTTGCCGACGCCATATGTGCCCATCTCGGTGAGTTACGCGGAGCGAAGAGACGTTGGTGATCAGTCCGCAGCAGTGGCCATACGGTCTTGGAGAGATTCGGATTGTGTGCCGAGCGGGACAGGTCGCCCCCCAAACCACGACGCTCGAACGGTTTCGTCCAGCTCGTCCTCGTCGAGTTTGATCTTGAGTGCTTCCGCCAGTACGTGCACCGCCAGTCGTGGGGGTATTGCGTTTCCGATTTGTTGCCCGATGTCGTTCCCTGACCAAGGGAAGTCGTAGGGGAATGTCTGTAACTTTCCCGCTTCTTGGTGCGTCAGCCGACTCCAGCCGCCGTCCGAAAGGCGGAGTCGATTTCTCATGATCTTGCCCGTGACCGTCGCGGAGGGTTCGTCGGAATGGCGTTCACCCCGGTTCTTTGGGTCGCCGCCGCTGCCGTAATTGGATACCACTGTGAACGCCTTGCCACGAGCAAGTGCCTGACCCATCGAAACCCACGGACGGAGCCCGATCGCCGTCTGGTTGGATTCGCCTTTCCGGAATGACCGGTGCGTTGCAGCGGGCAGTTTGACGTCCGGGTCGCCAAGTCGAGCGATGAGGATCGCGCGGCGCCGTGTCTGGGGTACCCCGAACTCCTCGGACCGGAGGACGTCGACGGCAACTCCGTAGCCTCGATCACGGAGAACGTCCTGGAATGCTCTCCATATCGGCAGCACGGCCGGGACTTGCTCGAGCACGATCGCCTCGAATGGCCGCTCGTTGTTCTGTGCAAGTAGAGCCCACCGCAGCGGTTCCAGGACGAGGCCGGTCCTGTCGTCCGCGAAGCCGTCCCGATGTGTATGGGCATGTGGGTGGTTCGCCATCTCGGTGACTCGGCGGATGACCTCGTCCAGTGACTTCCTACCTGACCCTTTGCCCGCAACTGTGAAGGTCTGACACGGCGGTCCACCGGTGAGAACCGTCGCGTCCGCAAAGTCGTCAGGGTCGAAGTCCCGCACATCTGCCGGGACAGTGGTCAGACCGGCCTTCGTTCGTGTTGCACATGCGTTGCCGTCCAACTCGATACCTGTGGTGGGGATACCCAGCCACGTCGCCCCGACGTCGAGCCCGCCGGGACCGGCAAACAGGTCGATGATCTTTGGCCGAGGTTCGGTCCCGGGTTCCCGCAACGGCATGGCAGTGATGCTAGCCGGCATCGAGCTCGCGACCAACGGACAGTCCGCAGAGGTACCCCACTTCGTCGGCCCGAGTCGAATCGACTTCGGCGCATTCGTGGGATCGTTTTCGTCACCTGTGATACATCGAGAAGCTGCTTTCAAGATCGAGATCCGTTGTCATGAGGCACGTTCGACCGACATTTTGACGGGCTCCGCAATATTAGTCTTCGGTCGATGGTAGAAACTCCAAAAAGCGCGACTGGCTGTCCGTGCAGCGATTCAGCGTGTCGGGGTTGTTGGTGTTACGGAGGCAACTGATGGTGGCCAGGGGGTGGTCGGATCCCGACCTTGCGTTGGAAGGTCTGGTCGACGAATTCAGGGACAAGTGCATTCGCGTTTACCGAGAGGATCCCAACCGCGTCGAGGAAGATGCGGGTAAAGAGCGCGGAATTGCAGAGGGTGGCTACGGGCGGAAACAGATCCAGGAGCTCGTCCAAAATGCCGCCGACGCGCTGCAAGGTTCGCCAGGGCGCGTCCAGGTCACCCTGACGACCGAAGCGCTGTATGTGGCCAACGAAGGCAGGCCGTTCGAGGACTCGGGCGTCCGGGCTCTGCTCTACACGCACCTGTCGAACAAGACCGGTACCGAGATCGGCCGTTTCGGGCTCGGGTTCAAGTCGATCAGCGGAATCTCTGACAGCCCGCAGATCTTCAGTCGGTCCGTATCGTTCGAGTTCAGCCGGGAACAGTCGGCGCAGGAATTGTCCAAGGAACTCGGCCACCAGTACGGACCTGCTGATGTTCCGGCGCTACGGCTGGCGTGGACACTCACCGCCACCTCCGAGTTCCGCGCCGACGCAGTCCTTGCTGACCTCGCTGCCTGGGCCACGACCATCGTGAAGGTTCCGCTGAAGCGGGGAGCGGCAGAACAACTGTCGGACGAGATCAACGAGTTCGACGAGTCGTTCAATCTGTTTGCTCCTCACGTGCGGATTCTCGACCTCGTCGACGGTGTGTCCGGCCGCGAGCGGCACTTCAAGGCCGCAAAGAAGGGGAAACGGGTCACCCTCACGACCGAGGACGGTGATCGAGAATGGCTGGTCGTCTCGGCCGAACACAAGCCCTCGCTCAAGGCGCTGGATTCGGCCGGTCATGCCGCTCGACGCGAATCGGTCACGGTCAGCTGGGCACTGCCGCTGACGGGCCGGGTCGAAGTGGGGCAACTGTCGGCATTCTTCCCGGTCAAGTCTGATCTGACCCTGAGCGGCCGGGTCAATGCTCCGTGGAAACTGTCTGATGATCGCATCAACGTGATCGAGTGCGAGTTCAACTACGAGATCCTGACCCGGGTAGTGCCACAGCTGGTTGTTGCCGCACGCAAGGACCTCATCGCAGGCCGTGCGTACGGTCGGTACATCGATGTCCTTCCCGCCCGCGGCAAAGAGTCCCGCAGCTGGGCTGACAAGGTCGTGAACGAGCCTGTGTTCCAGGCACTCCGGGATTCTCGGTGCCTGCCAGACCTCGATGGTGAGCTCCGAGCACCCAGTGCGCTTCAACGCATTCCGGATGACGTCGCCGAACTCGCGGGTAGGTGGTCGGCGGCGACCGGAAACCGGGGGGCGTGGGTACATCCCGACTGCACCACCACCACTGAGCGCCGGTCCAAGGTCGATCGCTTGTTGCAGGACGATGATCGGATCAAGCCGCCGGGCCGGGTCATGCACTGGCTGCAGTCGGTTGTGGCAGATCCGAAGCCTGCACAATCGGCCGCCGCGATCGAGCTGGCTGCGGAGTTGGTGCGCAAAGGCGGCAACGTCGAGATGGATGTACGGGACGCACGGATTGTCCTACTGGAGAACGGGTCCCTCGCGCAACCGGTGCGCGGCCGATGCTTCCTGCGTACGAGCCCCACGCAGACCGGTACCTCCTTTGTCGCCGAAGCTGTGGCTCGGCCTGCCTCTACCGCTGATGCCCTCAAGCACCTGGGCATCACCGTGTTCGAAGACGGTGGGGAGATGCTGCAGCTGCTCACCGAACTGAGACATACCGGGAAAGTCGACTGGGACGAGTTGTGGATGGCGATGCGAGGCTCAGGCGTCCAGCTGGTTCACGAGGCCTTCGACAACGTGCTCGGCGGTCATGCGGCCCAGGTTGTTCGGGTGCGGGACGGTCACGGCCGTTGGGTGTTGCCGGAGGGTCTGCACCTCGCGGGCGAGTTCCTCAAACCGCTCAAGGAAGATGGTGCGTACCTCGTCGATGGTGACTATCACGCAGCCGATCACCAAATCTTGTACCTGCTGGGTGTGCGATCTCGACCGTGGCGATCGGCGGTGCACTCGAACGAAAAATGGGTGAGGCGATACCTGAGCGTGGTTCGGGAGCGTCTGGGCGAGGAAATGGGATTGGGCTTGCAGGCGCGACAGGGAATCGAGGTCGACGGCATCGACTCGGTCCTCGGCCCTCTGGAATGCCTGCCAGACCTCAGTGTCACGAACAAGCTGGCCCTGAGTGCTGCCGTCATCAACGACGTCGAGGTATCGCGTGTCCGGGTGAGTCATCCGAACGTATCCCGGACGGGCCGCTTCACGGCGCCAGAACTGTGGTGGGTTCGAGAACATGGTCTGCTGCAAACCACATTGGGAGCTGTGCCCGTGACCGAAGCGTTCGTCGCCGAGGTTCCGGACGTTCCGGAGGGGCTCATCCCATGCGTGAGCCAGCTGGTGCTCAGTTCCGATGCCGAACACGTGTTGGGGCTCAAACGCGAGATGGCCGACCTCGACCCGTCCGGTTTCGACTCGCTTGTGCAGGCCCACGTCAAACGCGATGACGTTCTGCGGGTAGGCCAGGCCTACGCCTGGTGGTGTTGGACGCATCAGGGCCTCGAACCGCCAGATCATTTGTGGGTGTGCCGGAGTGGGCAGTGGACCGAGGAGGATCGGAAGGCGGTAGCGGTCGTCCACCGCAAAGAGGCATACGACGAACTCGGTGAGTTCGGTGTTCCCTGCCTCCTGGTCGACAGCGTCGAAGATGTCCACACCCTGAGCGAGTTCTGGGGTTGTTTGGAGGGCCGTGACCTCCCGGTCACGTATTCGTACGACACCAGTGCCGAGTCAGAACTTCTCACCGACGTTTTTCCGGTGCTCGACGCGCTTCCCGGTGCTGATGAGCTTGAAGGTCTGGTCCTGCAGAAGTGCCTGTCCATCAGCAAGGTGGCCGCAGTTCCCGGACAGCCTGCAGTGCAGGTGGTCTGCGATGCAGGCCGGGAGGCGGACAGAATCTTGGTGACCGGCACGACTGACAGGGAAATTCTGAAGCAGGCGCTCGAATGCTTGCTCTACGACAGCTCTGATCGACAGGTCGACCTGCTTCTCACCGACATGGAGCGACGCCGCAACTCGGCACGCATCCGGGCCATCAGGCACGCGTCCACCGATGCCGAGCGCCTCCTCATGTTCGCCGGTGAGGAGCGTCTTAGGACGTTGGTCCCGAAGGACGCACTCAACTATCTGATCAACGATGGCCTGGTCGAACCGCATGGGCTTGATCTCGCCAATCTTTGCGTGACCATGTTGGGTGTCCGAGCATTGGAACGCGCATGCAAGGTTGATCCGTCTGGCCTGCCTGTTCCGCCGCCCTCGACGTGGTCGGGGTCGTTCAACACGCGAGACTGGGTCAAGCGGCTCGGGTTCGGTGATGAATGGGCGGGCCAGAAGGCCAGGCGAAGGAACAAGCCGACGGAGTACATCGACGGCCCGACCCAACTTGATGAGCTCCACGACTACCAGCAGGTGGTATCTCAGCGCCTCGCCGGCCTGCTGCGCGGTTTCGGCCCGAGGCGAGGAATCGTCTCGTTGCCCACCGGCGCCGGAAAGACCAGGGTCGCCGTACAGACTGTGATCCAATCGATTCGCGACGGCAGTCTCGACGGGTTGGCGCACGGCACCGTCTTTTCCGGGCCCATCCTGTGGTTGGCGGACGGGGAAGAACTCTGCGAGCAGGCGATCGATGCGTGGTCATACCTGTGGCGTGCTCTCGGTCGGCAGGACACCCAGCTGATCCTCAGCCGGTTCTGGGCGAACTACGAGATGGAGGAGGAAGCGGCCGGGGTTCAGGTCGTGGTGGCCACGTGGCAAAAGATTCTCGCCCGTGCCGTCGACAACGAATCTTTCGCGTGGTTGGCCGACGCCCCGATCGTCATCATCGACGAGGCGCACGGTGCCTACACGCCGTCATACACGCGAATCCTCGAATGGCTGGGCCGCGGCACAAGGGAACGTGACAAGCCCCTGATCGGCCTGACGGCGACACCGTTCCGCGGACGGCGCGACAGCGCCCAAACCGAGCTGCTTCTAAAGCGATTCGACGACAACTGCTTGGATGATGGCGTCTTCGGGGACGAACACCCACAGGTCAGATTGCAGCGAGACCGAGTGCTGGCCCGCGCCAGCCTGGAGATTCTCGGTGGTGTGTCCATCGATCTGTCCGTGAAGGAACTCGATGAGTTCAAGTCGATGGGGTGGCTGTCCAAGAGCGCCGAGATTCGGCTTGGCCGGGATGAGGACCGCACCCGCACGATCGTCGATTCGATCCTGAGCAAGCCGGCCGACTGGCAGATCGTGGTTTTTGCGGCCTCGGTCGAGAATGCGCAGACATTGGCCACATTGCTGACGCTCCACGGACGTCCGGCTGCCTCCATCGATCAGGACACCAGCCCAGAAGACCGGCGGGTGGCGGTCGAACGCTTCAAGTCCGGCGAACTGAAAGTGCTGACGAACTACGCCGTGTTGTCACAAGGTTTCGACGCACCGAAGACCGACGCCGTGTACATAACCCGCCCGACCAGCAGTGAGGTCCGTTATCAACAGATGGTCGGCCGCGGCCTTCGTGGACCGAAAAACGGTGGCACCGAAGAGGTTTTGATTGTCAACATGCTCGACAACATCGTCGAGTTCGGGGACAGCATCGTGTATCAGACCTTGAAGGACATCACGGAAGAAGAACGAGACGGGGAGCCTGCCGGTGTCTGATGAAGCGGGACACGAAATCGAGCTCAACGACCAGCAACTGGAGGTAGTCGAGGCGCCGGCCGATGCGCGACTGTTGGTGATCGCCGGGGCTGGGCAAGGCAAGACCGAAGTCGTCGTCAGCCGAATCAACAGCTTGGTCCAGGACGAGGGCCTGACGGCCTCCGACGAGATTCTCGTGCTGAGCTTCTCTCGCGCCGCGGTCTCGGCTGTCAGGACCCGGCTAGACGTGAGAGACGTTGCGGCGGCGAACGTTCGGACATTCGACTCATTTGCGAGCATCTTGCTGCTAGGAGCCGATATTCAACCCGAGGGCAGCTTCGACGCCCGGATTCGGCGTGCGACGCAGCTGCTGAAGGAGGCCGACAAGGCGCCCGACGAGATCGAGCCCCTGCGTCATGTTGTCCTCGACGAGGTGCAGGATCTCGTCGGTGACCGAGCCGATTTCGTGCTGGCCATCCTGAATTGGCTCGATGGCGACGCCGGCATCACTGCCCTGGGCGACCCGCTGCAGGGTGTGTACGACTTTCAGCTTGAGGATTCGATCAGCAAGACGACGGCTGAGGATGTCTTCGACTCACTCAAGGGATCGTTCGGTTGTGAAACCGTCGGTCTGGGCAGGAATTACCGCGCCAGGGGTAAGTACCCGAAAGCGGTTGTCGCCTTGGGTGAGAAGCTCCGTGCCACCAACGATGCAAACGAAGCAGAGGACCTACTGGTAGACCTGGTCTACGAGCTGCCTTATCGCGGCGAGATCGAGGATTGGTACGACCTCGTCACGCCGTCCGAGGGCAAGAAGACGGCGATACTCTGCACGACCAACGCGGACGTGCTCCGGGTGTCGCGATATCTCAACGAAAAATCCGTCGCGCACGCTGTCCGCAGGCAGGCACAGGATTTCGGTGCCGCGCGGTGGATCGCGGGTGCGCTCGGTCCGTTGCCGGGCCCGAAGGAACGGCGGTCCGAGGTCGAAGCCGCACTCGAGCGGCTCCTCGCTGAGCGCGACGTGGACGAGAAGTGGAACGAACTCAAGTCTGCCGAAGGGCGCAGCAGTGAATACGACTCGTTGGACCTTCATCGGGTGAGCCGTCTGGTCAAGGCGCGGGCGTTGCCGCTTCCGCTCACCGAGCCCGACCTCAGTTCGGTGATTGTGTCGACGGTCCATCGGGCGAAGGGCTTGGAGTTCGACTCCGTCTTCATCGTCGAACCTGGATGGTTGCCGGAAGACGAGGACATTTGGACGAGGATGCGTCGTGAGTACGTGGCGTTGAGTCGAGCGCGCGATGAAATCTTCACGTGCAGGTTGCCTCAATCGAAATCCGTGATCAAAGCCGACGACCGGCTGGGGCGGTTCAAGGAGGAGGTTTGGAGTAAGAAGAAGCGCGGCGCGACGTGGACGAGGGCATTCGAATTCCTCTACAGCGACGTCGAAACCGCGTATCCCGTTGCGTCACACACCGTCGATGCCCAGCGCTTACAGCAGACGCTGCAATCAATCGGTCAGGTCGGCGTGAGGGTATACGCAGAACTCGACGAGGCCGAGTCCACCGCTGAATCGCCGTCCTACCTGTTGGTCACACAAGACCTGCAGCCGTTGGGACGCACAAGCCCTACGTTCAACCATGCCTTCCAGAAGGCGTTCGGTTGGTTGAAGAATCGTCCGACGGTCATCGACGGTCTGTCTCTGGTGTCGGTGGAGACGGTCGCGGGTGACTATCGCGAGTCGGAGAAGGCCGGTCTCGGAAGCTCAGGATTCTGGTTGGTGCCACGGATAACGGGTCTGGCCCGCCCTGATTTGACCACAACATAGGAGTTGCAATTCGCGATGGCGAATCTTGCTGAGCAGTATGGTTTTCGAGACGACATCGTCGATGAATTGATCAGGGACCTGGTCGGGCCGGCAGAGGGGCCCGACGAGGTCGTCACCGATCTTCCGCTGGACCGGTACATCGCCGGTGTTCTCTGGCCGGCAGACGATCTGCTGCAGGAGGCTGCAGAGCCCGACAGCGGCGAGTCCGAAGAGAACGACTCCGCCGACAGTCCGATCTCGCAGGCTCTGATGCGTTATCCGACATCGATGGGAATCACGTTCTCGGTCGATCTGGCGAAGGCCACGTCGGTTCAAATCGCAATTGAGGCAGCCAAGTACGTCCCATCGGGGGCGAAGGGTAATGCCGAGTCGGCGAGTTCTCAGCGTCCCACCCGCCGCAAGCAGATCGCAAAGCCTGACTCATGGACCCGCACCCCGCAGGTCATCGAGCCGATCGACTGGGACGTCGCGAGGCCGGGGGCGAAGAAGGTCGATGTAACGCCGGGTCTTCAGCTGTACGTGTACAGCCGTGTGCCGAAAGACGGCCGCGTGGCGGTGTCGGTGGCGCTGCGTAACACGCAGGTGCCTCCCAAAGGGGAATTCCGGGACGGGTTTGCCTGGTTTCAGGTCGGGGTGGAAGTGCGCTCGCCCGAGCAGGCCATCGTGGACCGTTCCTCGTACGGTGTTCTCAGCGAGGACGCTGACTTGCGTTCGGCTGCATTGCTGTACCGCAACGCGCGGGTCTTTGCGATCGGCCACGGGTGCGCCGCAACCTGGGATCGTGAGGGTACTTCTTCTCATGTCGGGCGGGTGGCATCAACGTTCGTCCCTCGGCAGGAGATTTCCAGAGCGAAACCCGGCGGTGTCAGCTCCGATGTCAACCTACGGATGTCGTTCCTCAGCAACGCCACCGACGAGGAGTTGGCGCAAAATCTCGGCGGACTGGTCACCGAGTATCACGAGTGGATCGACCGGTTGAGCGCCATCGTTCAGAACGACGAGGCTGATGTCGAGGACGGGTTGAAGGGTGTTGCCGACGAACATGTCGTGCGTGCCCGGAGCGCGGCTGGCCGAATGCAGAACGGTATCGATCTCATCACCACCGATCCCGTTGCGGGACGCGCGTTTCGACTCGCCAACGCGGCGATGCAGATGCAGCGCGCACGCCAGGACTGGGTCCGCAGCGGTGCTGTCGGTGCTGTCGGAGACGGCGCCGAGCAAGGCTGGAGGCCGTTCCAGATCGCCTACATACTGCTGAACCTTCCGGGCCTTGCGGACGCAGATCACGAGGACCGGGACATCGCAGACCTCCTGTGGTTCCCCACCGGTGGTGGCAAGACAGAGGCCTACCTCGGCTTGGTCGCCTTCACGATCTTTCACCGTAGGCTCAAAGACCCCGAAACACTCGGCGTGGCAGTCATCATGCGTTACACCCTGCGCCTGTTGACGATTCAACAATTCGAGCGCGCAACGATGTTGCTCTGCTCGCTTGAGCGGCTGCGGCAGCGTGAGAACGACCTGGGGGACCGCCCGTTCTCGATCGGGCTCTGGGTCGGCCAAGGGGCGACCCCGAACACGCTCGTCGAGGCGCGCAAGTCACTCAGGGATCTCGCCGACGGCAGGGAGCTCAACGAGAAGAACCCGGTCCAGCTGACCCAGTGTCCCTGGTGCGGTCAGGATCTGAACGAGACCCACTACTCGGTGGTCAAGTCGGCCGATGAGCGACTCAGGATCGCTTGCGGGAACAGTTCATGTGACTTCCGAGATGGCCTGCCGGCCTACCTGGTTGATCAGGACATCTACCGGGTCCGTCCAGAGCTCGTCCTGGGGACCGTCGACAAGTTCGCGCAGATGGCGTGGAACGAGAAAGTTCGAAACCTGTTTGCACGGGATGGAATCGGAACGCCACCTTCGCTGATCATCCAGGACGAGCTGCATCTGATCTCCGGGCCGCTCGGTTCGATCGTCGGGCTGTACGAAGCTGCGATCGACGCCGCCTGCGGACGGCTGACCGCCGAAGGTCTCGTCGAGGGTCGACCGAAGGTCATCGCTTCGACGGCGACCATCCGCCGGGCCGATCGTCAGATCCGCAACGTGTTCAACCGCCGCGCCGAGCAGTTCCCGCCTCCCGGCATCGACCCGGATCAATCTTTCTTCGCGGAACCTGCCCCCCGTGATCAGTACGGCACGCGCGAGTACATCGGGGTGATGGCTCCGGGAACCAGCCATGCCACGCTCATGGTTCGGGTCTACGCTGCCGTACTGCAGGCCGCCCACGATCTGGCCGGCAGCCCGGAGACAAGGGATCCGTATTGGACTCTTCTGGGGTACTTCAACAGCCTCCGGGTGCTCGGCAGCGCGAATCTTCAAGTGGAAGGCGATGTTCGGGACAGACTCCAACTGGTCGCTCGGCGCAAACAGGCGTCGCCGCGCGATCTGAGACCACCGGTCGAGTTGACCAGCCGGGTTCCGTCCGCGGATATTCCACGCACACTCAAGAGTCTCGAGAAGGACGTCTCCTCGGGCTCGGCGAATGATGTGGTCCTGGCCACCAACATGATCTCGGTCGGTGTCGACATCGACAGGCTCGGGTTGATGGCGGTGATGGGCCAGCCTCAATCGAGCGCCGAGTACATCCAGGCCACCAGCCGCGTCGGCCGTCAACACCCTGGATTGGTCTTCACCATATTCAACGCTGCCCGGTCACGTGACAGGTCACACTACGAGAACTTCGTCCCGTACCACCAAGCACTGTATCGGGCCGTCGAGGCAACCAGCGCGACGCCGTTCGCCGCTCGTGCACGTGACCGAGCTTTGCACGGAGTGCTCGTCTCGCTGGCCCGGCTACTGGTACCTGACTTGGCGGATAACGAGTCGGCCCACAAGGCCACCGTTCGGTACGACGAGATCACGCAGTTGGCGGAGTTTCTGGAACAGCGCGCGCAGGCCGTGACCGATCCAGAGGAAGCGGAAGACACCAAGAACCAGCTCGGCGAGCTTCTCGAGGTGTGGGCTGAAACGGCCGAGACCTGCCCGGACATGGAGTACCGGAACAGTCGCAACTACGACGAATCACTACTTGTCCCATCTGATGTGGCGTTGACGGATGACGACATCGAGTACTCCACCCGAGAGACGCCGTGGCCGACCCTGCAGAGCATGCGCGACGTCGACGCCGAGAGTGCCCTCTTCCAGATATCCGCGAGAAAGGTGCCCCGATGAACACCCCAAAGGCTCGGCGCAGCCAACTGCTGAGCACATACGGTGTCGGTGGGTTGTTCCCTGCTGAGTCAACCAGTTATATGATCGCCGGCCTTCACGAATGGAACGTGGACAAAGCCGAACACATCGCCGAGCCTCGATTGGCAAGGGCGCTGGGCGTAACCGAGCTCAAGGCCCCACCGGCCACGGGCAAGCGGGATGTGCCGGTCATTCGCTACCCCTTCACCCAGGTGTGCCCCAAGTGCCGACGCATCGGTCCGCTCAACAAGTTGTCCAAGGACAACGACGCAAAGTGCAAGGACTGCAAGGTCGATCTCAGTCCATTCCGATTGATGGGTGCATGCCGCAACGGGCATGTAAGCGAGTTCCCCGTCTACTGGTGGTTGCACAATGGCCAGCAGGACAAGATCCGCGGCGATGAGCACGAGATGAAGCTCAAGGTGCTCGGACGCACATCGTCTCTTGGTGACCTCACCCTGACGTGCACGTGTGGCGTCGATGACCGCAACCTCGATGGGGCGATCGGCTCGGGCTCTCTCATCGATTTCGGCAAGTGCGGTGGGTTGCGGCCGTGGCTCGGACTCGAAACGACCGAGGAGTGCGACCAATACCCGCGGGCGGTCCAGCGCGGTGCGTCGAACGTCTGGTTCCCTGCTGTGCGGTCCTCAATTTCCATACCGCCGTATTCCGAGGCCCTCGCGAAGTTCGTCGACAAACACTGGGAGATGGTCAAGGATCGCGCCGCCGTGATCCCGCCCGTGCTCGCCGGTTTGGCTGCGATGTCGAAAGGGCGCTTCACCGTTGACCAGATCAACCGTGAGATCGAACGACGCCATGGCGAGGAGGAGGACGACGAGGAAATCTCGGAGGCCAAGCTCCGTGCCGACGAATACAAGGCACTGGTCGAGGGACGTGACGACGAAGGCCTCGAGTCGGACTTCGTGTGCCTCGGTCGCGAAGTGCCTGACGGTTTCGAGTCTCTGATCTCTGATGTGCGGAAGGTGACCAGGCTCCGGGAAGTGCGTGCGTTGCAAGGATTTACTCGGCTTGACGGAGTTCCAGATCCGTCAGGTCCTGCGCAGAAGCTGTGCGCCCTCGCTCCGACACGCCTGCATTGGCTGCCCGCAATCGAAGTGATCGGTGAGGGTGTCTTCCTCGCGTTTCGACGTGACGCGATGGCGGAATGGGCTACTGGCGACTTCGCGCAGAAGCGCCTGCGCATGTTGCAGAGGGCGGCCGACCGGGCGGCCGCAGATTACGGACGCCCGCCGGCGCCTGTCGACATTATCAAGGTTGCGATACACACGTTGTCGCACATCGTCATTGATCAGTTGTCCCTCGACGCCGGCTATCCGGCATCATCGCTTCGAGAACGGCTCTTCGTCAACGACAAGGTGGCAGGGCTATTGGTTTACACGGCAAGCTCGGACTCGGCCGGAAGCCTGGGCGGAGTCGCCTCGATGGCAGAGACAGAGCACCTCGGGGCGGCACTCAGGGAGGGTCTGCAACGCCTCTCCTGGTGTTCGTCCGACCCGGTGTGCATCGAATCGGCGGGATCAGGTGTCGACGGGCTGAATCTCGCAGCCTGCCATGCATGCGTGCTCGCGCCGGAGACGTCCTGCGAGATGAACAATTCGTACCTGGACAGGGCGCTGCTGTTTGGTACCCACGACGAGGGCTGTGAGGACACGGGGCTGTTCAGTGAGCTCGTGGAGAAGACGCGCTGATCCGGACTGGTTCGGATCTACCAGGCGACTTAGGAAAGGTTGTAGCATAAGGTGAAAGACAAACACCATCAACGATTCTCGCTCAAGTACGGGGAGCTGCGCCACATGAGATGCGGCGCGGTCACCGACGACGCGAAGGGCATTCGGCGGGTCAGGGACTTTCGTCCGACGTACTTCACGGCTGACTGGACCGACGGTGTGCTCGTGCAGGTGAGGGTGTGGGGTCCCCAGATGCTCGACGACGGCTCAGAAGGTGAGCGTGACCTCGATTACCGTTGGCGAAATACCCGCGACTTGGGGCCGGTGAAGTACCGCGATCTGCCGCGAATCGTCGCCGAGCGGCTGCAGGAGTGCAACGCCGAGAACGGTTTCACAGTCCTGCCCGAGCAACTATGAACGACCGCTATACACCGCGCTCACCACGGTCGAATCGTGAACTCGCTGTGGTTCGCGCGGCCGCTACCCCGGCGAGCTGAATAGAAGGTAGTTCCGACGCAGACAGATTGGACCGTAGCGTGATTGGTATCCAGCACCTTTCCATGCGAGTGCCGTGGCGGGACAGGCCGTGGGACGCATCCATATGCGACGATCCGCTGGGCAACTCGTCGTGCACGTTGCTCGCCAACATCGGTCCGAATCGACAGGATCTGTACGAGGCCGAGAATGCTTCAGCGAGCACCGACACACTCGACACAAGCCGCTTGCCATGCCTCAGCGAACGAGGCATGTTCATGTCTCCGATCGGCTATACGGTTACGAAGACCCACCCGTTCGCGTGGCATCAGGCGCTGAAAGATTCGCTGCGGCCGACCCGGGTTTTGTTGCCGGGCTATGCGTTCGAGGCGATCCCGTTCCGCTGGCTGAACCGCAAATCGCTGAACGAGGATGTCGGCTTCGCCCGTGTCCCCGATTACAACCCGACAGCCGAAGACGATGTCGACCAGGTGCTCGGTTTCCGCGACGGTGCCTCGTGGGTCATGGACGGTGACAACCAGCGGGCCATCATGGATGAGTTTTTCGCCTCGGTCGCACCGGGCGAGTCCCTCGTTTTCATCTACCTCAAGCATTCGCCGCTGCAGGAGGTGCGTACTGATCGCCTGATTGTCGGGGCAGCCCGTGTCACCGGGGTTCAACGGCCCCCGATGTGGAACCAAGAGGGCAAGCCGCCATTTGACTCGTGCATGTGGGAAACGGTCGTTGAGCACAGCCTGAGGCCCGACATGCGGGACGGCGTGTTGCTCCCATACCAAGAACTCGTGAGTCTTCTCGACCAAGGTGTGGATATCGATGGGGCGCTGGCGTGGGCACCTGAAGGTCGTACAACTGAATTCAGTTATGTGACTGAGCATCTCACCGACGATGCCGCCATTGATGCCCTGGCATCGCTCAAGAACGCCGCCGAAGGTGCTCGTGCGCTCGGCGTGGAGGTCCCTCACGCTGCGCTGGCCTGGCTGACCGAGCAGACAGAGCGGCTGTGGGAACTGCGCGGCCCTGTGCCGGGCCTGGCGGCCGTTCTCGCATTCCTGCGGGTCGAACAGCCGTACGTTGCCACACGCGCCGTAATGGACGAGGTCGCGGACGCCGTGACGTGGGATGTGTTGCGCGAGATGCTCAATGGGCATCGGCCGGTTCCCGGTGCGCTCGACCGTCACCTGACGTCGACGGTCCGAAGGATCTGGGCAAAGCTGGAGGCGGAGAAACAGAATGCACTACAGTTGCTTTCGGCATTCGACATCTCACCTGAGCAGCTGGAGATGCTGATGAGTGGTGATGCCGAAGTCGAATGCTCGCCGCAAGAACTGCTCGACAACCCCTATTTCGCGAGTACCTGCACGTATGGCTCGGAGCTCCATGTGCCTTTCCTAACTGTGGACCGGGCGCTCTTTCCGCCCACCCATGTCAAGTGGTCGCCACCTTTGCCCCCCGACGTTGACGTCTGTGACCATCTCGACCGTCGACGGGTGGAAGCCCTACTGACAGATGTGTTGGAGCGGCAGGCGGTGCAAGGGGACACCTTGCTACCCGAGTACGAGGCCATCGACTTCGCCAATGACTTTGCGCTCAGCCGGCCGCCCAACTTGGCTCACATCGTGCTCGAAGGGCTCGACCTAGATCGTGATGGACTCCTCGATCAGGAGGAGTGGTCACCGCTCACCAGCATCGCATTGGCCGACGGATCCCCTGCGATCAAGTTGACCCGGTTTGTGGAGGTAGCCGAATTCATCCGAAACTGGGTGAAAGATCAGGAGTCCATGCCGAACCTCGGGCACCTGGATGATGCGCGGGAGGTGCTGGATACGGCGTTGGCACGGAATCAGAATGTCGATAGCGATGGTGCCGCGTTCGACGAACTCGAGGACCGTGCCCGAACCGAGAAGGCGGCGGGGCTCAGCGAGCTGCACGATTCACCGTTGTCGGTGCTCATCGGACCTGCCGGCACCGGCAAGACCACCCTCCTGCGGGCACTCGTGGAATATCCCGGCGTCGCAGATGGTGGAGTCCTGCTGCTGGCGCCCACTGGTAAGGCGCGGGTCCAGCTGGAGACCAAAGTCGGTCTACCCGCGAAGACGCTCGCCAGTTACCTTTCCTCGTCGCGCCGGTACGACGGTGAGTCCGGCCGATACCTGGTCTGGGGTGATCAACAGCCGCGTCAGAGTCATGGCCTGGTTGTCATTGATGAGGCGTCGATGCTCACCGAGGAGATGTTGGCGGCAACGCTCGACGCGTTCACCGGGGTTCGGCGCATCGTCCTTGTAGGCGATCCACGTCAGCTTCCTCCGATCGGTGCCGGTCGGCCATTCGTTGATCTCGTCGACGCCAAGCACCCTGATTCATTCGACAAATGGACACACGTCTGCCCCGGCTATGTCGAACTGCAGGTGACCCGTCGACAACTCCCCGAGGGTGGTCACGGGACGCGTCATGATCTGGAGCTTGCCGCCTGGTTCGGCGGAGGTACCCGTGGCGCCGGCGACGAAGCCATCTGGTCCGAACTCGCTGAGGAACCGAATCGGCCTACTGTCCGCTACCTCCAATGGGGAGACAGAAGTGTCGCCGAGGCATTGCTCGAGGCGCTCTCCGATGAGCTGCCGCTGGATGTGCATGAGAAGCCTGATTGGGCGTTCGCCCTCACGTACGGGGCCACGCTGAACGAGCCCTACCTGAACTGGGAAGCGGGGGCCGGCAGGCATGCGGAGGACTGGCAGATTCTCTCGCCTACCCGGTCACGGGCATTCGGAACGGGTGAACTGAATCGGCACATCAAACGCACCTACCGGGCAAGCGACACGGAGTTCGGGCAACGCAATGCCAAGGCCAATATTCCAAGGCCGATCGGTCCGGAGCTGATCGTGCGTGGCGACAAGGTCATGCAGACCGTCAACAAGAAGTCGAAGGCGTACCCGGCGGAGGGCGCCATGAACTATGTCGCGAACGGTGAGATAGGGGTGGCGATCGGCAGGATCGTGCCAAGCTACAAGCGCAAGAAGGCCAACCTGCCGTTGAACGTGGAGTTCTCCTCGCAGCCTGGGTTCCAATATGGCTACTGGCCGTCGTCGGGGGAGGATCCGCCTCTCGAACTCGCCTGGGCGGTAACAGTTCACAAGTCGCAGGGCTCCGAGTTCGCTACGACGTTGCTCGTACTGCCGGCGCGGGCGAACGTTTCGCGCGAGCTGATGTACACCGCGCTGACGAGGCAAAAGGACAGGGTGATCATCCTTCATGAGGGGACGCTTGCCGATCTGCGAGGGCTGGCGGAATCGTGGCGGTCCGAGACGGCGCGGCGGCTCACTGATCTGTTCGCTGCGCCGAGTCCGGTGTCGGTCGAGATCCGCGGAGCGCGCCGGCGCTACGAACGGCGGCTGATTCATGTCTCGGCGAACGGGACGCCGATGGCGAGTAAGAACGAGGTCATCATCGCCGGGTTGCTCGACCGCCTCATGCCGGGTCAGTGGAGCTACGAGGAACCCTTCCGGGGTGCGGACGGTCGAGAGGTCCTGCCGGACTTCACGATCCACACGGCCGGCGGCCGCAAAGTGTACTGGGAGCATGCCGGGATGCTCGATCGGTCGGACTACGCGGCGAAGTGGGAACTCAAGAAAGCCTGGTACGCGGAGAATGGTGTGTTTCCGTTCGACGACGGCCGCGCCGGTGACGCCGTCCTGATGTGGACAGATGACCTGAGGGGCGCGGATGCGCAGGCCTGGCTGGAGCTGGCATCAAGTGTGTTCGGCGTGCAGGCCGCTGAACCGGCATCGGGCGGCGGCGTGGGCAAGCGGCGCGTGGCCAAGAAGGCACCGCCGAAGCGCGCCAAATAGAGCCCAAAGGGACAGCGCCGACTCTCATGGCGAAGCCATGTGTATCGGAATATTTGTCGGTGGCCCGTGCGAAGCTGGAAGGCTGTCTCGAAGAAGGCCGAGACTACGGAAGGAGTGTCCAGGTGCCCCGCCTGACGCCAACCCGATCTGGACCGGCATTCCAGCGAGGGCCGTGTAGTGCCTAAGTACAGGTTCCACTGGTCAAACCTGCCCGCAGACCTCCTCGACGAGCTCTGCAACGGCCTGTTCGACGACTGCGACGGGTTCGACCCGGCCGACGTGCTATATGACGCCTACGGTGCCCGCCCGAAGGAAGACTTCGCCGCCGAAGCCTGGGATGTGCTGCGCGAGGCCTGGCTGGAGCACGACAAGGAGTCGCGCGAACGTGTCGTCGCGGACCTGCGGGAAATCCGCCATGAGAATGGTCAGATCACCAACCGCAGAGCCCAGATGGAGTATCTGCGCGAGCTGAGGAATGCCAAGACTCTGCGAACCGTGGTCCTGCAGGCGTTCATCGACCGCGGTGAAATCGAGTCCGAGCCGCCCGGGCCCGAACCGCCCGCGGTCGTGACACCGGAGCCGAGACCGCCCACCACAATTCCAAAGTCCACTGCAACAAAGCCCGGAGAACAAGTGATCACCGCCGTCGAAACCAACCCTGCCGACCTCAACGTCGCTCCCGGCTCGATCGTCGTCATTCGCGACGAGGAATGGCTGGTCACCTCGGCCGAGCAGGGAGCCGACGGCTGGCTGGTCCGGGTGCGTGGCCTCTCCGAGTTGGTGGCCGAAACCACCGCCGCCTTCTACTCCAGTCTCGACAAGATCCAAGTGCAGGATCCTAAGAAAGCGAAAGTGGTCCCCGACGGCTCGTCGAGCTACCGCGACTCCCGACTGTGGCTGGAAGCACTGATCAGAAAGACGCCAGTTCCTTACGGCGACCAAAACCTGACCGTCTCGACCCACATGCTTGCCGATGCCCTGGCATATCAACGGGCGGCGGTGACGAAGGCGCTCGACCCGCAGCATATCCGGCCACGCATCTTGCTCGCCGACGCTGTTGGTCTGGGTAAGACGCTGGAGATCGGCATGATCCTGTCCGAGCTGGTGCGACGTGGCCGTGGTGAACGCATTCTGATCGTCACGCCCAAGCATGTCCTGGAGCAGATGCAGCACGAACTGTGGTGCCGCTTCGCGCTGCCGTTCGTCCGCCTCGACTCGATTGGCATCCAGAAAGTTCGCCAGAAGCTGCCGGCCACCCGCAACCCGTTCACCTATTTCAAGCGGGCCATCATCTCCATCGACACCCTGAAGAGCCCCCGCTACAAGGCCCACCTGGAACGCCAGCCGTGGGACGCCGTGGTCATCGACGAGTCCCACAACCTCACCAACGCCGGCACTCAGAACAATGAGCTGGCCCGCGTCCTGGCACCCAACACCGAGGCGCTCATCCTGGCCTCCGCCACCCCGCACAACGGCAAGGAAGAATCCTTCGCCGAATTGCTGCGGTTGCTGGACCCGACGGTGGTGCACCCCGACGGCCGCTTCACCAAAGAGGACGTCGAGTCGCTGCTGATCCGCCGGCATCGGCACAGTCCTGACGTCGCCGCGGAGGTCGGTAGTGACTGGGCCGAACGCGCCGAGCCAGTGCACCTGCTGGTCAAGCCGTCCGCGGCCGAGGACGCGGTCGCCGCGGAGCTGTCCCAGACCTGGCTGCACCCCGAGTCCGGCAGCTCTCCCTACTCTGGTGACACCAAGGCGCTGTTCCCGTGGACCCTGGCCAAGGCGTTCCTGTCGTCGCCGGCCGCGCTGGCCGAGTCGATCAAACAGCGGCGCGCCAAGCTCGACCAGGGCGATCCCAAGCAGCGGGTCGAGCTCAAGGCCCTCAACAACCTCGACGAGCTCAACGCAGCGGCCCTCGGCGAGCAGGCCGGCAAGTTCGCCGCATTGGTCAAGCGGCTCAAGCAGATTGGCGTCGGCAAGGGATCAGAGACGCGCGCAGTGGTGTTCGCCGAGCGAATCGCCACGCTGACCTGGGTGCGCAACAACTTGCCCGCGGCGCTCGGTCTGAAAGGCGAGAACATCGCGATGCTGCACGGCGGGCTGTCCGACGTCGAGCAGCAAGAACTCGTCGACAGCTTCAAGCTGGAAACCTCACCCATCCGGGTGCTGGTGACCGGCGACGTCGCCTCCGAAGGCGTGAACCTGCACGCGCAGTGCCATCACCTGATCCACTACGACATCCCGTGGAGCCTGATCCGCATCGAGCAGCGCAACGGTCGCATCGACCGCTACGGGCAGAAGTATCCGCCGGTGATGTCCTCCCTGATCCTCGAACCGTCCGACCCTGAGTTCTCCGGTGACCTGCGAGTGCTGTCGCGGCTGCTGGAACGGGAAAACCAGGCCCACGAGACGCTCGGCGATGTGGCCTCGCTGATGGGCAAGCACAGCGTCACCGAGGAAGAGAACGTGATCCGCGATGTGCTCGCCAAGGGTGCCGAGCTTGACGACGCGGTCCGTACCGCCGCCGAGGTCGCAGCGGGGGAGGACCTGGATGCGTTCTTCGCCGAATTCGACGCCGTCGAGGCGACCGCGATGCCGCTGCCGGCATCGCCCCGCCAAAGCCTGTATTCCGATGACCTGACGTTCCTCGATGAGGCGCTGCACGCGGGATTCCACGACAAGCCGCACGCCAAACCCGAGCAGGGGGGTATCGGCTGGACGGTCAGCGCGCCGCACGGCATCGCCGAACTGTCCCCGCCGCGCGATCTTCGACAACGGCTGGCGCAGCTCCCACAGAACTATCTGCACCATGGCCGGGTGCTGGAGAGGCTCAAGTTCGCCACCAACCCGGCGGTGGGTACCGCCCAATTGCGCATCGCGCGAGAAGGCAAGGGCATCAACAACACCACCTGGCCCGAGGCGCACTACCTGGGCCCGCTGCACCCTGTGCTGGACTGGGCCAGTGACCGCGCACTGACGGCGCTGGGCCGCAACCAGGTGTTTGCGATCCGGGGCGACGTCGACGCCCCCACCGTGTTGCTCATGGGCACCTTGAGTAACAAACGGGGACAGCTGATCTCGCGGGTGTTCTCCACCGCGGTGTTCCGCAAACCGGCCAACCCTGACTTCTGCATGGTCGAACCTCTCGAGGACATCAGCTTTCTCACCACGCAAACCGGTCTCAAACCGGGCGCGTCCAATCCGGGACCGATCGCCGAACCCGAGCGCTACCAGGCGCTGATCCCGATCGCCGTCGAGCGTGCCCGCCTCCAGATGCGCACGGTACTCACTGCACAAGAAGCCGCCACCACCGAACGCCTGGACCAGTGGCGCAAGCGGGCGCAGCGCTGGCACGACGATGCCGAACAACTCGAACTCTTCGGGGCGCAGCGCTCAAAGGTGAGCAAGCTCGGGCAGCGCATCAACGACGAGCAGCGCCTGGCCGACCTGCTGGCCCCCACCCAGCAACTGGTCCGCCCGCTGCTGGTCATCGTGCCCACCGACATCCCTGTCGCCGGAAAGGAACTCTGAGCCATGCCGTCCTACGATTCCATCG
Source organism: Mycolicibacterium peregrinum (assembly GCF_001665625.1). Taxonomy (GTDB): domain Bacteria; phylum Actinomycetota; class Actinomycetes; order Mycobacteriales; family Mycobacteriaceae; genus Mycobacterium; species Mycobacterium peregrinum_B. The sequence goes on along the minus strand of NZ_LZSY01000158.1, from coordinate 125,999 downwards.
TCGTCGGCGAGGACTGGATCAGCGAGCACTACTTCACCACCGACTCCACAAAGGAATCCTTCCAGGGCAAGGTGATCGAGCTGCGCAAGCAGTGGGACGCCGAAGCTGCCGAGGGTCGGGATACGGTGCGACGACGGCTGCTGGCCGCTGCCGGCGAATTGCAGACCGAGTTGTCGACGTTGGCCGAGAACCCGGGGGGGGCGCCCGCAGCGCACGCGATGATTCGGACCGTTCTCGGGTTTTCCGAGACGCTGGCCGACTACACCGGCGAGCGTGCGGGTACCGAGCTGCGGCTGCCCAACGCTCGGCTGGCCGGGGTGACGAGCATGTTGTTGCTGCAGGCCCGCCCGGTCGAATCGGTCGACGACTTACTCGACCCCGAAACCGGGCTGCTGCTCGACGCGGGGGAGGAGGACAGCAAGCCCATCGACTCGGTGACCAAAGCGGTTTCGGCTGCGTTCCGCGCCGATGAACCCCCTGCGTTCATCGTCGTGCAGGCTGGCCAGTGGGCGCTGCTGGCAGAAGCCCAGCGATGGGCCGAAGGACGGTACCTGGCCGTCGATCTGCTGGTGGTCACCGAACGCCGCGACGACAAGCGCGGCGGCGAACTCGACCGGGCTGCGGCGATTCTCGGACGGCAGGCACTGCTGCCCGATGCAGACGGAAACATCTGGTGGACAGGCGTTCTCGAAGATTCGTTCAAGCACACCGTCGGGGTGTCCAAGGATCTGCGTGAGGGGATCCGACTGTCCATCGAGATCATCGCCAACGACGTGGTGCGCCGCCGCGCCGAGCGCGGCCTGCCACTGGATGAGATCGACGCCCAACAGCTCGCAAAGCACTCGCTGCGCTTCCTATACCGCATCCTGTTCCTGCTCTACGCCGAAGCGTCCCCGGAGATGCGGGTGTTGCCCTCCGGCGCCCCGGAATACGGTGAGGGGTATGGCCTGGACCGGCTGCGTGAGCTGACGTTGACCGAATTGGTGTCGCCCACCGCGAAATCCGGTACGCACCTGTATGAGTCGCTGGCCAAGCTGTTTCACCTTGTCGACGGCGGTCATCACCCGCGCACTCCCGAGGCGGGCGACGGAACCGATGATCCGGCACCGGGTTTGGAGTTCAACGAGCTACGCGCCGACCTGTTCGCACCTGTATCCACTGAACTCATCGACCAGGTCGGCCTCAGCAACGAGGCGGCGCAGCAGGTACTGCAACACCTGCTGCTGTCCAAAGAGTCCAAGGGCCGCAAGGGTGCTGACCGAGGGTTCATTTCGTATGCCGAGCTCGGCATCAATCAGCTCGGCGCGGTGTACGAGGGCCTGATGTCCTACACCGGCTTCTTCGCCGAAGAAGACCTCTACGAGGTCGCCAAGAACGGCGACCCGGAGAAGGGATCGTGGGTGGTTCCGGTAACCCGCGCCGATCACCTCTCGGAGTCAGATTTCGTGACGACAGAGGACGAGGCCACCGGCGAGCGGATTCCGGTACTTCACCGTCAGGGCACCTTCGTGTTCCGGCTCGCCGGCCGGGAACGCCAACAGTCGGCCTCGTACTACACGCCCGAGGTGCTGACGAAATTCGTTGTTTCCCAGGCGCTCGAAGAACTGCTAGACCAAAACGGCGAGCGCACCACGCCGGAACAGATTCTGCAGCTGACTATTTGCGAGCCCGCGCTGGGGTCGGGTGCGTTCGCAATTGAGGCGGTGCGCCAACTGGCCGCGGAATACCTCAAGCGTCAGCAGAAAGATCGCGGCGAGGTCATCGACGCCGACCGCTACCAGGTCGAACTTCAGAAGGTGAAGGCGTATCTTGCGCTGCACCAGGTGTACGGGGTGGACCTGAATGCCACGGCAGTGGAACTCGCAGAAATTTCGCTGTGGCTGGACACCATGGTCGCCGGTCTACAGGCACCCTGGTTCGGGCTGCACCTCCGGCGCGGCAACTCGCTGATCGGTGCCCGCCGCGCCGTCTATGCGCCCACACTGCTGGCTAAGAAGGCGTGGCTGAAAACGGTGCCTAAGGATGTGCCCCTCGGAGACGAGATCGGGTCAGGCATTCACCACTTCCTGCTGCCATCCGAGGGTTGGAGTGCGGTCGTTAACACCCCGGAAGCCAAAACCTATGCCCCGGACAAACGGGAAGAACTAGGACTGTGGCGCAACGGTATTCGTGCTAATCCGAGCGCGGCGATCAAGAAGCGCCTGGCGGCACTGGCGCAGCGGGTGGAGACCCTGTGGGAGCTGACCCTGCGGCGGCTGACCATCGCCGAATCGGAGATCCGCCGCGACATCGACGTGTGGGGGTTGCATTCCGACGACCGGCCGGGCGCCGCGGTGACTCGCGAGCAGATCGAGGCGGTGCTAAACGACGAGAGCGGCGCTTACAGACGGCTGCGCCGGGTGATGGACGCCTGGTGCTCGTTGTGGTCCTGGCCGTTGACCACAGACATCGAACCGCCCGACTGGGATCAGTGGGTCGGCGGACTGGAGGCGATCCTCGGTGTGCCGCCCAAAGCTGGAAAGTTTGAAAAGCATGGGCAGATCAGCCTTGCCGGCGATCTGAGTTGGCAGGACCTGGACTTCGCTGAGGATAACGACCGCACCTTCGCCCAAGCGCTACCGATAGAGAGGGCGCTGGACGGGTTTCCGTGGCTGACGGTTGCTGCGGACATCGCCGAGGTTCAGGGCTTCTTCCACTGGGAGTTGGACTTTGCGCCGGTGTTCGCCCGAGGTGGATTCGACCTTCAGGTCGGAAATCCGCCGTGGGTACGACCGGACTGGGACGAGGCCGGGGTGCTGGCTGAATTCGATGCATGGTGGCAGCTTGTCGATAAGCCCTCCGAAGAGGTGAGAGTCGACAAGCGGGCAGAGGCCCTCGCTTTACACGGGGCACTCGATGCGTACCTGGATGAGAGGGCCGGGCAAGCAGGCGTGAAGGCGCATCTAAGCTCCCCGGCGGACCACCCTGTATTGGTCGGGTTACATGCAGATACATACCGATGCTTTATGGAGCGCACATGGAAAACGATGGCACGTGGCGGAATTGTTGCGCTACTCCATCCCGAAAGTCACTTCACCGAAGTCCGTGCAAAGGTGCTTCGTTGTGAGACGTATCGGCGGCTCCGGAGGCACTGGCAGTTTCAAAATCAACTCAAATTGTTTTCCGAGATCGGAAATACGCGAGAGTACGGAGTGCATGTTTACGGCGATCTGAGAGATGTGCGTTTCCTGCAGGGGTCATCCCTCTATCACCCCGATACGGTGACCCGTTCGCTCGAGCACGATGGTTCGGGTGAAGCTCCCGGCGTGAAGGACGGTGACGGTGGTTGGAACTTGCGCCCTCATGCTGAGCGCATCGTCGCCATTGAGCAGCTGCAACTTGCTAACTGGGCCGCTCTCATAGATGAGCCAGGTACGGCACCCGACGAGGCGCGAATGCTGTATTCCGTGAACCGCGACACCGCCGACGTCCTGGATAAACTTGCAGCCGCACCGAGGTTGGGGGATATCGGATTCGACTGGACTCTTGGTTGGCAGGAGACCGCTGATCGTCAACGCGGTTTATTTAAATCCGCATCAGCCATTCCGGACAGTTGGGTTAATGTAATTCTTCAAGGGCCACACTTATCGGTGGCGAACCCGCTTTCAAAGCAACCCAATCCGACGATGTCGAGTCACCGCGATTACGCTGATGTTGCACTCGAATCGATAGGTGAGGATTTTGTGCCGCGTACAAATTACCAGGTTGCAAAAGCTCGATCGGAATACGATAGTGCATATCCGAAGTGGCACAACAGATCCAGTTCGTCATACTTCCGTATAGCGTGGCGGCGACGGGCTGACCCGGGCATGGTCCGCACGCTCCACGCTGCTTTGATTCCACCTGGCCCCTGTCACGTCCACCCGGTCCTATCGGCGCAGATTGTCGATAGCCTTAACACCGCCATCGCCACAGCGTTCTGGGCATCGTTGCCAATCGATTTCCTAGTCAAGGTGGCGGGCGTGGATGAGTTGAGTCAGGGTGTCATTCGTCGATTTCCCCATGTCCGTAACCACGCGCTCGAATCCCACCTTCTAGTGAGGACACTCCGCCTTAATTGCCTAGTTAGGCCCTATGCCCAGCTGTGGGGCGAGCTGTACGACAAAGAATGGCAACGTGATTCATGGGTTCCGCATATCGGCGTCGACTATGCGGACCGCTCACCACTGGGTGAGGTCGGCGCTAAGTGGGAGTGGGCCACACCGTTGCGTCGGGCTGCGGATCGCCGCCAAGCGCTCGTCGAGATTGACGCGATCGTCGCGATTATGCTCGGGATCACCGCCGAGGAGCTGCTGACGATCTACCGCACCCAGTTCCCGGTGCTGCAGAAGTACGAGCGGGATGCGCTTTACGACTCGAACGGTCGCCAACTTCCCGGCAAACTTTCCTCCGAGTATCGCAAGAAGGGCACGTTGAAGCCCGACGATCTCACCGTCGACGGCATCACCTATGCCGAGCCGTTCGTTGGGGTGGATCGAGAGCGCGATATGGAGTTGGCGCACAAGCACTTCAGTGATGTTGCCAAGGCGTGAGGGGCTGAGATGACCCATCGAGATGGGGTATTGCTGGACAGTGCATCCGTTGACAGTCTGGCCGATGCCGTCGCCGCGTTGAATCCGAAGCCACGCGAACGTCGGTGGACCAGCCTGAGCCTGTGCATCGCCGACGCAGTGTGGAGCATCGGCGCCGACTACGACGCGGTGGTCGTTCCGGTGGTGCGCAAACTCGCGGCGAACATGGGCGTCCATCATCCGACCGTCCCCGCGCGACAACCGATCGGAACGGACCCACTGCCGCTCACTCGACTGATCGCGCTCACCGTCGACGAGTTGACCGGCCTCACCAACCGGCAACGCACCTCAACGCGTAACGGCATTCTGAAATCCGAGGCTGTGCTGCGCCACGCACGGGTGTTCGTCGTGCACGGCGTTGTCGGCTTGCCCGATGCGGTCGGGTTGTTCACCGACACAGCGCGGTTCACCGCAATTGATGACGCGCTGCGCGCCATCCCTGGTGAGGGTGGGCACGGGGTGCGCCGCAACTATCTGTGGATGCTCATCGGAGACGATGACCTGATCAAACCCGACCGAATGGTGCTGCGATGGCTCGCGTACCACGGCGTCGATGTCGACCCCGTCGGTGCACGGGATGTCATCGCAGCACTCGTTTCTGCCGTTGGCGCGCGGTTGGAACGAGACGTCACCGCATGGGAGATTGACCACGCGATCTGGGATGCCGGACGTCAGCTGTGGTTCAAAAGGTCGCGACGGCGCACCGAGCGGAGTTCGTGATGGGTGCACTACTTCCTACCCTGCAGGCCACGCACCTTCGCGAAGGCTTAACTGATTACCTGGCAACGACATTCGCACTGACCGATCCCGATGCGCAGGCAGTGCTCACTGACTTCATCGGTGACCCCGACAACGGGATGTTCAAGGGACCGTATGTGCGGCTGCGGTTGCCGTTCGCCCCGGCCGGTGACGGCTGGCGCGACCACCTGGATTGGTGGCCGGCCGATTTCACACCGTACGGGCATCAGGCGCGAGCATTCGAGCGGCTCTCCACCCACCACCAGGATCGGCCGCAGCCGACCCTGGTCACCACCGGCACCGGGTCGGGCAAGACCGAGGCGTTCCTCTACCCGATCCTCGATCACGTGTTGCGCGCCAAGAAGTCCGGTGTCACCGGGATGAAGGCGCTGATCCTATACCCGATGAACGCGCTCGCCAACGATCAGGCCGAGCGGCTGGCCAAGCTGATCTCCGGTGATCCGGCCCTTGGCGCGGTCACCGCCGGGCTCTACACCGGTGAGCAAGGTGGCGGCGGGCGCACCCGGGTCTCGGCCGACGGGCTGATCACCGACCGCGCCCTCATGCACGACTCGCCGCCCGACATCGTGCTCACCAACTACAAGATGCTCGACCACATGCTGCTGCACCCCGGCCGTGCTGACATGTGGCGGCTGTCCGCGGAATCGTTGCAATACCTGGTGCTCGACGAATTCCACACCTACGACGGCGCCCAGGGCACCGACGTCGCGATGCTGCTGCGTCGGCTCGGCCTTACTCTCAAGGCACATTGGACCGCCACGTCGCGGGTCACCGACGATGACCGTGCCCGCCCGCTCGGCAAGGTGACACCGGTGGCCACGTCGGCGACCCTGGGCTCTCGCTCCGCCCCAACTGCCATGCTCGATTTCGCCTACACAGTGTTCGGGGAGCCGTTCGGCGCAGGCGCGGTTATCGAGGAGACACGGCTGAGCCCCGGCGAATGGCGCAAAGCCCGATTGGGCGGCCATGACCATGCCTGGAAGCCGATCGAACCGGCGCTGCCCGACGCGCTCGACCGGATCACCGCCCTCGATCGAGCTGACGGCGACAACCATGCCATCGCCGCGGCGGTATTTGCCGAACTCTTCGAGACGATGTTCCAATCTGATCGCTTTGCGAAGCCCACCCAGTCTGAACTTTTCGAGCAGCCCGTCCAATCTGACCTCTTTGAGAAGTCAGGATATGCAGGTGATCCCGCCACTGCGTCGGACCTGGACGCCGAGGAGATGCTCGATCAGCTCAAGCGGCACCGCTTCATCCAGGCGGTGTTGGAGAACGCCGTCGACGCGGTGTCGCTGCCCGACCTGGCCGAGCAGGTATTTCCGGCGGTGCCCGTCGACCGCGATGCCGCCCGCACCCGCGACATCCGTATTCGGTTCCTGGAGTTCGTCGTTGCGATGCTCTCGCACGTTCGGGCGGAGACCGGACGGGCGGCGCTCGGGGTCGATGTGCACCTGTGGATCCGGGAACTCAGCCGAGTCGACCGCGCCGTGCGGGTCGCCACCGAATATCGCTGGTCCGACGACGGGACCTCCGTCGACGACGAGCTATACCTGCCCGCGGTGTACTGCCGGCACTGTGGACGCTCGGGCTGGGGTGCACGGCTGGCACCGACCGGAAGCGCCTTCGACGTCACCGACGAGGCGATCCGCGCCGACCACGCCGCCGGCGCCTCCCGGTTCCGTGCGCTGATCTCGGCGCCCGCCGAAGCGCAGGTCGCTGGCAAGGTCCACGGTCTGCAGTGGCTCCATCTCGACCACCGCGAACTCCTCGACACCACACCCCACCCGCAGAGCCCCGATGTCGTCGACGGCCGGGTGCTGCCGGTGCTCACCCTGATCGGGCCGGACGCCGACGAGCAATCCAAGAACGATATGTGCCCGGCCTGCGGGGCCGTCGACGGAATCCGGTTCCTCGGCAGCGCGGTGGCCACACAGCTGTCGGTGACTCTGTCGAACCTGTTCGGCGACAAGCATCTCGACGCCACAGAGAAGAAGGCGTTGATGTTCACCGACAGCGTGCAGGATGCCGCGCACCGCGCCGGGTTCGTGCAGGCCCGCTCGCACAGCCTCAGCCTGCGCACGGCGCTGCGCGGTGCGCTGGGTGACGCCGAACTCGACCTCGACGAGCTCGCCCGAGCTGTCATCGACCGCGCCGGCAACGATCCGATGTTGCGCTACCAACTGTTGCCACCCGACATCGTGGACCGCGACGAATTCGTCGCGTTCTGGAAGCCCGACGTGCACCCGAACTCGCGGCGGGCCGCGGAGAACAAGGCCAAGCGCCGGCTGCGGTTCGACGTCGACCTCGAATTCGGTCTGCAGTCCCGCACCGGCCGCACCCTGGAGCTCACCGGCAGCGTCGTCGCCGAGGTCTACCTCGGGGCGGCGCACAAGGCCCCGATCATCGGGAGGCGGGCCCTCGACAAGGCTGATCCCGCCCAGTTCCCGCTGACCGGCGTGACCGATGCAGCAATGGCGCAGTGGGTGCGTGGGACGGTCGAGAGGATCCGCACCCGCGGCGGCATCCACCACGACTGGCTGCGGCCCTATCTAGAGAAGAACGCCAACCGCTACCACGTCTGGGGTGGGCGACCACGTGGCCAGGGCATGCCCCCCTTCCCGAAAGGCCGCCCCGCCCCGGCCTTCCCGGCCCTCAAGTCCGGAACCGGAGCCTTGCCAGAGGGATTCGATCCGATCACGGCCCCGTCCTCCTGGTACGCGCAATGGACGTCGCGATGCCTGGATGTCAGCCCCCACGACGGCACCTTCCTGGCGAAGGCGCTGTTCGCCGAACTCGCCGAGCAGATGCTGCTGTCCACCATCACCACCGAGACCGGCTCCGCCGTCTATGGATTGTCGCCGGCTACCGTCCAGGTCAGCGCTCCCACGCTGGAAGCGCTCCTCGACGAGCGGCACTTACTAGTCTGTGACATCTGCCAAACCCCGGTGCCGGGCAGTGCCACCACCGTCGACGAACTCGACGGGGCACCCTGCACGTTGATCCGCTGCCCCGGGCGGCTGCACCGCAGTATGAAGACCGACAACTTCTACCGGCGTCTCTACGACTCCACAGAGATGAAACGCGTCGTCGCGCGGGAACACACCGGCCTGCTGCCGACCAAGACCCGCCTCGAATACGAGACAGCGTTCAAACGCGGCGGCACCGACCCGCAAGCACCCAACGTGCTTGTCGCGACCCCGACCCTGGAGATGGGGATCGACATCGGTGACCTGTCCACAGTCATGCTCGGGTCGCTGCCCCGATCGGTGTCGTCCTACCTGCAGCGCGTCGGGCGCGCTGGCCGGCTCACCGGAAACTCCTTGGTGCTGGCCTACGTTCGCGGTCGAGGCGAACATCTGCCCAAGCTGTTCGAGCCGCTTTCGGTGATCCAGGGGGATGTGCGTCCACCCGCGACGTTCCTCAGCGCCGAGGAGATCCTTCAACGCCAGTACATTGCGCACATCGTCGACCAGTTCGCCCGTGACCCGCAGCTGGTGGCGCCCAAGGATGCACGGTCGGTGCTCGGAGACAACGGGGCGGACAGCTGGCTGGCCCGGCTGATGGATACCGCCGCCACCGACGCCGACGAGTTCTTGGACCGCTTCCTGGCCCAGTTCGGGGAACATCTCAGCCCCGACGCCGTCGACGCCCTGAGATTTTGGGCGAGCGCACCACCGCAGGGTGGTCCCAGTGGCCTCACCCAACGCCTGATGGCCGCGGCCTACCAATGGCAACTCGATCTCAAGGAACTCACTGAACGGCAGGCGACCGTCGAAGCCGACCTGCCCGAGTTCGAACGCCGGGCGACCTCCCCGGCCGCCACCGACGACGACCGTCGGGCCTTCAAGATCGCCAAGGGATCACGCAAACTGCTTGGCGCCCAGATCACCTCACTGACCCGTGACTACTGGATCTCGGTGCTCGAACGGTACGGCGTACTGCCCAACTACACACTGCTCGACGACGCGGTGACTCTTGATGTCGGCGTTACCTGGATTGATCCGGACAGCAACGACTACATGGGCGAGCAACTCAGCTATCAACGCGGCTCCCGGGTTGCGCTCACCGAACTCGCGCCGGGCGCCACCTTCTACGCCCAAGGTCTCGCGGTCACCATCGACGCGGTCGATCTGGGCACCGGTGAATCCAACATCCACGCCTGGCAAGTCTGCCCACAGTGCGGGTGGGTGCGCAGCAGTGCGTCCGCCGCCGGGCCTGACCCGGTGTCGACCTGCCCGCGCTGCCACAGCACGGGCATCGCCGACGTGAGTCAGCACCTGCCGGTCGTCGAAATGACCCGCGTTTCGGCGGAAGTGCGCCGGGATGAGGCCACCATCAACGATCTGCGGGACAACCGCGCAAAGGAACCGTTCACGGTGGTGACCGCCGCCGACGTCGACCCCACCCAGGTCGGCCGCACGTGGTTTCGCTCCAGTTCGTCGTTCGGCGCGGAATACCTGCGACGCTTGGATATTCGCTGGATCAACCTCGGCGGACGGGCATCCAAGGGCAAGACGAGGTTGATCGCCGGGCAGGAATCGACCAGCGGCCTGTTCCGGGTCTGCGCGTCCTGTGGGCAACTCGACCGGGAGGCCGGTCGCAACAGTCGATACGAGCACCGCACCTGGTGTCGCCTGCGGGGCTCGGCCGTCGAGGACGTCCGCGACATCGCCCTGGCGCGACGACTGCGCACCCAGGGGGTGCTGCTGCACCTGCCACCGCAGATGGAGTACGACAACTTCGCCCACCCCAGCCTGGCCGCCGCCATCCTGCTCGGCCTACGCGAGGTGATCGGCGGATCACCCGAACATCTCGACGTCGCCACCATCAGCGATGCGCTATGGGCGCCCGACCGGCGCGCGCTGCTGATCCACGACACAGTTCCCGGCGGGACCGGCTACCTCGCCGAATTCGCCGACCACACCAAAGTTTTCGCGGTGTTGGCGGCCGCCCGGCAGATCCTGCGGGAATGCGCGTGCCGGGACGAGGATCGGCTGGCCTGCCACCGCTGCCTGTTGCCGTTCGCTGCGCCTTACGAGATGGACAAAGTGTCACGGCTGACTGCATTGAATTTGCTCGACGGCATTCTCGAGGTCGGCGCGCACGGTACACCCGACCTGGAGGCTTGGACCGCCGAGGTTACCGAGCAGGCACCGCCCAGCACGCCGCTCAGCGACGAGTCGTTCCTGGAACGCGACTTCTACTGCTCGTTCATCGAGCGGCTCAAGTTGATGGGTGCCGCCGTGGTGGAGAAGCCGGGAACATCCGGTCCGTCGGCCACCATCACCCTGCAGGGCAGCAAGGCGCGGAAATGGTCACTGCGACCGCAGGTTTCGCTGGACTTCGTCAAGCCCGACTTTGTGCTGCAGACCGCGGACCCGGACATCCCGCGGATCGCGATTTTCGCCGACGGGCGATCCTTCCATGCGGTCGCCGGGTGCAACCGCGTGGCCGACGACGCCGACAAACGTCGGGCCTTGCGTGCCTCGGACTATCTGGTGTGGTCCTTCGGACATGAGGATCTGCAGCGGTTCAAATCTGGGGAGTCGATCGAGCCGGCCTGGTTCGATCAAAAGGCCACTAGCTTCGTCACCAGCCGGTTCCATGTTCAACCGGGTTTGGTTCGGCTGCAAGCCAAAGACCCGGTATCGCAACTGCTCGAGTTCATGGTGACTCCCGACATCGACGCCTGGCGACACTTCAGCAAGTGGATGCCGTACTTGTTCGTCCGCAGTGACAACAGGGTGAAGTCTGATGTTGACGAGGTCACCGCCGCGGCGTTGGCGACGCTGGACGGATCGACGCCGTTTGAAGTGGCCGGGCCCGACATGTGCTGGGCGTATGCCGACGGAGGTGTCACCGTCGCCTCCGGTGTACGCACCACGTCCGACCCGCCGCAGGCCGTGCTCGCCGTCGATGACCGAGACGAGCGGTTGGAAGACCTGGGCGGGAAGGCATGGAAGGAATGGCTGCGGCTGTCGAACTGGTTGGGGATCAGCGACCCCGGCCGCGTCACCGCCCGTACCCTGCTGGCATCGGCCCCGGTGTCCGGGCCTGCCGAGGCAGGAGAGCCAGAGCTGTCTGCGGAATGGCAGCTCCTGTTCGACGGAGCGGTGTCCGATGCAGAACGCGAACTCATCCGGGCCTTGGCTGCCGCAGGTGCTGCGGCACCCGAGCTGGGTTATGAGACGACGAATGGCGATGTGTTGGACATGGCCTGGGCCGGCGGTCGGGTGGCTGTGGTGTTCGATGAAGCGGAACCGGTGGATGGGTGGACGCTGTGCCCGCCGGATGTCGGCAAGATTGTCGAGGCATTGAAATTGAACGGAGTGGTGTAGGTGGCGAATCTGGTTATCGCGTCGAACAGCAAGGGCATGTCCAAGCTGGACGGGTCGGTCAAGAACAAGGTGTACGACTTCTTCGAGAAGCTCGCCGCCGACGACACCCAACCCTCTCTGCACATCGAGCCGCTGCATGTAGCCGCCGATCCCCGAGTGCGGACGGGTCGCGTCGACCTGCACTATCGCGCGGTGTTGTTCCGGGTGGACGACAAGTCCAGCGGGCCGACGTACATCTACATGGGTACCTGGGGACACGATGACGCGATCAAGCTCGCCGAACGGGCCACCCTGCGGGTCAACCCCATCAACGGCACCCTTGAGGGCCTGATCGGAGAGTCCGCGCCCGCAGAAGCCGTGACGGATTCGGCCATCGTGGAACCGGTTTCGAAACCTGCATTGTCCTACCTGGCCGGGGTCGGCTACAAGATCGCCGACCTCACCGAGGGGTTGGGCATCAACCCCGTGCTCGCGGCCAAGGCGATGAAGGCACCGGACGAGTCGGCGCTGTTGGAAGCCGCGGCCGAGGGGCTCGAATGGGAGGGCAGCGCCCTGCTCGAACTCGCTACCGGTCTTGCGATCGAGACGATCCGGGAAAACCACGGGTTCGCGAAAGAACCGGTGGACAAATCCCTCGACGAGAACCAGCAGATCATCGCCGCGCTGGAGCGCCCGGCCTCGAAGATGCAGTTCGCGTTCATCGAAGACAACGACGAGCTGCGTCGAGTCATCGAAGGTGGCGACTTTGCCGCCTGGCGCACGTTCTTGCATCCGGAACAACGGAAGTACGTCGAGTCGGATTTTTCTGGCGCATTCCGTCTTTCAGGTGGCGCCGGTACGGGTAAGACCGTTGTCGCGATCCATCGAGCCCGTCGTCTCGCCCGCGACAATCCCGGCGCCAGGATCGTCCTGACCACTTTCAACGCCACTCTCGCCCAGGGGCTCAAGACCGACCTCAAGGCGCTGGACCCCGGTTTGCGAATCGCCGACAAGCCCGGAGATCCCGGCGTATACGTTGGTGGTATCGATGCGCTCGGCAGGGATGTGCTGCACCGGTCCGGAGATGCCGCCGCGGCGGCCTACGAGCGAGTGTTCGGTCACGAGGTCGAGTTCGGTTCCAAGCGAACGTCATCCGATGCGGTATGGCGAGAAGTTGCGCAGTCCGTCGACTCGGGGCTCGACGCGAAACTCGCCACCCCCGCATTCCTGGAGAGCGAGTACGTGGCCGTAGTTCTCGCGAACCGCATCACCACGCTGGAGCAGTACGCCAAGGTCGCGCGACCCGGTCGGGGAGTGCGGCTCAGCCGTCCGCAGCGCATCGCCGTCTGGAAGCTCGTCGAGGCGTTCCGTCGGCAGAGCCAGATGGACGAAACCATCAGTTTCCCGGAAGTCCTCGCCCTCGCTGCCGAGGCGCTGTGCGTGCGTGCGGAGCACGACGGCACCTACCTCGCTGACCACGTCCTCGTCGACGAGGCACAGGATCTGCATGCCACGCACTGGGCATTGTTGCGGGCGTTGGTGGTCGAGGGGCCGAACGACCTCTTCATCGCCGAGGATTCGCACCAGCGGATCTACGGAAGCCCGGTTGTGTTGAGCCGCTTCGGGATCAAGATCGTCGGCCGGTCCCGCCGGCTGACGCTGAACTACCGGACCACCGCGCAGAACCTCCACTTCGCAGTGAGCGTGCTCTCCGGTGCGGAGTACCGCGATCTCGAACAGGGCGAGGAGTCGACCAGTGACTACCGCTCCGCGCGCAACGGCCCGACGCCGGAGTTGATCCCATGCTCGGACTTGGCTGCCGAGTTGGAGGCGGTGGCGACGAAGGTCAAGACGTGGTTGGCGGAGGAGGGTGTGGAGCCCGAGAGCATCGCGGTGCTCACCCGAAGCCAGGACGAACGTGATCGATTCGTTCGCGGGCTCGGCGAGCGCGGTGTCACCGCGCGCGCCGTCGACAAGAACGCCCCGACACCGGGCCAACCACTCGTGATGACCATGCACCGGGCGAAAGGGATGGAGTTCTCCCGGGTTGTCCTGGTGGGCGCCGATGAGAAGCACGTGCCGTTGCCGGCGACGTTGCGCAACGTGCCCGACGAAGAACGCGCGGAGGCGCTGTTGCGCGAACGGTCGCTGCTCTATGTCGCTAGTAGTCGTGCGCGGGATGCGTTGGTCGTGACATGGAGTGGGAAACGGTCCGAGCTGTTGGGGTCTGACACAGCATTACGTAGTTCTATGTAGCTATAACCGCCCAAAAATGACACAACGACTCTAAGTAGGTCCCTAAACATGGGCGTAGGACATGACCTGTTTGGCCCCCTGCGCTCCTGCCGTCCAGCGCTCTCGGCTTTGCTTATTTGCTGTTCTGGCGCCGTCTAAGTGCCTGCCTGTCAAGTCTAATAGGCGGGCGATCACGATTCATTGGTCGTCAAGACGCAGCTGGCCAGACTGGAATACTGAACTAGGTGCGCAGCCCGGACGCAGTGTGGGTACTGCCTCTTTGTTGCGCCGACACCGTGGTGAGGATCCTGGACAGCCGCGATTTGGGCCCAGCTTGCCGACCTAAACTTCGGCAAGACTACTCTCGCGTTCATGACAGGGGATGGGTCTGCACGTGATTTCAAGATTAAGGTACTTGGTCGGACACTCGAGCATCTTGGTGTTCAAATGTATAAACGCAGAGACGTGGCTCTTGCCGAGCTTGTTGCGAACTGTTGGGACGCCGGTGCCTCCCACGTCGCTATCACGATTCCCAAGAACCAGGTCTACGACAAGGCCCGTTCCAGCATCGTTGTCGCTGACGATGGCTGCGGCATGACTGCTGACGATGTTCAAGAGGCGTACTTAGTAATTGGTCGTAACCGTCGATCCAGTGGTCAGGTGCCTGTCAGTGGTCGACCGGTGATGGGAAGAAAAGGCGTCGGGAAGCTCGCAGGCTTTGGTATCGGCAGGAACATGACAGTCGAAACATGGCGAGACGGGGTCGTTACTAGCTTCACTTTGAACAGCGCATCGCTGAAGGCTGACGATGGTGAAACCGCCGACCACAAAATAGAAGGTTCAATAGCAGCAGTGCCGAATGGCTGGCCCCCGTCGGGCTCGCGAGTTATTCTCACCGATCTCAAGCATAAGACACCTCCTGACATCGATGGACTCCACGAGGCCTTGGCGCGCCGCTTTAGCCGGTCGGTCACGGGAAGTATGGCAATCCAAATTAATGAAGAGCCGCTCCGATGTCCAACAATCGCGTTTTCCCAGCGTTGGCCTGTGGGAGATTTAGCGGAAAACGCGGAAACCCTTTCTGATGGAACTGATTTCTCCTGGTGGGCAGGGTTCTCAGACAAAGTGCTGCCAAGCGAGCTGCAAGGATTCACCATAATCGTGAACGGCAAGACTGCTCAAGCGCCACCATTTTTCTTCGGCGTCGAGAGTTCCGCGTCGGGCCAGCACGGCACAAAGTACCTTACCGGTGTCATCGAAGCAGATTTCTTGGATTCAGGTGTAGATGACGAAAGTGACCGGATATCGACGGACCGTCAAGAAGTAGACTGGGAGGACGATACAACGGCACTCCTGAGGGAATGGGGTGCACAAAAAACCCGAAGCCTCCTTTTGGAGCGGGTGAAGTCACGAGAAAATAAGACTGAAGATCTTGTGATGAAAGTACCCGAGCTCGCTGCCAGGGTAAGCCGGCTCGATAAAGAGTCGGAGCGACGCGCACGCCAGTTCATCCGGAAGCTTGGATGGTCCGAAACGGATCATGACAAATTATTAGAGTTGGCCGATACAATCGTCAGGGCTTTCGAATATAGGCAATTCCACGATTATATTGATGAGCTTGAGCGCGTCGCCACGGTGGAGCCGCTACAGCTCACGGAGCTTGTATCGCACTTGGCCGGCTGGCGAGTATTGGAAAGTCGCGCCATTCTTGAGGTAGTTCGCGGTAGGATCGAAATTCTCGACACGTTTCACAATATGTTGGCTGACGACACGCCCGAGACTGCACCTAGGGCCGGCGCCGAGAGTTTGCACGATCTGATAGCGAGCTTTCCGTGGTTGATAAATCCAGAATGGCAAACCTATTCTGAAGAGACAACAATTTCAAAGCAGTTACGCGAATGGGGTGACGCCGACATCGCTGCGGATGATCGGACCCGCTATGACTTCCTTGCGCTGAAGTCTGACTCCCAATATGTGGTGATCGAGATAAAGCGGGCTTCGCATGCCGCGACATTGGACGATCTTCAGCAGCTAGAACGCTACGTCAACAAGCTGGGTCAAGCGCGCGAATCAGTATCGGGGCTGTTTATTGCCGGTGGCGGCTATAGCATGGCCGATAGAATGTTCGACTCTTGGAAAGCGCGTGATTTGATTGAAGCGACCGATTGGGCGACCATACATGAGAGAACGCGTAAGTATTACGATCATTACAAAGCTGTGCTCGACGGTGATGTTGACTCCGATAGTTTTTCGAGAAAACAGAGGGAGGTTGGTCGAACACGAACTGTCCTTGAGCGCGGTGCCTACCGAGGGGCGGAAGGCCGCGCGGCTGGCCTCGGGGAGCAGGACGTCCAATACAAAACATAATGTGCGTCGCGGGAAGATCTGGACGGTGCAATCTCTCAAAGATATAACGAACCCATCGGCACCGACGGGCCGAAGCAGTTAGGCCGATTCGTCTGTGTCGCCTGTCTTCTGTCGACGCCATACCTTGCTCTTCTTTCGCGCCCGCCCTAGTAATCCGCCGATCTTGTCGATGCCCTCGCTCGTGGCACCAAGCGCTAACGCCGCGGTCTCACTGGCGACGCCAAGGGCAGCCGTAGCCGTGTCACCCACTCGTTCGACCGCCGCGCTCGCGGCGTCCCAGGCGCTTGGCGCGGTGAAATCCTGCCAGTCCTGCATGTGCGCACGTCGGGCTTCACCGAAGCGATCGACGTCGGCGCGTAGCGCGGGAAGGCTGCGCTGCAAACCTTGCACGGACCAAATCCGGAACCCGTCGATGGCCTCGGTCTTGGCGACAGCCTCTAGGATCTGGCGCGCCCGCTGAAACAGTGCGTCGTCCTCGATGATCTGTCTGGCTAGCAGGTCGCGTGCGTCGTCGAGAACCTGTTGAACGTGCTCGGGTTGAGTCGCCTCCACTCGAGCCAGTCGCAGGCGTTGCCACTTGAACAATGATTCCTGTGCCACGACAAGGAGATTCAGCGTCTCGCCGAGCTGGTCGCTCTCCACGGCGTTGACGACGAAGCCGGCGCGTTCCTGGATCGGTTTCGCTGGATCGAAGGACCGTAGTGTGCGGTCGGCGTGATGACGAAGCTGCTCCACGGTGCGGTTGAGTGCGGGCCCGATGCCGGCGATGGAGTCCCAATCCGCGTCCGAGAACGACCCGTGCTTGTCGAGATAGGCGACCGTGCGGTCGATGGTGATCCGGTCGCCGAGCACATCGCCGGACCGGTTGGCATGTGCGAGGCGCAGTACTTCTTCAACCTTCCCCTCTACTCGCTGGACCGAAGCCTCTACTTCTGCGATCGCGGACTTGAGTGCGAGCTGCACGGCCACCATCTGGAGTGACATCATCCGTGTCGGAGTGAGACTGGCCTGTTTCCATTGCAGCTGGCTTACGAATTTCTGGTCGGCCCCGCGGGTCATCATCCGGTAGAAGCCGTCCGTACCGGGGATCAGTTGGCCCTTCTGGATCGCCTTGACGCTGTCGGGGTGCAATTGCACAAACTTCGCCGTCTGGCCGAGAAACGATGCTGCCCCTGCGGCCAGACCGGTCGCGTTGCCCAGCGCAGCCTTGTCCACCCCCATGACGCCGATCGTATGGCCGGCGACACCGCGTATACGGTCGACATAGGCCTCGATCTCCGTCGGGTCACCGGCGACCAACAGGCCTTCTGGCTGCACTGCAACGGCCACTTCGCCCTCCTGGGCGATGACCGCGGGCAGATCATCCGGCACGTGGTCCGTCGGCGTCGGTGCTGCCGGATCAAGCTCGCCGGCCATACGCGTCTCCTTTGCTCCTGCGCGGCAGTCTAGGTCAGTGTCGGCGTATCGGCCCTCGATCGGCACAGGTCGACGAGGACCGTCAATTCGTTTTTGATTGACCGGCGATCCTGCGGATGATCGCACGTCGCGATGTCTCCTGTGGGCTTGCACAGTACTTGGCAGGGGGTAGCTTGCGCTGTCGGTCGAGCGGCCAGTTTTCTCCGGCCTGGCATCTGTCGCCGTCACGACGAGAACTTGTCGGAGGGCACTGTCATTCTGTTCGGCTCGCGTGTGCGAGCGACTACGAACAACGACTGGAGCACACGATGACCGCCTGCCTGGACCACGCTCACCCGACCACGTGTCACCGTCACATTCGTGCCGCAAGCTCGATTCGCCCACCCATCGATGTGGCGCCCGCAGCTTCCGGATCGACTACACGGGTACAGCTTTCCACCCGCGAACTGGAGATCCTCGTCACCTGGCTGAAGACTGACAGCAAGACTGCGGTCGGCCAGGAGCTGTTCCTCGCACCGAGCACGGTGCGGACCTATCTGGAACGGATCCGGGAAAAGTACGCCCATGCCGGGCGCCCGGCACGTACCAAGGCTGCACTCGCCGCTCGCGCCATCCAGGACGGCTACATCGGACTGGACGAGCTGTGAACTGCGGAAGGCCGGGACCGGCTCTCCGGTGGAGGCAGCATCGGTTTGGAGGCTCCTGCCGTGACGGCCTACCAGCACACCCCGCGGTACGACATGCCAACCGCACTTCTGCTCCGCGAATTCGCAAATGTGTCGGTGGCCGCTGTCATCCTGTGCGGCTGCCTGCTCACAGGCAGTGCCATTCACTGCGAGAGGTAGGGCAATGACACATCCACGGCACGGCCGCAACTATGCGGCCGAACTCGACGACGACCTGTTGGACCGCATTACGGAAGTCGTCACCGGAGGCGATGCCATCGAGACGTTGAGCAACAAGCGCACCAACTGGGTGGCGGCGTTCGACCGCACGGGGGTGCGGGTGGAGACGGAGCGGTCCCGGGAACGTGGGGCAGGACCTCAGCTGGTAGCGGCATGGATGATCGTCGCGGCCTGGGAGCAGTTGTGTAAGAACGGAACTCTCAGCCACATCGAACTGCTCAACGATCTGAAGGTAATGCGGTCGGCGTTCGTCTGCGCATTGCTCGCGCTATTCCGTGATGTCGTGGTGGTGCAAGATCGCCCGGCTGTCCTGGAAAGGGTCACCACGCTGTGAAGTACACGAGTCGGGCCGTGAACTACGGCTGGGAATACTGGCGCCTCAACCGCATCGATGATGGCAGTCCTCAGTGGCTGGCCATCAGCCGGCCGGAAGCGCGTGCAGTCATCGACCGATCCAAAGTGTGGACACTGATCCCGGATCGGCGGATATTTCTCGCCAATTGGGTTGTGACTGAGGACCATCACCGCCAGGAAGGACCCGGGCTTTGGGTCCACGAGAACATCGACATCGATGAGGCCCGGGAAGTCGCCCTGGAGGTGCCGCAGGTCTCGCCGGAGGACCTGACCCTGATTCTCCGACCGGAGCGCTGCCTCACACTCGATCAGCTTGATCGGTATCCGGCGGACAAGATCCTCGGATCTCGTGTTGCGCGGCTGCTGCGCCGCGAATAATCCGCAGTTATTGCGGAGGCCGCAGTATCTGCGCTATCGTTGGTCATGTCGAACTCCTACGAGCAGATTCGCAACCACCTGGCCCACGCGGAAGGCGCCGACACTGCTGCCCAGGCCCTGCAGTACCTGCGGCTCGTTCTGACAGAGGTCGGCAAGTTGCTCGACGAGCAGCTAGCTCGTGCCGTCGTGGACGACGAAATGTCCATTGCGGCAGCGGGAAAGAGTGCTGGCCTCACCGAAAACGCCGTTGGGCCTCGCCTGGCCAACACCGCCAGGTTGGCTCCGTACGCAACAACTGAACGCCGCGTCACTGCCGACGATGTCAAACGCGCCCGCAACGACAAATGGGCCAACACCCCGCTGCCGCCGGCAGCGCCATCCGAACCGATGCGGTTCAAACCGCGCCGAAACAACAAGCTTTCCTAGTATTTCCAGAAAGGCTCCATCATGGCCAACTCGAATCTCAGCCACCTCGTGTTCCTGCTCGACCGGTCAGGGTCGATGCAGTCGATCAAGTCTGACGTCATCGGCGGGTTCCACGCCTTCCTCACCGAACAGCGTGACGCCGACGGCGAGTGCGTCGTGACCTTGGCGCAGTTCGACGACGAGTACGAAGTCGTCTACCGCGGCATTCCGCTGGGGCAGGTGCCACAGTTGGACCTGTCTCCACGCGGCTGCACAGCGCTGCTGGACTCGATGGGCAAGCTCATCACCGACACCGCCGCCGAGATCGATGCGCTGCGCGAGGACGACAAACCGGGCACGGTGGTCGTGGCGATCATGACCGACGGTCTGGAGAACGCCAGCGTTGAATGGCAGCGACCGGCCATCAAATCCCTTGTCGAGCAACAAACCAACGACCACGGCTGGGCGTTCCTCTACATGGGCGCCGATCAAGACGCGGTGGAGGTCGGAGAGGGCCTGGGCGTCAAAGCCGAGCAGTCCGTCACCTATGCGCGAGGAAAATCCCGCGACGCATGGGTTGCGGCCTCCGGGAACGTGCGCAGATACCGCGGCGACAAGCTCGTCGACCCGGTCGCCGCCATGCCCGCGTTCACGGACGAACAACGCGCCGGCTTGTCCGACGGCTGATCCTCAGCGGCCGGGTGTTGCAGTGTGCCCGCTGTGCGACTAGCAAGACGTGGGACGGGTGTCACTGAGGAGGAAGCATGCCCTACGACAGGGATGGCGGGTTCGTGTCCATGAATGACGCACTCGACGCGTGGGAGCCGATCGCAATCGAAGTTCTGATGGATACCGCGAAGAAGTACAACGGCTTCGTCACGTATACCGAACTGTCCAACGCAGTCCAAACCCGCTCGGGGATCGGACACAAGGGGTTGTTGACGAACTGGATTGGCGGTCTGTTGCAGCGGGTCATCTACCACTGTCGCGACCACGGCATCCCGCATCTCAGCGCTCTGTGCGTCACCGCAGACGGCACCGTCGGAACCGGTTACAGCAACGTCCCACTACTGATCGGTGACGTCGAGTCGATGAGCCCAGAGCAACTGAACGATCATGCGGCCCAGATGCGGCTTGAGTGCTACCGGCACTTCGGCGCAGAGTTGCCGCCAGGCGGTGGTGAGCCAACGCTGACACCCAAGGCCAAATCGGCGCAAGAGTGGAAACGCGCACAGGCCAAATTGGCGGAACCGCCCAAGCTCTGCCCGGTTCACTTCATCACGCTGCCCGCGACGGGAGTATGCGATGAATGCCACTGACCGGTCGCTGCTCATGTAGCAGCGGCACGCGCTTTCTTGCTGCCGCCCAGGTACTTCCGGCGTGCTCGTTGTGCAGCCGCATTATCCGTGTCGCCGCGGGTGGCTAGAAGGATGTCGACGGCGGCGGCGAGCTTGGCCAAGCTCTCGACAAGTCGCAAGCGACAGTCAGGGGCGGCCCTGCCCGAGCAGAACGCTATCCACTGGCCCGGCCTGGCCTTCGCGAGTTCGGCGATCTCCAGGATGCGAGGTGTGTGTCAGCCCTGGATCGGGATGACACTCGTCGATCTCCCAGTCGATGTCCAGGACGTAAAGGGTCTTGGTGTCTCCGCGAATGCACCGGATCAACCTCTCCACGTCGCACCAGTTCTCGTGCATGCACCCCGCCACCGTGCTCTCGCACACCGAACCGGCGAGCGGGACGGGTGAAGTCAGTTCCCCATCCTGGTAGCGAGCGAGGACCACGTCGGTGAACCCGTACCTCAGATCGGCTGTTGATACCTCGGTGACCACCTGCACGACACCCACGCCCTCGATCGGGATTTCCGCGCGCTCTCGAAACACATAATCTGGGTAGCTGATTGAGGAAATCTGGATGAGATCACGGTCAGTGTTGGGTAGATAGCTCTGTGTTCCTGCATATTTCAATATTACTGAGAGACGCCGACAGGGCCGGTTGAGATTTGCTGTCGATGCGATAGGCCCGATGCTCGGGGGTGAGACGTTTCGAGCGGTCGCCCGGCATCGACCTGCCGATGAGTCCAATCTTGTGAGAACTTTGTAGTCCGATCAATGACCCGCAGTCACTCGCGAAAACACTCCGGCTTGTCTCTTGGATCGGCGTCCAGACCCCGCTGCCAGAGCCCGCGATCCGTGTGAGTCGGACTTGTCGGTACCCCATGCGATCCTGATCAGCTCGCCACCCGCGGGCATCTGAGCCTGACGGATGGAGACGCGTGATGAACTTTCAAGGACACCGATGAGCAGCAACAAGAACTCCTCGGGCGTGGGCGGGCTCATCTTCTTCGTCTTCGTACTGATCGCGCTGGTTCCGAAGCCGGTCTGGATCGCCCTCGGCGTCGCCATCGTGGCCGGACTGGTGTGCTGGCTTGCGTACAAAGGCGTAGTTGCGCTTGAGAAGTACGGATATGAGAAGCAACAGCGGGACCGTGCACAGCAAGCCGCGACGGCCGCTAACGCCAAACATCAACGCGAAGAAAGGGTTCGAAAGGAGAAGCAGCGGCGCATCGACACGCTCGGCAAGCAGAATGCTGCACTCGTCGAATCCGCGCTGAGCGCGGTGAAGGAGGTCGCCGCATCCGAAGCCGCCCGCGCGGGATGGCTGGGCGACGTCGACTTCAGCGCCGACATCAAGGGCATCACCGACAACTTCGAGAAAGCGCACGCGCTACGCGGCGTCATCGGAAAGCTGTCGGCACTGGACAAGCCCAGCGCCGAGGACCGCAAGATCCTCGCCGAGGCCAAGACCACCGCTGCCACCCTGGAAGTCGCTGCGATCGAACGGGTGGAGCTCGTCGGAAAGTGCGCCAAGGAAGCGCAACTCATCGACAAGTCGCTACGCACCGAACGTGAGGACGCCCGGGTCGCAGAACAGCGCGCCGAGTTGCACGCGAAGTTGAGCGCCATGCTCTACGGCATCGAGGCCACCCCGGAAACCACGCAGCAGGATTCGGCGGTGGATGCGGTGATGGCACGCGTGCGGGCCTATCGGGAAATCAAGCACCAGATTCAGCAGGCCCGTGACGCGGGAGGTCAGCGGACGTGACATTCCCATGGCGGGGCTAACTCGCACGGGCGGCGAAAGCCCCACCCGCTCGATTTCGACACCCCGGCTGACCTGGTCGACCGACGTTTCGCCGGCACCGGGCCAATCGATCTTTGGTGTATGGACGTTGCCGGCTCCTTCCCGCGTGACGGCAAGGTGTACTGCTCCGCGTTCCGGACTGCTTCTCACACATGATCGTTGGACCCTGTTACCGTCCAAACATCAGGCAAGGGGGCAACTGATGTGTGCAGCTGATGTGCGGTTGGACGCTCCAGCGTGAACACCGTCGAGCTGGTCGCGGTGCTCACCGCGTCGTGCGCCGTCTTCTTGCTGGTAGCAGGTATCCATTTTGGTCGTGTGAACAGGTGCTGGCTCGTTGCCCTTGCGGTTGCTTGTGGATGCGGGCTGTTGGCCATGTTGCTCACGGACTGGCCCTTGGGCGTGCTGTCGAAGTTCTGGGCAGATCACTCGGTGCTGAGCGCTGTGTTGAGCTCGCTGCTTCTCGTCGGCGTCGGGTTTCTTGCGTTCGAGGTGCATGACACTCGGGTGCAGTCCGAGCTCGACGACAATGTCACCGCCGCGGGGATGGGCGGCATCGTCGATCACGTCGTGGACATCGAGGTTGCACTTGCTTTGGCGTCGGCGCCGAAACCGCCAGATCCCGTGCAGTGGGGCGATTGGTCGGCAAATGGCCGCCCGTTGAGGTGGCTACGGGACCGGCGCGAACTGCTCAATCGGGCCGAGACAGGTGGTCCGTCGCCCACCGATCCACGTCGCCACGAGCCTCCCCCTCAGCTTGCCGATGGAGCGGACTCGTGGCGCACGGACCTACTCGACCAATGTGTTCGGCGGGTGATCGCTGCCTTGCGCGACTGGGCGGCCGTCCTGGGCAGATCCCGAAATGGGCAGGCGGCGCTTGTCGATTTGGGAAAATTGCGCAACGAGTTGCTGAAAGTTCAGGCCGCACTCGTCGCGGGGCGTATGTCCGAGGCGTGCCGAATCATGGCGCGCCTGCGGCGGGATTGTCGCGTCATCGCCCTCGCCTTGGAGATGCGCAGCGGGGTCGAGCAACCCCGAGCAGAAGTGCTGCGAACTATGGAGCCGTTCGACGACAGCGCCCAATCCGGAGATTGGCTCGTGCGGACCAAAGCCAGGCTTGAGCGAGACACCTGGAAGAGCGCGCGGGCACGTGCCGAAAACGACCTGATTCGGGGGCCACGCCGGGCCTGAAGATTGAATAGACCGCTCTGGTTGGACCGGATACTCAGCGACGGTTCCACTTCTCCACCGGATGTCATACCCCTCTGGGACACTGAAGTCGACGATCGGGAAAGAGCGCAGATGGAGTCGACAACCACACCGAAGCTCGGCGACGCGTTCGCAGAGGCTATGAATTACGCGGCAAAACTACATGCGACGCAGACCCGGAAAGGCGGGGACATCCCGTACTTCGGACATCTGATGTCGGTGTCGGCACTGGTGATCGAAGCCGGCGGCAGCCAGACGCAGGCGATCGCGGGTCTTCTCCACGACGCCGTCGAAGACCAGGGCGGAAAGCCGACTTTGGACGAGATCGAATCCCGGTTCGGTTCGGCCGTGGCCAAGATCGTATCCGAATGCAGCGATACGGATGAGATACCGAAACCGCCGTGGCGTGATCGTAAGGAACGTTATATCGCGCACTTGCGGGGCGCCTCCGACGACGCCGTCCTCGTATCGCTGGCCGACAAGGTTGACAACGCCCGGGCGATTCTCCGCGACCTGCGTTTGCACGGTGACCACCTCTGGCAACGCTTCAACGTCAAGGATCCGCAACAGCATCTGTGGTACTACCGCAGCCTGCTGGAGGTGTTCGAGGAGCGGAGTGACAGTTGGCTGGTGGATGAGCTCCGGTACACCGTGGAGCAGATTGCGGCGCTAGCCGGTCCTACTGTGCGCACTTAGTTGCGACAGCGACCTGACCTGCAAGAAGGGGCCAGCTTGTACGTCGCGACCCGGACACCGGTCTCTAAGATCGCTACCGCGCGTTGACCGGTCAGCAGAGGATCGATGGCGTCGTCGGGCACGAAGCTTTGTTACCACTGACCACGGCCCGCGGGCTTTGGGGGCGTGGTCGGGTTGCGGCCGACGCTAGCTCCACATCCGCGGCCGGCGGGGCCGTTGGTAGTCGTCGCGTGATTCGAGGACCTTGCCGTCGTCGTCTTCGGCCCACCACCGCTCGAACGTTCCACCCCGCTGCGTGATCACCCGGTGCAGCTGCACGAGAACGTATTCCTTGGTGCGGTCCAGGGCTTTGTGCGGGGTCACCCCGATCTCATACCCGTGCACCGCGAGCTCAACGGTCCCCACGTCGGAGCTCATGTAGAACGTCACGGTCACGCGAACACGGTGCGGGTCAGTCATTTTCGATCCACGGATGAGGCTCAGCGGCCACCGGCGACGCGGCGCATCCCTCTGATCGCTCATGGTCCCCTTCCGTTGGTTGGCTTCTAGTCGAACGAGGCGACGAGCGCCGAATGGTCGGTCTCGCCGGCGAGCCGCGGCGCGTGGTCGAATTGGCACGCCTGGACGCGTTGAGCGAACTCCGGCGCGGCGAAGATGTAGTCGAGGCGAAACCCGTT
Source organism: Mycolicibacterium peregrinum (assembly GCF_001665625.1). Taxonomy (GTDB): domain Bacteria; phylum Actinomycetota; class Actinomycetes; order Mycobacteriales; family Mycobacteriaceae; genus Mycobacterium; species Mycobacterium peregrinum_B. Next base: position 100,527 of record NZ_LZSY01000158.1, on the reverse strand, counting down.
GTCGCCAGGGCGGCTGAACCAGGAGTACTCGCGGGTGGTGGGGTGCAGAGACCGCCACACGTCGGCGTATCCGGTGGCGATGAGGCGACCGGGCATCTCGGGTCCGATGAACTTCGTGCCCTTGGGGTCTTTGTCGAGATCGTTGTTGCCCGTGTTGAAGTCACCGATGAGGAGGTCGACACCGCTGTTGCGGGCGCGGTCGATCAGGGCCTCCCAGTAGGGTAGCTTCGCGTGGGCCTGCGGCAGGTAGACCCCGCACACGATCACGCCGTCGAACTCAGCGCACCATAGGTGCCGAGCGGGCAGCTCCCGGGTGAACGGCGCCGCCCGATCGATGGGAGTGCGGGAGGCGACGAGCACGCCGTTCTGCTTCGGATCGGCCAGGGTGTGCGAGGTCTCATACCCGCCGCGTTCGAGCTGGGCGACCAGCGCGGTACCCGCGTCGTTGGCCCGGAACTCGGTGACCACGAGCAGATCGGCGTCGTAGCCGAGCAGCCGGGCGGTGAGCGCATCACCGAACTTGCTGCCACCGTGGCGGATGTTCAGTGTCGCGATGCGGATCGTCATGCCGGAGTCCTCTCGCTCGGCATGGAATCTCCAGCGAGCCGATCAGTATGGACGGGGGCACCGACAAGCCGCCGAAGTCTTCCGCAGGCACTTGTAAAGGTTGGAAATATGCGTGCGGGTGGCAGCCGCAGGAACAGCACGGTCGACATCTGGTCGCGTGGGTACACCTTCGGGTCACGTGATGGCGAGAGCGCGACGCGGTTTGACGTGCAGCGGCTCCGAATCGACTCGTCGTCTTTTCTCTCGCGGGGCAGGGGATCGGAAACCGGCGGTGCATCGTTGATTGTTTTCCTGGATGGCGGTTTCGTAGCGCGATGACCTGTACGGGCTGGCCGCAATCCTTGGAGTCATTCCCAGTAGGCTTCCGCTTCCGTAACAACTGCGTCGAAGTAGCGCCGGCCTGTGTCCTTGTAGAACTCGCCGCCCTGAGCGATCGACGCGGCATCAGCTTCGGCCTCGGATCGAGTCTGCCAGTACCTGACTATGGAACCCTCGTGCAACTGACGGCTGCTGCTCGTTTCGACCTTCGCGTCGACTGCCCAGCACAACCCCGGCACGGTGATCCCATGAACGCTTCTATGCGCCGCGGCCCGGTCACTTTCGACCCCACACCGTCCATTAGCCCGTACTCGCAGACCCATGGATTTCCCTTCGACCGAATCAGGCTAACCGGGGTAAGGGCGCTGCGAGCGCATTCGCTGCGAGCGGTTCTTGCTGGCGACTTCCCGGATCCGCGTCCCGCGCACCGGGGCATTGTCGGTGCCCGCCTCTACTGTCTGCGCATCGAAACTCGCGGGAGGTGAGCGATGGTTCAGGTACCTCAGGCACGACCCAGGCGCGTCGACCTGGTGTTCGCGCGGCCGCGCCCTGCCGAGACCATCGCGATCGCGGTTGGCGAGACAGCGTTCGGCTACCGGTATGCCGCGGTGGGGGAGTCCTGGTCGTGCGCAGGAGCGGTGGCGGCGCCCAATCCGGAGGTGGCGGTGCTGGATGCCATCGACGCGGTCCGCGCCGGACACCCGGAGCCGAAGCGGTTCCGATTCGTCGTGAACCTGTCCTGTGGGAGTCCGCTGTGGCGCTACGCCGGGCAGCTCTCCGAGGCGGCGAGGGACTGGTGGATCGAACGCCCTGACCACGCTGATCGGTCACTGCTGGCGGCTGCCGTCGCGTGCCTGCAGAACGCCTGCCCGGCGCAGCCGGTGCCGCACCCGTCGTCGCGACCTGTCGACGGCGGGCCCGTCACCGTGGCGACCGACGGCTCGGTGCGGCACCGGCACGCCGGGTTCGGTTGGCTCGCTTCGTCCGGGGACCACGGTCTGGCCGGGTACCGGTCGTCGCCCAGACGAGTCGGTACCGAACCGGTGCTCGTTGCCGAGCTGCGCGCGATCGGCGCCGCGGTGTCCGCGTTGCCCCGCCACCACCTGACGGTGTTGTCCGACAGCCGGCTCGCCATCGCCACGGTGAACCGCTGGAAGCGAGGCGAGCCGTCCATGCCCGCCGACTACCCCGCGGAGCTGCCTGACCGCGACCACTGCCTGCACGCCGCCCGACGCCGCATCTACGTCGAACGCAACCGAATCGAATTGCGTTGGGTTCCAGGTCATTCTGGTGATCCACTGAACGAGGGCGCCGACGCGTTGGCGCGGTTGGGCTCACGGTACCGACGCGGCGACGCCGATCTCGATGACGACGAGTACCGCCGCCGCGGCGCGGGCATCGCGGAGGCGTTCGCCGCGGAGTTCCGTCGGGTCGCTCGCGTGCCGGCTTAGTGTTGCGTGCCCACCCAATCACACGTGCAGCGCAAGGCAGAGTTGGACGTCGCCCAACACTCCAGCCCGGAAAGCGTCGATGCGGGCAAAGCCTGCCGGCACCGACTTCCCGTTCACGTCTGAGGCAGCCAACCCATTGGTGAGCAGACCGGCCACCGCCTCATCGAGATCACCCGCGGTGAGCGCCACCGTGTTGCCGTCTGGAGTACTGACCTGGCGAGCCAGCTTTGCCGTCGCCACGCCCGTCAGGCAGGCAGTACGCAGCCCCGCCTCGGGGGAATCCAGCGGCAGGCCCTGGGCATGCTGCAGCGCCAGCATGTAGCGCGAGATCAGCACCGAGTAGGCGGTGTTGTCACCGGAGAGCCCGTTCCCGCCGCGTGGAGCGCCCAATTTCTTCAGCCCAGGCAGATCGACGGCGATGATGTTGGACGCCGGACAAAAGGACACCGGAGGCGTTGGCCGCGCGTCCGGGCATTTGGCTGCGGACGCCACATTGAATGACAGCGCAGGCGGATCGGCCGGTTTGAACAGGATGGTCAGCGCCGCGACGACGGACTTCACCGACTCGCCCGACACCGGCCATTCGCCGGATTGCCCCCGCTGCAGGGCGACCGGCAGATCGCCGCGGCGCCCCTTGACCTCCGCGGCGTCAATGCGTTTGCATTCCGACGGGCCGTCGGCGAACCCGAACTGGAATGCCGAAATGCGCTCGAACGCCGAGCCGTGTTCGCCACCGCCGCCCGCCGGCGTCCTCTTCCCGGTGAGCAGGGGATCGCGGAAGGACAACATGCCCGCCAGTTGGTTGTTGAGTCCGGAACCGGTGGACAAGGTGAAGCGACGCGATTTTCCTTCGGCGACCCAGCGCATGTAGGCACCGGCGAAGCAGTCGGCCTGCTGCTCGGCGACGAGTACCGACGTGTTCGGGGAGTTGAGTCGGGCTTGGTGCTGCACGGCGTGGCCATACTCGTGTGCCAGCACCATGGTGACGGCCATATCGCCGTACGCCGTGCGCAGGCCGGGCAGCAGAACCCCGCGGTCCCACCCGATGGAACTGTCCGCTGAGCAGAAGGCGGCATTGACCAGGCCGGCGGTGCCCGATCCGCAGAAGGATCCGCCCCTGGCTTCGGAATCCCACGAAATAAGCTGCTGCACAGGGGAGAACGTGCCCGGGAAGGCATCGCCCCAGGCTCCCTTCCAATAGTCTTCGACGTCGCTGACCGCTTGCGCGGCAAGGACGTCGACAGAACCCCCATCCGTGCCTTTGGCCGTGCGGGCCGGCTTCGGGGCCCCTGCCCGTAGCCCCGACGGCCCTTCGGTGACGCGCATGCCCGCCACGACGGCGGGATCAAAGGAATCGGTCTTGCCGCCAAGGCGCGAGCCGCAACCCGACACCATCAACACGACGACGAACGTCATTGCAGCCCAGCGAAGCTGCCGTTGGATCCACGGGGTCATCCGGTCACCACCTTCGGGCGTCAGCGGCCACGCCCCAACCTGCAAACAATAACGCGCACCGTCCGCGGTCGGCGGCGATCCACGGTGCGCGCCCCGTGAATCCGACCTGAACTGCTTTCGGCTCAGCACGACTGACCATCATCGGTGTGGAAGACTCCGGACGAGCCCGCGGTGCGCTGGTGATCGGGCGCCCCGTTGCGGCTTCGTCCTGATGACGCGCGCGGCAGATGGGGGAACGCCCGATGATCGAGCGGCTGACCGACGCTCAAACAATCGGCCTGGCGATGGCGATCCTGGGCGTCATGTTCATCGCCGGATGGCTGCTGCGTCGCATCCGTGTTCTGCGGGCGTTGTACATCCCGGCCAGCGTCGTCGCCGGATTCCTCGTATTGGCGCTCGGCCCCCAGGTCCTCGGCCGGATCACCGGGACGAACGGTCTGTTCCCCAGCGCCGTCGTGGACGTCTGGCGGGTGATGCCCGGCCTGATGATCAACGTCGTGTTCGGCGCGATCATGATCGGCAAAACGCTGCCCAGGCCCAGGCAACTGTGGCAGGCCGCTGCGCCCCACGCCCTGTTCGGCACGTTCCTGTCGCTGGGGCAGTTCGCCTTGGGAGGCGTCGCGGTGCTGCTGTTGCTCGAGCCCGTCTTCGATCTTCCGCCCGAATCCGGTTCCCTGCTGGAGATGTCGTTCGCCGGCGGCCACGGCACGATCGCCGGCATGGGCGAACTGCTGACCGACGCGGGAGCTCCCGAACTCATCGACGTGGGTCTCGCGCTCGCCACGATCAGCATGATCACCGGTGTCGTCGTGGGAACGGCCCTGGTGCGGTGGGCGGTGCGCAGCCCCAAAGTGACAGTGATGCGAAACTCGGTTCCCGAGGCCACCGAGGATTACGACATCGACCGCGTCCACGTCTCACCGGCCGATCAGCGGCCCGTTTCCGATGCCGGCATCCATCCGGCCACGTTCGCTTTCGCGTTGATCGCCGCGGCGATCCTGGTGGCAGTCGGGCTGCTGTGGTCGTTGCGGGCAGCGGCGCACCTGTTCAGCTCGGACATCTTCGACACCTTTCCGCTGTTCCCCTTGGCGGTGATCGGCGGCTTCGTCGTTCAGTGGGTGGCCACCAGGACGGGGCAGGCGCACAAGATCGACAAACGGTCGGTCGCCGGCATTTCTTCGGTCGCACTGGACGCGCTGCTGGTGTGCGCGATCGGCACGATGTCCTTGTCGGTACTCGGCTCGAATGTGCCGGCAATACTCGTCTTCACCGTGATCGGCGTGCTGTGGAGCACGGTGGCCCTCCTGTGGTTGGGACGCCGATTTCATCCGATCCACTGGTTCGAGCACGCGATCGCCGATTTCGGACAGTCACAGGGCAATGTCGCGACCGGGTTCGTCCTGGCCGATATGGTCGACCCGGAACGGCGCACGAGCACTGCTGACGACTACGGGTACAAGCAGTTGCCCTATGAGCCGATCCTCGGCGGCGGATTGCTCACCGCGATGTCCGTACCGCTGATCACCGGAATTGGGTTGCCCGCCTTCACGATCGCCAGCTTCGTCTTGTTGGCTCTGGTGGGAGTGTGGGGGATGCGTCGCCGGAGCACGAGCAGAGCGGCGTAGCGAAGCGGTGCGTGACGGGTTGTCAGATGGCCTATGTCGACTGGACCGGGGCTGGCTCGCGCGCAGAGACCTTTCGCGTTCGCATGTAGAGCCACAGCAGCACCGCCGCGAATCCCGCGATCCCGACGACCTCAGCGAACGTCCCGTCATTGCCGGGGAAGATCGCGAAGGGGTCGTCGCTCCCGGTGCCGGCGACGAAACCGGCGAACACGACGCCATAGAGGCTCTCGCCGACGATCATGCCGGTGGCCAGCAGCACGCCGAGGCGCTTCTTGCGGTCGACATCGCCACCGGTCCGGTCCGCCCACTTGTTGTAGAACCAGCCCAGCAGTGAGCCGAGCGGGATGATCAGCGTCAGGCTCATCGGTAGGTACATGCCCATCCCGACGGCCAGCGGCGGCAGGCTGAACCGTGATGTGCGGGTGAGGATTTCGTCGACGATCACGATCACCACCCCGATCGCCGCACCCAGTCCGATCAGCGACCAGTCCAGCGACCCACCGAACACGCCCTTGGCGAGCGAGGAGATCAGCGCGGCCTGCGGGGCGGCCAGGGCGTGGTCGGTGGCCCCGGGCGCACCGAGAAAGCCGAAGGCCTGCTGCATCAGGTCGAGCACCGGCGGGATGATCGCCGAGCCGAACAAAACCCCAATCACCAAGGCCACTTGCTGTTTCCACGGTGTAGCGCCGACGAGTTGGCCAGTCTTGAGGTCTTGCAGGTTGTCGTTGGAGATGGTGGCGACGCCGAAGGTAACGGCCGCGACGAACAGCGTGAACGCCACCAGCGCGGTGGACTGGTCGCTGTCGGCGCGACCGAAGGCCACCTTGATCACCAGCGCGGCGATCAGCACGGTCAGGATGCCGACCCCGGAGATTGGGCTGTTCGAGGAGCCGATCAGGCCGGCCATGTAGCCGCACACCGCGGCGATGATCAGGCCGATGACGAAGATGAACACCAGGCTCGCCACGATGATCCCGACCGAACTGCCCTGCAGTGCGGTGCCGCGCGAAAAGTCCCACAGCAGCGCCGCGATCGGGATCAGCATCGCCACGATAACCCCCACGACGAGGGGGAACGGGATGTCGCGTTGGGTGATGTCGACCAGCTGGCCATCCCGTCGCTCCCGCGCCGAGGCCATCGCCTCGGTGATGCCTTTGACGATGGGGCGCAGGATCTTCAGCAGCGTCCACACCGCGGCCACCGCGATGGCGCCGGCGCCGATGAACCGCACCTCGTGCACGAACACGCCGTCGATCACGTCGGCGACCGGCTCGCCGGTGCCGAACGTGCCGATGGTGCGGATCGGCAGCAGCACCCCGAAGGAGATGATCAACCCGACCAGCATCGCGATGCCGACGGTCATCCCGATCAGATGCCCCACCCCGATCAGTGCCAGCGACAGGCTGGCGCCGAACATCGAACCGCCTGCCCCGATGCGGAAGAACGCCGCGACATAGTTGGCCAGCACCTTCAGATTGGCCAGCAGTCCAAATCCCGCCGAGACCAGCGCGCCGAACGCGATCACCCGGATACCGACACGGTTCTCCTCGTGGCCCCGCGTGCTGTCGCCGACCTTGAGGACCTCGGCGGCGGCCACCCCTTCCGGATAGGGCAGATCGGAGCCGGTCACCAGGGCGCGGCGCAGCGGAATCGAGTACATGACGCCGAGGATGCCGCCGACCGCACACACCGCCACTGTCATCCAGTACGGGAACCCGGTCCACCAGCCGATCATGATCAGCCCGGGCAGCACGAAGATGATCGCCGACAGCGTGCCGGCTGCCGAAGCGACGGTCTGCACGATGTTGTTCTCGACGATGGAGTGGTTGGCGAAGTTTCGCAGGATGGCCATCGAGATCACCGCGGCCGGGATGGCGGTGGCGAACGTCAGGCCGACCTTGAGGCCGAGGTAGACGTTGGCGGCGGTGAACACCAGCGTGATCGCGCCGCCCAGCAGGATGCCGCGGACGGTGAGCTCGCGCAGCGTCGGGGTGGCGGGAGTGACTGGGCTTTCCGTGGCCAACTCGGCATCCTCTCGTTTGCTGGTGAGTACACGGTAGGCACTGGGTGGCGGCAACGCTGGGTGATCGGCTCACAGACACGAGCTGGCAATAGCGACCTCAGGATCTGCCAATACCCGGGTGTGTTCGAGAAGACTTTTCGAAAAATGAATCCTGGGTACCTGAGTCCGGCCTACTCAACTGTATTCGACGCGCGTGAAAGTTCTGTCGTACGGTCAGAGTCATGACTGTCTACAACTTGGCATTTGAATGGACAGACACTAATCGACATTGGTTTATCGAAGTACCGATTCGGATCGTGGCATACGTCGCCCTTGCGTTAATCATGCGTTTTTTGCTGCATCGAATGATCGATCGGGCTACCACTGGGCGGGCCGTCAAAGCCAATAGCGGAGAGGTGGAGGGGCAAGCGAGAAAGCCACCGCTGCTCCGCTACTTGCGGGACCGAGGGTCTGCAACAGAGAGCAGTGCGCGACTGGCGGCACGTCGTCAACAGCGCGCGCAGACCATCGGGTCCGTGCTGAAGTCAACGGTGTCGATCGTGCTGCTGGTCTGGGTGGTGCTGGCCATTCTGAGCGTGCTCGGAGTGAACATTGCGCCCTTTATCGCCTCGGCCGGTGTGGTCGGGCTGGCCATCGGGTTTGGCGCGCAAAACCTCGTCCGCGATTTTGTCAGCGGCGTGTTCATGCTGCTGGAGGATCAATACGGGGTCGGTGACACCGTCGACGTCGGCGACGTCGTCGGAGAAGTGCAAAGCGTCGGGCTGCGCATCACCACCATTCGCGACATCGACGGCACCCTCTGGTACGTCCGCAACGGGGAGATCGCCCGCGTCGGCAACATGAGCCAGGACTATGCCGTGGCCCGCGTCGAGGTACCTGTTGCCCTGACCGCGGACGTCGACCAGGCCGAGCAGGTGGCGCTCGACGCCGCCAAGCAGGCCGTCTCCGATCCTCTCATCGCGCGAAAAGTGATGGGAGAGCCGGAAATGCTGGGCGTACAAGAGTTCTCGGCTGACCAGGTCACATTGCGGATGACCGTGAAGACCCGGCCGAACGCGCAATGGTCGGTGCAGCGCCGGCTACGCCGAGAGATCCTGCGGGCCTACGACGAGAACGACATCGACCTTCCCTATCCGCAGGGACGCATACACGCCGTCGTAGGTGGTCGCGAGCCCGAGTAGGACTGTGTTTGAATGTGCAGTCGTTCGTCGCAAGAGCGAAAAATGGCAAACAAACTGCACATTCGTCGCAGAGCGTGGAATTCGACTCGGCCGGATCAAACCCAACTGATCAACCCGACAGCGGGGCTACGATCAAAAAATGGCTCGGGCCAGTTTGGTGCTGTTGTCAGGGGTCGTGATCGCGGGGTTCACGGGCGTCACCGCGCCGGTCGCGTACGCCGAACCTGCGCCGCCATGTGCCTTCACGTTGTCCCCGCCCGCCGTCGTTCATGTCGATGGAGCTGACATGGTGAGCGTGACCGTATCGCCGGACGCGTGCGGAGCGCCGGCAGATCCCCGCTTCAGCGTGGCGTGCGTGCAGCGTCAGGACAACGCTTCGCCCATCCAATGCAACCAGGGCAGGGGAGCCCAACCGGCGCAGGTGCTGACGCCCTACCGACCTGGAGCGACCTACGTGTCCACCGGTCGGGCATGCGGCGGTTGGATGGGCATCGCGGAGATCGCTCCACAGTGCCAGGTGCTCGGCCCGATCTCGGCGCCGCTGTAATCACGCGTCGCCCACCGTTCATCTGTGCAATCCCTGTCAGTCACCTGTGGGAGGCAGGCTCGTGCGACGCACCGGCACAACTGAAGAGGGTGGCGAATGACAACGGCGAGACGGGCCGCAGCGGTGACCACGGCGGCAACGCTGATCCTGGCGGGCTGCACCACGCAGGACCGCAAGCCAGAATCGAGCACCCCGAAGGCGACGTCGCCGATCGACTGGAACCTGCCCGACGCGGACCGCTACCACCGCACGGCCACCTATCCGGTGTATCTCAACAAGCCAACTGCGGATCCGGTCGACAAGGAAACCGTCGCCGAGATCTCCACCGTCACCCCGGACGGCAACACGCTCATCTACACCGACGCCGCCGCCAAGCGCATCGGCTTCGTCGACATCACAGATCCCGCCAAACCTGCCGGTAAAGGCACGCTCTCCCTCGCGGAGTTGGGCCACAAGGACGACCAGCCGACGTCGGTGGCGGCCGTGAAAGACCACGTCCTCGTCGTCGTCGACACCACCTGCGGCGACTTCGCGCACCCGTCCGGACGCGTCGACATCGTGCGGACCGCCGACCGCACCCGCGTGCACAGCATCGACCTGGGCGGTCAGCCCGACTCGATCGCCATCAGCCCCGACGGCACGTTCGCCGCGATCGCCATGGAGAACCAACGCAACGAGGAGTTCACCCCGCCGGGCAAGGAGGAAGGCGACGTGCCCCAGCCGCCGACCGGGTTCGTGCAACTCATCGACCTGCAGGGTGCGCCGAACAGCTGGACACCCCGCAAGGTGGATTTCGATGTCGACGCGGCGCGGAAAGCCGGCCTGGACACCCCCGAAGACCTCGAACCCGAATACGTCAGCATCAACTCCCGCGGCCAGGTCGCGGTGACCCTGCAGGAAAACAACGGCATCGCCGTCATCGACGGACACACCGGCACGGTCACCAAGATCTTCAGCGCCGGACGCCAATCCATCGACGGCATCGACACCAAAGAAGACGACACGATCGACCAAACCGGCTCGATCAAGGACACCCCGCGCGAACCGGACGCCATCGGCTGGATCGGTGACGACTACTTCGCCACCGCCAACGAAGGCGACTGGAAGGGCGGCACCCGCGGCTGGACGATCTTCGACGCGAGCACCGGCAAGGTGGTGTGGGACGCCGGCAACTCGTTCGAACAACTCGCGGTGCGTACCGGCCTGCACATCGAAGGCCGCGCCGAAGCCAAAGGCCCTGAACCGGAAGGCCTAGCCATCACCACGATCGGTGGCCGCCCCACCGCGCTGATCGCATCGGAGCGCAGCAACTTCGTCGCCGTGTACGACGTGAGTGAACCGGCCGCTCCGAGGTTCCGGCAGATCCTGCCGACCACGCCCGGCCCCGAAGGCGTCCTGCCGATCCCGTCGCGCAACCTCCTGGCCATCTCCTCGGAAGCCGACGACGCCGAGGCCCACGTGCGAGCGTCGGTCAACCTCTACGGCTACGGCGACGCATTCAAAGCCGAAGGGAAACCGAACTTTCCGTCCATCGTCTCTGGCGACATCGACGGCAAGCCGATCGGCTGGGGCGCCCTCGGCGCACTGTCGGCCGACCCGCACGACGGCAACCGGCTCTACACCGCCACCGACAGCGCCTATGGCCCGGCCCGCATCCTCGGCATCGACGTGGCACAGCAGCCCGCACTGATCGACACCGAACTGCCGATCACCGAAAACGGCACCCCGGTCACGCTAGACACCGAGGGTGTATCTGCCCGCCCCGACGGCGGTTTCGTGCTGGCGGTCGAAGGCGAAGACGGTCCCGGCAACCAAGTGGTCTACGTCGCCGCCGACGGCCGGATCGAGAAGCGGGTGCCGCTGCCCAACGACATTGCGGCCCAGCTGGGTAGCCAGGGCTTCGAGGGCGTCGCTGTCGACGGCGACGCCGTCTGGGTGGTGCTGCAACGGGAGCTCAAGTCCGACCCGAAGGGTGTGGTCCGCATCGGGCGCTACACGCCGGCCGGGGACAAGTGGGAATGGTTCGGCTACCAGTTGGAGCCCACCCACACCAAGGACGACTGGATCGGCGTTTCCGAAATCGCCGTCCACAACGGTGAATTGCTGATCCTTGAGCGCGACAAACTCAACGGTCCCGACGCACGGCTCAAAGCGCTGTACCGCGTGACGATTCCCGACGTTCCTGGCGTGACGTCGGCCGCCGGCAAGCCAACGGTGCTTCCGAAGACGTTGGCCCGCAATCTGGTACCGGACTTGCAGGCCACCAAGGGCTATGTGCAGGAGAAGGCCGAAGGCTTCGCGATCGCCGGAAACCAGAACCTGTACGTCGTCACCGACAACGACGGGCTCGACGACGCGAACGGTGAGACGGTGTTCCTCGATCTCGGCCCGGCTGCCGAAGCCCTCAGGGGTTAGAGCGGGGGTGTAGCCCTTTCGGGGCACTGTGTCGAGTGTGCAGCTTTTGGTGGGGAAACGTCGAAAATTTGTGGAAAAGCTGCACATTCGCCACAGCGGCTGGAGTGCGACATCCTCGCCGGACAAATCCGGCCTCGATCGTGGTTTTACCGTCAACGGGTAGCTGATGACATGTCATGATGACCCGCATGACGGGGGTGTTCATCCGGTCCGACAGGCTGTTGATCTTCGGTGGCCTGGCCGTCTGTGTGGTGGCCGGGCTGTCCCATTACGGCGGCTGGCCGCACCTGGTCGGCTTCGTCGTCAGTGCCCTGGCCGTCACAGTGTTGGCCTCGTTGGTCGGGCTGGCCGTCGAGCAACTCGGTGACCGGTTCGGACCCGGAGCCACCGGCGTCCTGCAATCCGCGCTCGGCAATCTGCCGGAGTTGTTCATCTGCATCTTCGCGCTCAAGGCCGGACTGGTGGACGTGGTGCGCGCCGCGCTCGTCGGTTCCATCCTGGCCAACCTGCTGCTGGTGTTGGGCCTGGCGTTCCTGGTCGGCGGCTTGAAACACGGCCCGCAGAAGCTCGGCTCCGCCCAGGTCAGGACCATCCTCGTGCTGATGGTGTTGTCGGTGACGGCCATGGCGATTCCGTCGATCGCCCACGAGGTGCACGCGCCGGCGTCCGAGCACGAAGTGTCCTTCTCGATGATCGTGTCGGTCGTCCTGCTGGTGCTGTTCGGACTGTCGTTGCCGTATTCGCTGAGCCGTGACAAGAACAAGACCAGCGAGCCGGTGCCCCAGCCGCACAAAGAACAGCCACGCTGGCCGGTCGGTTTGGCGATCGGCATGCTCGCCATCGCGGGCGGATTGGCGGCATTCGTCTCCGATTGGTTCGTCGCCGCGCTGGAACCGGCGATGGACTCGCTGCACATCTCGCAGGCATTCGCCGGTCTGGTGATCGTGGCCATCGCGGGCAACGCGGTGGAGAACGTCGTCGGTGTACAACTGGCCGCCAAAAACCAATCGGAGTACGCCTTCTCGATCATCCTCAACAGCCCGATCCAGATCGCGCTCGTGCTGGCGCCGGTGCTCGTATTGGTCAGTCAGATCTTCGGGCTCGCCTCACTGACCCTGGTGTTCGGGCCGATGCTGATCGTCGCGCTGTTGGTGGCCGTCGTGCTGGCGGCGATCATCGCCTTCGACGGGGAGTCCACCTGGCTGGAAGGCGCGGCACTGATCGCGTTGTACTGCATCATCGCCGCGTCGTTCTGGTGGGGCTGACGGGCTCGACGGAGCCCTAGACGGCGAACGCCAACCAGTAGCCGATCGCGATCATCCCGACATACCCGAAGATCCCGACCGGGATGCCGATCAGGGGCGTCCACTTGCGCCATGCGGCCACCGCGGCACCCGCGACGGCCAGGACCGTGCCGGTCACCAGACACATCCACGGAATCCACACCAGGACGTTCTGGCCTTTCGCGGACAGTTGGCACACCTTGTCAGTGACGCCTTCATGACAGGGGTCGGTCGCCATGGCCAGCGGCAACATCATCACGGACGCCACGACGAAGCCGAAAACACCCATGACGCCGAGCAATACGACGAACCACACCCAGTGCTTGCCCTGATTGCGTTCAGCGGCAGGCAGGTCCGGGGTGGTCATCGATCAGCCTTCCGCCGCCACCAACGACCCCAGCTTGATGTCGGGGTTGTCGCGCTGGAAACCCTCCAGCCGCCACGGCGTCGAGAACAGCACGAGCATGACCCCGTCGCTGCGGGTCAACACCTCGGCTGACACCTGACGGTTCACGAAGTCGGCGTCCTCCGGGGAGACAACCCGCGCGACCTGATAGGGCAGGTTCTCCAGTGCGATCGGCGCGCTGAGCTCGGTGGCCATCCGGTGCGCGGCCACCTCGAACTGCATCGGACCGACCGCGGCGAACACCGGCGCCTGGTCGCCGCGCTTGTCCGAGCGCAGGATCTGCACGACGCCTTCCTGCTCCAGCTGCTCGATGCCCTTGCGGAACTGCTTGTGCTTGCTCGGGTCGGTACCGCGGGCGACTGCGAAATGCTCCGGGGAGAAGCTGGGGATCGGCGGGTACACCACCGGGACGTCGCGGTAGAGGGTGTCGCCGGGGCGCAGCGCGGCGGCGTTGGCCAACCCGATCACATCGCCGGGCCAGGCGTCGTCGAGCGTCGAGCGCTGCTGACCGAACACCGACTGCGCGTACTTGGTGACGAACGGCTTGCCGGTGGCGGCGTGGGTGAGCACGTCGCCGCGCTCGAACGTCCCCGAGACCACCCGCGCATACGCGATGCGGTCGCGGTGCGAGCTGTCCATACCGGCCTGCACCTTGAACACGAACGCGCTGAACGGCGAATCGACCGCCCGCCGCACACCGTCGACATCGACCGACCCACTGGGCGCCGGGGCCAACTCGACCAGCACGTCGAGCAACTGGTTCACGCCGAAGTTCAACGCGGCCGAGGTGAACAGCACCGGCGAGGACTCGCCGGACAGGAACGTCTCCCGGTCGTAGTCGGAGCCGTCCATCGACAACAGTTCGGACTCCTCGACCGCGGTGTCCCAGTCATCGCCGGCGGCGGCGTGGGCATCGGCGGCGGCGATGTGCTCCTCGGGGGCGGCCGTGGCGCCACCCGCGGTGCGGGTGAACCGGATGAACTTCTCGGCCCGACGGTCCATCACACCCTTGAAATCACCGGCGATGCCCACCGGCCAGGTCAGGGGAGTGGTGCGCAGCCCGATCCGCTCGTGGATCTCGTCCATCAACTCCAGCGCGTGACGGCCCGGGCGGTCCCACTTGTTGATCACCGTGATGATCGGGATGCCCCGGTGCTTACACACCTGGAACAGCTTCAGCGTCTGCGGCTCGAGGCCCTTCGCGGCATCGATGAGCATGACCGCACAGTCCACGGCCGTCAGCACCCGGTAGGTGTCCTCGGAGAAGTCGGCGTGCCCGGGGGTGTCGAGCAGGTTGATGACGCAGTCGCGGTAGGGGAACTGCAGCGCCGTCGAGGTGATCGAGATGCCGCGGGCCTTCTCCATGTCCATCCAGTCCGACACCGTGGAGCGCCGGCCCGCCTTGCCGTGGATCGCGCCGGCCTCGGTGATCACCCGGGCGTGCAGCGCCAGCGCCTCGGTGAGCGTGGACTTACCGGCGTCGGGGTGGCTGATGACCGCGAAGGTTCGGCGACGGGCCGCCTCGGCCGCGATCTTGGCAGCTTGGGCGGTTTTGGCGGCGGGGGCGTCGAGGGCGTTTTCGGTCATCTCGACTAGCGATGGTATGGCGGTTTGGGGACAAACCCGTAATCGAGCGGGTCGTTTCCCGGAGCAGGCATGATCGTCCGTGATGAACATCTGCGTCTTCCTGTCCGCCGCCGACCTCGATGAGCGCTACACCGAACCGGCGCGCACCTTCGCCGAACTGCTGGGCAAGGGCGGCCACACGCTCGTGTGGGGCGGGTCCGACAAGGGCTTGATGAAGGTCGTGGCCGACGGAGTGCAGGCCGGTGGCGGCAGGTTGGTCGGGATCTCGGTCGAGTTCCTGCGACAGCAGGCCAGGCCGGGCGCCGACGAGATGGTGATCACCGCAGATCTGTCCGAACGCAAGGCACTGCTGCTGGAGCGCTCCGACGCGCTGGTGGTGATGGCCGGTGGGCTCGGCACCCTCGACGAGGCCACCGAGATCCTGGAACTGCGCAAGCACCGGCGCCACGACAAGCCCGTCGTGTTGCTGAACACCGCCGGCTTCTACGACGGCCTGATGATCCAGTTGCGCCGGATGGAGCAGGACGGGTTCCTGCCCGTGCCGCTGGACGAGCTGGTGTTCGTCGCCGAGGAACCCGCCGCGGCGATGGAGTACCTCGAGCGTGGCGTCGGCTGACGCAACGACGCTGACGCCACGACACTGTCACGACTCGCCCACATCCCCTGGGCCTTGTGCTCGCGCTGAAGCGGACCCGGCTACCATTGAGACACTGATCACGCCCTGATCAATCAGGCCCTCGCCGAACCACATTGGAGTGAAGTTGACGTCTGTTCGTCGTGCCTACCTGGCGGTCGCACTTGCTGTGTTGGCCGTGTCGGGTGGTGTCGTTGTTTCGGCCCTGCCGGACTGCGCCGAGCACTGCCAGACGTTGGCGGCCGCACCCCAAGGCGCGCCGCAGCCCTCACCCACCGAGCCGGCCCGGTTGACCATCGTCCCCAAGCCCGACGCCGAGGTCGACCCGCTGGCCAGGGTCATGGTCACCGCCGACACCGGCACCGTGGCGCGCGTGACGATGCTCAACGACGCCGGCAAGGAGATCCCCGGCGTCCTCACCCCCGACGCCAGGACGTGGAAGCCCACCACCACGCTCGGCTACGGCCGCACCTACACCCTCAAGGTCGACGCGCGCGGCCCCGGCGGCATGCCGACCCGCAAAACCACCACGTTCTCCACCGTGACCCCCGGCTACCAGGCCCGCGTCTACCTCAACGGCACCAACTACGCCCCCTTGCAAGACGGTGCCACCTACGGCGTCGGCATGGTGATCGTCGCGCGCTTCGACGAACCGGTCACCGACAAGGCCACCGCCGAGAACCGGATGAAGGTCATCACCGAGCCCAAGGCCGTCGGCTCGTGGAACTGGATCGACGACCAAACCGCACACTGGCGTCCGGAGAAGTACTACGCCCCGGGCACCAAGGTCACCGTCGACGCCGGCATCTACGGCGCCAAGCTCGGCGACGACCTCTACGGCGCGCAGGACGAGAAGGTCTCCTTCACCATCGGCGCCTCGCACGTCACCGTCGCCGACGACACCGACAAGCAGGTCCGCGTCTATGACAACGGCAAGCTGGTGCGCACCATGCCGACCTCGATGGGCATGGGCGGCACCGAGACCATCGGTGGCACGACGATGAGCTTCTGGACCCCGCGTGGCATCTACACCGTCATGGACAAGGCCAACCCGGTGATCATGGACTCCTCGACCTACGGCCTGCCCGTCAATTCGCGGCTCGGCTACAAGACGACGATCCCGTGGGCCACCCGCATCAGCATCGACGGCATCTATCTGCACCAGCTCAACGCGACGGTATGGGCGCAGGGGAAAGAAAACACCAGCCACGGCTGCCTCAACCTCAACGGCGAGAACGCCGAGTGGTTCTACAACTTCTCGGTGCCCGGCGACATCGTCGAGATCCGCAACACCGGAGGCGACCCGCTCAAGGCGACTAACAACGGCGACTGGACGGTGCCGTGGGCCGAGTGGGTCAAGGGCAGCGCGCTGCACTGACATTTGCCGCGAAACAGGCCCGCGGACGGCCCTTAGCATTGGACCGTGCGTCGTGCATTCGTGGTGCCGGCCTTCTGGGCAGCCATCGTCCTGGCGGGTGCGACGGCACCGACCGCCGCCGCCCTACCGCCCGGTTTCCCTGATCTCGACGCGTTCACCGCGGTCGATCCGGCGCCCTATGTCCAGCACGGACTCAAGGCCTCCAGGATCGGTTTCACCACGCCGACCCTGACGTGCACGTGGGACTACCGCCCAGACCACAACGACCACGTCGTCCCGGGGTGCAGCGGCACCATCGTCGGCCTGCCCGCCGAGGCGCCGCAGAGCGAGATGGAAGGGTCGTGCGACGGGATCGGTTCGTCCTTCGGCCGCGGCCGGGGGGCCTGTCCGCCGCCGTCCGGATATCCGAGGCTGGCCCCCGGCCACAAGCTCACCGCCGTCAACACCTCCTGCGCGGTGACCGATGACGGGGTCGCCTGCATCGACCCGATCGTCAACCACGGCTTCGTCGTGCAGCCGTCGGGCAGTTGGGTGTTCTAGCGATGCGCCGGGGCTGGGTTGTTGCGCTGGCTGCCGCCGTCGTGGTCGTGGTGGCGGTGACCGCGGCGGTGTGGTGGGTGCGACGGGCAGGACCTGAGGAACCCGCGCCCACGCCGCAGCTGATCGGTTTCTCGCTGCAGAACCAGCCGGCGAAGGGCTGGCGGGTGAGTGCGGCCGACATCGGGCTGCCCGACGAGATTCCGGTCGGCAAGCCGTTCGGCAGCGCCGGCGATCGGGCCTACTTCCTTGCCGACTGCGATCTGTCCTGCGGGGACGGGCACCGCGGCTGGGTCTACGGCATCGATCTGCGCACCGGCACAAGGCTGTTCGACCCCATCCTGTTGGAGGGCCTGCACGTACGGTTCGACGGAAACTGTCATCTGAACGGCGAGCACACCGCGGTGTGCCTGACCGACGCGGACACCACCCACGGCCAACCGCGCCGGGTATGGGTACTCGACCTGGCGCGGGGACAGGTCACCCACACCGGCGAAACCGACCTGCACATCCAGGGTTACGGCACCGAACCGGTCGCCGAAGCGATCGGAAACCCGCTGGGGCAGACCCGGTTGGTGGCCACCGTGTCGGGCACGGGTGTCTACGGAATCGGTGCCACGGGTGAGCGCACGTGGTTCGTCCCGGGCAGCGGACAGCTCGCCGTACCGGAGCTCTCCGCGGCCGACGACGCGCCGCTGACCCTCGCGACGCAGATCCCGACGCCGGAAGATCCGACCTACCGGGTGTTCTCGGTGATCGACGGCACCGAGCGAACCCCGACACCGCCGCCGGGCACGACGCTGCGACGGGCGGCCGTCTACCCCGGCGGATTCGCCTATCAGTACGAAGCGCAGAAGGTAGCCGGGGTGCTGTTCTACAACGCGTCCGGCGATCTGCTGGCACAGCAGGAACTCACGGGATACAACCTGTTGGACGCCACCACCGTCCCGATCGTGCTCGACCGGTCGGTGGTCCGGGTGTACTCCCGTGACGGCCGACAGGACATCGAGTTTCCCGGCGCCGCAGTCGATTACCGCAATGCCAGGTTCCGGGTGATCGGCGGCGACCTGTATGTGCGGCAGGGCGAGGAAGGCGGGGAGGACGAGACCTGGCAGCAGTGGAGTTTGGATTCCGGTAGACCCGGCAGCCGCTGCCAGGTCGACTTCACCCACTTTGTCGGGTCCGATGGCCGGATCGTCCTCAGTACGCTCTATTTCGGGTCGGGCGATGACATTGTCGCCACCGATTTGTCCACCTGCCAACATATGTGGCGGATGCCGGTACCCGGCGGGCGTGGCGTCGTGGAACAGGTCGGGACCGCGCTCATCGCAAGAACCCCGGCCGAACTTATCGAACTGCGGGCGAAGTGACGGTTATCCCGATCCGGCGGGGAACACCTGCTGTGGCGGCGGTGGTTTCTTCACGATGGCCGGCAGGACGAAGGTCTCGATGTAGCGCCGCGCCGTGTCGGGATCGGTGATGTCGGGGACGGTCTTCACCAGGAAGCCGAGTGCGGTCGCGATGATGAACTGTGCCAGGTCGTGTGGGTCCAGACCGGCGCGGAACTGATCGGCGTCCTCGGCGATCATGGCCTTGATGGTGGTCGTCACCAGATCGGTCAGTTCGGAATCGGTGGCGATCAACGAGGCGATCGTGCCCTCGGGGGTCTGGTCGGCGATTGTGTTGAGCAGGGGGTCCGACACCAACTCGGTCGCAACGATCACCAGACTCTCGACCAACAGATAGATGGGCCCGGCACCCTCGGGTATCCGGGGAATGATCGACGCCATGTGCCGCTGGGTGGTGCGCTGCACCATGGCGGCGATCAGTTCGTCGCGGTTGGTGAACTGGCGGTAGATCGCCGTGCGTGAATATCCGGCCTCGTGGGCGATGACCTCCATCGTCGATGCCCGGTATCCGCGGGTGACGAAAAGGTGTTCGGCGGCGTCCATCAACACCTCGCGCGCCTGCTCGGCGGTATTGCCGCCACCTACAGGTCGGCCCCGGGGGCGGCGTTCTGGTGCTGACAATCGACTGTCCTGGTCGGCGGCGTTTGGGGTTTCAGTATGCCGGACGGCCCAACAGCGCCCCGTAAAGGAACAATGATATTTATTTGTTCATTTTCCTGCGGACGGTCGATGGTGGCGGTTAGCGTGCCTGCGTGACCACACGGGGGCGGGCAATTCATACAGTCGCGGCGATCGGATGGGGTGTGCTGCTGGTCGCCCTCTGGATAGGGCTGATCGCGGGAACGACCGCGACGGCCCATGCCGATCCCGGCCGCGAGAAGTCAACCACGCAGTCCACCAATGACTCTGGTTCGGCGAAGAAGCAGCGCGGCTCGGAATCCCGGCTCGGTCCGCGTACGGAGAAGCGCCCGAAGCTCTCCGTGCCGAAGGCTGCGACGACACGTTCCGAGGTGCGTGGCCTAGTCGACGATCTCACTGATCGCGCGCGCACCGCGCTGACCGATCTTGCCGACCGAAAGCCGAAACTGCGTTCTACACAATCACTTCCGCGCCCCAAAGCGACGGCGCAGCGTGAAGCGGCGCAGCGTGAAGCGGCGAAGCGTGAAGCGGCGAAGCGTGAAGTGGCGAAGCGCCCCGAGGCCGTTGCGGTCGCCGCCGCCATGGCGGACAAGGCGCCCGACATCGCCGACGCGGTCGAAGCCATCAGCCGCCCGGCCGATACGAAGGCGCCGCAGGTCGATGACGTCGGCACGGTCATCGACCGCGTCACGTCCCAGAGCCGTGCCCTGCTCGCGGATATCGCCGACCGGTTCACGAACCCGGCTGCGGCCCAAGACCGCCAGATCGTCAAGCCCATCGCCGCCATGGCCACCCCGGTCGCCGCGTCGCGGCCGGCGCCGCCGCTGGTCAACATCGTCGGTTCACTGGTGTTCAACGTGGTCGGCGCTGCGCTGCAGGTGTTCTCGGGGCCGCCGGTGCTGCCGCCGGGCAGCAATGTCACCGTCCGTTCCTCGACGTTGGACATGCCGGGCACCAACCAGACCGTCCGCGCCGACTGGTACTTCCCCGAAGACCCGGACTCCGCCACCGGCGTCATCTACCTACAGCACGGATTCATGGCCACCGGCCCGATGTACAGCTACACCGCGGCCTACCTGGCGGAGGAAACCAACAGCATCGTCGTCGTGCCCACGCTCTCGTCAAACCTGTTCGACCCGAACGGAGAATGGATCGGCGGCGAACCGATGCAGCAGTCCGTGGCCGACCTGTTCGCCGATGACCGGCCCGAGCTGACCGCGAGCGCCAGCGCGGCGGCAGGCCACCCCGTCACGCTGCCGTCCGAGTTCGTCCTGGTCGGCCATTCCCTGGGCGGAATGCTGGTCACTGGTGCCGCTGGACGCATGGTCGACAACGGCGCCGTCGACGATCTGGCCGGGGTGGTTCTGCTCGACGCGGTGGACACCCACGGCGACATGCCCGAGGCGCTGGACCAGCTGAGCGGCGCCAATTACCGTCCGGTGCTGCTCATTTCATCCGAACGCTATGTGTGGAATCTCGACGGCACCGTGGGGGACGAACTGCAGACCGCCCGGCCCGGACAGTTCAACGGCGTGATGCTGGTGGGCGGGCGCCACATCGACGGACTGCAGGGCGCCAACCCGATCCTGCAATTCGCCGAGTACCTGATCGCCGGATTCTCGCAGCCGCAGAATGTCGATGCGGTCAAGGTGATTTCGGCCGGCTGGATCAACGACATGTACCACGGCACCGACGACGGCGTGCACGGTGCGCCGCAGGAGAGCATCGAGATCCCCACCCCGTCGGGCCCCGCCACCGCGGTGGTGCTGCCCTTCACCTCGACCGAACCGGTGCAGGCGACGCCGTGGGACGGGGTGGCCGGGGCGATCCTGAATGCGCTGTTCCCATTCGCGGTCTACGAACCGTTGGCCGGACAGTCGGTGACGGTGTCGGTCTGACGGCAGAAATCGGTGCCTGCAGCGCCACTGTTGCGCCTTTATCCTGGTGAGGACGCCGAGGCCAGGGGGTGCTGTGGAGGAGACACCGCCAGAGGAATACCCGCACGAGTGGGTCGACCGGTACGGACCCCAGATGTACGCGCCCCAGGCCTATCTTCCCCCGCCCCCGCCCGGGGGTCAGCAATCCCAAGTCGTGCTGACCGTCCGGTGCTTCGCAGCGGTCATCGGCGGTTGCGCCGTCGCGTTCTGGGCGTTGGTCGTCTACGGAGTGCTGAGTTCGGCCTTCGACACGAACCCGGCCACTGATCCGCACGGCTACGGCATCGTTTTCGGCGTTCTGCTTGCGGTGCCCGTGAGCCTCTTCTGGGCACTGGTTTTGCCGTTCGCGGCACCCAGACGCTGGTGGGGACGCGCGTTCGCAATCTCGTTGCTGAGCCTGGTGGCCCTCAACCTGCTGGCGTTCTGGGCGCTGAGCGTGTCGGGTGCGGGGTAGCGTCGCCGCCGAATTCGCTGAGGTGCGCTGAACAAGGCATATACCAAGCTCAGCTATACATTTTGCCGCGAAATCGTTAACCAAATTGGTGCGTCATCTGTATGTGATTCAGCCCACGGGCGATGTACATTGTGATCGCTGTCATAGGAAAGGGCGTTCCATGTTTGGAGCATTTGTTGGTGTACTTCTGCTGGTGCTCGGCATCGGTTGCGTCGCCGGCGTCGTAGTGGCAGTGGCCATGGGTCTTCCCACCCTGGCACTCGTGATCGGTCTCATTTCCGGCGCATTTTTCGCCGGGCGTGCCGTTTAGAGCTTCAGCCGCTTTCGCAGGCCGGTCGCACGGACTGCCTGCCGGGCGATAGCCGCGCGGATCTCCGCTTCGGAACCCACCACGCGCACTCGCGTCTTGGCCCGGGTTACGGCGGTATAGAACAACTCCCTGGTCAACAGCCGGGAATCCTCAGGCGGTAGCAGCACGGTCACCTCGTCGGCCTGGCTGCCCTGGGACTTGTGGATCGTCATGGCGTGCATGGTCTCCACCTCGGTGAGCCGGCCGGTGGCGAATGAGGCTGACCCGCCGACGGTCCCACCGACCACGGCGCGCAGCCCGTCCGGGGTTGCCACGGTGACACCGGTGTCGCCGTTGTAGAGCTTGAGCCCATAATCATTGGCCGTCAACAGGATTGGGCGCCCCACGTACCACGACGCCCAGGTGGGTTCTCCCGTCGCCTCGGCGAGCCACCGCTGCACCTGGCGGTTCCACTGCGTGACACCGAACGGGCCGTGCCGGTGCGCGCACAACAGCCGATGCTCGTCGAGAATCTCCAGTGCCGCACCGTCGTCCCCGAGAATCGCCGCCTGGCGCAGGGCAAGTGCATGTGGCACAAGCACTTCCCGCAGCCGTTCACTCGTGTCCGCGGACACCCACTCGACGTGCTCGCCGCCGGCCGCCAGCACCTCGACGGCGCCGGAGGCGTCACCGGCCCGGATTGCTGTGGCCAGCGCACCGATCGACTCACCGAACCGGTGCGAGGTTTGCAGCGCCGCGACCCCACGCGATCCCAGCCCGTCGACCAGATCGGCCAACACCGCCCCGGCTTCCACCGAGGCGAGCTGATCGGGGTCACCGACCAGCAGCAGCCGGGTTTGCGGCCGGACCGCCTCCAACAACCGGGCCATCATGGTCAGCGACACCATCGACGTCTCGTCGACGACGATCACGTCGTGCGGCAACCGATTTGCCCGGTGATGGCGGAACCGTGACGACGTGTCCGGGCGTGACCCCAACAGCCGGTGCAGCGTGGTGGCCTGCAGGCCCGAAATCCGCTCGCGGTCCACTGCATCGAGCCGGTTCACCTCGAGCTGGACCGCCTCCTGCAACCGGGCCGCGGCCTTACCGGTGGGCGCGGCCAGCGCGATCCGCAGCGACGGCCGGCCGGCCAGCGCGGCCTGTTCGGCCAAAAGCGCCAACAACCGCGCCACCGTGGTCGTCTTGCCGGTACCCGGCCCGCCGGTGAGCACCGTCAGTCCCTGCGACAACGCCACTTTCGCCGCGGCCCGCTGCTCCTCGAAACCCGGTGGGAACAACCGCGCCACGTCGGGCGCCAGGCCACCCGGCTTGGTGGCGACCAGGCCCAGCACGTCGTCGCACACCTGCTGCTCCTCCAACCAGTACCGGTCGAGATACAGCAGATCCCCGAACAATCGCAGCACCGGGGGAGTACCCAGCAGCGGGCTGTCCGCCACGGCCGCAAGCCACTCGTCAACCGGTGGCCACGGCAGATCGGGCAGCTGGGTCTGCTCGGCCACGGACCGCAGGTCCACGCACACCGAGCCGCCGCGCAGCGCCCGGACCGCCAGGGCCAGAGCGAGTTCGACCCGCGGATCGGTTTCCTCCGCCAGCGTGCTCAACCGTCGGGCCACCTGCACGTCGGCGGGTTCCAGGATCTCGGCGAACGCGTCCAACATCACCGGGCTCCCTCGTCCAGTAGCTCCGACATCGCGATGACCAACTTGGCGGGCGGTTCCCAGCTGAACACCCCGGCCGGGTGCCCGTCGACCACGGGCGTCTGCGCCCCGCACATCCCGCGCACGAACAGATACAGCACCCCACCCAGATGTGTGGCCGGGTCGTAGCCGGGCAGTCGCCATCTCAGGAACCGGTGCAGCACAACGCTGTACAGCAACGCCTGCAACGGATAGTCCGAGTGCAGCATGGCCTCGACCATCCGGTCCCGCCCGTAATCGGCGGCAGTGAGTGGCGCGTCACCGGTGCCCAGCCAGTTGGTCTTGTAGTCGACGATCACGAAGCGCTGACCGATCCGCAGCACCACATCCACCGAACCGGACAGGTAGCCGCGCAACGGCTGACGGCCCAGCAGCCCGGTCGACAACCGCTCGGCATAGACGGCCAGGGGATCGTCTGCAGGCAGATGCGCGTCGAGCAGGGCCCCGATTTCGGCCAACCGCGCGTACTCGCCGCCGCGCAGATCGCCACCGGCCATCGGGAACTCGAAGTCCAACTCGCACAACCGGTCCGCCAACCCGATCTGGCGCAGCGTCATCCCCGGCGCCAACGGTCCCAGCGGGGTGTCGTGCATCGGCAGCAGGGCGGCGGCCAGCTCGTCGGCCTCCACCTCGACCGGCCAGCGGGCCGCGTGCCGTCGCACCTCGGTGTGCAGCTCGGCCGTCAGATCCGCCGCCAGCGGGTCGGCGGTCTCCAACACCGCGTGCACGAGCGAGCCGAACGCGGCTCCCGTCGGCAGTTCGGCCATGGGGGAGGGCACGTCGGCACCCTGGGCGGGGGCCACGACGGTGATATCGGTCGACTCGTCGTCGAGCTCGACAACCTCGGGCTCACTGGACACCCCGGAGTGTTCGCCGTCCTCGGCCGCCCGCAGCAACCCCGAATACGACGTCCGCCGCCACGCCGTGTCGATGGAGCGGTGAAAATGCCGCGCCGCCAGATCATCTGGTATCGCATGGACCGGTACCGGCATGATCGCGCCGATCACCGACTCCTCCAACACCGGACCACCCGCGGCCTCCCAGGCCCGCAGCCGGGCCAGTGCATCGTCATCGGAGACCCTGGCCGGTGCGCACCGGTCGGGCACCGCAGCCTGTCCGGGGGCGCGCCCGCGCAGCAGCCGCGAGAGGCCACCGTTCGGCTCGTCATTCGACGGTGCCCACCAGGCCACCACCTGCGACTGGGCCCGCGTCATCGCCACATAGGTCAGCCGGCTGTCGTCAGCAGCGGCCTCGGCCCGGCCCGCGCGGGTCACCGCCGGGTCGGGACCGCCGATCTGCAGACAACGCACCCCCTCGTCATGGAACAGGATCAGATCCGGTTCCGGCACATACCGATTGAATGCGAACGGCAGGTACACGATCGGGAACTGCAGCCCCTTGCTCACCCACACCGTCATGATCTGCACCGCGGCCGCGTCACTGTCCAGGCGGCGGTTGCGCTCGGAGGCGCCGCCGCCCTCGCTGCGTTGGGTCCGCAGCCAGTCCCGCAGCGCGGCCAGCCCGAAGCCCTCGCGGTGGGCGGTGTCGCCGAGCAACTGGGTCATGTGGGCCAGGTCGGTCATCAGCCGTTCCCCGCCCTGCCAGGACAGCACCCGCCTGCCCATGCCCGCCAGCTGCGCGGCCTCGAAGATCGCCGCGACGCCCCGCTCGCGGGCATGGCCGGCCCAGGTGCGCAGCGTGTCGGCGACCCGGTCGGTCAACGCATCACCGCCCGCGGCAAGGGTTTCCGCGGTCTCCCCGAAGAACATCGTGGCGGCCGCGGCCCGCACCAGCCCGGGTCGGTGCGGCTGATCGAATGCCTCCAGCAGATACAGCCAGTCCTCGGCTGCCTCGGAGTTGAACACGTCTGAATCGCCGGTGTAGACCGCGGGGATACCGGCGTCGAGCAGCGCGGTGTGGCAGGCGCGGGCGTCCTTGTGGGTCTCGACGATCACCGCGATGTCACCCGCCTGCAGCGGTCTGTCGCAGAAGGTGGCATCGCTGTTCAGCAGCGTGCCGATGTCGGCGGCCAGATCCCTACCGATGTGGCGGCGCAGATCGGCGATCGGAATCACCTTGGTACCCGTACGGTTCCGCGTCACCACCCGAAGCCGGAACGGATCGTTGTACGGCGCCCCGGCCAGCCGGTGCCCCTGATGGTGTGCCTGTACGTCATGCACCACGATGTCCGGTCCACCGAGCTCGGCACCGCGCAGCACTGCCTGCAGCCGGTCGACCAGCACGCTGTCGCTGCGCCAGTTGGTACCCAGCGTCTGCTTGTCGCCCGCAGTCGCCGCGGCCCGCAGGTAGGTGTCGATGTCGCCGCCGCGGAACGCGTAGATCGCCTGCTTGGGGTCACCGATCAGGATCAGGGTGGACCGCCCGGAGAACGCCCGCTCGATCACCTGCCACTGCACCGGGTCGGTGTCCTGGAACTCGTCGACCATCACGATCGGCCAGCGCTGGGCCATCCGCACCCTGGCTGCCGAGTTCTCCGCGGTCAGCGCCCCGGCCAACCGGGTCAGCAGATCGTCGTAACCCAGCACGCCGCGCCGGCGCTTACGAATCTCCAACTCCGCCAGCACCGCCCGCGCGAACGCCACCCGAATGCCCGCCGGGGACTCCGGTTCGGGATCCAGCGGACGCAGTTCGGTCGCCGGATTGGCCACCACCACCCGGGCCAGCCGCAACGCCTCGGCATACCCGAGTTCCGGGGTATCCCGCTGAGCGCCGAAGTGGGCGAGATACAGATCGTCGGTGATCTCGCACACCAGCTCGTCAAGACTCTCGACCAGGGTCACGCCCGAATCGCTGTCCCCGGCCACACCGAGGGATTTCAGGACGATCTGGCAGAACTGGTGCGTGGTCGCGATGGTGGCGGCATCGAAACCGGCCAGCGCGTCGCGCAGCCGCTGCCCGCGGGCCTGTTGGTCCTCGGCGACCAGATACTGCAGCAGATCGTTGTCGGCGCGTGACGGGTCCTCCAACGCTGCCAGGGCGCCGACGATCTGGGCCCGCACCCGCTCCCGCAACTCCTGACTGGCCGCCCGGCCGAAGGTGATGAGCAGCATCTGATCCAGCGTGGCCGCACCCTCGGCCACCAGGCGGGTCACCAGCCCGGCCAGCGCGAAGGTCTTTCCGGTTCCCGCACTGGCCTCCAGCACCGTGGTGCTGTTGGTCTGCGGCAGCGGGCCGAGCAGGTCGAAGACGTTCACTGGGTGGACCTCTCGGCCTGCAGGAGCGGCAGCCACAACCGCTCGGAGTACTCGCCCAGCCCCACCAGGCGGCTCAACGGCGCACTCCGGCCCCAGGCGCGCACATGAGCGGGTGCCTCGTCCTCACCGGGGAATTTGCCGCTGCGCCAGCGGAACCCGGCTTCACGCTCCGGGTCGTCCCCGGCGTGGCGTGCGGCCGCCCACGCATAGGAGGTCTTGATGGGCAGGGGTAAGGGCTCCCGGCGGCCCGCGTCATAGATGGCGACCAGATCGGCCAGCAGCTCGACCGGATTGTCCGGACGGCCCAACCCTTCGATGCGCGGGGTGTCGCCGCGCCGCGGCCGCCCGATGCATACGGCCGACCAGTCCCGGTCGGGGTGCCCGGCGGCCAACGCCAGCAACGGAATCCAGGACTGCAGCAGATGCTTGCCGTCGAGCTTGGAGTACGTCACCGATACCAGCCTCTCGCCGAACACCGGCGAGACCGTACCGGTGATCCGGCGCCCGGTGCCCAGGTCGATGTCGACGTCATAGGCCTGCGGGTCGGCGTCGCGGTACCGCAGGGCATCGGTGGCCAGCAGAGCACACCGATCCCGCAGTGCGATCGCGCGGCGCCAGCCCAGCTGACCGGGCGGCAGGGTGCCGCGCCGCCACTCGGCCTGCTGGGCATCGGCCGGGGTCATGCCACCCATGATGTCGCCGAGCATGCGATCGCCGACGGTCCATTCCTCCAGCGCGTCGATGTCCACCGGCATCACATCCGACACCCCGTCCACATCCCAGGGCAGGGTGTACTCCAGGGCCCGGAAGAAGCCCTTCACCGGATCCTTGAAGAACGTGACGAGATCTTCCAGCGCGACATCCTCGGTGGGCCGCGGGGGCAGTTGGTGGGCGAAGAACGCCGGCCGGTCGGCTCGCTGCCCCGCGCTGGCCTGCGCGGCGGTGAGTGCGGTGGGATCGAACGTGAACGGTCCGTCGGGAAGCAACGCCCCGGGGGTGACGTTGCGAATATCGAAGGGCTGCAACGGGTGTGTGGTTTTGACGCTCACCGGCTCCTCGGCGGTGACCTTGAGCGTGTCGAGAAGTTCGGCCAGCGGCACCGCGGGCGGGCGGGCCTGGCCGGAGTATTCGTTGGCGCCGGTATAGGTGACCACGAGCGTCTGCGTGGCCGCCCCGATCGCGTCGAGCAGTAGCTGGCGGTCCTCCGAGCGGATGTCGCGCTCACCCGTGCGCGGATCGCGGGCCAGCACGTCGTCCCCGTCGACCGCACCCAGGCGTGGAAACACCCCGTCGTCCAATCCGACCAGGCACACCACGCGGTGTGGCACCGAGCGCATCGGCACCATGGTGCACACGGTCAGGGTGCCGGTGCGGAAGTTGGCCCGCGTCGGCCGCCCGGCCAGATGGCGATCCAGCAGCGCACGAACATCACTGAGCCGCATCGGTGTCTCGCCCGCACCGGCGGCCTCGCCGATCTCGGCGAACTCACGCTGCACCTGGGCCGCGGGCCACTCCTCGTCGGAGTACGCCAGCTCCTCGATCCCGGTTCCCAGCGCCGACAACCACTCGTCGAGGGGGCGGACCCCGCTGAGCTGACAGACGGTGTGGCTGAGCTTTTCCACGAAGTCGGCGAACCGGCCCGCCAGCTCGACCCGATTGCTGCTGACGTCGTCGAGCGGCAGCGTGGTGCCCAGCCAGGCGCGCGAATCGTCGGACATCGCCACCCCGGCCAGCACCCGGTCGATCCCGAAACGCCAGGTGTTGTGGAGGAACTCGACGCCGTAGGGGCTGCGGTGCTCCTGATCGAAACCCCACCGGATGTTGGCCTCACGGACCCAGGCGGTGATGGCCTCCAGATCGTCGTCGGTGAATCCGAACCGGGCGCGCACCGGCGGTGACTCGGCCAGGTTCAGCACCTCGCTCGCGGTGGCCCGCCCACCGGCCAGGGTCAGCACGGAGGCCGCCACCGACAGCAGCGGATTCGTCTGCACCAGAGCGCGATCGGCCAACCGCACCCGCAGCTTGTGTGCCGGATGCGCGCCGCGCACCACATCACCCAGCCCGAACCCGGCCGTGATCAACGGTGCATAGGTCTCGATATCCGGGCACATCACCAGGATGTCGCGGGGCTCCAGCGTCGGGTCGTCGGCGAGCAGGCCCAGCAGCACCTCGCGCAGCACCTCGATCTGCCGGGCCGGGCCGTGACAGCTGTGCACCTGAATCGAGCGGTCGTCCCGTCGCGGTAACCGCCCCGCCGGCCGGACCGCGTTGGCCGCGATGTCGGACTGCAGCCAGCCCAGCACGGTATCGGGATACCCTGTGCCCCTGAGATATTCGTCGGTGTCCGGGATCGGCAGCCCACGCTGCAGTTCCCGCAGATCGCGGCCGAGGGTGGCGAGCAGCGGGTGGCCCACATCGCGGTGGCTGGTGTCCTCGCGGCGGGGGAGCGGGCCCGTGTGCGCGGTCAGCGACTGCCAGAGGTCGTCGCTGGGATGCGGCAGCCACAGGTGCAGATCGTGATGGGTGGCCAGCGCGGTGAGCAACTCGATCTCGGTGACCGGCAACCGGGTGTGCCCGAACAGGGAAAGCCGCTCCGGTAGGTCACTGGGCGAATCGGTGAGCCGGGCAAGGGTTTCCGCGTGCCGGATGTGTGGAGGATCGGCATCGATGCGCTCGGTGAGCGCCTGCCACAGCGGGGCCTGCCAGGACAGGTCGTCGGGCAATTCCGCCCAATCGACCAGCAGTTGCGGACGTTGCCGCGCATACGAGGCGAACAGCCCGGCCAACCGTCGGGCCACCGCATAGCGTCGGCCCTGACGCAGCTCGTACTCGTCGCCGGTCTCGAAGTGACCGAGGTGCGTGGCCACCGGCTCACACCACGGCTGATCCAGATTGTCGTCGATGACCGCCAGCAGCGGCCAGGCCATCGCGTCGGCCGACCACGGATCGTCCTCGGCCGTTCCCGTCAGCTCGGCGATCAGCGAACGCGGGTTGCGGAACTCGACCGCCGCGCAGATCCCCAGCCGGTTCGACAGCCGCTGACTCAGCCAGCGCTCCACGCCCTTCGCCGGGACCAGCACCAGCTCCTGGGCGAACGGGTCAGTGGGGGGGTGCGACAGCAGATCTGCCAGCCCGTCGGCGAGCAGATCGGTGCGCTCGGCCCGGTGCAGGTGCAGTCCCATCGAGAGACACGATAGGAGACCCGGTCAGAGTGCTGCTGCGTTTGGTGCGGACAGGGCGGCGGGTCGGGCCGCGAGCGCGACGACCAGTGTGATGGCACCCGCGATGACGAATGCCACCCGCACGCTGAACACGTCGGCCGCGCCACCCAACAACGCCGCCGCGAACGGGCGCGACCCGAGGAAACCGACCAGCCACAGGGCCATGATGCGGCCCCGCAGTTGCTCGGGGGCCCGCTCCTGCACGACGGTGCTCAGACCCGTCATCGCCCAACCGAAGCCCAGCCCTGCGACTGCGAAACCGGCCAGCGCCAAGGCCGTGACCGTGCCCGCGGCGAGCAGCCCACAGCCGGCCACCAGCAGCCACAGCCCGATTGCCGAAACCCGGGCCGCAGCCAGCCGTCCGCGCATCGACGCCAGCACGACCATGCCGAGCGCTGCGCCGACGCCGAACGCCGCCGAGAGCGCACCCACCAGATGGGCGCTGCCGCCCAGATCCTCGGCCATCGACGGGGTGAGGGTGATCGACGGATCCGAGGCGAACCCGACCGTCGTCACGGCCAGCAGTGCCAGCAGCAGCGGGCGGTCCCGCCAGACGTACGCCAGTGCCGCGCGCACCCGATAGTCGCCGTGCGGGCTGCGTTCCGGCCGGGCCGGGAAGGTAACCAGCAGCAGGAAGATGGCGAACACCAGGTGCAGCCCCGCGCTGATCGCGAAGCCGGGCGCCGCACCGAGCCGCGCGGCCAGGAAGGCACCGATGGCCGGCCCCAAGATCCGGCCGATGGTCATCGGAATGCTGTTGAGCGCCATGGCCGTCGCAAGCTCGCCGTCGCGGATCAGGCTCGGCACCACTGACTGCATGGCCGGGCCGCCGATGACGAACCCGAAGCCGACCATGGTGGAGCCCACAAGCACCGGTATCGCCGCGGCGGTGCCCTGCAGGTCGGGGTCCAGCGCCAGCCAGAGTGCGGTCGAGCCCGAGCCGATGATGCACAACACCCGGCCCCACAGGATCTGACGGGCCGGGTCGCCGATGTCGGCCCACTTGCCGCTGGTCGGGCTCAGGATGAGTTGCGGCAGGAACTGTGCGACGCCGACCATGCCCACCATCACCGCGGAGCCGGTGGCGTCGAAGATCACGATGGCCGCGACGATGCCGTGCGTCCACACCGCGACGACCGAGAACATCTTGCCCCAGAACAGGGCACCGAAAACCGGGTCGAACATCAGCCGCAGGGCGCCGCGCGGCTGCGGGCGGGCAGTGGTCTGGGCTGTCACGAGCTCACTCCCCGCTCGAAATCGGTGACCAGCTGCTCTAACAGGTCGACGAGTTTGTCGACGTCGGACTCGGACCATTCGGCCACGGTTTCGGCGACCATCTCGCGGCGCCGTTCGGTGACGTCGGCCAGGGCCTTGCGGCCGTCTTCGGTGAGCGTGAGGACGCAGCGGCGCTGATCGTCGGCGTCTTGGGTCTTGGTGAGCAGGCCCGCGGTGACGACATTGGCGACGGTGCGGCTGGCGGTGGAGTGCTCGACGGCCATGTATTCGGCGACCTCGCCGACCGAGGCGCTCTGCCCGGCCTTCTCCCGCTGCTCGACGGCACGGAGCACCCGCAGTGTCGACAAGGACGGCACGCTGCCCGACGCGTCGATCAGCCGGCGCCGCCAACCGGGGCGCTGCCGGACGATGTGGATGCGCACCAGAAGCTCATCGAGTTGGTTGTAGCGGGGCACTATATGTGCATAGCACATAGATATATTTGGAGCGAATGTCGATGAGCGAACTGGCGTCGGTTGGCGAGCGGCTCCGCGTGTGTAGCGTTGTGGTGGGAAGTGGGCCGGAAAATCGCCGCAGCGCTTCATACGTGAGCTGTCGGGAGGGCTCGGCAGACTCCGCCCATGGGGGATCCATTCGTCGGAAGCCAAGCGCTGGCCTCAGGAGCATTGACGCGGCATGAACTGCGAACCCGATTCAGAGCCATCCATCGCGACATCTACGTCGCTAGGGACGCCAGACCGACCGCGCTACTACGCGCACGGGCCTGCTGGTTGCGGTCACGGGGCCACGGAGTCCTGGCCGGATACTCCGCGTCGGCGTTTCATGGAGCTCGTTGGATCGACGCGAGCCTGCCGGCCTACGTCATAGACAACAACAATCGCAGGCCGACCCGAGGAATTGTCACCTGGGCAGACACGATCGATGACGACGAGATCTGTTCGATCGGCGATATCCGCCTCACCACGCCGGTCCGCACCGCGGTTGATCTGGCCTGCAAGTTCCCCGAAGGCACGGCTGTCGCTGCGATCGACGCACTGGCGAGGGCCACCCGCTTGAACGTGGCCGACATCGAACTGGCAATCGAACGCCACGCTGGCCGGAAAGGCGTCAAGCAAGCTCGCGCGATCGTCGCGCTGGTAGACCCTGGGGCGGAGTCGCCGCAGGAAACATGGTTGCGGCTACTGGTGATTCGCGCGGGCTGGCCACGGCCGCAAACGCAATACCCGATCTACAACGAGTACGGCGCGCTGATCGGTGAGGTTGATCTGGCCTGGCCGGAGGTGAGGATTGCCCTGGAATACGAAGGCGTTCATCACTCCGATCCCGAGCAGATTCGTAAAGACATCATGCGGGTCGACGCGATGGTCGAGATGGGGTGGACCGTCATCCGGGTCACGTCCCGTGAGGGCGAGGCCAGCGTTCTGGGCCGGATCGCCAAAGCTTGGGCCTCGCGTGCGTAGCGCTGTGGCGGCAAAACGGCCGCTGAATCGCCACAGCGCTTCATACGTGAGCGGATGGCCCTGGCGCCAGCGTGCTAGCCCGCGAATTCCTGTGCCAGGCCGTCGATTCCAGCGCGAATCGCGGTCAGGGCCTCGGCGCGGGCCTTGAGCTTGCTGGCCACGTGCGCGCCGGTGTGCAGGGTCGCTGCGGCCTCGGCTGCCACCTGCTGTGCGCGGGACAGCACCGCGTCGGCCTCGACGACCTCGTCGAGCCAGCCGCCCGCGATGGCCGCGTCACCGGTGAACACCGCCGCCATGGCGATCCCGCGCTGAAACGCCGCGCGGGTCAGCCGCATGCGCATGATCTCGATGGCCGCGATCGGCAGCGTCATCCCGATCTTGACCTCGTTGGCCTGGCACCGTGATGTCACCGCGCCGACCCGATGATCACCGGACAGCAGCAGGAACGAGCCCATCGCGATGGCGTGACCGGTGGCGGCCATGATCACCGGCACCGGGAAACTCAGGCACCGCACCGACAACTCGAAACCACCGGCGAGCATGCCCAGGGTCGCGGCCACGTCGCCCGACGAGAACACGCTCAGGTCGAATCCGCCGCTGAACACCTTCGAATTGCCCGCCAGCACCACGGCTTTCACCTCGCCGGCAGCCGCGCCGGCGGCGGCCTGATCCAGCGCCGCGTTGATCTCGGCCTGCATCGCAGGCGACAGTGCGTTGACCTTGCCGTCGTCCATCGTGATCGTGGCCACGGCATCGTTGAGCTCGTAGCTCACCAGGCTGCTCATCGCACTGATGCTAGCGAGTGGGTTCAGGCCCGGTGACGCCTGCCGGAGGTCGTCGCCGGCTTGATCAGATCGGTCTCGGGATCGTCATCGTCGTAATCATCGTCGTCGTCGCCGGCCTCGTAGCGATCGCGCCAGCGGGAGCGCATCTCGGCGCCCATGGCGTTGATGCGGTTGATCTCCGAACGCAGCTTCTGCTCGTCCGTCTCCTTGGCTGCGTACTGGAAATACGTCAGCACGCCGCGCAACAACTCCAGCTTCTGCTTCTCCCGCCGGGCCTGATCGTGGGTGGTCAGCAGTTCCATGCGGTCCACCGGCGGCAATGTCGCCCAATCCAGCACCGCGGTGTTGCGCAGCTTGCGGCCACTGGGCTTGCCGGCTGAGCCCGGCTCGTCGTAATAGGTGACCGCCCCGTCGAAGCGGGAGGCGATCGCCTCACCGAGCTGCTTGCGGTCCAGCGCCGAATCCCACACGATGCGCCACTCCTGCGACGGCGCCAGATACGGGATCTCGGCGGGCAGGTTCAACGGCACGATGTCGACGAAGTTGTCGTCATACGAGCTCTCGTACTTGCCGACCGTGGGAGGGTTCGCGAACTCGAAGCGCAACCCGTACGCCGGGCGCTGGCCGTAGTTGCGGACGACCAGCTCCACCAGGTGCCAATCGGCGCTGCTCGGCTCCATGAACATCGACACGTTCGGCTGGGTCAGCTCGGCGCGCCGATCCCTGGCCTTCAGATACTGCCGCCACGCATAGATCAACGCGACGACGATGACGACGATCGCCACCCATGCTGCGAGTGCAGTCCATGCACCCGGTTCGAAACTAGCCAACTCACGCCCCCGGTCCGTGACTGAATCGATGATCCCCACCAAGTGGGTATATCACGGACATTCACCCTGGGCAGCGGTCCGGCTCAGCAAACTTCGGTCAAACCAGCGTCCTCACGAGGCGACGGCAGTGAGGATGTCGCGCTGCACCGGCACGGTCACCGGCGTGTGGACCAACCTCTCGCCACGCGCCAGCCACTCGATATCGGTCCATTCGATGCGCGCGGGCAATCGCCGCCAATAGTGCGGGTGCGAGCGCAGATACACCTCGACACTGGCGTGCACCTTGGCGTCCAGCGGCGCCCGGCACCGGCCGATCGCCGGCGCGGTCCCGGCCAGCGCGTCGAGATCGGTGGGGCAGGCGCTGTGGTCGTGAACTCGCAGCCCCGCTCCGATGGCTCCGTCCAACATCCAGTCCAGGGCGATGTCGGCCAGCGGCCAGCATGCTCCGGTGCCGCCGATGAGGTCGTCGCGAGTTCCCCGGAACCAGACCTCGTCAAGGCTCTCGCAGTACCGCATTGTCCGGCGACCGCCGTCGACCGCCACCGCGTGCCGACCGGACTCAACTGTCGGCAGCGGGCCCATGTGGCGCTTGGTTCCGGGCGTGGCCGTGGCATTCCACAGCCCGACGAACCGCACGGGCACGGCCGGATCGCGGTCACCGAACAACTGCGCCGCCAACACCCTGATCTGTCGCCAGTCCTGGGGCGTGCGCGCCGTGCGCGGCAGCACATAGGTGGCGAGCGCGTAGTCGAGTACGTCATCGGAATGAGCCGGCAACAAGCCGACCGTGCCGAGCAGGGTGGCGAGTTCACCGGCGCGATGCCCGCCCTCGCCGCCGCCGAACACGAAGATCTGGTCTCCGGGATCCCACGCGTCGCCGAGGAAGTGATAGGCCTCGGCGATGGCGGCCCGGGCTTCGCTGGCCGGGTCGCCCCGGCGGCCCGGCGCGATCCGTCTGGCTTGTCGTGTGGCTGTGCCGCTGTGATACCAGGTCAACTGATCGGTGCCGTCCAGCAACCGAAACAGCATCTCGGTATTCGACGCGTCACGGAACCCGGAATGTTCATCTGTGTGGTCGAAGCACAGCACGATGTTCTTCACGGCGACCCCCGGCGGGACTGTCAACTACTGCTCAACTGATGCTGACTAGTACTTTGCCGGGTCTGCGGACTGATGTCCTGAGTATTGCACTACTCGAATCGCGCAGAACGGTACGTAGTTCCCGTTGCAACTGCTTGGGCAACGAAATCCGTGGCAGGAGGACCGTCGCAGGGCGGGTTTGCCCCGTTTCGTGATCGTTAATTCAGTGGATTCCGTACTTGGCCGCACTGAAACGATTCATCAGCCGCCCATCAACATGCGCCATTGGTCGAGGTTTGACGCGCGATACACGTAGTTGCTGCGTTTGACCTCATCGAGCGGGGCGCTCGGTTCTTCCGAGTACCAGTGCCCCGGGAAGACGGTCGGGTCTCCGGACAGCTGGGCCAGCGCCTGCAGGCTGCGGAACATGTCGTCGACATTGCCGCCGGGAAAGTCGGTGCGACCGCATCCGTCGAGGAACAACGTGTCCCCGGCGACCAGCCGGCCGTCCACCAGGAAGCACTGGCTGCCCGGCGTATGGCCGGGAGTATGGAGTAGCTCGATCTCCACCGCGCCGACCGAAACCTTGTCGCCGTGGACGTGCGAGGTCAGCTCACTCGGTGCGATCCCGGTGACCTGGGAGACCCAGTCGGCCTCGTGGGAGTTGACGTGGACCGGCACACTTTGGCGTTCCAGCAGTTCGGCGAGGCCCTTGAGGGTGAAGCCCGCCATCGTGCCGCCGACGTGGTCCGGGTGGTGATGGGTGACGAGCACGCCGGAGAGGCGCATGTCGTCGGCCTCGAGCGCGTCGACGAGATCGTTGGCCGCGTAGGCCGGGTCGACCACGACCGCGTCGCCCGTCTCGCGGTCCCCGATCAGATACGAGAAGTTGCGCATCTGCTGGGCGATCGGGTCGCCGGCCGCGTAGTCGCGGCCCGACAGCAACTGCCGGAAGTACAAGCGGTCTTGGGCGTTGGGCTCGGACATGCGTTCAGCGTATTGGTGCCCCGCGTCGCCTTCTTCGCGCATCCCTGCAGGTCCAAAAACCGCACGTCATGACGTGTTTGAACCCACACCGATAAAACTCGCATCAAAAATGCGGAATTACTAGCGTCATCGGTATGCACCTCACCCGGTTCACCGACCTAGGACTGCGCACGCTGATGCTGCTGTCCTCGGGAGAGACCGAGGACCGGCGCATCACCACCCGCACCATCGCCTCGGGCGCCAACGCCTCCGAGCATCACGTCGCCAAGGCCGTCTCCAAGCTGTCCGAGCTCGGCATGGTGCACGCGCGGCGCGGCCGGGTCGGGGGACTGGTGCTCACCGAGGCCGGGCGCAATGCCTCGATCGGCTGGCTGGTGCGCGAACTCGAAGGGGACCGCGAGGTCATCGAATGCGGCGGGGACTCCCCATGCCCGCTCATCGCAGCCTGCCGGCTACGCCGGGTGCTGGCCGACGCAAAGGAGGCGTTCTATCGCGAACTCGACCGATACACCGTCACAGACCTGACGGCTGACAGCCGCCTACCGATTGTTCTGCAACTCACCACCCCTGAAAGGAATCCCCGATGACCGTCACCAGCCCCGAGCCGTCTGCGGTACGCGACGAACTGGAGCCCAAGCACGCCGAGATCGTCTCCGCGACACTGCCTCTCATCGGCGCGCACATCGACGAGATCACCTCGGAGTTCTACCGCCGGCTGTTCGCCAACCACCCCGAGCTGCTGCGCAACCTGTTCAACCGCGGCAACCAGGCCCAGGGCGCCCAGCAGCGCGCGCTGGCAGCGTCCATCGCCACGTTCGCCACCCACCTGGTGAACCCCGACCTGCCCCACCCGTCGGCGCTGCTGGCCCGGATCGGCCACAAGCACGCCTCGCTGGGCATCACCGCCGACCAGTACCCGATCGTGCACGACAACCTCTTCGCCGCGATCGTCGAGGTACTGGGCGCCGACACCGTGACGCCCGAGGTGGCCGAGGCCTGGGACCGCGTCTACTGGATCATGGCCGACACCCTGATCGCCCTGGAGCGTGACCTCTACGCCGGTGCCGGTGTGGCACCCGGTGACGTCTTCCGGCGCTTGCGCGTCGTCTCCCGCGTCGACGACCCTTCGGGTGCCGTGCTGGTCACGGTCCGCGCCGCAGAACCCGTCAACTTCATTGCCGGGCAATACGTCTCGGTCGGCGTCACGCTTCCCGACGGCGCCCGCCAGCTACGCCAGTACAGCCTCGTCGGCGCGCCAGGATCCACCGATCTGACATTTGCGGTCAAGCCTGTTGACGCCGTCGCAGACCAGCCCGCCGGCGAGGTGTCGTCCTGGATCCGGGCCAACCTGTGCATCGGCGACCTGCTGGACGTCACGCTGCCGTTCGGCGACCTGTACACCGGCGGCAAACCTGACGGACCTCTGGTGCTGGTCTCGGCGGGCATCGGGATCACCCCGATGGTCGGCATCCTGGAGTTCCTGGCCGCCGAGGCGCCCGACACCCAGGTGCGGGTCCTGCACGCCGACCGCAGCGACAGCGGCCAACCGATGCGCGAACGCCAGCGCGAGCTGATCGACGCGCTGCCCAGCGCCGGCCTCGACCTCTGGTACGAGGACGGTGTCACCGGAGGGGCGGCCGGCGTGCACGCCGGACTGCTCAAGCTCGACGGGATCGATCTGCCCGCCGACGCCGCGTACTACCTGTGTGGCGGGGCCGGATTCGTCGAGGCGGTCCGCACCCAGCTGAGCGACCGGGGAATCGCCCACGAGCGGGTGCACTGCGAGCTGTTCGCGCCCAACGATTGGCTTCTGGATTAACCGACCAGGCAAAACAGCTCCCCGGCGGCCGCGCTGACCTGCGGTTTGGTTTGGCTGCCGGGGAGGTTGTACCCTCTTTAAGGCCCCGCAGCCGCAACGCTGCGGGACAAGCCCCCTTAGCTCAGTCGGCAGAGCGTTTCCATGGTAAGGAAAAGGTCAACGGTTCGATTCCGTTAGGGGGCTCGGTGGACGCCAGGCGAGCGAAGCGACGCGGGAGTATCCGGACGTGGAGCCCCACCTGGGACCATCCGGGGCGGTGTAGCTCAGCTGGTTAGAGCGCACGACTCATAATCGTGAGGTCGGGAGATCGAGCCTCCCCACCGCTACAGGAACATCAAAAGCAGAGCGTGATTTTGAGCAGGGAGAACTGACGTGGCGTCGAGTACCGACGTACGGCCGAAGATCACTTTGGCGTGCGAGGTGTGCAAGCACCGCAACTACATCACCAAGAAGAACCGCCGCAACGATCCCGACCGGCTCGAGATCAAGAAGTTCTGCCCCAATTGCGGCACCCACCAGCCGCACAAAGAGTCGCGATAGCCATTCGCTGTGGCTCTTTCGACCAGCATCGTCGGGATGCATTATCGGCATCCTGAGCATTACGAAGTCGGACGCGAGAAGATCCGCGAGCATGCGATCGCGGTCAAGAACGACGATGCGTTCTTCCACGACGAGGCTGCCGCGGCAGAGATCGGCCACGACTCGCTGCCGGCGCCGCTGACCTTCATCTGCATCTTCGGTTACCAGGCGCAGTGGGCATTCTTCGAGTGGGCCGACATCGGCATCCAGGATGCCCAGATCGTCCAGGTCGATCAGGAGCTGAAGTTCCTGAAGCCGGTCAAGGCCGGTGACAAGCTGTACTGCGACGTGTACGTGCATTCCGTGCGCAAGGCGCACGGCACCGACATCATCGTGACCAAGAACATCATCACCGACGACAAAGGTGACGTGGTCCAGGAGGCCTACACGACCCTGGCCGGGCGTGCGGGCGACGGAGAAGAGGGTTTTAACTGATGGCGCTGCGCGAGTTCAGTTCAGTTCAGGTCGGTGACACGCTTCCGGAGCGGGTGATCCCGCTGACCCGTGGAGACCTGGTCAACTACGCCGGTGTGTCCGGTGACCTCAACCCGATCCACTGGGACGACGAGATCGCCAAGCAGGTCGGCCTCGACACCGCGATCGCCCACGGCATGCTGACCATGGGCCTCGGCGGCGGCTACGTCACCGGATGGGTCGGCGACCCGGCCGCCGTGACCGAGTACAACGTCCGCTTCACCGCGGTGGTGCCCGTCCCCAACGACGGTGTGGGCGCCGAGATCGTCTTCAACGGACGGGTCAAGTCCGTCGACCCCGAGCAGAAGCTGGTCACTCTCGCCATCTCGGCCACCGCAGGCGGAAAGAAGATCTTCGGGCGGGCCACAGCGACCGCGAAACTGGCGTAAGGAGTTCTGGGCCATGGCACTCAAGGCTGACATCCGAGGAATGGTCTGGAAGTATCCGTACCCCTTCCTGATCGGCCGCGAGCAGATCCGCCAGTACGCCAAGGCCGTCAAGGCCATGGACCCGGCCAGCCACGATGAGGCTGCCGCCGCCGAACTCGGCCACGACACCCTGGTCGCACCGCTGACCTTCGCCTCCACCCTGGCGCTGCTGGTGCAGGAACACTTCTTCCAGAACGTCGACATCGGCATGGAAACCAAGCAGATCGTCCAGGTG
The DNA here is from genome assembly GCF_001665625.1 of Mycolicibacterium peregrinum. Lineage (GTDB taxonomy): Bacteria > Actinomycetota > Actinomycetes > Mycobacteriales > Mycobacteriaceae > Mycobacterium > Mycobacterium peregrinum_B. The sequence goes on along the minus strand of NZ_LZSY01000158.1, from coordinate 60,325 downwards.
GACCAGAAATTCCTGTACCGCAAGCCGCTCAAGGCCGGCGATCAGCTGCACGCCGTCATGGAGGTCGCCTCGGTCGAGGAGCGCTTCGGCGCGGACATCGTCGTCACGCACAACGTGTGCACCGACGACAACGGTGAGGTGGTCCTCGAAGCCATCACCACGATGATGGGTCACGACGCCGACGACTCCATCCAGGTCAAGTGGGATCCGGAAACCGGCAAGGTCATGCGGAAGGCCGCCGGCGAGTAGTCGTCAGCAGGGGCGCGATTAGTTTCTCGGGCCCCTGCCGGGTACACTCGGCACTCGGGGTTTTTCCCATTTCAGCGCGCTGTCCGTCGGCTTGACCATCGAACGGGCCGCGCGCGAATTGTGTAAGCCTCGGCGCAGTACGGTGACGAAAGCGCCAGAAAGTCACCAACAGAGGGGCGTAGCTCAACTGGCAGAGCAGCGGTCTCCAAAACCGCAGGTTGCAGGTTCAAGTCCTGTCGCCCCTGCTCAAACTGAATACTCGACAACGTGTGGACACTGGAAGGTGGACACACAAACCAGGATGAAAGGCATGCGGTGAGCGACGAGCGCGAAGGTGCCGGCTCCGCAGACGACACTGGAACCGACACCGGCACCGACACCGGGGCAACGGACACCTCGCACGGTCAGACCGCGGTGGTGACCCGGCCGCTGCGCCCGACCGGCAAGCGGAGCCGTCGTGGTGCAACTGGTGAGGCCGACGGTGACGACGCCGCCGAGGGCGACGCGTCGAGCGATGATGCCAAGGCCGACTCCGGTAAGTCGAAGAAGGCCAAGAAGAACGCGAAGGCCAAGAAGACCGGGCCGTCGCGCAACCCGATCATGTTCGTCGTCAACTACCTGAAGCAGGTCGTTGCCGAGCTCCGCAAGGTGATCTGGCCGAACCGCAAGCAGATGGTCAGCTACACCTCGGTGGTGCTGGTCTTCCTGGTGTTCATGGTGGCGCTGATCTCCGGCGCCGACCTGGGCCTGGCGCGGCTGGTGTCGCTCGTGTTCGGCACCTGATCCGGAATTTGAGAGAGGACTGACAACGTGACCACGTTCGACGGCGACGAGACCGTTGCCGAGACCGTTGACGTCGACGGCGTCGAGTCGCAAACCGATGAATCGGCTGAGGGCCAAGAGGTTGTAGCGGCCGACTCGGTCGACGAGACCGACTCGGCCGACGAGGCCGAAGAGGCTCCGGCCGACGAAGCCGCCGAAGAGGCGCCCGCGGTCGACGAAGTCGACGAAGACGAGGACCCGGCAGTCGCGCTCAAGAAGGAACTGCGCCTCAAGCCCGGCGACTGGTACGTCATCCACTCGTACGCCGGTTACGAGAACAAGGTGAAAGCCAACCTCGAGACCCGCGTGCAGAACCTGGACGTCGGCGACTACATCTTCCAGGTCGAGGTGCCCACCGAAGAGGTCACCGAGATCAAGAACGGCCAGCGCAAGCAGGTCAACCGCAAGGTGCTGCCCGGCTACATCCTGGTCCGCATGGAGCTCAACGACGAGTCGTGGGGCGCGGTGCGCAACACCCCCGGCGTCACCGGCTTCGTCGGCGCCACGTCGCGTCCGTCCCCGCTGTCGCTGAACGACGTGGTGAAGTTCCTGCTGCCGCAGGGCGCGGCCAAGAAGCCCGCCAAGTCCAGCGCCACCGCCACCCCCGGTGCCAGCACCGAGGCCACCTTGGAACGGCCCGAGATCCTGGTCGATTTCGAGGTCGGCGAGTCCGTCACCGTCATGGACGGCCCGTTCGCGACGCTGCCCGCCTCCATCAGCGAGGTCAACGCCGAGCAGCAGAAGCTCAAGGTGCTGGTCTCCATCTTCGGCCGCGAGACTCCGGTCGAACTGACCTTCAACCAGGTCTCCAAGATTTAGTCGCCACAGCGGCTAGAAACAACGGGCGTTTACGCGCCCTTGGATGAGCAAGTAAAGGAACACCAGAAGCATGGCCCCGAAGAAGAAGGTCGCCGGGCTCATCAAGCTGCAGATCCAGGCCGGGCAGGCCAACCCCGCCCCGCCAGTCGGTCCTGCGCTTGGCCAGCACGGCGTCAACATCATGGAGTTCTGCAAGGCGTACAACGCCGCGACCGAGTCGCAGCGCGGAAACGTCATCCCCGTGGAGATCACCGTCTACGAGGACCGCAGCTTCACGTTCGCACTGAAGACCCCGCCCGCCGCCAAGCTGCTGCTCAAGGCAGCCGGTGTGCAGAAGGGCTCGGGCGAGCCGCACAAGACCAAGGTCGCCAAGGTGACCTGGGATCAGGTGCGCGAGATCGCTGAGACCAAGAAGGCCGATCTCAACGCCAACGACATCGACGCCGCGTCGAAGATCATCGCCGGCACCGCCCGCTCCATGGGCATCACGGTCGAATAGTTCGGCACCAAGCAATTGTGGGAGGGCCCGCTTCGGCCCGCCAACCACAGACTCTGAATTGGAGATTCAATGAGCAAGAACAGCAAGGCATACCGCGAAGCCGCGGAGAAGGTCGACCGGGACAAGCTCTACAGCCCGCTTGAGGCCGCGAAGCTGGCCAAGGAGACCTCCTCCAAGAAGCAGGACGCCACCGTCGAGGTCGCCATCCGCCTCGGCGTCGACCCCCGCAAGGCCGACCAGATGGTCCGCGGCACCGTCAACCTGCCGCACGGCACCGGTAAGACCGCCCGCGTCGCCGTGTTCGCCGTCGGCGAGAAGGCTGAGCAGGCACTGGCCGCCGGCGCCGACGTCGTCGGCAGCGACGACCTGATCGAGAAGATCCAGGGCGGTTTCCTGGACTTCGACGCCGCGATCGCCACCCCGGATCAGATGGCCAAGGTCGGAAAGATCGCCCGCGTGCTGGGCCCGCGCGGTCTGATGCCGAACCCCAAGACCGGCACCGTCACCCCCGATGTCACCAAGGCTGTGGCCGACATCAAGGGCGGCAAGATCAACTTCCGTGTCGACAAGCAGGCCAACCTGCACTTCGTGATCGGCAAGGCGTCCTTCGACGAGGCCAAGCTGGCCGAGAACTACGGCGCCGCCCTCGACGAGGTGCTGCGGGCCAAGCCGTCCTCCTCGAAGGGTCGTTACCTCAAGAAGGTGACCGTCTCCACCACCACGGGCCCGGGTATCCCGGTTGACCCGTCGGTGACCCGGAACTTCACGGAGGCGTAGCTCGCGGAGCCGACCATCGGCACCGAGGCGTAGCTCGCGGAGCCGACCATCGGCACCGAGGCGTAGTCCTTAAGCCCGAGTGGCCAGTTACGGCACAAGATTCTCTGAATCGCGTGTCATAACTGGCCATTCGGCGTTTCTGGGGTGCACTCGGCGAGGCGGCGACGCAGGAACGCCCGGGCCGGCTCGGACGCCGCGCCTTCGCCGTCAAGTGCGACGCGGTACCAGCGCTGGGCCTCGCCGAGGCGGCCGGCCCGGCGCAGTAGATCCGCCCGGATCGGTGCCACGGCATTCGTCCGGGCCAGCCGTGGATCGTCGGCGACCTCGTCGAGCGCGGCCAGTCCGGCTTCGAACCCGTCGCGAAAGCCAACGGCCAGTGCACGATTGGCACGCACGACTGGCGAGTCGGTCATCGCCGCCAATTGGTCGTAGGCCAGGCAGATGGTGCCCCAGTCGGTGAGCTGCCAGGTGGGCGCCGTGGCATGCAGCGCCGCGATCACCGCCTGCGGAAGATACGTGCCGGCCGCACCGTCGGCCATACGCAGTTGTTCCAGGCCCCTTGCGATGCGGCCACGGTCCCAGTGGCTGCGATCCTGCTCATCCAGCGGTATCAGCGCGCCGTCCTCGTCCACCCGGGTACGTCGGCGTGAATCATGCAGCAGCACAAGCGCGGCGAGCGCATGGGCGTCACGGTTGCCCGGCATCAACGAGCAGAGTTCGCCCGCGAGCCGCACACCCTCATCGCACAGCTCGTCACGGATGGCCGAGGGCCCGCCGGTCGACCAGTAGCCCTCGGTGAAGACCGAATAGATACACCCGAGGACGTGCGGCGTCCGCTCACCCAGAAGCTCCGGCGGCGGCACCCGCAACGGTATGTTCGCTTGGCGAATCTTGTTCTTGGCCCGGGTGATTCGTTGCCCCACGGCGGCCTCGGACTGCAGCAGGGCCCGGGCGATCTCGGTGACGGTGAGACCGGAGATCAGCCGCAGGGTCAAGGCCAGTTGCGAGCTCCGGTCCAGCGCGGGGTGGGCGCAGGTGAACATCATCCGCAGCTCGTCATCGCGCACCGGTTGCAGCTCGGCGCCCCCGCCGTCGGCCGCGCTCACGTGCTCGTACACCGCTGCGAGTTCCTTTCCGGCACGGGCGGATTCACGTCGCAAACGATCCAGGGCCCGATTGCGCGCCACCGTCGTCAACCATGCACCGGGATTGGCGGGCACACCGTCGGCCGGCCATGTCTGCACAGCCTGTGCGCAGGCCTCCTGGACGGCGTCCTCGGCCACGGTGAGGTCACCCGACCAACGCGCGATGGTGGCCACTACCGGTCCCCACTCGCGCCGAAAGACGCCGTCCAGCTGTGTCACCGAGGACTACAGGCCCGAGACGGCCGACAACTGACGCACCTCGATGGCCGACGCCGGAATCATCGACGCCAGCTTGACCGCCTCGTCACGATCGGAGGCGCGCAGCACGTAGAAGCCGTTGGCGACCTCGGCGCCCTCGGCGTACGGACCGTCGGTGAGCGTCACCTCGCCGTCACGCACGCGCACGGTGGTCGCGGTGGACGGCGGATGCAGCGGCGCACCGGCAAGCGTCTTGTCGCCGATGGTGTTGGCGAGTTCGACATGCCGGCCGGCCTGCCGGTTCCACTCGTCGGTGCCCGGCGTGTTGACGTCCTCGGGACGCTCCAGCAGCAGTGCCAGCCAATCGTTGCCCAGTGGCTGCTCGGGCGCCTGCCAGTGGACCATCGGCCACACCTCGACCGCACCGAAGTGCGCGACCGGAATGTCGCGGGCCAGCGCCAGGGCCTCGTCGAGATTGTCGGCCTCAAACACGTAGTAGCCGCACGCCACCTCGGCCCCCTCGGCGTACGGGCCGTCGGTGACCGTCGGGTGGTCCGGCCCACCGGTGATGCGGGTGGCGGTCGCCGCCCGGTCCAGTGCGTCGCCCGCCCGGATCGCGGACCCGGCCTTGGCGTGAAAAGCCTGGAAGGCTGCCATGCCCTCGGCCCGCTGTTCGGGGGCGAGTTCCACGTCCTGGCTGATCAGTAAAGCGAAGTAGTGCATCGTCATCTCCCGGCGTCAGCGAGTGGGAACCCTCTGTTCCACTCTCTACCTATCCGACGAACGCGGGTGCTGGGATCCGACAGCCCCACCGAAGAAATTTCGGTGACTACTTCTGCAGCGTGAACTGATGCACGCTGATGTGGCCGGAGGCGAAGTATTTCTGGCAGCCGTTGAGGTACTTGTCGTAGCGGTCGTAAACCTCTTGGCCCTGGATCGCGATGGCCTCGTCCTTGTGGGCCTCGAGCGCGTCGGCCCAGATCTTGAGCGTCCGGACGTAGTGCGGACCGATCTCATGAATCCTGGCCACGGTGAAGCCGGCTTCCTTGGCCTTCTCTTCCTCCATCGACACCGAGGGCAGCCTTCCGCCGGGGAAGATCTCGGTCATGATGAACCGCGCGAACCTGGCATCTTCGAACGTCATGTGAAGCCCGAGTTTCTGGCCCTGCCGAAGGTCGAATCCGGTGATGTTGTGCAGCAACATGATGCCGTCGTCGGGCAGTGCGTTATAGGCCGTCTCGAAAAACGCCGGATACCGCTCGAATCCGAAATGTTCGAAGGCGCCGATCGATACGATGCGGTCGACTTTGTCGTTGAACTCTTCCCAACCTTGGAGCCGGACCTCGACGTTGCGCTCGGTGGGAATCTTGGCGAGCTTCTCGATGGCGTATTCGCGTTGCTCACCGCTCAACGTCAGGCCGATGACGTTGACGTCGTACTTCTCGATCGCGCGGGCCATGCCGGCACCCCAGCCGCAGCCGACGTCGAGCAGCGTCATCCCCGGTTCCAGACCCAGTTTGCCGAGTGCCAGATCGAACTTGGCGATCTGGGCTTCGTCGCCGGTCATGTCCTCGCGCTCGAAATAGCCGCACGTATAGCCCATGGTCGGGCCTAGAAAGAGTTCGTAGAACTCGTTGGAAATGTCGTAGATCGACTGCAGTTCTTCATATTTCGGTGTCAATTTGGACATATTCGATATGCTCCAAGCTGTAGAGTTCTCCCCGCGAATCTCAGAGTACCGCAGGCTCGACCCGACGCCCTGTTGCCGTCGCCGTCAATGAATTGCCTTGGCAAATAAAATTTTCGGGCTGCACCGTCATTTTTCCGGCGTTGCCTGCGGTAATGCATCCGCGGCGCTTCGTTGGCGAAGGAAATCAGCCGGCGACATGCAGGGTGAACTGGTTGACGTCGGTGTAGCCGACGCGGAACAGGTTCGCGCAGCCCGTGAGGTAGCGCATGTAGCGGTCGTAGACCTCCTGGGACTGGGTCCGGACGGCCTCATCGTGGTGGGCCTCCAGATTGGCTGCCCACAGGTCGAGGGTTCGCGCGTAGTGCTCCTGCAACGATTGCCGACGCGTCAGCGTGAACGATCCCCGCTGCGCATGCTCCTCGACCGTCTCGACCGTGGGCAGCCGCCCGCCCGGGAAGATCTCGGTGAGAATGAACTTGATGAACTTGGCCAGCTCGAAGGTGAGCGGGATGCCTCGTTCGTGAGCGTCTCGGGGGTGCATCCCGGTGATGGTGTGCAGCAGCATCACCCCGTCGTCCGGCAGCACATGATGGGTGAAGCGGAAGAAGTCCGCATAGCGGTCGGGGCCGAAATGCTCGAACGCCCCGATCGACACGATCCGGTCCACCGGCTCGTCGAACTCCTCCCATCCGGCCAGTAGTACCCGTTTGGAACGAGGCGAGTCGGAGTGGTCGAACAGCGTCTGCACGTGAGCGGCCTGGTTTCGGCTCAGGGTCAGGCCCACGACGTTCACGTCGTAGCGCTCGATTGCGCGCATCATCGTTGCGCCCCAGCCGCATCCGACGTCGAGCAGGGTCATTCCCGGTTGTAGTCCGAGCTTGCCCAGCGCCAGGTCGATCTTGGCGCGCTGGGCTTCTTCGAGCGTCATGTCGTCGCGTTCGAAGTATGCGCAGCTGTACGTCCGGGTCGGATCCAGGAACAGGGCGAAGAAATCGTCGGACAGGTCGTAGTGGGCCTGCACGTCGTCGAAGTGGGGTTTGAGATTTGCCGGCTGTTTTGCCATGCGGCGCCTAACGAACGAAGACGGACTGGCGAGAGCCGCACTAAGCCACGTCTTGACCTAGCCGCCCCCCAGACTGCTCTAAAAAACAGTAGAGCGGGCACGGCCAGCTACCGAGCTTTCCGGCGCCGGCAAACGAATTAACGTTGCAGACGCAGGTATCAGGCGGAACTCGCGAAGTTCGTCTTCAGCTCGCCGACGATCTCGTCCCACACCGGTTCGGGCAGCTCGTGGCCCATTCCGTCGATCAACACCAGGCGGGCGCCGCTGATCGCACGCGCCACCGCGCGGCCCCCGAACGGGCGCATCAGCCGATCGGAGCGACCATGGATCACCACCGTGGGCACACTGATCCGCTTGTCGTGGTGGCGCAGGCTGCCGCTGCCGAGAATGGCGTCGAAGTGCCGGGCGATCCCGGCCGGATAGTAGGCGCGGTCGTACAGTTCGGCGGCCTGGGCCCGAATCTCCGCCTCGGGAGTGGGGTAGCCGGGGCTGCCGTTGATCCGGCTGATCCGAACGGCGTTGTCGATGATGGCATCTCGCGACGAATTGGCGGGCGGGCCGGTGATCACCGACAGCAATTGCTTGATACCCGGCGGCGGCAACAGCGGCTGGTTGTTGCTGGAGAAGATCACCGCCAGCGACTTGGTGCGCTGCGCATAACGGGAGGCGAACACCTGGGCGATCATCCCGCCCATCGAACCGCCGACGATGTGGGCATTGTCGATGTCGAGGTGATCGAGAAGGGCGGCAGCGTCATCGGCCACATCTTCGAGCGTGTAGACCGACGGACTCCGAAGCCCCAGAAACGACCGGGCCATCCGCAGCGGCAGCGGGGAATCGACCCGCTTGCCGGACAACTTGGTGGACAGCCCCACGTCGCGGTTGTCATAGCGGATGACCCGCAACCCCTGACTGACCAGCTTCTCGCAGAAACCGGTGCGCCACAACAGCATCTGGGCACCGAGGCCCATGATCAGCAGCACGGCCGGATCGTTCGGATCGCCCATGTCCTCGTAGTACAGGTCGACATCGCCGGATTCCGCCGACGACTTCGCGAACCCTGATCGCACCTTCATGCCGGCCATTCAGGCCTCGATCCCGTCGCCGTCTTCGCCCTGCTTGTGTTCCCGGCTGATATCCACCATGAAGTTGGCGAAATACCCGGTGAGCTGGGGATCGTTCATCATCTGCCACTTCGGCGCCAGCAGCTTCATGTACCGCTCGACGTAGAGGAACTGCTTGCCGATCAACACCAGCTCGCGGGGCAGCTTGACGTCGTAGGCATCGGCCAGCGCCGAGAGCTGCTTACCGATCTCGGCGTAGGACATGTCGCCGAGGGACTTCATCGTCAGCGGGGTGGCGAACTTCTCCAGGTCCTTGGCGGCCTGCGCCTCGGGCTTCACCGTGCCCACGGCCCCCATCAGCACGACGATCTTGCCCGCAGCGGCATGGTCCTTCTTGACCAGGAGGGCGTACACGAGCTCGCGCAACAACCAGCGGGTGCGCGGGTCGATGCGGCCCATGATGCCGAAGTCGAAGAACGCGATCTTGCCGTTGTCGTCGACATAGAGGTTGCCCGCGTGCAGGTCCCCGTGGAACAGGCCATGCTTGAGGCCGCCCTCGAACACACTGAACAGCAGAGCCTTGACCAGCTCGGTGCCGTCGAACCCCTTCTTGCGGATCGCAGCGACATCGTCGATACGTACCCCGGTCACCCGCTCCATGGTCAGGACCCGCTGGCTGGTCAGGTCCCAGTACACCTGGGGGACCCGGATGTTCTCGCCCAGCGGCGAGGCATGCATGTGCGAGACCCAGGCGTCCATCGACTGGGCTTCCAGCCGGAAGTCGAGCTCTTCGGCCAGATTGTCGGCGAAGTCGGCGACCACGTCCTGGGCCGACAGCCGCCGGCCCAGCTTGGCGAGCTCCACCAGCTGCGCCCCGCGCTTGAGGATCTGCAGATCGGCGGCGACGCGACGCCGGATCCCCGGGCGCTGGATCTTGACCACCACCTCCTCGCCGCTGTGCAGCGTGGCGTAGTGCACCTGGGCGATCGAGGCCGAGGCGAACGGCTTCTCGTCGAAGCTCTTGAACAGTTTCGTGGGCTCGTCGCCGAGTTCTTCGACGAAGAGCTTGTGCACCTCATCGGTGTCGGCCGGCGGTACCCGGTCGAGCAGGCCGCGGAACTCGCGGCTCAGCGGCTCGCCGAACGCGCCCGGGCTGGACGCGATGATCTGGCCGAACTTGACGTAGGTGGGGCCGAGGTCGGAGAAGGCCTGCGGTACCTGCTTGACGATCTTCTGCTGCAGGGATCCGCGCCCGAACATGTTGGCAGCGACGCGGACCCCGGTGCGGGTGATCTGCCAACCGGTAGCGCCGATACGGGCGGCTTCCACGGGCAGCGGCACCCGGCTCAACCTGGCGACCTCGCGGTGCTTGGTTTTCGGCGGCGTAGTGCTCATAGCTGCAGTGTCTCAAAGGCCACGGTGCGGCCAAAAACATCTGTGCCGTGAGTCACACCGACGCGAAACTTTCCTCGACCTCGTCGCGGCTCAGGATCGGGTCGGTTCCGGGCACGTAGGTGGGCTCGGTGTGCGGCGCGGTGGTTCCGGCGGAGACCCGTTTTTGGGCCGCCCGGAACTCGAGGGTGTTGCCGGCCGCGGTGTGCAATCCGTTGATGATCGACCACACCATGGCGCGGCGGGCGGCCCGCTCGATCGGGTTCGGATCGGTGTGCCCGATCAGCTGCTTGGCCCACTTCGGCATGGTGTCGCGGATTGCCCAGTCCACTGCACTCTGCGGCATCGGCAGATTGGGGCCGGTGGCCATGGCCGCGCCGTGGGTCAGCGCCAGCCTGGGCAGATAGGAGTGCAGGCACTCCAGTGTCTCGGCCTTGGTTTCGGGTAGGTCGGTGCCGCCCAGGGCGTGCCCGACGCGGATGAACTCGCCGTAGTAGCGGTCGAGTTTCTTACCGCGCAACGGGTTCGGATGGTAGATCTCGTGCGCGGTGGCCAGTCCCCACACCACGGTCGCGTAGTTCCAGCGCAGCCAGTCCGGATCGTCGGCGTCGTAGACCGCGCCGTCGGGGCGGGTCCCCTTGATGGTGTGGTGCATGGCGCGGACGGTCTTGGCCACCCGCTCGGCGGTCTCGGTGTTGCCGTAGGCGGTGCCGATGAAGAACGCGATGGAGTGCCCCAGGCGCACGGCCGCGCCCTGCGGATCGATGACGGGGACGGCGGTGCCATCTTCGTCGCGCTTGACCAGACGCGAATGGTGCATGCCCATCCAGTAGATGGAGGGATCGAGGCGTTCCATGTACGCCGCGCACTGCAGGCCGAAGATGAGCGCCTCGGTGTGGGAGTGGACGTGCCAGACGGCGCTGCCGGGGCCGAACCACCCCGGATCGCCGGCCGGTTCGGCGAACTCCATGCCACGGAAGTAGTGCTGACGGATGTCCGTGTCGAACTTCCGCTGCAGCATCTGCTCGAGGATTTGGTGTGGCATGTCCACCGCGGGACCCCTTTCTGGTTACGTATGTAGCCAGAATACATTTTGGGTACGAGTGTGACCAGATCTAATCTGAAGCAATGACCGGAGCGCCCAACCCGACCCGCTGGGCCGGTGTGCCGCTGACCGACCGCCGGGCCGAACGCCGCGCCCTGCTGGTGGACGCGGCGTTCCGGCTGTTCGGCGACGGGGGAGAGGCCGCGGTCTCGGTCCGCTCGGTCTGCCGCGAATGCGGCCTCAACACCCGGTACTTCTACGAGAGCTTCGCCGACACCGACGACCTGCTCGGTGCGGTGTACGACGAGGTCAGCGCTGCGCTGGCGGTCGACGTCGAAGCGGCGACGGCCAGCGCCGCCGATTCGCTGCGGGCCAGGACCCGCGCCGGGATCGCCGCGGTGCTGGGATTCAGCTCGGCCGACCCGCGGCGGGGACGGATCCTGTTCACCGACGCCAGGGCCAACCCGGTACTGGCCGCCCGCCGCACGGCGACCCAGGACCTGTTACGCGAGGCCGTGCTGTCCGAGGGCGGTCGGCTACGCCCGGGTTCCGATCCGGTGGCCGCCCAGATCGGCGCGGCCATGTACACCGGTGCGATGGCCGAGCTCGCCCAGCAGTGGCTGAGCGGCAACCTGGGCGACGACCTCGACGTCGTGGTGGATTACGCGCTCCGGCTGGTGCTCGGCAGCGGCGGCGGTGCCGGCAATTAGGCCCGGTGCCGCCAATTAGTCGCGGCCGGTAAGCGCGCAGAGCCGTCAGGCTTGAGCGACCGGACGCCAGCGCTTGATCCACTCGGTCTCGGGCCACTCCTCTTCGGCCGCGAGCAACTCGTACATCGTTGCGCGATCGATCGATTCGCGGATGATGTCGGCATGCCCGGCGTGGCGGCTGAGTTCCTCGATCAGATGCATGACGACCCACCGCACCGACCAGTTGTCGACGTCCTGTGGGAACCACGGCACATCGTGGGGCACCGGAACCGCGGTGTCGAGGTCCCGCTCGGTGAACACCCGCAGCGTCTCGGCGTTCTGGGCCTTGAACGCGTCGAGTAGCCCGGCCAGGGTTTCGTCCTCGCGCATCACGTGCATGTCGGCGTAGTCGGCGGCCTGTTCCTCGAATGGGCGGGGATCGGCCGGTGGGAACTGCGGTCCGTGCTCGGCGCGGTCGGCCCAGCTCTTCTGCACGGCGGTGACGTGCTTGATCAGACCGCCGACCGACAGCGCGCTCACCGACGGCGTGGACCGCGCCTGCTCGTCGGTCAGGCCGTGCGCCACTGCGAAGAAGGCGTTCTGCTGAAAGGCGAGAAACTCGACGAGGTTCCGGCGTTCATCGGCGGCGGGAGGCGGCATTCCTGGCATGGTTCAGTTCTCCTTGTTGGTTGAGTGGGCGTAAAGATCTCGGATACAAGCGATTTCGGCGCCGTGGTGGATCGCTTCCCGATTGATGTGCAGTACCAGCACAGCCATCGGCTCATCACCGTAGGGCCCCTCGGCGGGACCGCACGGACGTTGCAGGTCATCTTCGCTCAGCGACCTGACCCCGTCGATCCAATTTCGGTACGCGTCGTCGAGTTGGTGCAGGGCCGTGGCCGCATCGGTGGCGTACGGCCACGACTCGTAGTCCGCCGGCGGTCCGCCGAAGTGCGAGTGGTTGCGCATCGCGAACACACCGACGATCACGTGTGCCAGCCGCCAGGCGATCGTGGTGAACGGTTCCGGTTGTGGCGGTGGATAACTGAAGTCGATGGCGCCGTCGGGGTGAACCGTCCAGCAGTCGGGGACCGGTGCCCAGAAGTACTCGTGGTCGGTGAGGCCGTCCAATCGCGGCCTCAGTTGATTCGTCCAGTGGAAGTCCAATTGATCGGCCAGAAGGTTTGTCCACATGAGACCACTGTTTCACGCATATAGGACAGTTTCGGTCCTAAAAATGCGGCAGACTTCTGACATGGCGGTGAGCAGTGAAACCACCGGCCGCGTGTTGCAACTCCTCGGCCTGTTGCAGGCGCGCCGGGCGTGGACGGGTGAAGAGCTGGCCGAACGGCTCGGGGTCACCACCCGCAGCGTCCGTCGCGACATCGAGCGGCTGCGCGACCTCGGCTACCCGGTCCACGCCAGCAAGGGGCAGGGCGGGGGCTACCAACTGGGCGCAGGTGCGGCACTGCCCCCGCTGCTGCTCGACCCCGATGAAGCCGTCGCGATGGCCGTCTGCCTGCGGCTGGCCGCAGGCGGAAGCGTCGCCGGCGTCGGCGAATCCGCCCTTCGGGCACTGTCCAAACTCGACCAGGTCATGCCCGCGCGGTTGCGGTCACAGGTCTCGGCGGTGCACGACGCCACCGTCACCCTTGCACCCAACGCGTCGGACTCCCCGGTGGAGCCCGAGGTGTTGATGACCCTGGCCCGCGCCTGCCGCGACCGCGAACACGTCAGTACCGACTACACCGACATTCGCGGCAACCACACCCAGCGGCGGCTCGAGCCCTACCAGCTGGTGACCACCGGTCGTCGCTGGTACCTGATGGCCTACGACCGTGACCGGGAGGACTGGCGCAGCCTGCGGTTGGACCGGATGTCCACGGTGGCCGCGACGGGGACCACCTTCACCCCGCGCGAGGCCCCGAACGCGGCCGACTATGTGCGCCGGTCGATCAGCTCCTCGCCCTACCGCTACCGAGCGCGGGTGCGCTATCACGCCCCGCAAGAGGTTGTGGCGCAGAAGTTTCCACCGGCGTCGGCCACCGTCGAGGCGGACGGCCCCGCTGCCTGCATCGTCACCACCGGCGCCGACGACCCTGAACGCATGGTGCTCTATTTCGCCACCGTCGGCCACGACTTCGAGGTGCTCGAGCCGCCCGAGGTGGCCGCCGCCGTGCGCGCCGTGGCCGACCGCCTGCACCTGGCTGCGCGAGGCACGGTCAGGTGATCCCGAGGCGGTCGAGCAGCATCAGGAACGCCGCAGCGAAGTCATTGTCTGCGGTCGCGGCGCGCACCTCATCCCAGTCGACCTGCTCGCGCACCGCCCGGGCCGCGGGTAGCAACGGGGCGAAGTCGCAATGGTGTTCGTTGAGCGACCGCAGCTTCTCCGACACCACCAGCGTCGGCGGCAACACCGGCATCCGGACCGCGAGCACGTCCAACACCTCCGCGGAGGCCAGCGTCGCCGCATCCACCGACACCCCGTTGAGCTGGTAGAGCACGTCGACCAGCACGTCGTCGTCGGGATAGGCCTTGAACAACCAGTCCTCGGGTACATGCACGATCTGGAACCCGGCCTTACGCAACGCCACCTCGGCCGCCTCGGCGTCGGTCTCGGCCACCACGAAATCGACGTCGTGAACCGGCTCGGGCGCGCCGTACACCCACAGCGCATAGCTGCCGCCGAGCGCGAAGTGCGGCCCATGCGCCTTGAATGCCGCAGCAGCGCGCTTCAGCGCGTCACGCAGATCGTCGTTGCGGTCGAGCATGTGCCATCCCGGATCGGTCGGGCATCGCGATGGAGCCGATGCAGAGTGGGTACTGAGTACCCATGCGGCTGGCCACTTTCAACATCCTGCACGGACGCAGTGTCCACGATGGCGACGTCGACCTCGGCAGACTTGCCGCCGCGGTGGCCGAACTCGACGCCGACATCCTCGCGCTGCAGGAAGTCGACCTGGATCAGCCGCGCTCGGGCAAGGCCGACCTGACCGCCGTGGCGGCCCGGGCGATGAACGCCGTGCACCATCGCTTCGTCGCCGCGATCTCCGGGACCCCGGGAGCCACCTGGATGGCTGCGACCGGCCGCGAACAACCCGGCACCGCCGCCTACGGCATCGCCCTGCTCACCCGGTACCCGGTCGAGAACTGGCAGGTGTTGCGGCTTCCCCGGATACCGGTCCGGTTTCCGATGTACGTCTCGGGCATCCGCCGGTTCCGGATCGTCCACGAAGAACCCCGGGCCGCGATGGTCGCGCGCATCGACACCCCACTCGGCGCGCTCACGGTGGCCAACACCCACCTGTCGTTCGTACCGGGATGGAACCGCCTGCAACTGCGGCATCTGGTGCGGGATCTGAGCGGCTTCCCGGCGCCGAGGCTGCTGATGGGAGATCTGAACTCAGGCGCGCCGGCACACTGGCGCCCACTCGGGGAGGCCCCGACGTTTCCCGCCGACACGCCGACGACGCAGCTCGACCACATCCTCACCGACGACCCGACACTGTTCGCCACTGCCTGCGTGGCGCCGCACCTACCGATTTCGGATCATCGGGCGTTGGTCGTCGACATTTCGGAGCGTTGAAGTCGTAGGGTTTTTCAGATGCGCGTCCTGTCAGTGGAGACGACGGAGCTGTTCGCCGGGCCGGAGGATGCCGCCCGGCAGCTGGTTCGGGTGCGATACGAGGCCTGCGCCGCGCCGACGCCGGTGCGGGTCAGCGGGGACGGGCTGACCGGTGAGGCGATGGCGGCGGCCGGGGACGGCACCGTCGAGGTCCCGGTGGACGTCGAGCGGGGCGTACCCGGGGAAGTCCGGCGCGCCAGGGTGGGCTCGATCGACTTCGACTTCACCGTCGCCGAACCGGGCTGGACGATGTACATGATCAGCCACTTCCACTACGACCCCGTCTGGTGGAACACCCAGGCCGCCTACACCAGCGTGTGGACCGAGGATCCGCCCGGCCAGTGCCGGCAGACCAACGGCTTCGATCTGGTGCACGCACACCTGGAAATGGCGCGGCGCGAACCGGAGTACAAGTTCGTCCTGGCCGAGGTGGACTATCTCAAGCCCTACTGGGATGCCCGGCCCGAAGACCGGGACGATCTGCGTCGTTTCATCGCCGAGGGACGCGTCGAGATCATGGGCGGCACATACAACGAGCCCAACACCAATCTCACCAGCCCGGAGACCGCGATCCGGAACTTCGTGTCGGGCATGGGTTTTCAACGTGACGTGCTGGGCGCCAATCCGGCCACGGCATGGCAGCTCGACGTGTTCGGCCACGACCCGCAGTTTCCCGGGATGGCGGCCGACGTCGGCCTGACGTCCAGTTCGTGGGCCCGTGGGCCGCACCACCAGTGGGGGCCGATGCAGAACGATGGCGACCCCGAGCGCATGCAGTTCGCGAGCGAGTTCGAGTGGATCGCACCGTCGGGCCGCGGGCTGCTCACCCACTACATGCCCGCGCACTATTCGGCCGGATGGTGGATGGACTCCTCGGCCTCACTGGCCGAGGCGGAAGAATCCACCTACGCGCTGTTCACCAAACTCAAACGAGTTGCGTTGACCCGCAACGTGCTCCTGCCCGTGGGCACTGACTACACCCCGCCCAACAAGTGGGTCACGCAGATCCACCGCGACTGGAATGCGCGGTACGCCTGGCCGAAGTTCGTGTGCGCCCTGCCGTCCGAATTCTTCACCGCGGTGCGTGCCGAGGTCGACGAGCGCGGCATCACACCGTCCCCGCAGACCCGCGACATGAACCCGATCTACACCGGCAAGGACGTCTCCTACATCGACACCAAGCAGGCCAACCGGGCCGCCGAGGACGCGGTGCTCGACGCCGAACGGTTCGCCGTGTTCGCCGGACTGCTCGGTGGGGCGGACTACCCGCAGGCCGCGATGGCCAAGGCCTGGGTGCAGCTGGCCTACGGCGCACATCACGACGCCATCACCGGCTCGGAGTCCGACCAGGTCTATCTCGACCTCCTGACCAGCTGGCGCGATGCCTGGGAGCTGGGTGTCACCGCCCGCGACAATGCTCTGCGCCTGTTGTCGGACGCGGTGGCGGGGTTCGGCGGGCAGGAGCGCAGCGACCCGGGAACCGGCGCAGTGGTGGTGTGGAACGCCGTGGCGCACAACCGGACCGACATCGTCACCGTGCACCTGGAGGAACCGTTCCAGGGCAGGGTGCTCGATTGCGACGGCCACGAGGTTCCCGTCCTGGTCGAACACGACGGGGTGACCGTGAGCTGGTTGGCCCGCGACGTGCCCTCGTTGGGCTGGCGGTCCTACCGGTTCACGGCCGGGACGGCGCACGGCTGGGAACCGGTGGCCGGGGATTCCATCGCCAACGACCGCTACCGCCTACGCGTCGACGCGGCCCGCGGCGGTGGGGTGTGTTCGCTCCTCGACGACGGGCGAGAGCTCATCGCCGACGGCGGCATCGGCAACGAACTGGCGGTCTACGACGAGTATTCGGCCCACCCCGAGGCCGGGGAAGGGCCATGGCACCTGCTGCCCACCGGTCCGGTGGTGTGCTCCTCGGCAGCCCCGGCCGAGGAGGTGCAGTGCTACCGGAGCGCGCTCGGTCAGCGGGTGGTGGTGCGGGGCCGCATCGGAGAGTTGTTGCGCTACACCCAGACCATCACGCTCTGGTCCGGTGTGGACCGGGTCGATTGCCGCACCGTCATCGACGAATTCGTCGGGGCCGACCGCCTGGTGCGGCTGCGCTGGCCCTGCCCGGTGCCCGGAGCGCTGCCGGTGAGCGAGGTCGGTGACGCCGTGATCGGCCGCGGATTCGGGCTGCTGCACGAACATTCGGCCCACCACGCGGTGGACGCGGCACAACACCCGTGGACCCTTGACAACCCGGCCTACGGTTGGTTCGGGCTGTCGTCGGCCGCGCGGGTGCGGATCGGCTCGGACGTCCGGGCGGTTTCAGTGGCCGAGGTGGTCGCTCCCGACGACGGCACCGACGCACGGGATCTGATGGTGGCCCTGGTGCGGGCCGGGGTGACCGCCACCTGCAGCGCCGCGGACAAACCCCGCTACGGCGATCTCACGGTGGACTCCAATCTGCCCGACACCCGGTTCACGCTCGGTGGGCCCGATGAAAACCCTTTCACCGCAGCTGTTCTCGCCGAAGCCGAGATCGCCTACTCCGACGAGTTCAAACGCCAGATCGACGCCACCGGATCGGCCCGCGTCTGGGTGCCTGCCGTCGCGCCCCTGCCCGAACAGTGGGTGCCCGGTGCCGATCTGCGCGGAGTGCGAAGCCTGCCGGTGCTGATCCTGGCCGGTGACCTCGACGCGGTGGTCGAGGACCTGGGTGACGCCGAGATCGTCGTCACCCAACAGGCTGCCGCGGCGGCGGAGCCGTTCGAGGCCCGCACCGTGGCACTGCTGAACCGTGGCGTGCCGAGCTTCGCCATCGAACCGGACGGCACCCTGCACACGTCGCTGATGCGGTCCTGCACCGGCTGGCCGTCCGGCACCTGGATCGACCCGCCGCGCCGTACCGCACCGGACGGCTCCAACTTCCAATTGCAGCACTGGACCCACACATTCGACTACGCGCTGGTCACCGGGGCCGGAGACTGGCGGGCCGCGGGGGTCGCACTTAGCGCCGCGGAGTTCAACCGGCCGCTGCAGCCGGTGGTGGTGGATACGGATGCCGGCGGCGGACTGCCGGCGTGGGGTTCGCTGCTGGAGATCGAGCCGGCAGGCACCGTCCAGCTGGGTGCGCTCAAGGCCACGGGAAATCCGCTCGCGTCGGGCAGCGTCCGCAATTCCGACCCGGCCGACGGGGTCACCGCGCGCCTGGTCGAGATCACCGGCAGCGCTGCCGAGGTCACCATCCGGTCCGGGCTGCGCGCGGTCTCGGCCGCTGCGAACCTGAACCTGCTGGAAGAACCGGAGCCGCAACAGCCCTCGCATCTGAGCCTGCACGGCTACCAGATCGCCACGGTGTCCACCCAGTTCAACCTGCCGAAGGTGTTGCGCGGCGAGCACCAGCCGCTGGCACCCGAAGCCGAGGCGGCCCAACCGTTGTACGCCAGGTACTGGCTGCACAATCGCGGCCCGGCGCCGCTCGGTGGCCTTCCTGCCGTCGCATACCTGCATCCGGAGAGCGTTGCCGGACAACCCGATACCGAGGTGGTCGTGCGGCTGACGGCGGCCAGTGACTGCACCGACGCCGCGCTGCACGGCCGGGTCAGACTGCATGGGCCGCCGGGATGGGACGTGCAGCCCGCCGAGCTGCCCTACGTCCTGCCACCTGGCGAACATCTGGAAACCGATGTGGTGCTGAGCATCCCGCCCGGTGCCGCACCCGGGCTGTACCCGGTGCGTGCCGAACTCTCAGTGACCGGCAGCGGGTCGGAGGCCTTGCCGCCGTCGTGGCGGCAGGTGGTCGAGGACGTCTGCATCGTCACGATCGGCGAACCCGATGCGTACGTGCTCAAACTGGTGTCCGAGCCGCAGGCCGTCGACGTCAAGGCGGGTGAGACCGCGCGACTGTTGATGACGATCGGCACCGACGCGGTCACGGGTCTGAACGCCGAGGCCCACCTGATCAGCCCGTGGGGAACCTGGGAGTGGATGGGGCCGGCCGCGGCCGGCATCGAGGTACCCGCGGCGGGCACCGCCGAGGTGGTCTTCGACGTCACGCCACCGTCGTGGGTCGAACCGGGGGAGTGGTGGGCGTTGATCAGAGTGGGCTGCGCCGGGCGGCTGGTCTACTCCCCGGCGGTGAAGGTGGCGGTCCGGTGAACCCGGCGGAATGTGTGGCGCGGGTGGCCGGAGAACCGGTGTCGGTCAAGGAGATCGATGATCGGGAGGCGACGTTGCGGGCGGGAAACCGCGCCTCGGCGCTGCCGCGCCCCGGGACCAGCGAGGGCCGGCAATTGCGCCGCTGGCTCACCCAACTGGTGGTTGCCGAGCGGGTGGTCGATGCCGAGGCCTGCGCGCATGGACTGTCCGGCCTCGGCGCGCCCGGCCAGGACGAGCTGCTGCCCGACACCGCGGCCCGGTTGGAGATCGGCAGCGTCGCCGCCGCCACTCTGGATTGCGCCACGGCACGCGCTGTGTTCGCGGAGGTGACTGCTGCGATAGAGGTTTCAGAGGCAGAGGTGGCTGCCTACCACGCGCGCAACCCGCTGCGATTCGCGTTGGCGCAGGCCGGGTCCGACGGGTGGCGGGGCCGGCCCGTGGCGCCGTCGCTGGATCAGGCGCGCTACCGGATCGCCGCTCACCTGCGGGCGGCCGCGCGCAGGCAGGCGTTCCGGCAGTGGCTCGACACCCGTTGCGCGGCCCTGGTGGAACTCGCGCCCGGGTACGAGCACCCCGGCGATCCCCGTCAGCCGGACAACACGCACAAGCACTAGGAGCGCCACGTGACCCTCACCCTCGCGCTCGATATCGGCGGCACCAAGATCGCCGTCGCCCTGGTCGACGCCGAGGGACAGCTGGTGCATCGGGCGCAACTGCCGACCCCCGACGGTGATGCCGAGACGGTGTGGGCCGTCGTCGAGAAGCTGCTCGCCGAGACCTTGCAGACGGCGGACGGCGCCGCAGCTGCCGTCGGTATCGCCTCTGCCGGTCCCATCGACCTGTCGGGCGGCACGGTCAGCCCGATCAATATCGCCGAGTGGCAACACTTTCCGATAGTCGAGCGCGTCGCCGCCACCACCCGACTGCCGGTCCGGCTCGGCGGCGACGGCCTATGCATGGCGCTCGGCGAGCAGTGGTGCGGCGCGGGGCGGGGCGCCCAGTTCCTGCTCGGCATGGTGGTCTCGACCGGGGTCGGGGGCGGTCTGGTGCTCGACGGCGCCCCGTATGACGGCCGCACTGGCAACGCCGGGCACGTCGGCCACGTCGTCGTCGCCCCCGACGGCGGTGAACTGTGTACGTGCGGTGGGCACGGCTGCGTCGAGACCATCGCGTCCGGACCCAGCATGGTGCGGTGGGCGCGGCGGCACGGCTGGGACGGTACCGACGCGAAGGCGCTCGGTGACGCGGCGAATCAAGGAGATGAGCTGGCCCTCAAGGCCTTTCATCGAGGTGCGCGGGCGGTGGCGGCGATGATCGCCTCGGTGGGCGCGGTGTGTGACCTGGACCTGGTGGTGATCGGCGGGGGAGTGGCCAAATCCGGGGCGTTGTTGTTCGACCCCGTGCGCGCGGCACTGGCCGACTACGCCGGGCTGGAATTCTTGCGGGGGCTACGGGTGGTCCCGGCCGTACTCGGCGGTGACGCCGGCCTGGTCGGCGCGGCGGCGCTGGCACGCGGCTGACGCTTCTGCTTCTGGATCTCCATGTGGGTGCGGCCCCAGTCGCACAACGCACCGAGGACCGGCGCCAGCGTCTGGCCGTACTCGGAGATCGAATAGCGCACGCACGGCGGCACCGTGCCCGCGTCGTGGCGCTCGATGATCCCGGCGTCGACCAGATCGTGCAGATGCCGGATGAGCATCCGCTCGGTGATGTCAGGAATGCTGCGGCGCAGTTCGGCGGTGCGCATCGGCCCGTCGGCCAGCCGCCACAGGATGGTGCCCTTCCAGCGCCCGTCGATGACCGACAACGTCGCGTCGATCGGGCACTCGCCGATCTCTTTCTTGGAAACCGCCACGGTTCCGGCCCTTCCTAAGCTGACTAATTTGTCAGTACCTTGTTTTTTGTCAGCATACTGACCAGCCTGGATGACATGGAAGAAATCGTGCAGATCCTTGCGGTGATCATCACCGGTCCGCTTCTCGGCGTCGAGTTCGGCGTCGCCGCCTTCACCAACCCGATCCTTCAGCGCCTACCTGACGCCGCCTACCGGCAGGCCCGCGGCACCGGTGCCAAGATTCTCGGGACGGCGATGCCGTTCTGGTACATGGCAGCGGTGGCGCTGATGATCGCCGCCGCGGTGTTCCGCCCCGGGCCCCTGCTCATCACGCCGGTCGTGCTGATGGCGCTGGTCATCCTGTTGACCCTCACCACGCTGGTGCCGATCAACAACCGCGTCGCCGCGGGATCCGGCGGTGATGGGGGCGGTGGCGAGGACCCCGGGCAGTTCCATGAACTGGTCAGCCGCTGGGACCGCCTGCACTGGGTGAGGGTGGGACTGGTGGCCGCCGCATTCGTCTGCCTGGTGCTGGCCGGCGCGCGCTGAGGCGCGGCGAGCGCGCGCATACTGCTGGTTTATGACGGCGTGTCGGGGGACAGACACGCACGCTCGCGGTGCAGCTCTGCGGTGCAGAAGGGGCAAACGGGAGCGCGTTTTGGCTGATTGGTGAGTGTTCGGCTACTCTGGTCGGGTTCCACCGAAGACCGTCGGTCACCTAGCAATAGGTTGAAGGTCCGGGAAATGTCCCGGCGGCCCACGCAGGAGGACGAGGCTAGACCAGTTTTGTATTGGTTATTTCTGCGCCCCGACCTGTCTGCGTCGGGGCGTTCGTCATTTCACGGCCCCAAGTTGGTGGAGCGCCCGATACCCACCACAAGGAGGCATGCATGGCCAAGGCTGACAAAGCCACGGCGGTTGCCGACATTGCTGAGCAGTTCAAGGCGTCGACGGCCACCGTCGTCACCGAGTACCGCGGGCTGACTGTGGCGAACCTGGCTGAGCTGCGTCGTTCCCTCGGCGACTCCGCCACGTACACCGTCGCCAAGAACACTCTGGTGAAGCGCGCCGCTTCCGAAGCCGGCATTGAAGGTCTCGACGAGCTGTTCGCCGGTCCCACGGCGATCGCGTTCGTCCAGGGTGAGCCCGTTGACGCCGCCAAGGCGATCAAGAAGTTCGCCAAGGACAACAAGGCGCTCGTCATCAAGGGCGGCTTCATGGACGGCAAGGCGCTGTCCGTCGCCGAGGTCGAGAAGATCGCCGACCTCGAGTCGCGCGAGGTTCTGCTCGCCAAGCTGGCAGGTGCCATGAAGGGCAACCTGTCCAAGGCCGCAGGCCTGTTCAACGCGCCCGCTTCTCAGGTTGCCCGCCTCGCGGCGGCGCTGCAGGAGAAGAAGGCTGCCAGCGACGCTGCCTAGTAGCCGCTTCCGCTCAGCAATCGCAACCGCACAAACCACCCAACATCTGTAAGAAAAATCAGGAAGGACCATAAACATGGCCAAGCTGTCCACCGACGAACTGCTCGACGCGTTCAAGGAAATGACCCTGCTGGAGCTCTCTGAGTTCGTGAAGCAGTTCGAAGAGGTCTTCGAGGTCACCGCTGCCGCCCCGGTCGCCGTTGCCGCCGCGGGTGCCGCCCCGGCCGCCGCCGAGGCCGCCGAGGAGCAGTCCGAGTTCGACGTCATCCTCGAGGGTGCCGGCGACAAGAAGATCGGCGTCATCAAGGTCGTCCGCGAGATCGTCTCCGGCCTGGGTCTGAAGGAAGCCAAGGACCTGGTCGACAGCGCCCCCAAGCCGCTGCTGGAGAAGGTCACCAAGGAAGCCGCCGAGGACGCCAAGAGCAAGCTCGAGGCCGCCGGCGCCAGCGTCAGCGTCAAGTAGTCCAAACCCGGACCGCAAGAACCCCCGAATCCCGACGGATTCGGGGGTTCTTTGCTTGGATGATCACGATTGGTTCGTTTGGAGCCCGGGTACTCCCGAATATTGGGAGACAACCATGTGTGTGCGATGCACCGTGCGCTATGGTGACTCAAGCCACAGGCGCAGCAGGTGGCGGGGTGAGCCGTAGGCGGAAGGATCTTTGATGGGCGTCCAAATCGACGTGACGGGACTGAGCAAATCTTTTGGATCGTCAAAGATTTGGGAAGACGTCACGATGTCGATTCCCGAGGGTGAGGTCAGCGTGTTGCTGGGCCCGTCGGGTACCGGCAAGTCAGTGTTCCTGAAGTCCCTGATCGGCCTGCTGCGCCCCGAGCGTGGCTCGATCGTCATCGACGGCACCAACATCCTGGAGTGCTCGGCCAAGGAGCTCTACGAGATCCGCACCCTGTTCGGTGTGCTGTTCCAGGACGGCGCGCTGTTCGGCTCGATGAACATCTACGACAACACCGCCTTCCCGTTGCGCGAGCACACGAAGAAGAGCGAGAGCGAAATCCGCAACATCGTGATGGAGAAGCTCGAGCTCGTCGGTATGCCCAACGATGGGCACAAGTTCCCCGGTGAGATCTCCGGTGGTATGCGCAAGCGTGCCGGCCTGGCCCGTGCCCTGGTGCTCGACCCGCAGATCATCCTGTGCGACGAGCCGGACTCCGGTCTGGACCCGGTGCGTACCGCGTATCTGTCCCAGCTGTTGATCGACATCAATGCGCAGATCGACGCCACGGTGCTGATCGTGACGCACAACATCAACATCGCCCGGACCGTGCCGGACAACATCGGCATGCTCTTCCGTAAGCAGCTGGTCATGTTCGGCCCCCGCGAGGTGCTGCTGACCAGCGAAGAGCCCGTCGTCAAGCAGTTCCTCAACGGTCGCCGTATCGGCCCGATCGGTATGTCCGAGGAGAAGGACGAGGCCACCGCGGCCGCCGAGCAGGCCATGCTCGACGCCGGCCAGCACGACGGCGGTGTCGAGGAGATCGAGGGCGTGCCGCCGCAGCTGTCGGCCACTCCCGGCATGCCCGAGCGTAAGGGTGTGGCTCGGCGTCAGGCCCGGGTGCGCGAGATCCTGCACACCCTGCCGCCGGCCGCGCAGGCCGCGATCCTCGACGACCTCGAGGGCACCCACAAGTACGCGGTGCACGAGTTCGGCGACGAGCCGACCGCGCGCCACCAGCGCCCGGTCGAGGACGACGCCCCGACCGGGGCCATCGAGGTTCCTCACCAGAGCTGAGTTTCGACAATCAGGCCGGACCCATCGGGTCCGGCCTGATTTGTGTCGTGAGAGAGCAGGGGGCGAATGCACGCGCAGCGGGGTCAGCCCACCCAATTCGAGGAATTGGGCGGTGGCGTCACCCGGGCGCACGGCGTTGCGCACCGGCGCATGACCAACCAGCTGGCGCGCGCCGAATACCTGCCCAAACGCCGGCTGTGGGCCGTTTTGGCCCTGGTGACCGTGGTCGTCCCCGCCGTTCTCGTTCTTTCCGCCCAGATACCGTTCTCGGGCGAGAACCTCCTTTATCTCCTGTACGGGCTGGTGTTCGCCGTCGCCATGGGTGTCGGGATCTTTACCGTGTTCGGGTTCGGCGTGCTCGTTCTCGCAGGACCCCGGAGTTGGGCGCTCAAGCTGCCTGCCGGCACCGCCGTGTGGGCCGAGTTCAGGCCGGAGGCCATCGGAATCGGCTGGTTGGAGCACTTCAATGCGCTCTACCTCGACCAGGTACTTCAGGTCCGGCGTGTTGACTCGGTCCTCGTCGTGCAGGGCGTCGGTGACATCGAACTGCTGATCCCCGACGAACTCGTACCGCCAGACATCGCCGCCACATTGCTGTCCACCTTCAACGAGCCTCGCCGGACGGTTCCGTCGTATCCGGAGGCGACGTCGGGGGCGAGGCAGTGGACGGGTCCCGACGGGGTGACCCGCACCAGGGACATCGCCGACACCGGTTTGGCCGGCCAACTGGGCGCCGCGGTCAAGCGCAGTGTCGTGACGCGGTTGGCGCTCGCACTCGCGATCCTGGTACCGCTGGCGGTGCTCGGCTATTCGTACGTCGAGGACGGGGAGCTGACCGCGTCTTCGGTGCTCCGCGCCGCTGTGCTGTTGATCGCGGCCGTCGGTGCGCTCACGTACGTGGTGTACTTCGCCACGCCGGCGAAATTCCGTCAGTTGGTTCCGCCAGGAGCGCCGATCGCCGCCGAGTTCGGTCCGCAGCAGATCGGGGTGCGTCTAGGAGGCCATCTGCAGATCCTGAAGCTGGCGGGTATCGAGCGAATCTGGCACGCTGACCACGTATTTCACGTCTCGGCGCGGGGTTTGGGAACAGGTCTGGTCATCCCGGAGCGGTTGGTTCCGGCGGATGTCGCATCAGGGCTGTTCGCGCAATTCGGCGCGGCGTGACCCGCGGACAAGATAACGCCGGTTCAACCGTTGCGCGAGCTGCGGATCCGGGGCAGAGTTGGGCGCATCAAACCGCGCGTCACCTCTTGACGGAAGGCCATGGACAGGCCAATCTGTTGGGCAGCATGTGTGAAGGGTTTAGTGGACGCCAGCCAGCGCCGGGTGACCCAATTCATGCAGTGGATGTGTGGTGGTTGAGGAATGCGCCGTCTTGCGCTATCGTTGGACGTTGCGCTGGCTGCACCCTGCCCACCCTCACCTGATCTGCACATAATGTTCTAGCCTGAGCGTTGCTCAGTATCTAGTCCTGTGCCGTGCGTATGGGGTTCTGGACAGGCCAAAGCCAGCCGAACCGACGCAGAATCGCGGCCCAGAAGGACGGCTCTTGCTGGCCCTTTCAAAAGTCGCATGAGGTGCTGGAAGGATGCATCTTGGCAGTCTCTAGCCAGAGCACAGCGAACGCTAACACCAATAACTCCGTCCCAGGAGCACCGAACCGAGTTTCATTTGCCAAGCTCCGCGAACCGCTTGAGGTTCCGGGGCTACTCGACGTTCAGACGGATTCCTTCGACTGGCTCGTCGGAGCGGACGGCTGGCGCCAGAAGGCCGTCGATCGCGGCGAGACCGACCCCAAGGGTGGTCTCGAAGAGGTGCTCGAAGAGCTCTCGCCGATCGAGGACTTCTCGGGCTCGATGTCGCTGAGCTTCTCCGACCCGCGCTTCGACGAGGTCAAGGCGCCGGTCGACGAGTGCAAAGACAAGGACATGACGTACGCGGCTCCGCTGTTCGTCACGGCCGAGTTCATCAACAACAACACCGGTGAGATCAAGAGCCAGACGGTCTTCATGGGTGACTTCCCGATGATGACCGAGAAGGGCACCTTCATCATCAACGGCACCGAGCGTGTCGTGGTGAGCCAGCTCGTGCGCTCTCCCGGTGTGTACTTCGACGAGAGCATCGACAAGTCCACCGAAAAGACGCTGCACAGCGTCAAGGTGATCCCGGGCCGCGGTGCGTGGCTGGAGTTCGACGTCGACAAGCGCGACACCGTCGGCGTCCGCATCGACCGCAAGCGTCGTCAGCCGGTCACCGTGCTGCTGAAGGCGCTGGGCTGGACCAGCGAGCAGATCACCGAGCGCTTCGGCTTCTCCGAGATCATGATGGGCACCCTCGAGAAGGACAGCACCGCTGGTCCCGACGAGGCGCTGCTGGACATCTACCGGAAGCTGCGTCCGGGCGAGCCGCCGACCAAGGAGTCCGCGCAGACCCTGCTGGAGAACCTGTTCTTCAAGGAGAAGCGCTACGACCTGGCCCGCGTCGGTCGCTACAAGGTCAACAAGAAGCTGGGCCTGAACGCCGGCCAGCCGATCACGTCGTCGACCCTCACCGAGGAAGACGTCGTCGCCACCATCGAGTACCTGGTGCGTCTGCACGAGGGCCAGACCTCGATGACCGTCCCCGGTGGGGTCGAGGTTCCCGTCGAGGTCGACGACATCGACCACTTCGGCAACCGTCGTCTGCGCACCGTGGGTGAGCTGATCCAGAACCAGATCCGGGTCGGCCTGTCCCGCATGGAGCGTGTCGTGCGTGAGCGCATGACCACTCAGGACGTCGAGGCGATCACGCCGCAGACCCTGATCAACATCCGTCCCGTCGTGGCGGCGATCAAGGAGTTCTTCGGAACGTCGCAGCTGTCGCAGTTCATGGACCAGAACAACCCGCTGTCGGGTCTGACCCACAAGCGTCGCCTGTCGGCGCTGGGCCCCGGCGGTCTGTCCCGTGAGCGCGCCGGCCTTGAGGTCCGTGACGTGCACTCCAGCCACTACGGCCGCATGTGCCCGATCGAGACCCCCGAGGGTCCGAACATCGGTCTGATCGGCTCGCTGTCGGTGTACGCCCGGGTCAACCCGTTCGGCTTCATCGAGACGCCTTACCGCAAGGTCAACGACGGTGTGGTCTCCGACCAGATCGACTACCTGACCGCCGACGAGGAGGACCGCCACGTCGTGGCGCAGGCCAACTCGCCGATCGACACCGACGGTCGCTTCACCGAGGACCGCGTGATGGTCCGTCGTAAGGGTGGCGAGGTCGAGAACGTGGCCCCGTCCGACGTCGACTACATGGACGTCTCGCCGCGCCAGATGGTGTCTGTCGCGACCGCGATGATCCCGTTCCTCGAGCACGACGACGCCAACCGTGCCCTGATGGGTGCCAACATGCAGCGCCAGGCAGTTCCGCTGGTACGCAGCGAGGCCCCGCTGGTCGGTACCGGTATGGAGCTGCGCGCCGCGATCGACGCCGGCGACGTCATCGTCTCGGAGAAGGCGGGCGTCGTCGAGGAGGTCTCGGCCGACTACATCACCGTGATGGCCGACGACGGTTCCCGGCACACCTACCGGATGCGCAAGTTCGCCCGGTCCAACCACGGCACCTGCGCCAACCAGCGTCCGATCGTGGACGCCGGGCAGCGTGTCGAGGCCGGCCAGGTCGTTGCCGACGGTCCCTGCACCGAGAACGGTGAGATGGCCCTCGGCAAGAACCTGCTCGTGGCGATCATGCCGTGGGAGGGTCACAACTACGAGGACGCGATCATCCTCTCGAACCGTCTGGTCGAAGAGGACGTGCTCACCTCGATTCACATCGAAGAGCACGAGATCGATGCCCGCGACACCAAGCTGGGCGCCGAGGAGATCACCCGGGACATCCCGAACGTCTCCGATGAGGTGCTGGCCGATCTCGACGAGCGCGGCATCGTCCGCATCGGCGCCGAGGTCCGCGACGGCGACATCCTGGTCGGCAAGGTCACCCCGAAGGGTGAGACCGAACTGACCCCGGAAGAGCGCCTGCTGCGTGCCATCTTCGGTGAGAAGGCCCGCGAGGTTCGCGACACGTCGCTGAAGGTGCCCCACGGTGAGTCCGGCAAGGTCATCGGCATCCGCGTGTTCTCCCGCGAGGACGACGACGAGCTGCCCGCCGGCGTCAACGAGCTGGTCCGCGTCTACGTGGCCCAGAAGCGCAAGATCTCCGACGGCGACAAGCTCGCCGGACGCCACGGCAACAAGGGCGTCATCGGCAAGATCCTGCCCGTCGAGGACATGCCGTTCATGCCCGACGGCACCCCGGTGGACATCATCCTGAACACCCACGGTGTGCCGCGTCGTATGAACATCGGCCAGATCCTGGAAACCCACCTCGGGTGGGTGGCCAAGGCCGGCTGGAACATCGATGTGGCCGAGGGAACGCCGGAGTGGGCGAGCAGGCTGCCCGATGGTCTGCACTCGGCCCCGGTCGACAGCATCGTCAGCACCCCGGTGTTCGACGGCGCCCGCGAAGAGGAACTGGCCGGCCTGCTCGGCTCGACGCTGCCCAACCGTGACGGCGACGTCATGGTGAATGCCGACGGCAAGGCGACGTTGTTCGACGGCCGCAGTGGCGAACCGTTCCCGTACCCGGTGACGGTCGGCTACATGTACATCCTCAAGCTGCACCACCTGGTGGACGACAAGATTCACGCCCGCTCCACCGGCCCGTACTCGATGATCACCCAGCAGCCGCTCGGTGGTAAGGCGCAGTTCGGTGGTCAGCGATTCGGTGAGATGGAATGTTGGGCCATGCAG
Source organism: Mycolicibacterium peregrinum (assembly GCF_001665625.1). Classification (GTDB taxonomy): domain Bacteria; phylum Actinomycetota; class Actinomycetes; order Mycobacteriales; family Mycobacteriaceae; genus Mycobacterium; species Mycobacterium peregrinum_B. The sequence continues at coordinate 31,315 of NZ_LZSY01000158.1, read as the reverse complement.
GCGTACGGCGCTGCCTACACCCTGCAGGAGCTGCTGACCATCAAGTCCGACGACACGGTCGGCCGCGTGAAGGTGTACGAGGCCATCGTCAAGGGCGAGAACATCCCTGAACCCGGTATCCCCGAGTCGTTCAAGGTGCTTCTCAAGGAGCTGCAGTCGCTGTGCCTCAACGTTGAGGTGCTCTCCAGCGACGGCGCGGCGATCGAAATGCGTGACGGTGACGACGAGGACCTGGAGCGTGCCGCTGCCAACCTCGGTATCAACCTGTCGCGCAACGAGTCCGCCTCTGTCGAAGATCTCGCCTGAGTTGTTTTCTAGTCCCGAAAGGGGAAAGGGAGTTACGTGCTAGACGTCAACTTCTTCGATGAACTCCGCATCGGCCTCGCCACTGCGGACGACATCCGTAACTGGTCCTTCGGCGAGGTCAAGAAGCCGGAGACCATCAACTACCGCACGCTGAAGCCTGAGAAGGACGGCCTGTTCTGCGAGAAGATCTTCGGACCGACTCGCGACTGGGAGTGCTACTGCGGTAAGTACAAGCGCGTCCGGTTCAAGGGCATCATCTGTGAGCGCTGCGGCGTCGAGGTGACCCGGGCCAAGGTGCGTCGTGAGCGGATGGGCCACATCGAGCTGGCCGCACCCGTCACGCACATCTGGTACTTCAAGGGTGTTCCGTCCCGGTTGGGCTACCTGCTCGACCTGGCCCCGAAGGATCTGGAAAAGATCATCTACTTCGCGGCCTACGTGATCACCGCGGTCGACGACGAGATGCGCCACAACGAGCTGTCGACGCTCGAGGCCGAGATGGCCGTCGAGCGCAAGGCCGTCGAGGATCAGCGCGACGCCGACCTGGAGGCCCGGGCCCAGAAGCTCGAGGCCGACCTGGCCGAGCTCGAGGCCGAGGGTGCCAAGTCCGACGTGCGCCGCAAGGTGCGCGACGGCGGCGAGCGTGAGATGCGTCAGCTCCGCGACCGGGCCCAGCGTGAGCTGGACCGGCTCGACGAGATCTGGACCACCTTCACCAAGCTGGCCCCCAAGCAGCTCATCGTGGACGAAGTTCTGTACCGCGAGCTGCAGGACCGCTACGGCGAGTACTTCACCGGTGCCATGGGCGCGGAGTCGATCAAGAAGCTCATCGAGACCTTCGACATCGAGGCCGAGGCCGAGTCGCTGCGCGACACCATCAAGAACGGCAAGGGCCAGAAGAAGCTGCGCGCCCTCAAGCGCCTGAAGGTCGTTGCGGCCTTCCAGCAGTCGGGTAACTCCCCGCTGGGCATGGTGCTCGACGCGGTGCCGGTGATCCCGCCGGAGCTGCGTCCGATGGTTCAGCTCGACGGTGGCCGTTTCGCCACCTCCGACCTGAACGACCTGTACCGCCGCGTGATCAACCGCAACAACCGGCTCAAGCGACTGATCGACCTCGGCGCGCCCGAGATCATCGTCAACAACGAGAAGCGCATGCTTCAGGAGTCGGTGGACGCGCTGTTCGACAACGGCCGTCGTGGCCGGCCGGTCACCGGACCGGGCAACCGTCCGCTCAAGTCGCTGTCCGATCTGCTCAAGGGCAAGCAGGGTCGCTTCCGTCAGAACCTGCTGGGTAAGCGCGTCGACTACTCGGGCCGTTCGGTCATCGTGGTCGGCCCGCAGCTCAAGCTGCACCAGTGCGGTCTGCCCAAGCTGATGGCCCTGGAGCTGTTCAAGCCGTTTGTGATGAAGCGTCTGGTCGACCTGAACCACGCGCAGAACATCAAGAGCGCCAAGCGCATGGTGGAACGTCAGCGTCCCCAGGTGTGGGATGTCCTCGAAGAGGTCATCGCCGAGCACCCAGTGTTGCTGAACCGTGCACCTACGCTGCACCGCCTGGGTATCCAGGCCTTCGAGCCGCAGCTGGTCGAAGGCAAGGCCATCCAGCTGCACCCGCTGGTGTGTGAGGCGTTCAACGCCGACTTCGACGGTGACCAGATGGCCGTGCACCTGCCGCTGTCGGCAGAGGCTCAGGCCGAGGCCCGCATCCTGATGCTGTCCTCGAACAACATCCTGTCCCCGGCGTCGGGTAAGCCGCTGGCCATGCCGCGTCTGGACATGGTGACCGGTCTGTACTTCCTGACCACCGAGGTCGCCGGCGACCCCGGCGAGTACGTGGCCGCCGCCAAGGATCGTGCGGAGCAGGGCGTGTACAGCTCGCCCGCCGAGGCGATCATGGCGCTGGACCGCGGTGCTCTGTCGGTGCGCGCCAAGATCAAGGTGCGGTTGACGCAGCAGCGTCCGCCGGCCGCCGTCGAAGCCGAGCTGTTCGAGAACGGCTGGAAGCCGGGCGACGCCTGGACCGCGGAGACCACGCTGGGCCGGGTGCTCTTCAACGAGCTGCTGCCCAAGAGCTACCCGTTCGTCAACGAGCAGATGCACAAGAAGGTCCAGGCCCGGATCATCAACGATCTGGCCGAGCGCTTCCCGATGATCGTGGTGGCGCAGACCGTCGACAAGCTCAAGGACGCCGGCTTCCACTGGGCCACCCGTTCGGGTGTCACGGTCTCGATGGCCGACGTTCTGGTGCCGCCGCAGAAGCAGGAGATCCTGGAGCGGCACGAGGCCGAGGCCGAGGCGATCGAGCGCAAGTACCAGCGCGGCGCGCTGAACCACAACGAGCGCAACGAGTCGTTGGTCAAGATCTGGCAGGACGCCACCGAAGAGGTCGGTAAGGCGATGGAGGAGTACTACCCGGCGGACAACCCGATCATCACGATCGTGAAGTCGGGCGCCACGGGTAACCTCACCCAGACCCGCACCCTGGCCGGCATGAAGGGTCTGGTGACCAACCCGAAGGGTGAGTTCATCCCTCGCCCGATCAAGTCCTCGTTCCGCGAAGGCTTGACGGTGTTGGAGTACTTCATCAACACCCACGGTGCCCGTAAGGGTCTGGCCGACACCGCTCTGCGTACCGCCGACTCGGGTTACCTGACCCGTCGTCTGGTGGACGTGTCGCAGGACGTCATCGTCCGCGAGACCGACTGCGAGACCGAGCGCGGCATCGTCGTCACGCTGGCCGAGCGCGGTCCCGATGGTTCGCTGATCCGCGATGCGCACGTCGAGACCTCGGCGTTCGCCCGCACCCTGGCCACCGATGCAGTCGATGACAAGGGCAACGTCGTCATCGAGCGCGGCCATGACCTGGGTGACCCGGCCATCGACGCGCTGCTGGCTGCCGGTGTCGCCCAGGTGAAGGTCCGCTCCGTGCTGACCTGCGCCTCGGCTTCCGGCGTGTGTGCCAAGTGCTACGGCCGCTCGATGGCCACCGGCAAGCTGGTCGACATCGGCGAGGCCGTCGGCATCGTCGCCGCCCAGTCCATCGGTGAGCCCGGTACCCAGCTGACCATGCGTACCTTCCACCAGGGTGGTGTTACCGGTGGCGCCGACATCGTCGGTGGTCTGCCTCGCGTGCAGGAGCTGTTCGAGGCCCGTATTCCGCGGAACAAGGCGCCCATCGCCGACGTCGCGGGCCGGGTCCGGCTGGAGGAGAGCGACAAGTTCTTCAAGATCACCATCGTTCCTGACGACGGTGGCGAGGAAGTTGTCTACGAGAAGCTCTCCAAGCGCCAGCGGCTGCGTGTGCTCACCCACGAGGACGGCTCCGAAGGCGTGCTGTCCGACGGTGACCACGTCGAGGTCGGCGACCAGCTGATGGAAGGCTCCGCCGATCCGCACGAGGTGCTGCGTGTCCAGGGCCCCCGCGAGGTGCAGATCCACCTCGTCAAGGAGGTCCAGGAGGTCTACCGGGCCCAGGGCGTGTCGATCCACGACAAGCACATCGAGGTCATCGTCCGGCAGATGCTGCGTCGCGTCACGATCATCGATTCGGGTGCGACGGAGTTCCTGCCCGGTTCGCTGACCGAGCGTGCCGAGTTCGAGACCGCGAACCGTCGCGTCGTGGCCGAGGGCGGCGAGCCCGCGGCCGGACGTCCGGTGCTGATGGGTATCACCAAGGCATCGCTGGCCACCGATTCGTGGCTGTCGGCGGCGTCGTTCCAGGAGACCACTCGCGTGCTTACCGATGCGGCGATCAACTGCCGCAGCGACAAGCTGCAGGGTCTGAAGGAGAACGTGATCATCGGTAAGTTGATCCCGGCCGGTACCGGTATCGCCCGTTACCGCGACATCCAGGTGCAGCCGACCGAAGAGGCCCGCGCTGCGGCGTACACGATCCCGTCCTACGAGGATCAGTACTACAGCCCGGACTTCGGCGCGGCCACCGGTGCTGCGGTGCCGCTGGACGACTACGGATACTCGGACTACCGCTAGTAGTTCACGGAAGAGCCCCCGCTTCGGCGGGGGTTTTTTCGTGCGGTGGGCGCGGTGGGTGCGCCCGCTGCCGCGCCGCTTTTGTCGCCCGCTTTGTCGCCTGCTTTTGTCGCCCGCTTTGTCACGCCAGAGTGGCTCCCGACTTCGACCGCCACTCCAGCGTGACGCTCGAGAAGTGGGCGCGGTCCGGCGGTCTGGGCTTGCCGCTCCAGCGTGACACTCGAGCGTGACGGCCACTCCAGCGTGACAAAGCGGGACTGTCACCGAGCCCGCCTAGACTTGGCGGCGTGCTCATCGGCTCGCATGTAGACAACACCGATCCATTGGCCGCGGCCGCCGCAGACGGCGCCGACGTGGTGCAGTTCTTCCTCGGCAACCCGCAGAGCTGGAAAAAACCCAAGCCCCGCGAGGACGCCGAGGTGCTCAAGGCCTCGGCGGTGCCGTTGTACGTGCATGCGCCGTACCTGATCAACGTGGCCTCGGCCAACAACCGGGTGCGGATCCCGTCCCGCAAGATCCTGCAGGACACGTGCGACGCCGCCGCCGAGATCGGCGCGACCGCGGTGATCGTGCACGGCGGCCACGCTGACGACAACGACATGGACGCCGGGTTCGAGCGATGGGCCAAGGCGCTGGACTATCTGAACACCGACGTGCCGGTGTACCTGGAGAACACCGCAGGCGGGGATCACGCCATGGCGCGGCATTTCGACACGATCAGCCGGTTGTGGGATCGCATCGGGGACAAAGGAATTGGCTTCTGTCTCGACACCTGCCATGCGTGGGCGGCGGGGGAGGCGCTGATCGACGCGGTAGACCGGATCAAGGGCATCACCGGACGCATCGACCTCGTGCACTGCAATGACTCGCGCGATGCGGCCGGCTCGGGCGCCGACCGTCATGCCAATTTCGGTGCCGGGCAGATCGATCCGCAGTTGCTGGCGGCGGTGGTCAATGCGGCCGATGCGCCCGTGATCTGTGAGACCGCAGAAGAGGGACGCAAGGACGACATCGCGTTTCTCCGCGAGCACGCCGGCTGACACGTTCGGCAACTTGAACAGTTTTCAACGGCACCGTGACGCAAAGGTGAACTAACGTCACCTCTGTGACCGCGGTAGATGATTCGGTAACCGAAGAAGCTCCCGCGCAATCAGGCGCGACCAACCGTGCCAGTCGGCTGCGCATACTGCGGTACTGCGCGATCGCCGGGTGGGCGGCTGTGGTCATCTACCGCACCGTCACCGACGGCTTCGCCTTCAACCGGGAATTGTTGCTGCTCTACATCGCGACCGGTCTGCTGGCCGCGAGTATCGGGCAGGGCCGCCGGATGCTCTACGTCATCCGCGACTGGCTGCCATTCGCACTGGTGCTGGCCGCTTACGACCTGAGCCGGGGCGCTGCCACCCTGGTCGGCCGGCCGACGCTGTGGCACTGGCAGGTCGACGCGGATCGGTGGATGTTCTTCGGCACGGTGCCCACGGTGTGGCTGCAGGAGCGGCTGAAACTGCTCCACCCGCCGTGGTGGGAAGTCGTGATCAGCACGGTGTACATGTCTTTTTTCATCCTTCCCTACGTCGTGGCGGGTGTGCTGTGGCTGCGTGACCGCGAGGAGTGGAAGCGGTTCGTGCGGTTGTTCGTCGGACTGTCGTTCGCGGCGCTGGTCATCTATGCGCTGTTGCCTGCCGCGCCGCCGTGGGCCGCGGCGAGATGCACCGCCGACGACGTCGACGGCGGCCCGTCGGGTCCGGGGTGCATGTTCCGATCGGCGCGCGAAGCCGTCGACGGAGGCCTGCTCGGCGCCATGCAGGGCAGTCAGGACGGTGCGCACGACTGGATCGAACGGATCGTCACCCGCGGTTGGGGCAAGCTCCACCTGCACACCGCGACGGCATTGATCGACCAGGGCCAGGCCAGCGTGAACCTGGTCGCGGCCATCCCGTCCCTGCACGCCGGCCTGACCGCGGCGGTAGCGGTGTTCCTGTGGAACCGGGTGAACCGCGGATGGCGGCCGTTGTTGGTGGCCTATCCGCTCATCATGGCCTTCACACTCGTCTACACCGCCGAGCACTACGTGGTCGACATCCTGCTCGGCTGGACCTTGGCGGCCGTGGTGTTGTTCGCGCTCAATCGGTACGAAACGCGGCGGTCTGCAGGCTCGGCGGAGCGCGACGAACAACCCCGCGACAACGAGGACGTACCGACCATCGTCGGAGAACTCGACCCGGCCTGATTCGCCGACCAAGGGCGACCGGCCGGGGTGACCCTGTTGCCACGCCACTTCTGACGCGATTGTCACGCCCGTTCTGTCAGGCCCGTTCTGTCACGCCAGCGTGGTCGTCGACCGCGAGCGCCACGCTGGCGTGACGCGCTCGGGCCCGGCACTAGAGCCCAATCGTCGAGCGTCACGCTGGGGTGGCACCCGGAGTCGAGAGCCACTCCAGCGTGACAGCGGGCGCTTGGCCCGGGTACAGCTGACCCAGCGCGCGTATTACAACTATTGTGCAGTTGTCGAGAATTTGTAACACTGGGTGCATGGCTGATACGCATGTCGTCACCAATCAGGTCCCCACGCTGGAGGACTACAACCCCGCCACCTCACCGGTGCTCGCCGAGGCCCTCATCCGCGAAGGCGGGGAGTGGGGGATCGACGAGGTCCACGAACTGGGTGCGATCAACGGCAGCGTCCAGGCGCAGCGCTGGGGTGAACTCGCCGACCGCAACCAGCCGGTGCTGCACACCCACGACCGCTACGGCAACCGGATCGACGAGGTCGAATACGACCCGGCCTATCACGAGCTGATGAACGTGGCCGTCACCCATGGCCTGCACGGAGCCCCGTGGGCCGATGAGCGGGAGGGCTCGCACGTGGTGCGGGCCGCGAAGACCTCGGTGTGGACGGTCGAGCCCGGGCACGTCTGCCCGATCTCGATGACCTACGCCGTCGTGCCCGCGCTGCGGTTCAACCCCGAGCTGGCCGCGGTCTACGAGCCGCTGCTGACCAGCCGGGTGTACGACCCCGAACTGAAGCTCGCGACGACGAAAGCCGGTATCACCGCGGGCATGTCGATGACCGAGAAGCAGGGCGGCTCCGACGTTCGCGCCGGCACCACCGAGGCCACACCGAACGGTGACGGCACCTACTCGCTGCGCGGGCACAAATGGTTCACCTCGGCCCCGATGGGAGACATCTTCCTCGTGCTCGCTCAGGCCCCGGGCGGCCTGAGCTGTTTCTTCCTGCCGCGCATCCTGCCCGACGGCAGCCGCAACCGGATGTTCCTGCAGCGCCTCAAGGACAAGCTCGGCAATCATGCCAACGCCTCCAGTGAGGTCGAGTACGACGGTGCCACGGCCTGGTTGGTTGGTGAGGAGGGCCGCGGCGTGCCGACCATCATCGAGATGGTCAACCTCACGCGTCTGGACTGCACCCTTGGTAGTGCCACCAGCATGCGCACCGGCCTGACCCGGGCCGTGCACCACGCCCAGCACCGGAAGGCATTCGGCGCCTACCTGATCGATCAGCCGCTGATGCGCAACGTCCTCGCGGACCTGGCCGTAGAGGCCGAGGCGGCAACCATGCTGGCGATGCGGATGGCCGGCGCCACCGACAAGGCGGTGCGCGGTGACGAGCGTGAAGCGCTGCTGCGCCGCATCGGTCTGGCGGCGGGCAAGTACTGGGTGTGCAAGCGGGCCACCCCGCACGCCGCCGAGGCGATGGAATGCCTCGGTGGCAACGGTTATGTGGAGGAATCCGGTATGCCGCGGCTTTACCGCGAGGCTCCGCTGATGGGCATCTGGGAAGGCTCGGGCAATGTCAGCGCGCTGGACACTTTGCGCGCCATGGCAACCCGGCCGGAGAGTGTCGCGGTGCTGTTCGACGAACTGTCCAAGACCGCCGGTCAGGATCCGCGCCTGGACCGTCACGTCACGTCGTTGCAGAACGACCTCGCGGATCTCGAGACCATCCAGTACCGGGGCCGCAAGGTGGCCGAGGACATTTCACTCGCACTGCAGGGCGCGCTGCTGGTGCGGCACGGCCACCCCGCGGTGGCCGAGGCTTTCCTGGCCAGCCGGCTCGGTGGGCAATGGGGTCAGGCCTTCGGCACGCTGCCGACCGGGCTCGACCTCGCCCCGATCCTCGAGCGGGCGCTGGTCAAGGGATGAGCGTCGAGACGCTCAAGACGATGACCTACGAGGTCACCGACCGGATCGCACGAATCACGTTCAACCGCCCCGAAAAAGGCAACTCGATCGTCGCCGACACCCCGCTGGAACTGCAGATGCTGGTCGAGCGGGCTGACCTGGACCCGAACGTCCACGTCATCCTGGTGTCGGGCCGCGGCGAGGGGTTCTGCGCCGGGTTCGACCTGTCGGCCTACGCCGATGGAACCGGCGAGGCCGGGGGTGGCCGTTACGACGGAACCGTGCTGTCCGGCAGAACCCAGGCCATCAACCACCTCCCGGACCAACCCTGGGACCCGATGGTCGACTACCAGATGATGAGCCGGTTCGTGCGTGGATTCTCCAGCCTGATGCATGCCGACAAGCCGACCGTGGTCAAGATCCACGGCTACTGCGTGGCCGGCGGTACCGACATCGCGTTGCACGCTGACCAGGTGATCGCCGCCGCCGACGCCAAGATCGGCTATCCGCCCATGCGGGTATGGGGCGTTCCGGCCGCCGGCCTGTGGGCGCACCGACTGGGGGATCAACGCGCCAAACGCCTTCTGTTCACCGGGGATTGCATCACCGGCGCGCAGGCCGCCGAATGGGGTCTGGCCGTGGAGGCGCCTGAGCCCGAGGATCTGGACGAGCGCACCGAGCGTCTCGTCGCGCGCATCGCCGCGATGCCCGTCAACCAGCTCATCATGGCCAAGCTGGCCTGCAACTCCGCCTTGCTGCAGCAGGGTGTTGCCACCAGTCGGATGGTCAGTACGGTGTTCGACGGCATCGCCCGGCACACTCCCGAAGGACACGCCTTCGTGGCCGACGCCGTCGAACACGGCTTCCGTGAGGCGGTGCGCCATCGCGACGAACCGATGGGTGACTACGGGCGCAGGTCTTCCGGGGTCTGAGATGTCCGCGCTCAAACGGATGACGGCCCGCTCGGTGGTGCTGAGCGTGCTGCTCGGCGCGCATCCGGCATGGGCGAGTGCCGCCGAGCTGATCAGGCTGACAGCCGATTTCGACATCAGAGAGCCGACGCTGCGGGTGGCGCTGACGCGCATGGTCGGTGCCGGTGACCTGGTTCGCTCCGAGGACGGTTACCGACTGTCGGACCGGCTGCTGACCCGTCAGCGCCGCCAGGACGACGCGATCGATCCCCGGTTGCGTGAGTATGGCGGTCAATGGCTGACGCTGGTCATCACCAGCGTCGGTACCGACGCCCGTACCCGTGCGTCGTTGCGGAACACCCTGCAGCAGTATCGGTTCGGTGAGTTGCGCGAGGGCGTGTGGATGCGCCCGGACAATCTCGACCAGGCGTTGCCGCAGGAGATCACCCATCGGGTGCGGGTCTTGCACACCCGGGACGACGATCCGGCCGGCCTGGTCGCCGCGCTGTGGGACCTTCCCGGCTGGCGGCGCACCGGCGAGCACTTGTTGGACGAGATGGCTGACGCGGCCGACGTTCCAGGACGGTTCGTCGCGGCCGCGGGCATCGTGCGCCACCTGCTCTCGGACCCGGTACTGCCCGACGAGCTGCTGCCGAAAACTTGGCCGGGCGCTGAATTGCGCAAGGCCTACAACGACTTCGCTGCCGAACTCGTTGATCGGCGCGACGGTGCTGAACATGTCGCGTCCCGCGACGACAAACTCATGGAGGCGACGTGACCGAAGCTGTCCGGGTCGAACGCAACGGGGCGGTGACCACGGTCATCATCGATCGCCCGCACGCCCGTAATGCGGTCGACGGTCCTACCGCGGCGGCCCTGTTCGCCGCGTTCGAGCAGTTCGACGCCGATGACGACGCGGCGGTCGCGGTACTGACCGGGGCCGGTGGAACCTTCTGCGCCGGTGCCGACCTCAAAGCTTTCGGCACACCTCAGGTGAACCGGCTGGACCCTGCCGGACCCGGACCGATGGGACCGAGCCGAATGGTGTTGTCCAAGCCGGTGATCGCCGCGATCAGCGGCCATGCTGTGGCCGGCGGTTTGGAACTGGCGCTGTGGTGCGATCTTCGGGTGGTCGAGGAGGATGCTGTGCTCGGCGTGTTCTGCCGCCGGTGGGGAGTGCCACTGATCGACGGCGGCACCGTCCGGTTGCCCCGGCTGATCGGGCAGAGCCGCGCCATGGACCTGATCCTGACCGGACGCGCCGTCGACGCCGCCGAGGCCCACGCGATCGGTCTGGCCAACCGGGTGGTCCCGAAAGGCCAGGCGCGCCAACATGCCGAGGAGCTCGCCGCCGAGCTCTCTCGGCTCCCGCAGCAATGTCTGCGGGCCGACCGGCTCTCGGCACTGCATCAGTGGGGCGAATCCGAGCAGGCAGCAATGGAATTCGAGTTCGCCAGCATCGAACGGGTCGCGAGTGAGGCTGCCGAGGGCGCCGGTCGGTTCGCCGGGGGAGCCGGCCGGCACGGTGCCAGCGCGAGCTAGCCCTTGTTGACCTTGTTGTTGCTGCCGGTATTGGTGACCTTCGGGTCGCCCGCCGCGTAGCTGACAGTGTTGTTGAGCCCGATGATGGTGAGGCCCTTGTCGATCCGCTCGAAGGTGATCTTGTTGTCGGAACCGCCGATGTTCACGTTCGCGCAGGTGCCCTTGACGGTCAGCGTGTTGTTGGTGCCGCCCACCGTGAGGGATTTGCCGTCGGCGCAGTCGATGTCGGTCGTGGTGCCGACCGACATGTAGTTGATGGTGTTGCCGACCTCGACATTGACCCCGGACTCTCCCGCAGTGGCGCTGGGGGTGGCGGTGTCCGAGCTTTCGGATCCACAGGCCGCCAGGGTGAGAGCGGCCGCGGCGGCGCCGACCGCGAGGACCAGCTGGGTGTGGGGGAAACGGGTGAGCACGGGGTCTGCCTCTGCTTTCTTCCTCAGGCTTGGTCAGGCGGGAACGCGGCTGATCTGGTTGACCATCGCCAGTTCTCGGCCGCGGTCGACGATAATCGGGTCGCCGTTCTTGAAGAACACCGTCTGGTCCCAGCCGTACACGGTGATGTCGTTGATGACATTGTCGGCGACGATCACGTTGGACGTCCCCTGAACCGTGATCGCCCAGCAGGTGCCCAAGGCGTTGACCCGGTTGTTGGATCCGTTGACGAGCAGCGTGGCGTTGTTGCAGTCGATTGTTTGTTCCAGGCTCTGGCCGGTGACGGTGGTGTCACCGTTCTTGGCTGCCGCGCCGGGCGCGCCGACGGTGAGCGCCAACGGCAATGCGACCAGACCGGCCATCACTGTCCGGCTCACAGCTGTCCAATTCACGATGAGTTCCCCTTCCGATGCGCTGCGAGAAGAGTACGTGGCGCTGTCGCGGTGACGGCAGGTGTTCGTCAGTTTGACGGGCGGTTGCCGACGGGTCGCGTGTGGTGTCGGTGCTGGGTACCGTGTTCAGCAATGCGTCGGTGTGTTGTTCATGCTGCTGCCGTGGCAGTCACAGCCGTGGTGACCGTCGCGGGGTGTTCGCACACCATCGACGGGGCTGCCCGCCGTGCGTCGGCCGATACCGCCGATCCCGATCGCAGTTTCGGGTACGTCGACGACCGGTGCGGTCTGTTGGTCGACAGCACGGTCCAGGAGATCCTTGCCGCAGACAATGTGGTGCGCCCGTACAGCGGCGCGGTGTGCCAGTACGTGTTGTCGCGTAAGACCGGCGGGACGCCGAACGCCGGGGGGCCGGCAATGCTCGACGTGATCTTCTCGTGGTTCGAAGAAGGGTCCCTGGATCGGGAGCGGGCGGTGGCCCGCAGTCGCGACGCCCAGATCACCGACACCGTGGTGGAGCGGCACCAGGCATTCCTCGCCCGTCGCGATGTCACCGGCGCGGCCTGCTCGGCGACCGCCTCGGCCGGATCGGGCGTCATCAGCTGGTGGGTGCAGTTCCGTCGCGCGGCCGGTGCCGGACCGGCTGCCAAGGGCGACCCCTGCCAGGACGCCAAGAAGCTGCTCTCGGCCACCCTGCAATCGGAACTCTGACCCGTGACGCATCGCTGCCTCGCCGCGAGGTACTTGGTCGGCTTCGCAGCCGCAGTGGCGTTGCTGACCGCCTGCGGGCCGTCGGACACGTCGCCGGCTCCCGGGCCTGCAGCTCCCGGCGGCGGTTTCCATGGCGCGGACTGCAACGGGGTCACCGACGCCGATATCACCGATGCCGTCGGATCGTCGATGTTCACCAAGGCCGTGGTCAGCGACAACGGGTGCTTCTGGCAGGAGAACTCGGTGCTGGGCACGTTCGGTGCCGGCATGGGCATCTCCACGTGGTGGTACCGGGGCAGCGACATGGACACCGAACGGACATTGGAGACCCGGGCCGGACGCACGCTCACCGAATTGTCGATCGACGGGAACAAGGGCTTCCGGGCGGCCGACGCAAATGTGTGCAGCATCTATGTGGCCAAAGGCGAAGACGTCATCACGTGGTCGATCCAGACGATGAATCCGGCCACGCTGCCCGATCTGTGTCAGGTCATCGAGAAACTCGCCCGGCTCAGTCAGGGCCGGGTCAACTGATCTGCGCTGTCTGAGGGGCTACAGTTTCACGGCGACCCCAACGGTGGGGTCGATCACCTCGACTCGAAGGCAGTACCTACATGTCAGCTCGGCCGGAGCCACAGGCGGCTGGCACTCGACGCTCTCCGTCACGGCCGGCGCGGACCACGAAGCTCAGCCGTGACGCGATTGTCAATGCGGCGTTGACGTTCCTGGACCGCGAGGGTTGGGACGCGCTGACCATCAATGCCCTGGCCAATCAGCTCGGCACGAAGGGCCCGTCGCTCTACAACCACGTGGACAGCCTGGACGACCTGCGACGCACGGTCCGGATGCGGGTGATCGACGACATCATCGAGATGCTCAACACCGTCGGCTCCGGCCGCACCCGTGACGATGCCGTGTCGGTGATGGCCAGTGCCTACCGCAGCTACGCCCACCACCATCCGGGTCGCTACTCGGCTTTCACCCGGATGCCGTTCGGCGGTGACGATCCGGAGTACTCGGCTGCCACCAGGAACGCGGCTGGACCGGTCATCCAGGTGCTGACGTCTTATGGGCTGGAAGGCGAGGATGCCTTCTACGCCGCGCTGCAGTTCTGGTCGGCTCTGCACGGCTTCGTACTCCTGGAAATGACCGGGGTTATGGACGATATCGACACCGATGCGGTATTCACCGATATGCTGCGACGACTGGCCGCCGGTATGGGGCAGCGAGAGTCGTAGCGTCTGACCTGGGGATAGGTCGTCGTGAGCGGGTTTGGTTCGGCGAGGCCAGCCCTGGTATCGTGGTAGATCGTGCCTGGCCGGAAGACGCCTGCGGCTGAGTGTTTCGCAAGCGTGCCCGCACGCCGGGCCAATCTGCATGTCTAACACGCATCGGAATTCCACCGGTGTAAGCACGTGCGACACGCCCGGACGCGGGGTACGCGGCCGGGGGATAACTGCAGTACAGAGACTTAGAACAGTAGAGAGCAACACAGAGAAAGCCGGTACATGCCAACCATCAACCAGCTGGTCCGCAAGGGTCGCCGCGACAAGGTCGCGAAGGTCAAGACCGCGGCCCTCAAGGGCAGCCCGCAGCGCCGTGGTGTGTGCACCCGCGTGTACACCACCACCCCGAAGAAGCCGAACTCGGCGCTTCGCAAGGTCGCGCGCGTCAAGCTGACCAGTGGGGTTGAGGTCACCGCCTACATCCCCGGTGAAGGCCACAACCTGCAGGAGCACTCGATGGTGCTGGTGCGCGGCGGTCGTGTGAAGGACCTTCCGGGTGTCCGTTACAAGATCATCCGCGGGTCGCTGGACACCCAGGGCGTCAAGAACCGCAAGCAGGCCCGTAGCCGCTACGGCGCCAAGAAGGAGAAGAGCTGATGCCGCGCAAGGGTCCCGCGCCGAAGCGTCCGTTGGTCAACGATCCGGTCTACGGGTCGCAGCTGGTCACCCAGCTGGTCAACAAGGTTCTGCTGGACGGCAAGAAGTCACTGGCGGAGCGCATTGTCTACGGTGCGCTGGAGCAGGCTCGCGACAAGACCGGCACCGATCCGGTCGTCACCCTCAAGCGCGCGCTCGACAACGTCAAGCCCGCCCTCGAGGTGCGTAGCCGCCGCGTCGGTGGTGCCACCTACCAGGTTCCGGTCGAGGTTCGCCCCGATCGCTCCACCACCCTGGCTCTGCGCTGGCTGGTCAGCTTCTCCAAGGCCCGGCGTGAGAAGACCATGATCGAGCGCCTCGCCAACGAGATCCTGGATGCGAGCAACGGTCTGGGTGCAGCTGTGAAGCGCCGTGAGGACACTCACAAGATGGCCGAAGCGAACCGGGCTTTCGCGCACTACCGCTGGTGATACCCGCGCCCGGCATCCAGCGTCGGGTGCCGGTACGCGCGCAATCGAACACCTAATCAAGCAAGCGAAAGAGTTGGGAAGACTTCCGTGGCACAGGACGTGCTGACTGACCTGAACAAGGTCCGCAACATCGGCATCATGGCGCACATCGACGCCGGCAAGACGACGACGACAGAGCGCATCCTCTATTACACCGGCGTCAACTACAAGATCGGTGAGACGCACGACGGTGCCTCCACCACCGACTGGATGGAGCAGGAGCAGGAGCGTGGTATCACCATCACCTCCGCAGCCGTCACCTGCTTCTGGAACAACAACCAGATCAACATCATCGACACCCCCGGGCACGTCGACTTCACCGTTGAGGTGGAGCGCAGCCTGCGTGTGCTCGATGGTGCCGTTGCCGTCTTCGACGGCAAGGAGGGTGTTGAGCCCCAGTCCGAGCAGGTGTGGCGTCAGGCCGACAAGTACGACGTGCCCCGGATCTGCTTCGTCAACAAGATGGACAAGCTCGGCGCGGACTTCTACTTCACCGTGCAGACCATCAAGGACCGCCTCGGCGCCAAGCCGCTGGTGATCCAGCTGCCGATCGGTGCCGAGAACGACTTCGAGGGCATCATCGACCTGGTCGAGATGAACGCCAAGGTGTGGCGTGGCGAGACCAAGCTCGGTGAGAGCTACGAGACCGTCGAGATCCCCGCGGATCTGGCCGACAAGGCCGCCGAGTACCGCAGCGAGCTGATGGACACGGTCGCCGAGACCGACGAGGCGCTTCTGGAGAAGTACCTGGGCGGCGAAGAGCTCACGATCGACGAGATCAAGGGCGCCATCCGCAAGCTGACCGTGGCCAGCGAGCTGTACCCGGTGCTGTGTGGCAGCGCGTTCAAGAACAAGGGTGTGCAGCCGATGCTGGACGCCGTCATCGACTACCTCCCGTCGCCGCTGGATGTCGAGTCCGTCAAGGGCCACGTCCCCGGCAAGGAGGACGAAGAGGTTCTGCGCAAGCCGTCCACCGACGAGCCGTTTGCCGCGCTGGCGTTCAAGATCGCCGTGCACCCCTTCTTCGGCAAGCTCACCTACGTCCGCGTGTACTCGGGCAAGGTCGAGTCCGGTGCGCAGGTCATCAACGCCACCAAGGGCAAGAAGGAGCGGCTGGGCAAGCTGTTCCAGATGCACGCCAACAAGGAGAACCCGGTCGAGTCGGCCTCCGCTGGTCACATCTACGCCGTGATCGGCCTGAAGGACACCACCACCGGTGACACCCTGTGCGATCCGAACCAGCAGGTCGTGCTGGAGTCGATGACCTTCCCCGATCCGGTGATCGAGGTGGCCATCGAGCCCAAGACCAAGAGTGACCAGGAGAAGCTGGGCACCGCGATCCAGAAGCTCGCCGAAGAGGATCCGACCTTCAAGGTGCACCTGGACCAGGAGACCGGCCAGACCGTCATCGGCGGTATGGGCGAGCTGCACCTGGACATCCTGGTGGACCGCATGCGTCGCGAGTTCAAGGTTGAGGCCAACGTCGGTAAGCCCCAGGTGGCCTACCGCGAGACCATCCGCCGCAAGGTGGAGAAGGTCGAATTCACCCACAAGAAGCAGACGGGTGGCTCCGGCCAGTTCGCGAAGGTGCTCATCGACCTGGAGCCGTTCATCGGCGAGGACGGTGCCACCTACGAGTTCGAGAACAAGGTCACCGGTGGCCGCATCCCGCGCGAGTACATCCCTTCGGTGGATGCCGGTGCGCAGGACGCCATGCAGTACGGCGTGTTGGCCGGCTACCCGCTGGTGAACATCAAGGTGACGCTGCTTGACGGCGCCTACCACGAGGTCGACTCCTCGGAAATGGCGTTCAAGGTGGCGGGTTCGCAGGTGCTGAAGAAGGCTGCTCAGGCGGCCCAGCCGGTCATCCTGGAACCCATCATGGCTGTCGAGGTCATTACACCCGAGGACTACATGGGTGACGTGATCGGCGACCTGAACTCCCGCCGTGGTCAGATCCAGGCCATGGAGGAGCGCAGCGGTGCGCGTGTCGTCAAGGCGCAGGTGCCGCTGTCGGAGATGTTCGGCTACGTCGGCGACCTTCGGTCGAAGACCCAGGGCCGGGCTAACTACTCCATGGTGTTCGACTCGTACGCCGAGGTTCCGGCGAACGTGTCGAAGGAGATCATCGCGAAGGCGACGGGTCAGTAAGCTCGTCGCGGCAACTGTCGCGGCTCACAACTGAACACATCATCATTGCTTTAACCAAAGCACCAACAAGTCCAGGAGGACACCACAGTGGCGAAGGCGAAGTTCGAGCGGACGAAGCCGCACGTCAACATCGGGACCATCGGTCACGTTGACCACGGCAAGACGACGCTGACTGCAGCAATCACCAAGGTTCTGCACGACAAGTACCCCGATTTGAACGAGTCGCGCGCATTCGACCAGATCGACAATGCGCCTGAAGAGCGTCAGCGCGGCATCACGATCAACATCTCCCACGTGGAGTACCAGACCGAGAAGCGGCACTACGCCCACGTGGACGCCCCCGGTCACGCCGACTACATCAAGAACATGATCACCGGTGCCGCCCAGATGGACGGCGCGATCCTGGTGGTCGCCGCGACCGACGGCCCGATGCCGCAGACCCGCGAGCACGTTCTGCTGGGCCGTCAGGTGGGTGTGCCCTACATCCTCGTGGCGCTGAACAAGTCGGACATGGTCGACGACGAGGAGCTCCTGGAGCTCGTCGAGATGGAGGTCCGCGAACTGCTGGCCGCCCAGGAGTTCGACGAGGATGCCCCGGTTATCCGCGTCTCCGCGCTGAAGGCGCTCGAGGGCGACCCGAAGTGGGTCAAGTCGGTTGAGGACCTCATGGAGGCCGTCGACGAGTCGATCCCGGATCCGGTTCGCGAGACCGACAAGCCGTTCCTGATGCCCGTCGAGGACGTCTTCACCATCACCGGTCGTGGCACCGTGGTGACCGGTCGCGTCGAGCGTGGCGTGATCAACGTCAACGAAGAGGTCGAGATCGTCGGCATCAAGCCGACGACCACCAAGACCACCGTCACCGGTGTGGAGATGTTCCGCAAGCTGCTCGACCAGGGCCAGGCGGGCGACAACGTCGGTCTGCTGGTTCGTGGCATCAAGCGCGAGGACGTCGAGCGTGGCCAGGTTGTGGTCAAGCCCGGCACCACCACCCCGCACACCGAGTTCGAGGGCAGCGTCTACATCCTGTCCAAGGACGAGGGTGGCCGCCACACGCCGTTCTTCAACAACTACCGTCCGCAGTTCTACTTCCGTACCACGGACGTGACCGGCGTGGTGACCCTTCCTGAGGGCACCGAGATGGTGATGCCCGGTGACAACACCGACATCTCCGTCAAGCTGATCCAGCCCGTCGCCATGGACGAGGGCCTGCGCTTCGCGATCCGCGAGGGTGGCCGTACCGTCGGCGCCGGCCGCGTTACCAAGATCATCAAGTGATGATCTGACCTAGCACTGCGAAAGCGGCGCTCACCTTTGGGTGAGTGCCGCTTTTGTATTTCCGGTGTGTTCTTGCTGCGTCCGGTGTAACGGCTGTGATAGGTGAGACGATCTTCATTGCATAGGTGAGCTACACGGGTTGGGGACGGACATGGTGCGACGGAAATGGGCATTGGCCTCGGTGGCTTCGGCTGTCGTGCTGGCCGGCACGGCGGTCGGATTTGCGGCGGGCGTGGCGCAGGCAGCGCCGGGATGCCCGGACGTGCACTGGATCGGCGTCGCCGGTTCGGGTGAGCGTGACGATCCCACGGTCGACGCCGGCATGGGCCGGGTGGTCTACAACTCGCTGCGTGATCTGTCCCAGTGGGTGCAGCAGGACGGTCGGACGATTACGGCCGAGGCGGTGGCCTACCCGGCGGCCCCGGTGCCGGCGGACGGCGATCTGCTGGGCTGGGGCGGTTTCATGAGCAGTGTCGACGCCGGGGTGGCGGCGCTGGGGAACCAATACGCGGCGTTCACCCAGCGGTGCCCCTCCAGCGAGGTCGTACTCGCCGGGTATTCGCAGGGCGCGATGGTGGTCCACCGTAACCTGGCCGGCTTGGCGGGCAGCCCGAATCTGGCTGCGGCTCTGTTGGTCGCCGACGGAGACCGCCTGCCGGCCGATCCCACCGTGAACCTGGGCACGGCCACCGCAGTGAGCACCAGGAAGGGTGTCGCGCAGGACTGGCCGATCCTGGCCCATGCGCCAGGCCCGATGTCGCCCTCGGTCGGCAGTCGCACGATCAGCGTGTGCGATCGCGGTGACGCGGTCTGTGACTACGATTCGGACGACGAAGAAGTGACGGCCACCGCTATCGCCGTGCACACCAGCTATGCCCGTTCGAGCGGCGGCGGCTACCGCTGGACCTGGCCGCTGTACCGGATGCTGGGCCCGTCGCCGATGCAGCAGCAGACCGTGCCGGTGGGCGGCTCGACGGATGGAGTCGTTCACTCCTGATCTCGGCGGCTGTTGGCGCTAATCTGATGGCGCCCAACCGACGGCAGGAGCCTGCGATGTCCACTTTCTGGCGGTACGTACGCATTCAGGCCTTCGTGCTGTTGTGTGGCATCGTCGGCCCCATCTTCCTGGTCATCTACTTCGTCGCGGGCGGCGATCCGATGATGAAGTGGATGTTCTGGGCCGGCCTGTTGATCACCGCGATCGACATCCTGATTGCGCTGGGGATCACGGCAGCCGGTGCGAAATCGGCGGCGCAGAACGAGAAACTCGAACAGGTCGGCGTGCTGGCCCTGGCCCAGGTCACCGGCATTCACGAGACCGGCACCCGCATCAACGAGCAGCCTTTGGTGAAGCTGGACCTGCAGATCTCGGGACCCGGCATCGCACCGTTCGCCACTCAGGATCGCGTGCTCGCCTCGGTGTCGCGGCTTCCGATGATCACCAACCGCAAACTGGTCGCCATGGTGGACCCGACCACCAACGAGTACCGGATCGATTGGGAGAGAAGCAGTCTGGTCAGCGGTCTGATGCCCGCGACGTTCACGATCGCGGAGGAGAACAAGACCTACGACCTCACCGGTCAGTCCGGCCCGCTGATGGAGATCCTGCAGATCCTCAAGTCTCACGGCATCGCCATCAACAACATGGTCGATCTGCGGGCCAACCCGGCGGCCCGCGAGCAGGTTCAGGCCGTCGTGCGGCGCGCGGCCGCGCAACAGGCGCCTGCACCGGCGCCGGCGCCCTCGGCTGCTGCACCCGCGGCGGCCCCGTTCATGGCTCCGCCGGCACCGTCGACCGCTCAACGCCTTCAGGAACTGGAGACCCTGCGTGCCACGGGTGCCGTCAGCGAAGAGGAGTACGCGGCCAAACGACAGCAGATCATCGCTGATCTCTGATCAGGCGGTGGATGAACCCGCGCAGGCCCCGAGTGACCAGCCCCGATCGGCGGTCCTCCCACTGATCGGTATCGGCCAGGAACACGTTCTACTTCTGCTGTTAGCCTGTGGCCAGGCTCACTGAAAGGACCCTGGGATGGCGGCAGGTAACGGAACACTGGAAGGTCGCGTGGCGTTCGTCACCGGCGCTGCACGCGGACAGGGGCGTGCGCACGCGGTGCGGTTGGCCAACGAGGGTGCCGACATCATCGCGATCGATGTCTGCCGGCCCGTCGACGGCACAATCACCTATCCGGCCGCGACATCGGAGGATCTGGCCGAAACTGTTGCCGCCGTGGAGGCTGCGGGCCGCAAGGTGCTCGCACGCGAGGTCGACATCCGCGACCTGGCGGCACAGCAGCAGGTGGTGGCCGACGGCGTCGAGCAGTTCGGCCGGCTCGACGTGGTGGTGGCCAACGCCGGTGTGCTCAGCTGGGGCCGGTTGTGGGAGCTGAGCCCCGAGCAGTTCGACACCGTCATCGACGTCAACCTCAACGGCACCTGGCGGACGATCCGGGCCGCGGTGCCCGCCATGATCGAGGCAGGCAACGGTGGATCGATCATCATCGTCAGCTCCTCGGCCGGTGTGAAAGCCACCCCGGGCAACGGTCACTACGCTGCCTCCAAACACGGGCTGGTGGCGTTGACCAACACGCTGGCTCTCGAGGTGGGCGAGTACGGCATCCGGGTCAACTCGATCCATCCCTACTCGATCGACACTCCGATGATCGAGCCGGAGGCCATGGCCGAGATCTTCTCGAAGTTCCCCAGCTTCCTGCACAGCTTCGCCCCGATGCCGTATCACAAGGTGACCGACGGCAAGAACGAGGGACTCGCGGCCTTCATGGCGCCTGAAGAGGTCGCCGACGTGGTGGCGTTCCTGGCCAGTGACAACTCGGCAACGCTGTCGGGCAGCCAGATCGCCGTGGACCGCGGCGTGCTCAAGTACTGACCACTCGCGAGCCTTTCCCGGCGAGCAGACGCCCCGGTACCCGGCAACGGGCCAACCGGGGTGCTTCTGAGTCTGCTCGCCGGGGCTAGCCCGGTAAGACCAGAACCGGAACCGGGCTGTGCCGCAGAATCTTTGACCCGTGCGAGCCCAGGAAAACCCGGGTTACCGCGCCGCCGGGTGAGGTTCCGATCGCCAGGATCTCGCCCTCGATCCAGTCGATGGCATCGATCGCCTCGCTCCAGTCGTTGCCGGTGACGACCTTCAGATCGACGTCCTCGCCGATCACCTTCTCGTCTCTCAGCCGGATCATCGCCTGCCGGGCCTGTTTCACCCACTCCTGGAGGATCGCGTCCTCGGCATGTAGCCCGACGGTCGGTGGGTACATGTTGCGTCCCCGCACTGCGAATGTCGCCAGCCGCATCGGCGTAGCCAGTCGCCGGCTCAGGTCGGCGACCTGCTGAACCACCGTCACCGCTTCGAGCGAGCCGGGGTAGGCACACGTGATACGTGCCAGCGCATCAGATTTCGGCCGACGGTACCCGCGCGGGCTGATCGCCAACGGAACCGGGCAGCAGTGCAGCAGCCGGTCGGCGGTCGAGCCCACCACCACCTGGCCCAATCGGCCTTCGGCTGCCGAGCCGAGTATGAGCAGCTCGGCGTCCAGTTCTGCGACGGCTTCCAGCAGTCCGCCGGAAACCGACCGGTGCGCGAACTTGTGGAAGCTGACGTCGAGGCGATCGTCGAGTGCGGACACGTGTTGCCGCGCCTGCTCGGCCGATGAGGCTGCCAACTGCGCTGCGTACTCGGCATATTCGGCGTCGACGCGCGCCGGTGACGGGTTCAGCCACGGACGCGGTACGACGGTGGCCACGGCCAGTGAGGTGTTCAGGGTGCGGGCCGCGCCGACTGCGAGGTGCAGCGCCGACGCTCCGCCCTTGCCGGCCAGATACCCGACGACGACGGTCATCGGCTGTCCTCGGCTCCGGGAGTGGTCATGACGTCGTCCTCGCCGGCCGCCGCACCCGGGATGTAGCCGTCACCGCCGTCGTTCAGTGCGCTGTGATGGCGGCTCCACAGCAGGTAGAACGCCAGGACGAAGGCGACCCAGAGGCTGAACCAGAGCCAGGTGATGTGTGGCAGGCCGTAGAGCACGAACAAACAGGCCAGCACCGAAAGGACCGGTGTCACCGGGTAACCGGGAACCTTGAAGGCCCGCGGAAGATCCGGTTCACGCACCCGCAGGATGATCACCCCGACCGACACCACGATGAATGCCACCAGGGTGCCGATCGACACCAGGTCCCACAGGTAGTCCAGCGGCACCAACCCGGCCAGGGTGCCGGTCACCATGGCCACCACGATGGTGTTGTTCACCGGAGTCATGGTGCGCGGGTTCACCTTTGCGAACATCGGCGGCAGCAGGCCGTCGCGTCCCATCGCGAACAGGATGCGGGTCTGGCCGTACATCACCACCAGGGTCACCGAGAAGATCGAGATCACCGCTCCCATGGCCAGCACGGTGCTGGCCCAGGTCTGGCCGTGCAGGATGTTGGTGAGCATCACCGACAACCCGGCCTCGGACTGCTCGTCGGACCCGAACTCGTCGGCGGACTGCGTGCCCAGGCCGGCGAACGCCACCAGGATGTAGATGCTGGTGACGACGATCAGTGCTCCGAGGATCGCCCGCGGCATGGTCTTCTGCGGGTTCTTCACCTCGTCGCCTGCAGTGGACACCGCGTCCAGGCCGATGAACGTGAAGAAGATGGTGCTGGCCGCGGCGGTGATGCCGGTGAATCCTTTCTCCCAGAACCCGGCGAAGTGATCGGTGGTGAACGCGGTGAACGCGATGGCGACGAACATGCCGAGCACACACAGTTTGAGGAGCACCATGACGGTGTTGACCGCGGCGGACTCGCTGGCGCCGCGGATCAGCAGGAGCGCACACATGACGATCAGGACTGTCGCGGGCAGGTTGATCAATCCGGGGTTGTCGCCCCATGGCGCCGCGGACAGGGCGTGCGGCAACCGCCAACCGAAGAGGTTGTCCAGCAGTTGATTGAGGTAGCCGCTCCAACCGACCGCGGTGGCTGACATCGAGACGCCGTATTCGAGAAGCAGGCAGGCCGCGACGCCCATCGCGATGAACTCGCCCATGGTGGTGTAGGCATAGGAGTACGTGGAGCCCGAAACTGGTACGGCCGCTGCCATTTCCGCGTAGCAGATGGCCGACAGCCCCGCCGCGACGCCGGCGACCAGGAACGACACCAGCACTGCGGGGCCGGCTTTGGGGACGGCCTGCTGCAGCACGATGAAGATGCCGGTGCCGACAGTGGCGCCGACGCCGAACAGCGTCAGCTGGAATGTGCCGATACTTCGTTTGAGGTGGTCGGACGCGCCGTGGGCGACAGGTGCTCCCATGACCGGCCTGCGCCGCAACATCTGGCTGGTCAGGTTGTTGGCTGGGGCGGACATGGTGCCTCCTTGCGGCCGGTCAACCGATTATCGGCGCGCCTCGGCCAGGGTGTCAGCGAATCGGTCAACGGCCCAGTCGAGCTCGTCGGCGGTCACCACCAGGGGTGGGGCGAACCGCAGCGTCGATCCGTGGGTGTCCTTCACCAGCACACCGCGCTCGGCCAGCGCCAGGCCGAATTGCTTGCCGGTGCCCAGATCTGGGTCGATGTCGACTCCTGCCCACAGGCCCAGGCCACGCACGGCCGTCACGCCGTGCCCGATCAACCCGGTGAGCCGGTTGTGCAGATGCTCCCCGAGTTGGGTTGAACGGAGCTGGAATTCGCCACGGCGCAGTATTCCCACCACCGTGGAGCCGATAGCGGTGGCCAGGGGATTTCCGCCGAAGGTCGAGCCGTGTTCGCCGGGGTGCAGCACACCGAGGACATCGCGGTCGGCCACCACCGCGGACAACGGCACCACGCCACCGCCCAGGGCCTTGCCGAGCAGGTACACGTCGGGCACCACACCCCAGTGCTCACAGGCGAAGGTTCGGCCGGTGCGGGCCAGACCGGACTGGATCTCGTCGGCGATCATCAGCACGTTGTTGCGGGTACAGATGTCGCGGACACGTGGCAGGTAGTCGGCGGGCGGGACGATGATGCCCGCCTCTCCTTGGATCGGTTCGATCAGGACGGCGGCCGTGTTCTCGTCGATCGCTTCGGCCAGCGCCCGATGGTCGCCGAATGGCACCGAGCGGAATCCGGGCGTGTAGGGCCCGAAGCCGCGGCGGGCAGTGTCGTCGTCGGAGAAGCTGATGATGGTGGTGGTGCGACCGTGGAAGTTGTTGTGCGCTACGACAATATTCGAGCTGTCGGCCTTCACGCCCTTGACGTCGGTGCCCCACTTGCGGGCCACCTTGATGCCGCTCTCCACGGCCTCGGCGCCGCTGTTCATCGGCAGCACCATGTCTTTCGCGCACAGCCCCGCCAGTGCCTCGGCGAACGGCCCGAGCCGGTCGGAGTGAAAGGCGCGGCTCACCAGCGTCAGCCGGTCCAGTTGGGCGTGGGCGGTGGCGATGATCTCCGGGTTGCGATGACCGAAGTTGACGGCCGAGTAGGCGGCCAGGCAATCGAGGTAGCGGCGGCCTGTCACATCGGTGATCCAGGCCCCTTCGGCGCTTTCGGCGACCACGGGCAGTGGTGAGTAGTTGTGGGCGACATGGCAATCGTCGAGCGTGATCGCGGCTGCGGTCGCAGGGTCCGGGGTGGCCTGGCTGTCCACTCTGTCCAGCATGGTCATCGATACCGCTCCAGGGTGCAGCATTTGACGGATCCGCCGCCTTTGAGGAGTTCGGACAGGTCGACGCCGATCGGCTCGAAGCCGGCCCTGCGCAGCTGGTCGGCGAATCCCGTGGCGGCGGCGGGCATCACGACGTGCCGGCCGTCGGACACCACATTGAGGCCGAGGACGAAGGCGTCGGCGGAGCCCACTTCGATTGCGTCACCGAACAGGTCGGTCAGACGCTTTCGGGCCGCGGCAGTGAAGGCCGGGGGGTGGTAGGCGATGGTCGAGTCGTCGAGTACGGCCAGCGCGGTATCGAGGTGATAGAACCGCGGGTCGACCAGTTCCAGACTGACCACGTCAAGGCCGGTAGCGGCCCCGATCTCGTCGTGGGCACGTCGGTCGGTGCGAAAACCGTATCCGGCCAACAAGGTTGATCCGACGAGCAGCAGGTCGCCCTGGCCCTCGTTGATGTGATCGGTGAACACGGTCCGGTAGCCGGCGGCGGTCATCCACTCGGCGTAGGCGTCGGCCTCACCGGCGCGCTGAGGGTAGGCGAAGCGGGCGACCACGGCGGTGTCGCCGACGACGAAGCCGCCGTTGGCGGCGTAGACCATGTCGGGCAGACCGGCGCGCGGGGCGACCAGGTCGACGGTGTGGCCCAGGTCGGCGTACACCCGGCGCAGCGTTTCCCACTGTGACAGTGCGAGCGCGGAGTCAACGGGGGTGGCGGGGTCCATCCACGGGTTGATGGCGTATTCGACGGTGAAGTACTGCGGGGCGGTCATGGCGTAGTGGCGGTTGGTCGCGGTCCGCGCGGGTGGCACTGCGGTCCCGGCGGGGGCTGTGGACCCGGATGCGGGCGCAGTTTCAGGCATGACTTCATCGAAAATCGTCATGATTCGACGATATGGAGCCGCTGTGACGCAATCAATCGCTCCTTGTTGCGTCTTGAGCAGGGATATATTGCATGAACTGTCATATTGCGGCGGTTTGTTGCGTGGAGGTGGGCAATGGAGCGTCTGGACGGCACCGACGAGCGGATCCTGGCCGAACTCACCGAGAACGCCAGGGCGACATTCGCCGAGATCGGACAGCGCGTGAACCTGTCGGCTCCCGCGGTGAAGCGCCGGGTGGACCGGATGGTGTCCGACGGGGTGATCCGGGGCTTCACCACCGTGATCGACCGCAACGTGCTGGGGTGGCGCACCGAGGCTTACGTGCAGGTGTTCTGCCAGGGCACGATCGCCCCGGATCAATTGCGTACGGCCTGGATCGACATTCCCGAGGTGGTCAGTGCGGCCACGGTCACCGGTACCGCCGACGCGATCCTGCATGTGCTGGCTCGCGACATGCGCCACCTCGAAGAGGCACTGGAACGCATCCGGTCGACGGCTCGGATCGAGCGCAGCGAGAGCATCGTGGTGCTCACGAATGTCATCGAGCGGGGCCGGTCCTGATGTGACCCAGCGGCCTGCGCAAACATAGGGTGACGCACAACGCTTAACCGCGATCGTGTAAAAACCCCACGTGACTACTTCAACGGGATCAGCAGCGGGCATCGTCATCGTCGGCGGCGGCCTGGCCGCGGCCCGGACGGCCGAACAGCTGCGCCGGTCGGAGTACGGCGGACCCATCACAATCGTCAGCGACGAGGACCATCTGCCCTACGATCGGCCGCCGCTGTCCAAGGAGGTGCTGCGCGCCGAGACGGACGACGTCACCCTCAAGCCGGCCGAGTTCTACGCCGAGAACAACATCGCGCTGCGGCTCGGCTCCGCTGCCCAGTCGGTGGACACCGCCGCCAAGACGCTGAAGCTGGCCGACGGCAGCGACGTCGCCTACGACGAGCTGATCATCGCGACCGGGCTGGTGCCCAAGCGCATCCGCTCCTTCGGCGACCTGGCCGGAATCCACGTGCTGCGCAACTACGACGAGAGCATGGCGCTGCGGGAGCATGCCGGTAAGGCCCGGCGGGCCGTGGTGGTCGGTGCCGGCTTCATCGGCTGCGAGGTGGCCGCGAGCCTTCGCAAACTCGGTGTCGAGGTGACGCTGGTGGAGCCGCAGCCGACCCCGCTGGCCTCGGTGCTGGGTGAGCAGATCGGGGCCCTGGTGACCCGTTTGCACCAGGCCGAGGGCGTCGACGTGCGCTGCGGTGTCGGGGTCAGCGAAGTACGTGGCGCCGACAAGGTCGAGGAGGTCGTGCTGGGCGACGGCACCGAACTCGACGCCGACCTGGTGGTGGTCGGCATCGGTTCGCACCCGGCGGTCGAGTGGCTCGAGGGCAGCGGGATCGCGCTCGACAACGGCGTGGTGTGCGACGAGGTCGGGCGCTCCAGTGCCGCAGGCGTGTGGGCCATCGGCGATGTCGCATCGTGGCGCGATCACGTGGGTGACCAAGCGCGCGTTGAGCATTGGAGCAACGTCGCCGATCAGGCGCGAGCCATGGTGCCGGCGATCCTGGGCCAGGAGGCCTCGCCCGTCGTGTCGGTGCCGTACTTCTGGAGCGATCAGTACGACGTCAAGATCCAGTGCCTCGGTGAGCCCGAGGCCGACGATGTCGTGCACGTGGTCGAGGACGACGGCCGCAAGTTCCTGGCCTTCTACGAGCGCGACGGTGTCGTGGTCGGCGTGGTCGGCGGCGGCATGCCCGGCAAGGTGATGAAGGCCCGCGGCAAGATCGCCGCAGGCGCTCCCATCTCCGACGTCCTGGGCTGACTTTTCCTCGCGGTTAGACCTGGCCGAGGTAGAAGCGGACACCCTGGTCGTCGGTGCACTCGGCCATGAAGCCGTAGTCCTGTCGTGACGGCTGCTGCAGCACGGTGCCGCCTGCCTCTCGGACCCGGGCGACCGCGGCGTCGATATCGGCGACCGTCCACATCGGCACAGCGGTGGCTCTCTCGGCGCCGCCGGCCACCCCCGACATCGGCTGACTGCCCTGTACGCCCCATCCGTCGTTGATCCGGCCGGGTTCGAAGGTCCAGAAGAAGACTCGGCTGTAGAACTCCTTGAACGCCGTCGAGTCGGGCACCTCGTAGGTGAGGTACGAAAGCTCGCCTGGCCCTGCGCCGTTCAGTTCCGGCCGCGGTGTGCCCGGTGTTGGCAGGAACACCGCGAACGGGGTGCCGGCCGGATCGGTGGCGTCGAGCACGGTGCCGAAGTCGAATTCCTGGGTCTGGCCGGGTTGGCCGCCGCCGGCGAGGATCGCGTGGCGTGCTCCGTCCAGGTCGGTCACCGCGTAGCAGCAGAACAGGTTGCCGGCGCCCGCGACGCTGAAGATGCCGATGGGCTGTCGCGTGTTGGTGACCTGGCCGGTGGCCGGGTCGTAGGTCCAGCCCAGCACGTGGCCGTAGAAAGCCGCGGCCCGTGCGGCGTCGGGGGCCCACACCGATACGTATCCGACATCGCCGTGCTGGATCGTGACGGCCGCACCGGTGACCGGTCCGGACAGCATCCACCGGTGGCCGAACGGATCGATGATCGTGGCGTTGCGCGCCCCATAGTTCTCGTAGGGCTCCCGGTGCACGACGGCACCGAGCGCGCGCGCTCGTTCCATGGCGGCGTCGGTGTCGGCCACATGCAGCATCAGGCTCACCGAATTAATCTGTGAGACAGGTGCTTTGAGTCCCAGCTCGGGGTATTCGTCGGCCAGGTACAGCACGCCGTCACCGATCTGCAGCTCGGCATGTCCGATGCGGCCGTCGTCCATCTCGTACGTCTCGCCGACGACGGACGCGCCGAAGACATCGGCATACCAGGCGATGGCCTCACGGGCGCCGGCCACTGCCAGGTACGGGATCGCGGCCGCGGCGGGCCGCGAATCGGGCCCGGGCCGTGGGGGAGCCGGGGTGGCGGGCGTGGCCGCGGGCTCGTTCAGTTCGGCGATGGCAGTTTCGGTTCCACTCATGTCAACTCCTTCGGTGCGTTCGGGCAGGGCGAGCGCCGATTCCAGCCGCGCGCGCAGCCGGGCGGCGAACGCCGGGTCGGGGGAGACCGGTGGGTCGTCGCCGCTGAACACGGTCAACGGATCGTGGCTGTTGATCACGACGTCCCTCCCTCCGGTGTGGGGTACTGGGCTCTGAAGGCTCGGCGGGCCCGGACCAGCAGGGCTTCGGTGGCATGCACCGTGCGCCCGATCAGCTCGGCGCATTCACCCACCGAGCAGTCGTCGAGGTAACGCAGGGCGAGCACGGTGCGGTGCTGTTCGGGTAGCCGGGCCAGAACCGCTTCGGCGACAATGCGATCCAGTTCCGCGTCCCAGTCATCGGCCGGGTCTACCGGTTCGGGCAGTTCGGCCACCGGCACGGTGAACCGGTCGTGGCGGCGGCGGTAGTGGTCGGCGAGTTTGTGCCTGGCCACCCCGATCAACCACGGCACCGAGATCTGCGGCGGCGACGGTCTGCGGGCCGCGTCCATGGCGGCCAGGAACGTCTCCGACGTCAGGTCTTCGGCGGTTCCGCGGTCGCCGCAGCGGCGTACGAAGTAGCCGTACACCGCAGGCAGGGCCTCGTCGTAGCACCTCAGCAGCGCCCGCGGAGCGTCTGTTTCGGCGCTCACACCCTTATCGTCGCCGCCGGGCACCGAACTCCGACGGCCTTGGGCGAAGTTTTTTCGCCGGAAAACCATTGGCGCCGGTCAGGGGAGGTGCGTCATGGTGGTCGGCGTGGTGGACGTCGAGGCATTCAAGCGGGACGGGTTCGTCAAGGTCGAGCAGGCCGCGCCGGCCGAAATCGCCGATGCCGCGCGGGATCTGCTCTGGACGCAGATCGGACTGTCTCCGGATGAGCCCGCGTCGTGGACGAGTGCGGTGGTGTGGACGGCCGATCTGACCGGCGCCGGTCCGTTCCGGCACCTGGTGGACAACGCAGCGCTCACCGATGCCCTGGACGCGATCTGTGGACGAGGAGGTTGGCTGCCGCGTGGGGCCCTGGGCAACATCCCGGTGCGGTTTCCGGTCGATCCGCCCGCAGAGGACCGGGGCTGGCACGTCGACGCCAACACCCCCTTACCGGGCGGGGAGTGGGCGGTCAGCGGGCGTCCGCACACCGTCCTGGTGTTGACCCTGCTGTCCGAGGTGGGACCCGCCGACGCGCCGACGCGGATTCGGGTGGGTTCGCATCGCGACGTCGCCCGGGTGCTCGGGCCCGACCCTGTCGAGTTCATCGAGGCCGGTGCCATGGTGGACGTGGCCAGCCGAACCTGTCCGATGGCCCATGCGACGGGCCGGCCCGGCGACATGTACGTGCTGCATCCGTTCACCGCGCACGCCGCTGATGTACATCGCGGTAGCTCACCGCGTTTCATGTCGCAGGCGCCGATCATGCTCACCGAGAGGCTCGGTCCGCAGGGCCCGGCAGCACTGGCGGCAGCGTGGGAGGGGTTACTGCGGGGCTAGCCGCTCCAACCCCGGACGCGCCACCTCGAAGGCCCGGCCGATGGCGTCCGGCAGTGCGACGGACTCGTCGGCAAGCCAGTGTTCGTAGGCCGAGAGCGCGACTCCGAGCATCAGCCATCCGACGGTCTGGGGCATCAGGTCCTCTGGGGTCGCGCCGATGCGTTGGGCCACGTAGGTGGCGATGACCTCACGCCATCCGGCGTACATCGTCATCGAATATGCCTGCAGTCCTGCGGTTTCCAGAATGACGCGCATGCGCAGGCGGTGTTGGGCCATCTCCTGGGCGTCGTAGGTGTTGAACGACAGCAGTGCTTCGCGCAGGGCCTCGGCCAGCGGGATCTCGGAGCTCAGCGCGGCGAGCAGGTCGCGCAGGTGTTGCAGGTGGGCGTCGAAGTCTCCCCAGGGGATGGCGTTCTTGGAGGCGTAGTAGCGGAACAGCGTGCGTCGCGCGATGCCGGCGGCTTTGGCCACGTCGTCGACGCTCACCTCGTCGAAGCCGTGGGCGGCGAACAATGCCAGTGCGACGTCGGTGATGTGGTCCTGCGTGGTGGACGGACGCCTGCCGACGCGGGGCCCGGATCCCTGCCGCATAAAACCCGCCCTTCCATTTGTGCACTCGATGCCATATTCTTGCGACTCAGGTCACAATTGTCGAGACCCACAGTTACAGGAAAGGTGCGATTCATGGATCAGAACCCGCAGGCCGAAACCGAAACCCAGCTCGTCACCGAGACGCTCGTCGAAGAGGTCTCGATCGACGGCATGTGCGGGGTTTACTGACCGTGTCTACACAGGTTGCCGATACGGCCGGGCACGTCGGCGTCGTCTTCGACCCGAATGTCAGCTGGCGGTTGCACCACCAGGTGGCGGTGCGGCCGGAGCCGTTCGGTGCCCTGCTGTATCACTTTGGAACCCGCAAGCTGTCGTTTCTGAAGAACCGGACGGTCGTCGAGGTGGTCAACTCACTGGCTGACCACCCCGACGCCCGGTCCGCGTGTCGCGCGGTCGGTATCGCCGACTCCGACCAAGGCCCTTACCTGCACGCGCTGAGCGTGC
>NZ_LZSY01000157.1 GCF_001665625.1 Mycolicibacterium peregrinum | reverse complement strand
TCGGGGATCTCCAGCGCGAAGGTCGATGACACCAAGCCGTTCGACCCCAAGGTCGTGGTCTACGAGATCTACGGCGTGCCCGGTGCGACGGCGGACGTGAACTACCTCGATCTCGACGCCCAGCCTCAGCGCATCGACGGGGTGACCCTGCCGTGGACGCTGCGTCTGGAGTCCACCGCTCCGTCGGTGTTCCCCAACATCGTCGCGCAGGGCAACGGCGACTCCATCAGCTGCCGCATCACCGTCGATGACGAGCTCAAGGACGAGAGAACCTCCAACGGCGTCAATGCCCAGACCTTCTGCTTGGTGAAATCTGCATGAGCACCCCTGACGCCCCGACCGACGCCTTCGGAGTCACCGAACCGAAAAAGGCCCACCACGGCGGGATCGCCAAGTGGATCCGGCGCCTGGCCGTGCCGATCATCATCGGCTGGGTCGTTCTCATCGGCATCCTGAACACCGTTGTGCCCCAGCTCGAAGAGGTGGGCAAGATGCGGTCGGTCTCGATGAGCCCCGACCAGGCTCCATCGATGATCGCCATGAAGCGTGTCGGCGAGGTGTTCCAGGAGTTCAAGTCCAACAGCTCGGTCATGGTGGTGCTCGAGGGCGACGAGCCGCTCGACATCAAAGCGCACGATTACTACGACGAGGTCGTCGCCAAGCTCGAGGCCGACAAGGAGCATGTCGAGCACGTCCAGGATTTCTGGGGCGACCCGCTGACCGCGTCAGGCGCGCAGAGCTCCGACGGCAAGGCCTCTTATGTGCAGGTCTACACCGCCGGTAACCAGGGCGAGGCGCTGGCCAACGAATCGGTCGAGGCGGTCCAGAAGATCGTCGAGAGCGTCACTCCGCCGCCGGGCGTCAAGGCATACGTGACCGGCCCGGCCGCGTTGGCCGCCGACCAGCACATTGCCGGTGACCGCAGTGTGAAGATCATCGAGGCGTTGACCTTCACGGTCATCATCATCATGCTGCTGCTGGTCTACCGCTCCATCATCACGGTGATCCTGACCCTGGTCATGGTGGTGCTCTCGCTGTCGGCAGCGCGCGGTGTCGTCGCTGCCCTGGGCTACTACGACATCATCGGGCTCTCGACGTTCGCCACCAACCTGTTGGTGACGCTGGCCATCGCCGCCTCCACCGATTACGCGATCTTCCTGATAGGCCGATATCAAGAGGCCCGAAGTGTCGGTGAGGATCGCGAACAGTCGTACTACACGATGTTCCACGGCACCGCGCACGTGGTGCTGGGTTCGGGCCTGACCATCGCCGGCGCCACGCTGTGTCTGCACTTCACCAACCTTCCCTACTTCCGATCGCTGGGCATCCCGTTGGCCATCGGCATGGTCACCGGCGTCGTCGCCGCCCTCACGCTGGGACCGGCGATCATCTCGGTGGCCAGTAGATTCGGTAAGACGCTGGAACCCAAGCGGGCCATGCGCACCCGCGGGTGGCGCAAGATCGGTGCCGCGGTCGTGCGTTGGCCGGGACCGATCCTGATCGCCACCATCGCGCTGTCGCTGATCGGTCTGCTGACCCTGCCCGGGTACAAGACCAACTACAACGACCGCAAGTACCTCCCGGCGGATCTACCCGCCAACACCGGCTACGCCGCATCCGACCGGCACTTCTCGCAGGCCCGGATGAACCCCGAGCTGCTGCTGATCGAGAGCGATCACGACCTGCGCAACTCCGCGGACTTCCTGGTCGTCGACCGCATCGCCAAGCGAATCTTCCAGGTGCCCGGCATTTCTCGGGTCCAGGCCATCACGCGCCCGCAGGGAACGCCGATCGAGCACACCTCGATCCCGTTC
>NZ_LZSY01000156.1 GCF_001665625.1 Mycolicibacterium peregrinum | reverse complement strand
GATCGGTGACTTGGAACATCACGACGGCGTTGACCCGGGCCGGCACATTGTCGCGGGTGATCACTTCCTGCGGCGGGATGGTCAGCGTCACCACCCGCTGATCGACCCGAACCATCCGATCGGCCAGTGGCAGCAGGACCACCAGTCCGGGCCCGTACAGCGGGCGGGCCCGGCCCATCCGGAACACCACGCCCCGCTCGTACTCGCGCAGCACCTTCAGCGAGAAGTACGCGAACGCCACCAATACGATCAGCCCCGCCGCGGCGAGCAAGAACCACAATCCGGTCACTGGGTCTCCTTCCTGTCGGCCCAGCCGCCGCCCCACTTCGTCGTGAACCGGTCGACGCTGACGGCCGTGATGTCCTGTTCACCGGTGCGGTGCGGGAGATGGTCGGGGGCGTTGGCCGGGCTGGCCCAAAGGTGGCGCGCCAGTGGCACACCGGCGGCGACGATGGCCGTCGCCGTCACCACCAGGACGACCACATCACCGGCACCGTGCTGCCCGATCGCCATCGCCGCCACCATGACCAGCGCCAATCCGGCCACCGCGCAGGCGATCCCGCGGTGAAACTGTCCGGCTTCCGAGTACGGCCACGGATCGACCTCCCGACTGATCTCGCGGCCGTGATCGGAGCTGGTGCAAGTGGACTTCACCGGGCAGCTGTTGCACACCGACGGCTTCGCCCGGTACCTCATCACCCGGTTGGCCGGGTCGAAGGACGTGGGCCACAACCACTGGTCCTGCGGGCACATCCAGGCGTCGTGATCGGCGTGATAGGTGAATTGCCCAGTGCGCCAACGCGCCGCGCGCATCGAGGCGCGCCGCGCCATCATGTCGAATCCCCAGGCCACCGCGACCAGTGCCAGGGCGTACCCCGCCATCAGCCACACCGCGGTGCTCGGAGGGCTCATCGCGCCTCCGGCACGGGCGTCGGGCTGACCTCGGTGTACAGCGGATTCTCGGGCATCTCGTCGGTGGTCGGGCCGGACTTGAAGTGCCGCACCGCCTGCAGGGCGATCCAGACGAACGGGACTACTCCGCCGATGATGAAGATCAGATCACCGGGCAACCGGAGCCACTCCAGCACCGCGTTACCGGGCTGGGTGATGTAGCCCAGCGAGCGCGCCTCGAAGTAGCCCTCGTTGACCGAGTGATACAGCTGCAGTACACCCAACGGCAACAGGCTGGCGAACACCATCCAGGCCAGGCCGATGTTGAGGCACCAGAACGATACTCGCGCCCATTTCTCCGGCCACTTGTCGGCCGGAATCACATACCGGAACGCGAACATGGCCAGCCCTACGGCGAGCATTCCGTACACACCCATCATCGCGGCGTGAGCGTGATTGGCGGTCAGCGCGGTGCCGATCTGGTAGTAGGACACGATCGGCAGGTTGATCAGGAAGCCGAAGATGCCGGCGCCCACGAAGTTCCAGAAGCCGACTGCCACGAGGAACATCACTGCCCAGCGGTGCGGGAAAGGTTTGGCATCTCCGGTGGTCTGTCTGGACCCCAATTGGAGGAAGGCCCATGCCTCCACGGTGAGGAACGTCAACGGGATCACCTCGGCTGCGGAGAAGAACGCGCCAAGGGCCATGTGTTCCACCGGAGTTCCGGAGAAATACAGGTGATGCATGGTGCCGATGACGCCGCCTGCCGAATACAGGATCACGTCGAGGAAGATCACCCCGAGCGCGATGCGCTGACTGACCACCCCGAGCATGACGAAGATGTAGGCCACCATCACCGTGGTGAACAGTTCGAGGAAATCCTCGACCCACAGGTGCACCACCCAGAAGCGCCAGAAGTCGGCCACCGTCAGGTGGGTGTCGCTGCCGGCGAGCAGGCCCACCGCGTAGAACATCGGAATCGCCAGGCCCGAGAAGAAGAACACCCATGGCATGTTCAACTTGGACTCGGTTTTGAGCCGGGCCCTCATGCCGCGCCAGATGATCGCAATCCACAAGAACATGCCGACGATCAACAGGATCTGCCACAGCCGCGGGAGATCCAGGTACTCCCATTGCTGCGAGAACAGTGAACCCGACGGGACGATCCCGTAGATCGACAGCGCCTCGGTGATCAGTGAGCCGACGACGACGATCACCACCGCACCGAGCAAGCCGTAGGACAGCCAGTGCTGCCGTCGCGGCTCACGCCGGGAGATGAACGGGGTCAAGAAAATTCCACCCGCCAGGAACGCCGCGGCGGTCCACAGCAGGGCCAGCTGCAGATGCCAGGTGCGGGCCAGGTTGTAGGGCAGGATGGCGGCAAGGTCGAGCCCGAAGAAGTTCGACAGGTCGGCCCGGTAGTGCTGTACGGCGCCGCCGAGCAGGGCCTGGGCCAAGAACAGCAGCGACACGATGGCGAAGAACCAGATGGTCGACCGCTGTGCACGCGTCAGCGGAACTTCGCCAGGCTGGCGGAATGACAGCATCGGGGCTTCGGCACTGTGCCAACCGATCTTCTGACTCCACCGCCCGTAGACGGCAAACATGATGCCGGTCCCGCCGAGCAGCATGATCAACGAGAGCGTCGACCAGACGATGAGCTGTGCGGTGGGGCCGTTGTCGACGCGGGGTTCGCTGGGCCAGTTGTTGGTGTAGCTGTAGTTGTGGCCGGGCCGGTCAGCGGCCGACGCCCATGCGGTCCAGGCGAAGAACGCGGTCAGGTCGTGAATCTCGGCAGGGTCGGTGATGAGCCGGGGGAGCAGCCCGTGTTTGGTGGAGTCCTCCCCGAAGAATTCAGCATAGTGCTGCGTGATCCGGTCGAAGGCCTCGGCCTGTCGGCCGGTGAACACCAGGGTTCGGGTCTCGGGGTTGAAGCGGTTGGTCCGGAATTCGGTGACGACGGCGTCGTGGGTGTCGGCCATACCCCCGTCCCGCAGCTGGGTGGCGACATCTTCGGTTGCCCGGCGCAAGTAATCAGCGGTGTAGTCGGGGCCGAGGTAGGCACCGTGACCGACGATCGACCCGTACTCCTGCAGGCCGCGTGACTGGAAGAGCTCCTGCCCGCGGGTGATCTCGTCGCCGGTGAAGACCACCTGCCCGGATTCGGTGACCACCTTGTCGGGCATCGGCATCGATGCCGTGTAGGTCCGGTAGGCCAGCAGCCCCATGATGAAGAAGCCGAAGATCATCACCAGGGCGACGCCCTGAACCCAGCCCTTGCCGATCAGTGGTTGGCTGGTGGACTCCTCGACGGCCATGCGCTTGCTCCCCCCACCACATGGGTGCGGGCGGCATCTGAACCCGCACGTGCGGAATCTTCGACGGGGTCAAAAATACCGACGGGGCAGCGTCATTGCGGGCTTTTCGGAAAGTTCGCGCAGCGCAGCCTAGAGTGCCGCGGCCAATTCGGTGCCCTGTTTGATTGCTCGTTTCGCATCGAGTTCGGCTGCCACAGCAGCGCCTCCGATGATGTGGGGTTCGATGCCGTTGCGCCGAAGGTCCGCTTCGAGATCACGTACCGATTCCTGTCCAGCGCAGATCACCACGTTGTCGACCGGGAGCACGCGTCGGTCCCGGTGTTCGGAACCGAAGCTGATGTGCAGACCCTCATCGTCGATGAGCTCGTAGTTCACTCCGGAAAGCTGATGCACCCCTTTGGCTTTCAGTGATGCTCGATGAACCCACCCGCTGGTCTTGCCGAGGTTGCGGCCCTGTGGGCCCTTGGTGCGCTGCAGCAGATACACCTCGCGCACGGCGGGGGCGGGCAGGGGAGTGGTGAGCGCGCCACGGGCTTCCTGGGGGTCGGCCACACCCCACTCGGCCTTCCACTCCTTGAGATTCAGGGTGGGAGAAGCATCGGTGGTCAGGAATTCGCTCACGTCAAAGCCGATTCCGCCGGCGCCGATCACCGCTACCGACTTGCCCACGGGCGCACCGGTGATGGCCTGGGCGTAGGTGAGCACCTTCGGATGGTCGATCCCTGGAATGGCGGGAAGGCGCGGTGTGACCCCGCTCGCGAGCACCACATCGTCGAAGCCGGCCAGGTCGTCGGCTCCGGCGCGAACCCCCAATCGCACGTCGACCTCGAGCTTGTCGAGCATCGTCGTGTAGTACCGGATGGTCTCGTTGAACTCTTCCTTGCCGGGAATCCTTCTGGCCAGGTCGAATTGGCCGCCGATGGCCGACCCCGCCTCGAACAGCGTGACCCGGTGACCGCGCTGGGCGGCGTTGACCGCGGTCGACAACCCGGCTGGGCCGGCGCCTACGACGGCCACCGAACGGGCCCGACGCGTCGGGCTGAGCACCAATGTCGTCTCTCGCCCGGCCCTCGGGTTGAGCAGGCACGAAACCTTCTTGTGCACAAAGGCATGGTCGAGGCAGGCCTGATTGCACGCGATGCAGGTGTTGATCTCGTCGGCCCGCTCCTCGGCGGCCTTGAGCACCCAGTCCGGATCGCTGAGCAGGGGACGCGCCATCGAGATCAGCTGGACGTGGGTGTCGGCCAGGATCTGCTCGGCGCTCTGCGGCATGTTGATCCGGTTGGACGCCACCACCGGGATGGAGACGTGCTCGGCCACCGCACTGCTGATGTCGGCGAAGGCGCTGTTGGGCACCGAGGTGACGATCGTGGGTACCCGCGCCTCGTGCCAGCCGAAGCCCGAGTTCAGGATCGTCGCGCCGGCCGCCTCGACTTCGGTTGCCAGCGCGACGATTTCCTCCCAGGTCTGACCGTCCTCGACGTAGTCGGCCATCGAGAGGCGGTAGCAGATGATGAAGTCGGAGCCGACCGCCTCGCGCACCCGTCGCACGATCTCGACCGGGAAGCGACGGCGCTTATCCGGGGTGCCGCCCCACGCGTCGGTGCGCTTGTTGGTGCGCGGTGCCAGGAACTGGTTGAGCAGATAGCCCTCGCTGCCCATGATCTCGACGCCGTCATAACCAGCTTCGCGGGCGAGCAGCGCGCAGCGGACGAAATCGTCGATGGTGCCCTTGACGTCCCGCAAGGCGCGCGGCCGGAACGGGTTGATGGGGGCCTTGATCGACGATGCGCTCACCGAAAGTGGGTGATACGCATAGCGTCCGGCGTGCAGGATCTGCAGCAGGATCTTGCCGTCGGCATCGTGGACGGCACCGGTGATCCGGCGGTGGCGTCGCGCTTCGGCGGAGGACACCAGTTGTGAGGCGAACGGCAGCAGCCAACCGGTCTTGTTGGGGGCGTAGCCACCGGTGATGATCAGCCCGACGCCACCGCGGGCCCGCTCGGCGAAGTATTCGGCGAGCTTCGCGGTGTCACCGGCACGGTCCTCGAGGCCGGTGTGCATCGAGCCCATCACGACCCGGTTGCGCAGCGCGGTGAAGCCGAGGTCCAACGGCGACAAGAGATGCGGATAGGTCAACCCCATGTCCGCAGGGTAGGTGGGACCGACGGTCCTATGCAACTAATTGAGTGATCTGGGTTGGGCAAAAGGAATCGGTCAGGCGGCTAGGCGAGCTGTATCTGCGACGGCTAGTATCAGTTACCACGCGCCACCCATAACTGGGTGACGCGTGAAGTTAGGACACACTGAGACGCGCGTCCAAGTATCGGCAACGCATACTGTGACGTCGAACTCAACAGAGTCCCGACCACCGAGCCCAGCAGCCCACTGGACAGGAGAGACATCAGTGACGTACGTCATTGCCGAACCCTGCGTCGACGTCAAAGACAAGGCATGTATCGAAGAGTGCCCGGTCGATTGCATCTACGAGGGTGCCCGCATGCTGTACATCCACCCCGACGAGTGTGTGGATTGCGGCGCGTGCGAACCGGTCTGCCCGGTCGAGGCCATCTACTACGAAGACGATGTGCCGGACCAGTGGAGCAGCTACGCGCAGGCCAACGCTGACTTCTTCTCCGAGCTGGGTTCGCCCGGCGGCGCGTCCAAGGTCGGCCAGACCGACAACGATCCGCAGGTGATCAAGGACCTGCCGGCCAAGGCCGAGGACTGAGCACGGTCGAATCCGGCTTCGAGACTGACGTGGTGCGACAGCGTCGTTCGGCGGCATTGCCAGAGTTTCCGTGGGACACCCTGGCGGACGTCACTGCTCTGGCCCGCTCGCACCCCGACGGAATCGTCGACCTTTCGGTAGGCACTCCGGTAGATCCGGTGGCACCGGTCATCCGGGAGGCGCTGGCCGCCGCCAGTTCGGCTCCCGGCTATCCGACGACGGCCGGGACACCGGCGCTGCGAGCCTCGGCCGGGGCGGCACTGCGACGCCGGTACGGCATCACCGACCTGGCGCCGGATGCGGTGCTGCCGGTGATCGGCACCAAGGAGCTGATCGCCTGGCTGCCGACGCTGCTGGCGATCGGTCCCAGCGATGCCGTCGTCGTCCCGGAGCTGGCCTACCCGACTTACGAGGTCGGTGCCCTGCTGGCCGGGGCGCAGGTGCTGCGTGCCGATTCGCTCACCCAGCTGGGTCCGCAACGTCCCGCGCTGATCTACCTGAACTCGCCGAGCAACCCCACCGGGAAGGTGCTCCCGGCCGACCACCTCCGCAAGGTGGTGACCTGGGCCCGCGACCGTGGGGTGCTCATCGCTTCCGACGAGTGCTACCTGGGCCTGAGCTGGGAAGCCGAGCCGCTCAGTGTCCTGCATCCATCGGTCTGCGACGGTGACCACACCGGGCTGCTCGCGGTGCACTCGCTGTCCAAGACCTCCTCGCTCGCCGGCTACCGTGCCGGGTTCGTCGCCGGTGACCCGGCTGTCGTCGCCGAACTGCTCGCGGTCCGCAAGCACGCCGGGATGATGGTGCCGACGGCGGTGCAGGCCGCGATGGTCGCCGCCCTCGACGACGACGAGCACGAAGCCGTGCAACGCGAGCGATACGCGCAACGCCGGGCGCTGCTGCTACCCGCACTGCAGGCGGCCGGATTCACCATCGAGCATTCCGAGGCGGGCCTGTACCTGTGGGCCACTCGCGGCGAGCCGTGCCGCGACACCGTCAAGTGGCTGGCCGAGCGCGGCATCCTCGTGGCGCCGGGCGAGTTCTACGGTCCGGCCGGAGCTCAGTACGTGCGGGTCGCACTGACCGCGACCGACGAGCGCATCGCCGCTGCGGTCGCACGCCTCTCCTAACCGCCGAGCAGACGCAAACTCATCAGTTTTCCGCTGAAAATGTGCGAGTTTGCGTCTGCTCGCGGGAGAAAATCAGCCCAGCAGGCCCAGCGACATCGCTTTGGTGACCGCCGCCGTGCGGTCGGACACCCCGAGTTTGTGGAACGCCCGCAGCAGATGGGTCTTCACGGTGGCCTCGCTGATGTGTAGTGCGCGGCCGATATCGGCGTTGGTGGCACCTGTGGCCACCAAGGCCAGCGCCTCGGCCTCCCGCACCGACAGTGTCACCGCCGGCGTCCGGACCGCGTTCACCAATCGGTCGGCGACGCCGGGGGCCAGCACCGTCTTGCCGCGCGCGGCGTCGCGCACCGCACGGGCCAACTCGGCGCGGGACGCATCCTTGAGCAGATAGCCCGTCGCGCCGGCCTCGACAGCGCGAAGGATGTCGGTGTCACTTTCGTAGGTGGTGACCACGACGATGTGGATCGAAGGATCGGCGGCCAGAATCTGGGCAGTGGCGGTGACGCCGTCGATTCCGGGCATCCGCAGATCCATCAAGATGACATCGGGGCGCAGCGCGCCGGCCAACCCGATCGCCTCGGCCCCGGAACCGGCCTCACCGATCACCGTCAGGTCGTCCTCGGCGTCGATCATGCCGCGCAGCCCCTCGCGGACCACCGGGTGATCGTCGACCAGCAGGACTCTTGTCGCAGTGCCGGTCATGCCGGCACCGCCACGATCACCCGCACGCCGCCACCGTCGGGCACCGACAGCGTCAGGGTGCCGCCGACCTGATCCAGCCGGGCCTGCATACCGCGCAGGCCGAAACCGTCGACGTGGTCGGGCTGCAGGCCGATACCGTTGTCGGACAGGCAAAGTCGTACCCCGTGCGGTACGGGCTCAAGGTGGACCCGGAGTTCACTGGCCTGCGAATGCCGGCGCACGTTCGTCATCGCCTCCTGCGCGCTGCGCAACAACACCACATCGGCGGCCATGCCGAGCGAGGGTAGGTCGTCGTCGATGTGTATGTCGACGGCGATGCCGGTCTCGGCGGCCAATCGCTCGCACTGGCGGCGCAGGGCAGCAGGCAGGGAGCCCTCCTCCAACGCGGCCGGGGTCAGCCTGGTGACCATCGTGCGGGCCTCGGCCAGGTTGTCGCGCGCGGTGTTGCGGATCAACTCCACATGCCGGGCGGCGGCGGCCGGATCGGCGTCGCTCTCGGCCTGCACCGCCTGGGCGAGCGCCACGATGCTGGTGAATCCCTGGGCCAGGGTGTCGTGGATCTCCCGGGCCAGCCGCTCCCGTTCGCCGGCCACGCCGGCCTCCCGTGACAGGCGGGCGGCTTCGGCCCGGCTGGCCGCCAACTCGGCGACCGTCTCCGCCAACTTCTGTCGCTGGCGCATGGTGGTCATGATGGTGGTACCGATGATCGGGGCGGCAACCGCACCGACGAGGGTCACCGCGGCCACCAGCGGCAGGCTCGGCCACCCCAGCCCGTGGATGGCCACGGCGAGGCCCAACGGTGCCAGGGTGACCAGGAAGGTCAGCGTCAACGCCGCCGTCAGCGGCAACGTGGCGAAGATCAGCGGGAAGAGCGCCGGAATTGCCGCGACGGCCGGCGCCGCGGCCAGCAGCGCGAGCAGCCAGAGGCCGATCATCACTGCCAGGAACGCCGCCGTCCGTGCGCTCACCGGGCCGGTGATCGGATCCGCATCGTGAATCACGCTGCGTCCGAACACCAGAACGACGACGACCATCGCGGCGAGTGCGCCGCACGCCACTCCTACGTTGCCGCCGAGGGTGTGTCGCAGCAGCACCACCGCGACGACCGCCGCGACGCACAACCCGCAGACGTAGGTCTCCCACATCCAATGCCAGTCCGACGGTTCCCGCAGGACTGCTGTAGTGGACGGACCGGTTTCGGTCATCTGCCGATGTTAACGGCCGCCGCCGCCTTCGGTGGCCACCCAGTTTCCGTGGAATCCGTGTGGGACCCTGACCGGAATGTGCACGGTGGCAACGGGTGCCAGACTCTGCCCGTCGAGCAACACCAGATCGCTACGGTTCTCGGCTCGGTCGTAGACGAATCCCATCACCACGCCGTCGTTCTCGTCGGCATCCGGTCCGGACGGGACGAAGACGAATTCGCCGGGTTCGCGCCCGGGCCCGAAGTCGACCCGGTCGGTGGTTCCCTCACGCAGGTCGTGGCGCAGGATGGCGCCGGCCGGCGCGTCCGGTTCCGGGGGCAGGCTGACGGTGTAGCCGTACCGGTGCTGCCGCCCGACTGTGCGGTCGTCGATGCGGGGGAATTCCTGGGTCTCGTCGTGGAGTCGCTGCTCGCGCACCTTTCCGGTGCGAAGGTCAACGGTCCAGCGGTCCAACGTGATCGAGTCGGTGAACAGCCGGTCACCGGTTGTGAACACCGCAGGATGTCGGACGACGTCGAGCACGATCTGTTCGCCGTCGGGTCCGGTCTGGTCGTACCCGTTGAGGGTGTGGAACACATAGCACGGCGGTATGTCGAACCACCGGATGTCGGCGGCTGATCCCTCGCGGGGCATCACCCCGATACGAGCACCGTGCTCCGGTGACCACCGGTACGGCATCGCCGTCGTCGGCAGCGCGGCGCGTTCGGATCCGCGCATGGCGGCGCGCAGGACGAAGTCCGGTGCCGCGTGCCGGGCAGCGAATCCGGTCAGCAACCGTGCGGCGGCACGCGCCGGGGCACTCTTGACCATCGTCGTCAGATCGAGCAGCACCGGCAGGTCGTAGAGCACCACATACTTCTCGGTCAGGGTGAAGTCGTGCATCATCGTCTGGGCGCGTAAGGCGATGTCGACGGTGCGCCGGACCCTTCCGTCCACCCCGGTGACGGTGTAGCTCACCAAGTTGCCGCGCAACGGGTTGTACGAGACGGCATGCAGTTCACCGGTTTTCGGATCATGCTTCGGGTGTGCGGTGAATCCGCCGAACAGTGTGCCGCAGAAGTCGGACGGACCTACCGTTTCGAGCTCGTCGGTGAGTTCGTAGGGTCGCACGCCGGCCTCGGTGACCACCAACGTCCGGCCGGCATGGCCGATGATGTTGGTGTTCGAGGGGAAGTCGAACCCACCGGCGTGCGCGCCGCCGGCCCATTTTTCGCCGAGCTGGCGCGCGACCGAACTCGACCTGATCCAGCGATTCCGGTACCAGGTCGCGCTGCCGTCGCGCAGCCGGATCCCGTGCGCCATGCCGTCGCCCAGAAACCAGTGGTGGCGTTCCGGATCGGGAGCGCGCAGCGGGTTGGGCCCGGTGCGCAGGTAGCGCCCGTCGAGGTAGTCCGGAATGTTCCCCGTGACCGTCAGGTCGGTGACCGTGACCTCGTCATGTACCGGGGCGTAGTTCCCGCTCAGATACGGATGTTCGTATGTGTGCTGAACCGTTTCGGTCGTCATACCCCTACGGTGCCGCTTCGCCCGCGTCCGCGCGACGCCTTCGCGGCTGATTCGTATGTCAACCGAACGATGGACAGGGGCCCACATTTCTGGCGAGCAGACGCGGCGGTACCCGACACGCCGAGCATCTGGGTACCTGAGCGTCTGCTCGG
Source organism: Mycolicibacterium peregrinum (assembly GCF_001665625.1). Lineage (GTDB taxonomy): Bacteria > Actinomycetota > Actinomycetes > Mycobacteriales > Mycobacteriaceae > Mycobacterium > Mycobacterium peregrinum_B. The sequence continues at coordinate 32,309 of NZ_LZSY01000156.1, read as the reverse complement.
CAGGGGAGGCGACTCACGCTGTGGCACGCAGACTCAACGCGAGCAGCAGCCGGACATCGGCATCGTTGAGGGAGGTCGCCAGCAGCTCTTCCACGCGGCGGATCCGGTAACGGACAGTGTTGGGGTGTACGTGCAGATGCTGCGCGGCCGCGGCCACGTCGCCGAAGCAGTCCAGGTACACACCGAGGGTTTCCGCGAGCACCGGTTCGTCGGCCCGCAACATCCGCACCCGCGGATCGATCAGCCGCTCGTCGGCGGCGATGGCGGTGACGATCTCGTCGAGCAACACCGTCGTGCGCGCCTCGGCCAGCGAGGTGACGGCGGCCAGCGTTCCGGGATGGCGTCCGGCCGTGTCGAGCACCCGGTCGACATCGGTGCGGGCCGCCGCCGCGCCGGCCAACCCGGCCACCGGGCTGGCGATCACCGCGTGCAGCTCCAGTCCCAACTCGGTGCGCAGCGACGCCACGGTGCCCCGCACCCACGACGTCACCGCCTTACCAGTGGTGGGGAACAGCACATAGACCCGCGATCCCACCGAGGCCATCTGTGCGTCATGGCGAAAGGCGCTGGCGCTCAAAGCCAGAACATCAGCCAGTCGGCTCGCCTGATTGGCTCCGGCGCGGCTGTCGAAGCCGATCACCGCGGCCCGGCCGTCAACGGCCACACCTAGTTCCCGGGCGATCAACTCCACTTCGACGGGGGCCTCCGCCTCACCCAACCCCAGCAGTTCCTGTACCCGCACGGCATGGGTGGACGGCGCGGCGGCCAGGCGCGCCATGATCCGCGCGGCCAGAACAGCGGCGCCGCGCATCACCTCCTCGGCGTCCTCGGCCAGCGGGCGACTGCCCTGCTGCACCCAGATGGTGCCGACGAACGCGGCGGCCCGGCGCTCGTCGACGGCGGGCGCGAAGATGCCGATCGCCAGCCTGGGCCGCAGCCCGAGTTCGGGGCGCTCGGCCACCCGCACCGCCTCCGGTCGGGAACGCAACGCATCGAAGATGCCCCACTGGGCGATCCACGCCAGATGCTCCGGTGGACCCGCTCGGCCGAGAATCGACAGGCGACGCAACTCATCGGCTTCGTCGCTGGACGCTGAATAGGCCAACACGTGTGACTGGGCGTCCTCGATGCTGACCATGCCGTGCGTGCGTTCGGCCACCGACTGGGCCAGGCCGAACAGGTCGGTACCCGAATCGTGCAACGCACCGTCACCATGGTGTTCGAAGACATGGTTGACCAATCGGTACAGCCGCTCCCAGCGGGCCCGCGGATCGACGGCAACCACCGCGGTGCCCGCCGCCACTGCTCGTTCAATGACCGCATCGGATGGCTTCTTGATGAAGATCGCCGCAGGCGCCCGGCGTGCGGTCTGCTGCTCGACCCAACTCAGCGCGTCTTCTTCGGACAATCCGAGCAGGAAGAACACGTCCGCGGCGCCTGCGGACGGGGCCAGGCCCAGGCGCACGTCGTCGGAATCGATGAGTGCGGCCGAGGCCACCACCAGATCTAGGCCGCGAGGTGCCTCAACCAGTCTGACCAGGGTGGCATCCAGCGCTAACAACAGTTGGCCCAGGCTGACACCAGTGGTCCGCATGTTGTCCGATTCTACTGATCAGACGAGCAAGGCTTGGCGGAACAGACAAGTGTTGCGTGGGTCACGTCGGGGATTCTTGACTCATGGATGCCATCACCGCCGTGCCCGCGCCGGCCAACGAGCCGGTTCACGACTACGCACCGGGCTCGGGCGAACGCGCCCGGCTCGCCACTGTGCTCGGCGAACTCACCGGCGCCCCGATCGACCTGCCGCACGTCATCGGCGGCAAACACACCATGGGCGGCGGTGCACGCATCGATGTCGTGCAACCGCATCGCCACAGTGCGACGCTCGGCACCCTGACCAACGCCGAACACGCCGACGCCAGTGCCGCCATCGAGGCCGCGCTGGCCGCCAAGGCCGAGTGGGCCCGGATGCCGTTCGACGAGCGCGCCGCGGTGTTCTTGCGCGCGGCCGATCTGCTGTCCGGACCCTGGCGCGAGAAGATCGCCGCCGCCACCATGCTCGGCCAGTCCAAGACCGCCTACCAGGCCGAGATCGACGCCCCCTGCGAGCTGATCGACTTCTGGCGGTTCAACGTCGAGTTCGCCCGTGAGATCCTGGCGCAACAGCCCGTCAGCAGCCCCGGCGTCTGGAACCGCACCGATCACCGGCCACTCGAGGGCTTCGTCTACGCCATCACCCCCTTCAACTTCACCGCGATCGCCGGCAACCTGCCCACCGCACCCGCCCTGATGGGCAACACCGTGGTGTGGAAACCCTCGCCCACCCAGACCTTCGCGGCCTACCTGACGATGCAACTACTCGAGGCCGCCGGACTGCCGCCCGGGGTGATCAATCTGGTGACCGGCGACGGGATCGCGGTTTCCGATGTGGCCCTGGCGGATCCGCGACTGGCCGGCATCCACTTCACCGGATCGACCGCCACGTTCCAGCACCTGTGGCGCGAGGTCGGCGCGAACATCGGCAGCTACCACACCTATCCACGACTGGTCGGCGAGACCGGCGGCAAGGACTTCGTCGTCGCGCATTCCTCGGCCCGCCCTGATGTCCTGCGCACTGCCCTGATCCGCGGTGCTTTCGACTACCAGGGACAGAAGTGCTCGGCAGCCTCCCGGGCCTTCGTCCCGCGCTCGGTGTGGCACCGGATGGGCGACGACTTCCTCTCGGCCACATCGGACCTCAAGTACGGCGACGTCACCGACCTGACCAACTACGGCGGTGCCGTGATCGACGAACGCGCCTACGCCAAGAACGTCGCGGCGATCGAGCGGGCCAAGGGCGCGGCGGGCGTCACCATCGCCGCCGGCGGTGAATACGACGACAGTGAAGGCTATTTCGTCAGGCCCACCGTTCTGCTGTCCGACGATCCGACCGACGAGGCCTTCTCCACCGAGTACTTCGGCCCCATCCTCGCGGTCCACGTCTATCCCGACGCGGACTACGAGCGCATCCTCGACGTCGTCGACACCGGTGCCCGCTACGCGCTGACCGGTGCGGTGATCGCCGACGACCGCGCCGCGGTGTTGACCGCCGCCGACCGGCTGCGGAACGCGGCAGGCAACTTCTATGTCAACGACAAGCCGACCGGCGCGGTCGTCGGCCAGCAGCCCTTCGGCGGATCGCGCGCCTCGGGCACCAACGACAAGGCCGGTTCCGCGCTGAACCTGTTGCGCTGGACCTCGGCCCGCTCCATCAAAGAGACCTTCGTGCCGCCCACCCACCACACCTACCCCCACATGGAGGTCTGACATGGGCGTCTTCCAGCGCGTCGCCCGCCCGGCGATCCTGGCCGCGTCGCACTCGGCGCGGCTGCGCCACACGGCCGAACGCCTCCCGATCACCCGCAAGGTGGTGGACCGCTTTGTGGCAGGGGAGACGGTACCCGAGGCGCTCGACACCGTTGGTGCACTGCGAGATTCGGGCCGATTCGTCACCGTCGACTACCTCGGCGAGGACACGACGAGCAACGACGACGCCGAACGTACTGTGCAGGCCTACCTGACCCTGCTCGACGGGCTGGCACGACGCGGCGACATCGACGCCTCCGTGCGACCGCTCGAGGTGTCACTCAAACTCTCGGCGCTCGGTCAGGCACTGCCGCGCGACGGTGAGAAGATCGCCTACGAGAACGCGCACACCGTCTGTACCAAGGCCCGCGAGGTGGGAGCCTGGGTCACCGTGGACGCCGAGGACCACACCACGACCGACTCCACCCTGTCCATCGTGCGTGATCTGCGCACCGAATTCGACTGGCTGGGAACCGTTCTGCAGGCCTATCTGCACCGGACCGAGGCGGACTGCCGTGAGTTCGCCGCATCCGGAGCCCGGATCAGGCTGTGCAAGGGCGCCTACGACGAGCCCGCCACGGTTGCCTACCGCGATGCAGACGAGGTCACCGACTCCTACCTGCGCTGCCTGCGGGTGCTGATGGCCGGATCGGGCTACCCGATGGTGGCCTCACACGACCCGCAGATCATCGACGCGGTACCCGGCCTTGTCGATGAATTCAGCCGGGGCGTGGACGGTTTCGAGTACCAGATGCTCTACAACATCCGTGACGCCGAACAACGCCGGCTTGCCGACGCGGGCAACCACGTCCGGGTGTACGTGCCGTTCGGCAACGAGTGGTACGGCTACTTCGTACGGCGACTGGCGGAGCGCCCGGCCAACCTGACGTTCTTCCTGCGGGCCCTGGCCGAGCGCCACTGACCCAGGGCCTCAGCTGGGACTCAGGTCGTAGGCGACCTTGAACTTGTCGAGCAGATACGGTCCCGACACCACCGGTTCATACCGCGCCGGGTTGTCCACGGTCGCACACGTGGGGATGCACTCGATCACGGCGTCGAAGTTGGGCTGGTGGAAGAACGGAAGGCTGAACCGCTCTGCGGTGGGTGCTCCGGTGCCCACTACCCGGTGCACCGTGCTGACCCACCGGTCGTTGGTCCACCGGGCCAACAGGTCGCCGATGTTGATGACGAACGAGCCGGGTACCACCGGCACGTCGAGCCACTCACCGCGATCGTCCCGAACCTGTAGCCCGTTCTGGGTTTCGTCCTGCAGCAGGATCGTGAGGTTGCCCCAGTCGCTGTGCTGACTGAGCCGGATGTGGCCGGCCGGCTGATCATCGGCCGGGTAGTGGTTGGCCATCAGGTTGGAGTTGTGCCGGTCGATCAGCGTGTCGAACCAGTCTTCGCGCAGGCCCAGCGCCAAGGCGAACAGCCGGGACAACTCGGTCGCAAGCGAAGCCATCTCGTCGTAATAGCGTTCGTAGGCCGCGCGGAATCCCGGTACCTCTGGCCATCGTTCGGCGACCGAGACCCGTCCATCGGCCCATCCGGGCCCGTCGAATCCCTCCGGATTTCCCTGCGGGAAGTACACGAATTTCTCGACCTGGTCCGGTGATTCGTGTTCGGCCACCGGGTCGGCCCCGTCGTTGGTGGCCGCGAGGTTGCCCGCACTGCTGAAACCACGGGCCAGCGGATCGGCAGGATCGGCCCTGACCTGTTCCTTGAGGGCCCGTGGCAGCGAGAAGAATTCGCGCAGCGCGCGGTTGACATCCTCGATCACGCCATCGGGCACTCCGTGGCCGACGAGCAGCAGAAAACCGCTGCTTTCACAGCATCGCCCGATAGCGTCGGCGACTGCTTGGCGTTGACGTGGGTCGCCGTTTCGGGCGCTGCTGATGTCGATCAACGGGACGAAGCCGTCGCGCAGGACAACTTGGTCGACTATCACCTCTGGTTGGCTCACGCGCTCGACGGTAGAACCTCAACCTAAGTTGATGTCAACGCTGAATTTCCCTCTCGCGCAACAGCAGAAAAGTCAAGGCCGCCAAGCTCTGGGCATCGGTGATCGCGCCGTCCCGGATCATGTCGTTCAGCTCTGCTCGGGAGAACCACGCGCTGTGCATGTCCTGCTCCTCATGCTCGCGTTCGTGTTCGCCCTCGGTCAGGCCGGTCGCCAGAAACACCCAGCCGCGCTGACTGCTCATCCCCGCCGCCACATCGAGTAGGCCGAGTCTTTCCATGGTCTCGGCGCGCAGACCGGTCTCTTCACGAAGCTCGCGGTGGGCGAGGGCGGTGGCCTCCAGATGTTGATTCTCTGGCGCTGTGCCCTGAGGGAACTCCCAGCGCCGCAACCCCAACGGATAGCGGAACTGCTCGACGAGGTGAAACCGATCGCCATCGGGGTCGTACGGAATCACCAGGGCGTAGGTCTGCTTGTCCACGACGGCGTAGACGCCGGTGCTGCCGTCAGACCGGACGATGTGGTCTTCGCGCAGCGTCAGCCAGTTGTTCCGATACACCTCGCGCGTCGCAGTCCGGCGGATGGCAGCCGTCAGGGCGGTGCGCAGCCGCTCCGGCGCGATGTCGTCGGTGCTCTCGACGTCGTCGGCGAGAGTGGCGGCGAAATCGACGAGGTGGGCCACATCGATGTCGTAGGGCGCCGGTGTTTCGACGAGCGCCAACCGCGCTGCGGCGCGTCGCAACAGGGCGGCAGCGCCGGTCCGGTTGCCGCGCTGCACATGCGTGATGCCCACAGCCAGCTGCGCCAGACCCTGCCAGAGCGCACGTTCGTGGCCTGGCCCGTTCTTCCACGCCGCTTCGAGTACTTCGTGAGCGCTGAACGCCTGACCACGGTCGAGCAGATCCTGGGCGTAGGCGAGAGTTTCGGCCGGCGTGAGCTCCAGCTCATCGGGAATGCGTGCGACGCCTTCACTGCCGTACGGCAACGGCCGGCCGAGTGCGTCACGCGGGCGGGTGTTGCGTGGCCGGCCGGAGTCGTCGCGGTCGCGTCCAGCTGCTGTGCCCATACCACCCGACGGTAGCCTCACAAGGGTGTTGCTGGCCTCCTTGAACCCCGCAGCTGTCGCCGCGGGGGCCGAACTTGACGATGCCGTTTCGATCGACGGGACCGTGCTGAGCCGCAGCGACCTCGTCGGCGCCGCCACTTCGGTGGCCGAGCGCGTCGCTGTCGCCGGCCGCGTCGCGGTCTTGGCGACGCCGACCCCGACGACGGTCCTCGCCATCATCGGATGCTTGATCGCCGGCGTGCCGGTGGTGCCGGTCCCGGCCGACGTCGGCGTGGCAGAGCGCAGGCACATCCTCGCGGACTCGGGCGCCCAGGCCTGGCTGGGGGAGATGCCTGAGGACGGCGATGATCCTGCGGGGCTTCCATTGATCCCGGTCCGGCTGCACGCGCGGTCCTGGCACCGCTACCAAGAACCGCCAGCTGATTCGACCGCGATCATCATGTACACCTCCGGCACCACCGGAGCGCCCAAGGGGGTGCCGATCAGTCGTCAGGCCATCGCCGACGACATCGACGCGCTGGCCGAGGCGTGGCAGTGGACGTCCGCCGACACCCTGGTGCACGGGCTGCCGTTGTTCCACGTACACGGCCTGGTGCTTGGCCTGCTCGGCTCGCTGCGGATCGGGAACCGCTTCGTACACACCGGGAAACCGACACCGGCCGCGTACGCGCAGGCCCAGGGCACGCTGTATTTCGGAGTGCCGACGGTGTGGTCACGGGTGGTCAAGGACCTCGACTCGGCGCTGGCCCTGTCCACGGCGCGGCTGCTGGTCTCCGGTAGTGCGCCGCTGCCGGTACCGGTGTTCGACGAGTTGGTCCGGCTGACCGGGCACGCTCCGGTGGAGCGCTACGGCAGCACCGAATCTCTGATCACGCTGAGCACCCGGGTGGACGGTGAGCGCAGGCCCGGCTGGGTCGGGCTGCCGCTGGCCGGGGTGCAGACCAGGTTGGTCGACGACGAGGGTGCCGAGGTGCCGCACGACGGTGAGACCATCGGGCGGCTGCAGATCAAGGGCCCCATGGTGTTTGGTGGCTATCTCAACCGGCCCGAGGCCACCGCCGAAGCCTTCGATTCAGACGGTTGGTACCGCACCGGCGACGTTGCCGTCATCGATGCCGACGGCATGCACCGCATCGTCGGGCGTGAATCGGTGGATCTGATCAAGTCCGGCGGCTACCGCATCGGCGCGGGTGAGATCGAAACCGTGCTGCTGGGCCATGACGGCGTCGACGAGGTGGCCGTGGTCGGCATGCCCGACGAGGATCTCGGGCAGCGCATCGTCGCGTTCGTCGTCGGCACTGCCGCACCGGAAGTATTGATCGAGTTTGTCGCCCAACAACTTTCAGCACACAAGCGACCCCGCGAAGTGCGGCTGGTGGACAGGCTGCCCCGCAACGCCATGGGCAAGGTGATGAAAAAGGAACTGGCGCAATGGGACTGAGGTTCTCCGAGATCTGTATCGATGCCCACGATCCGGAAGCGCTGGGAGCGTGGTGGTCGAAGGTACTCGGCTGGCCCCATCACACCGATGCCGACGGCGACGTGATCCTCACCCCGCCACCCGGTGCCGGCCCTATCTGGTTGTTCACCGCCGTGCCGGAGGGCAAGCTGGTCAAGAACCGAGTGCATCCAGACTTCACCCCCGACGATCAGCAGGCTGAGGTGGACCGGTTGGTCGGTCTGGGTGCGCGACACGTCGACGTCGGCCAGGGCGACGAGACCTGGGTGGTGCTGGCCGACCCTGAAGGCAACGAGTTCTGCATACTCGCTGCCGAGTAGGTCCGGCTCCGCCGACGTGTTAACAAAAGGCGTAGCTTGGTCGATAGAGAGGTTGGAAAGCGCACGTCAACCTGCAGATGTTTGGAGGCCACACGTGAATCTCAAGAAGATCGTGGGAACAGCAATGATCGCCGGTGCACTGGGCACCGGATCCCTCGGGTTGGGCGCGGCTTCAGCGCAGGCTGACCCCGGCCCCCGTATTCCGTGGGTTCCCGGTCCGGGCTGGGTTGACTGGAATCCAGGCCCGAATCTACCGCCAGGGCAGATCAAGAAGTGGTGCCCTTGGCAATCCCCGCCAGGTCACTGGATCGGCGGCCCGCACGGGATCCCCTGCACATAGCCTGAGTCCCCGGACGCCGGCTTGTGTGTCTCCTATCCGCGATTTGTGACACACAAGCCGACGTTCGGCGGAAGAAAGCTAGTTGGCGTGCAGCGCCTCGTTGAGCGTGATGCCGGTGCCGTCACGCTTGACGACCTCGACGGCGCCCGAGAGTGAGTTGCGGCGGAACAGTAGGTTGTTCGCGCCCGAGAGCTCGACGGCTTTGGTGGTCTGCCCGTCGGCGGTGGTCACCTTGGTGCCGCCGGTGACATAGAGCCCGGCCTCGACCACGCAGTCATCGCCCAGCGAGATGCCCAGGCCGGCGTTGGCGCCCAGCAGGCAGCGCTTGCCCACCTTGATGACTTCTTTGCCACCACCGGACAGCGTGCCCATGATCGAGGCACCGCCACCGATGTCGGAGCCGTCGTCGACGACCACGCCCGCCGAGATCCGGCCCTCCACCATCGAGGTGCCCAGCGTGCCCGCGTTGAAGTTCACGAAGCCCTCGTGCATGACGGTCGTCCCGGCGGCCAGGTGCGCACCCAGGCGGACGCGGTCCGCGTCGGCGATCCGCACGCCCGCCGGCAACACGTAGTCGACCATGCGGGGGAACTTGTCGACGCCGTAGACCGCGACGGCACCGCGGCGGCGCAGCTTGGCCCGCACGGTTTCGAAGCCCTCGACCGCGCACGGACCGAAGTTCGTCCACACCACATTGGCCAGCGCACCGAAGATGCCGTCCATGTTGGCGCCGTGTGGGGCCACGAGCCGGTGTGAAAGCAGGTGCAGCCGCAGGTAGGCGTCGTGCGCGTCGGCCGGCTTGTCCGCGAGGTCGGTGATCGTGGTGCGCACCGCCACCACCTCGACACCGCGGTCGGCATCGGGGCCGGTCAGGCCCGCGAACTCGGCGGGGACATCGTCACCCGTGAGCTTCACCGTGCCGGCGTCGCCGGAGGCGCTCAGCTCAGGGGCGGGAAACCAGGTGTCCAGGACGGTCCCGTCGGCGGTGATGGTGGCCAGGCCGACGCCAGATGCTGCAGTCACGTTGGCCAAGGTTACTGGACTAGCCTCGGACACCATGGGGCTAGACCTGCGTGCTGATCCGATCGCGCTGACCGCTGCACTTGTGGACATCCCCAGCGAATCGCGCCATGAACGACTCATCGCCGACGAGATCGAGGCCGCGCTGCGTACGCAGGCACCGTGGTTCGAGGTGATCCGCAACGGTGACGCGGTGCTGGCCCGCACCAACCTGGGCCGATCGTCACGGGTGATGCTGGCCGGACACATCGACACCGTGCCCGCCGCCGACAACCTGCCAAGCCACATCAAGAACGGGGAGATGTGGGGCTGCGGCACCTCGGACATGAAATCCGGTGACGCGGTGTTCCTGCACCTGGCCGCCACCATCGCCGAGCCGAGTCACGACATCACCCTGGTGATGTACGACTGCGAGGAGATCGAGTCCAGCGCCAACGGGCTGGGTCGCATCGAACGCGAGCTGCCGGAGTGGTTGCAGGCCGACGTCGCGATCCTCGGCGAACCGTCCGGCGGTTACATCGAGGCCGGTTGTCAGGGCACGATCCGCGTCGTCGTCGGTGCGACCGGCACCCGAGCGCATTCCGCACGTTCCTGGCTGGGCGACAACGCGATCCACAAACTCGGTGCAGTGCTCGACCGGCTCACCGCCTATCAGCCCCGCAGTGTCGACATCGACGGCTGCGTGTACCGGGAAGGGCTGTCGGCGGTCCGGATCGACGGCGGCATCGCCGGCAACGTCATCCCCGACGCCGCCTCGGTGACCGTCAACTTCCGTTTTGCTCCCGACCGAAGTGTCGATCAGGCCGTCGCCCACGTGCACGAGGTGTTCGACGGCCTCGACGTCGACATCGAATTGACCGACGCCGCCCCGGGCGCCCTGCCGGGCCTGGCCAAACCCGCTGCCGCCGCGCTGGTGGCCGCTGCCGGGGGAGCCGTCCGCGCCAAGTACGGCTGGACCGACGTGTCGCGGTTCGCCGCGCTGGGGATTCCTGCCGTGAACTACGGACCGGGCGATCCCAACCTGGCCCACAAGGTCGACGAACGCGTCGAGGTCGCCCAGATCACCGCGGTCACCGACATGCTGAGGCGCTATCTGTCGTGAGCACCGTCCGTGTCGACAGCTGGATCTGGGCGGTGCGCATCACCAAGACCCGGTCCGCGGCGGCGGCCGCCTGTCGCGGCGGTCATGTGCGGGTCAACAACGTGCCGGCCAAACCGGCGCAGCACGTCAGTCCGGGCGACGAGGTGCGGGTCCGGCTTGACGGGCGGGAGCGGATCGTGGAGGTCATCCGCCCGATCGCCAAGCGGGTCGGTCCCGCCATCGCAGCGGAGTGCCTGATCGACCGCAGTCCGCCACCGCCGCCCAAGGAGATCCTGGCGGCCGCGCCCGTCCGCGATCGGGGTGCCGGTCGCCCGACGAAACGTGAACGGCGCCAACTGGATCGGCTGCGCGGAACCTTCTGAATCTAAATCGGTTGCATGCGTGCGTACTATGGGTAACGCATCTGCTGTCAACCGAGGTGGGCCGAAAACATGCTGGGAACTGACGATATCTCCGGGTGATCCCGAGAGTCGATTCGTCTTCCTGTCCCTCTGTGCGGTGCCTTTATGCCCGCATCACCCTGGAGTACCAGCATGTCTATTGTCTGTTCCCATTTGTCGTTCTCCTGGCCCGATGACGTCGAGCTGTTCTCGGATCTGTCGTTTTCGGTCGGCCCCGGCCGCACCGGACTGGTCGCACCCAACGGTGCCGGAAAGAGCACGCTGCTCAAGCTGATCGCCGGTGAGTACCTGCCGTCAGCGGGTTCGGTGACGGCTGACGGCGCCGTCGGCTACCTGCCCCAAAGCTTGCCGTTCACTTCTGATCTCACCGTGGCTGCGGTGCTGGGGATCGCCCCGGTGCTCGACGCGCTGGCCGCCTTGGCCGCCGGTGACGCCAGTGACGAGGTGTTCACCACCATCGGCGACGACTGGGACATCGAGGAACGCTCGCGTGCCCAGTTGGACCGGCTCGGTCTCGACGACCTGGCGCTGGACCGCCAGTTGGGGACGTTGTCCGGCGGGGAAGTGGTGTCCCTGGGGCTGGCGGCTCAACTGCTGAAGCGGCCGGGTGTTCTGCTCCTCGACGAGCCCACGAACAATCTGGACAGTGCGGCCCGGCGCCGCCTGTACGACGCGCTCGACAGCTACACCGGCTGCCTGTTGGTGGTCAGCCATGACCGGGTGTTGCTGGACCGGATGGATCAGATCGCCGAGCTGTACCGCGGTGAAATCATCTTCTACGGAGGCAATTTCACCGCCTACCAGGAAACTGTGGAGGCGGCGCAGTCCGTGGCCGAGGGCAACATCCGAAACGCCGAACAACAGCTCAAGCGTGAGAAGCGACAGATGCAGGAGGCGCGCGAGCGCGCTGCCCGACGCTCGTCGAACGCGGCACGCAACGTCAAGGACGCCGGGTTGCCGAAGATCGTGGCCGGCAAGCTCAAACGCGATGCGCAGGAATCGGCGGCCCGCGCCGATGACGTACACGCGAAGCGGGTCGATGATGCGCGAACCCGACTCGACGAAGCTGAACGAATGCTGCGCGAAGACAAGGTGATCGCGCTGGACCTGCCCGACACCGTGGTGCCTGCCGGACGTACGGTCTTCGCCGGAGAGGAGCTGCAGATCAGCCGTGGCGGCCAGAAACTGTTCGCCGGCAACGGTATTGGCTTGTCCATTCGCGGTCCGGAGCGCATCGCCCTGACCGGCCCCAACGGGGCGGGCAAGTCGACCCTGCTCCGGATCATCGACGGCGCGCTGGAGCCCGACTCGGGGACGGTGCAACGGGCCGACGGGCGTATCGCCTCCCTGTCGCAACGCCTGGATCTGCTGCCCGAGGACCGCACAGTGGCCGAGAGTCTGGCGGCTGCTGCCCCGAGTCTCTCGCACACTCGGCGGATGCATCTGTTGGCGCAGTTCCTGTTTCGCGGTGACCGCATCCACCTGCCGGTGGCGGCATTGTCGGGCGGGGAGCGGCTGCGGGCGACGCTGGCCTGCGTGCTCTATGCCGAGCCTGCACCCCAACTACTGCTGCTGGATGAGCCGACCAACAATCTGGACCTGGTCAGCGTCGGTCAGCTGGAATCGGCGCTGAACGCCTATCAGGGGGCTTTCGTCGTGGTGAGCCATGACGAACGGTTTCTCGAGGCCATCGGCATCGACCGCTGGCTGCGGCTGGATGGCGGCGAGCTGGGCGCTACTGCCGGCGCTGGTTGATGTTGTGGGCCTGGGCCGGCAACGTGCTGACGCCATAGCCGTCCTCCGGCCGCACACCGGCCGAGGCTCGGTCGCCCAGCTGCTCGTTGTACCCGAGGGCGCTGGCGCCGGCCTCGGCCCGATGGCCGGGTTCACCGTCGTGTTTGCGGTGCTCGGCGTCGTTCTTGTCGTCTTTTCCGTCGTGCTTGCCGTCATGCGGATCCGCGGGGCCGCCGTCAGTGCCGTCGCCCTGGCCATCCCCGGGGCCCTGATGGCCGGCGGCGTTGGCCTTGATGGCGTCCTCGGCTCCCGTGCCGCCGACATCGGCAGCCGTTGCCGCAGCATCGCCGCCGCCCCCGGCTGCCTGCGTGGCGGCCTCGACGATGCTTTGCACTCCCTGCATGACCTGCTGCGGTACCTGCGTCGCGGCCTGGGTCAGGCCCTGCAGTGGCTGAGTGACCGACTGCATCATCTGCCCGGCCATCTGGCTGAATTGGCCCATCATCTGGCCTGCGCCGTCGGCGCTGCCACCGGCCGAGCTTGCACCGCCACCGGCGGATGCCGAGGAGCCGGTGCCCTCGATCTGGTCGGCCTGGGCCTTGAGTCGTTCGGCGGCCGCCAGGTCACCACGCGCATATGCCTGCGACGCCTGGCCGAGTAGTTCCGACATTCTGCCGGCGGCGAACTGGGTGGCGCCCAGCGCGCTCTCCCTCGACGACTGTGCGCCATTCGTCGCATTCAGTGCCGGGTGTGCGATGGTGCCGAGGCTGCTGGTCAGACTGGAGGCACCAGGGGCGCTACCGAGAAGATTGCTGACATCCGAGCTCACATCGCCCATTTGCTGCTGCCAGTTGCCCATGGCGCTGATGTCGGCGATGTACTGATTCATCGAGCCCCCTCAAGATCGCTGAGTCTAACTGCGCATTCTACGGTCGGTGCGGGCGGATGCTGTGCGGCAGTTCGTCGATCGGGGTCCGGCCGTCCGGGCACATGGGTCCTGGCACGTGGGTTATTTGGGTGGCAGTTGCCCGGGCGGCAAGTCAACCACGGATTGCCGGCCCCGCCCTCTTTGCTCTATCGGTCGCCGAGCATCTGGGTGTCTTTTTTGCCGTTTTCGTCGCCGCCTGCGGGTGCGAACTGTTGGGTCTTCAGCTCGTCGTACCCGGCTTTGAGCGCTTCGATCCGGCCCTTGCTCTCGGTCATGCCGACCGTGGAACTTTCGATGACCTCGCTGATGTCTCCCATGCCTTTGCTGATGATGGCGAGCAGCATCTTCTTGCCGGCTTCGCTGTTCGGGACCGATGCTGCCAAGCTGGAGACCCAGTCGCGAGTTCGATCGAGGCTCTCGCGGCCGGCGGTGACGATGTTGGCGGCGTTCTTGATTTCGGCGGCCATCTTCTGGTCCAGGTCTGCGAGTTTCTCGTAGATGTCGGCGTGCTTCTTGTTGGCCGCCGCGTAAGCCTCCGACGCGGTGCCTTGCCAACGGGCATCGGGTGCGGCCGCCTCGACCCCGGCCTTCATCTGCCGTAGGCGAGCGCTGCCGTCGAACTGCGAGCCGTCGTCCGGGGTGCCCGCCCCGAAGGTCTCCCGCGCCTTGTTCCACGTCGAATAGAACCCGTCAAGCGCACTCACCCCGATGTCTCCCCGGTCGGCATGATCGAAGTTTACGGTCCTGTCACAGACATCCGATCCGTGAACTCACTTCAACGCGACGCCTGGCGTAAGGCATCCTCAGCCGCGGCAACCATCCCGACGTCGCGATACCGCTCGGCGACGTCGGCCAACGCCGCACCGTCCCCAGCGGCCAGCGCACGCGCGTGGTCCAGCGTCAGCTGCCCGAACAGGCAATCCAGCTCGACGCGAGCGAGCGCGTCGACCGCGCGCGTATCGCCGAGTCGCACGCCGTCGTGCAACGCCCGCAGCATCACCGCGGATTGCTCGCCGCGCTCGGCGGCCTTGGCGGCCTCGCGCGCCGCGGTCACCGCACCCAACGAATCCTTACGGGCAAAGCACGTCCAGGCGCGGGCCAGGGACAATTCCGGCGCGAACAACATCGACTTGAGACCGTGTCGGGATTCCGCACGTGACAATGCTTTTCCGGCCTCGACCGGCATGCCCCGTTGCCCGAGGGCCTGAGCCGACAGCATCCACGCCAGCGGACCCCAGGAGTACCCGGTCGGCGCCAACGCGGCAGTTGCCTTGCGTAACAAGGCAATCGCCTCATCGAGCTGACCGCGCACCAACAACACGTCGGCCATCAGCACCTCGCCCACCGCGCGACCGGGCTGCAGCAGCTGGGTGAAATCGGTGATCCTCTGAGCCAGCTCCTCGGCGCGGTCCAGCCGGCCGGTCATCAGTAGCGCCGTGGTTTGACCGAACCCGCTGGTGAACCGCAACAGGCCCGGATGCCCTGCCGTCAACGCGCGCTCGGCCATCGCGTCCACCCGGTCGAAGGCGCCCAGGCGCGCGCAACTGAGCGCCGCCGTCGACCCCGCCCAGCCGATCGCGGTGTCATCAGCGGCGGGGGAGGCCAGCACCTCCAGTGCCAGGCCCAAAGCCCGTTGGGGCGCACCGGCATTCATCGCAAAGGTAGCTGCGAGTGCGTCGAGCGTGGTCTGTGCCCTCGGCGTCGACACCCGTCGGCGGGTGGCCTTCAGGAACGCGGTGGCGCGTTCGGGTTCTGACAACATCCAGAACTGATTGGCCGCCTGCGGCAACGCCCACGCCATCAGTTGATCCTCTGGCAGGTCGGCCGGGTCGATCTGTCCCAACACGGCATCGGCCTCACGGCCGCGGCCCTGCCAGGCCAACGCATACGCCAGGGTCAGCAGACCGGTGAATTCGCCACCGGACGCTGTCGCGGCCCGTCCCAGCCGTTCGCTCAGCTCCAGGTCGCCCAATCGCAGCGCCTCGCCTGCCGCGCCGACGAGTTCCCCGGCGGGAAGGGGCACGTCGCTGTCGAGGGCCAGTACCGCCACACGCAGCCGGTCGACGACACCGGGCCGCGGCGCCGCGGACAATCTCTCGACCACCGCGTTGCGCAACCGTCGCAGGTCGGGCCCGCCGACGGTGGCACGCATGGCGCTCAGAAACAGCGGATGCACACAGTGCACCATCCCGTCGCCGACGCGAACCACGCCGCTGTCCTGTGCAGCTTGCACGGCGCCGGTGCTGGTCAGTGCCGCCAGATCGGCAACGGGCAGCGGATCGTGCACCGCCAGCTGTCGCAATACCCCGGCCACGTCGTCGGGCAGATCGGCGAGAAACGTGTCCACCTGGTCGGCCAGTCGGGCGTCGTCGTGGCCCGGCGGCGACATCTCGACGCGGTTCACCAGCCGGTCACCCCACAATGCCGCGACGTCGTCGGGCGCCCCCGCAGATGCGGTCACGATGAGTTTGGCCGCACCGGTCACGGCGAGTTGGTAGACGAGCGCCGCCGACAACCGATCCAGCAGATGTGCGTCGTCCACGACAACCAACAGTCCGGATCCGAGCGCCTCACGCGCCGCGCGCATCACCTCGGCGGTCTTGCCTGTCGAGGGGATGTCGATCAGGTGCGCGACCGCTGCAAAGGGAACTGTCGCAGCCGATTCCGTGCCGGTGATCCACAGGACGCGACGGAAATCCGGGGTGAGATGTTCGGCAGCGGTGCGGGCCACCGACGACTTGCCCACTCCGGCGGGACCGAGTAGCGCCGCGCCGCAGCGTTCGTGCAGGCCGGCTTCCAGGCCGTCGAGCACACGGTCACGTGGTGCGATCACCCAGTCGACAGCCATCCACCGAATCCTATGGTGGGCCGCCGCCGTTCAACGCTGATTCGACATCCGGGTGCGCCGAGATCGCGTCGTCCATACCGCAGCCGGCGATGACTCGTCGGATGCTCGGCAGCGTGGTGACGAGTCGCACCGTGACTCCCTGCTGACGGCTGTCGACGGCCTGTTTGGCCAGGGCGACCAGTGCTCCGCAGCTCATGAAATCCAGGGACCCGCCGTCGACGACGAGTATCGAACCATCGGGAGCGGCGGCTGCCGACTCACCGAGCATGCGTTCCCACGTGGGCTCGTTGTGGGCATCGACCTGTCCGAAGACCTGAACGATGAGGCCTTCGGGTATGGGGTGAGCCATCCAGTGCAGCTCGTGATCTTGCCGGTTCGATTCCACGATGAAACCGAGCATACCGATCTTGGTTTACGTTGTAAACGAGGCTGCTCAGTGCCCGTCGAGCCAGGTTTCGATGCGATCGAGGAGGGCTTCCAACGCTTCCTCGAACTCGTCGGAGCTGTGATCCTCCGCCAGCATCGGCTGCAACCGTCGCAAGTTCGGGTAGTCGGCCAGCGACGTATCGGGCCGCGGCTCGGCGTCGAGAGTCGCTTCCTCCGGGCTGAGGGCGACACCGCGTGCAGACACCTCCAGCAGCAACTGGCCCACCAGGAACGTGGTGTATGTCCGGTAGGCGGCCACGGCTGCGCTGTCGCTGAACCCATAGGAGATCAGCGTCTCCAGGAAGGTCTCCATCCAGCGCAGGCTGCGCAGTGGCGGCCGCACCCACGGGGCCTCCGGCGCCTCGGTCGCCACCAGAGGGAACACGTCGGGATGGTCGAGGGCGATCTGGCGCACTCCGTGACCCAGCCGTAGCAGGAAGTCCTGCCAGCCGTCCTCCTGTCGGCGCGCGGCGAGCTGATCTGCGTACAGGCGGTCCACGATGTGATCGACCACGCCGGTCAGCAGGTCGCCACGGCTGTGCACATAGCGGTACAACGCCATGGCTTCGACACCGCACGCCGTGCCCAGTCGCCGCATGGTCAATTTCGTCAGACCGTCGCGGTCGATCAGCTCGATCGCGGTGTCCAAGATGAACTCGCGATTCAACCTTGTCGGTTGATCGACATCGTCAGTCACCAGGATCGTCCCTCCGCGTTCAGCTCAGTGTCCCTGCGAGCCGGGGCTTAGTCCATCAGCAACGGACATCAGCAACAGACATCAGCAACAGACATCAGCAACGGACCTGTCATCCGCCACCCGACATCAGCCACCCGACATCGACGGTTCACCACCACCCTCTAGGTTGTGTGCGTGTCCGGTGAAACTGACCGCGAGTTTGCGGTGTGTGTCTATTGCGCCTCGGGTCCCACCCATCCCGAGCTGCTGGCCCTGGCCAGTGAGGTAGGGGTGGCGATCGCCAAGCGCGGATGGACGCTGGTCTCCGGTGGCGGCAACGTGTCGGCGATGGGTGCGGTCGCCCGGGCGGCGCGATCGAGCAACGGTCGCACGGTCGGCGTGATCCCCAAGGCACTCGTTCACCGCGAGCTCGCCGACGTGGACGCCGCTGAGCTGGTGGTCACCGACACGATGCGGGAGCGCAAGAAGGAGATGGAGGACCGCTCCGACGCGTTCATCGCGCTGCCCGGCGGCATCGGCACGCTGGAGGAGTTCTTCGAGGCCTGGACAGCGGGCTATCTCGGGATGCACGAGAAGCCGGTGGTGCTGCTCGACCCGTTCGGTCACTACGACGGCTTGTTGAAATGGCTGCGCGGACTCGTCGCCTCGGGTTACGTGAGTGATGCAGCTCTGGATCGGTTGATTGTCGTCGACGAGGTCTCCGCCGCGCTCGAGGCGTGCGAGTCGGTTACCTAGAACCGGCGGTAACGGCGGTTACCAGCGCGGCTATGGTGTTGCCCACACGACAGCCACTTCGAGACCCATAACAACGCGCAGGGGGAGACCGCATGACCGACCAGAAATCGGGCACCAGGAGCAGCGTCGGCCTACTCGACCTCGCCAGCCAGGTACCCGGTCTGCTGATGGATGCGCCGGTCATCGTGCGAGGTGTAGTCACCGGAATGATGGCCCGGCCGACCGCCAAGACCTCGATCGGCAAGGTGTTCCAGGAGCGCGCCGCCCAGTACGCCGACCGGGTTTTCCTCAAGTTCGGCGACGAGCGCATCACGTATCGCGAAGCCAACGAGACCGTCAACCGGTATGCGGCAGTCCTCGCCGCCAAGGGTGTCGGCCACGGCGACGTCGTCGGGGTGATGCTGCGCAACTCGCCCGATGCGGTCCTGCTGATGCTGGCGATCGTCAAGTGCGGCGCTGTCGCAGGCATGCTCAACTACCACCAGCGCGGCAAGGTGCTGGCCCACAGCTTCGGACTGCTCGACGCCACCGCCGTGGTGGCCGAGTCCGATCTGATCGAGCACGTCACCGACTGCGGGGCCGAGGTCAACGGCCTGATCACGGTCGAGGAGCTGCGCCGGCTGGCGGCCACCGCGCCGACCACCAACCCGGCCAGCGCGTCCGCCGTCCTGGCCAAGGACAAGGCGTTCTACATCTTCACCTCGGGCACCACCGGCATGCCCAAGGCCAGCGTCATGACGCACTACCGCTGGCTGCGTGCCCTGGCCGGATTCGGTGGCCTCGGGCTTCGGCTGCACAGCAACGACACCCTGTACTGCTGCCTGCCGCTCTATCACAACAACGCCCTGACGGTCTCGGTCGGTTCGGCACTGAACTCGGGTGCCGCCCTGGCCCTGGGCAAGTCGTTCTCGGCATCCCGGTTCTGGGACGAGGTCATCGCCTACGACGCGACCGCCTTCGTCTACATCGGTGAGATCTGCGGCTATCTGCTCAACCAGCCGCCCAAACCGACCGACCGGGCACACAAGGTCCGCGTGATCGTCGGCAACGGGCTGCGCCCGGCCATCTGGGACGAGTTCACCCAGCGCTTCGGCATCCCGCGCGTCTGCGAGTTCTACGCCGCCAGCGAGGGCAACACCGCCTTCGTCAACGTCTTCAACGTGTCGAAGTCCACCGGCATCTGCCCGAGTCCCGTCGCCTTCGTCGAATACGACGCCGACAGTGGCGAACCGGCCCGTGGCGCCGACGGCCGGCTGCGCAAGGTCAAGCGCGGCGAGCCCGGCCTGATGCTCTCCAAGATCAACGCGCTGCAGCCGTTCGACGGTTACACCGACAAGGCCGCCAGCGAGAAGAAGCTGGTGCGCAACGCCTTCAAGGAAGGCGACGTCTGGTTCAACACCGGCGACCTGATGCGTTCCCAGGGGCTGGGCCACGCCGCGTTCGCCGACCGGCTCGGCGACACGTTCCGGTGGAAGGGCGAGAACGTGGCCACCACCGAGGTGGAGGCGGCTGTTGCGAGCCATCCGCTGATCGAGGAGTGCACCGTGTTCGGCGTCGAGGTGCCCGGCGCCGGTGGTCGCGCCGGGATGGCCGCTGTGCAGCTCAAGGGCGGCAAGGAATTCGCAGGCAAGGAGCTGGCCGACGCGTTCTACGCGCACCTGCCGGCCTACGCCGTGCCGCTGTTCGTCCGCGTCGTCACCGAACTGGCGCACACCTCGACCTTCAAGAGCCAGAAGGTCGACCTGCGCAAGCAGGGGTATGGATCCGACATCGAGGATCCGCTGTACGTGCTGGCCGGCCGCGAGGAGGGCTACGTGCCCTTCTACCCGGAATACCCCGACGAAGTGACGGCCGGTAAGCGGCCGAAGTAGGCGGGCGCCTGCAGCTCCGCGCGGATTTCACGCCTGGGTCGTCGATCGCGTCCGGCGACGACCGACAGGTAGAAAACGACGCGGAAGCTGGCGCGAATACTGCTGCGGTTGAGCCACCGGGCACTATGGAGGCGTGTTGACGACGTTCTGCGGGCGCCCGGTCGCGGCTGACCGTGCCCTGATCATGGCGATCGTCAACCGGACCCCGGACTCCTTCTACGACCGCGGCGCCACCTTCACCGACGACGCGGCCAAGGCCGCTGCCCAGCGCGCGATCGACGACGGTGCCGACGTGATCGACGTGGGCGGCGTCAAAGCAGGCCCCGGCAGCATGGTCGACGCCGAAGAGGAGATCGCCCGCGTCGTGCCGTTCATCGAATGGCTGCGCACCACCTACCCCGACCAGTTGATCAGCGTCGACACCTGGCGCGCCGCCGTGGCCAAGCAGGCCTGCGCGGCTGGGGCCGATCTGATCAACGACACCTGGGCAGGTGCGGATCCAGGTCTGCCCGAGGTGGCCGCCGAGTTCGGCGCCGGCCTGGTCTGCTCACACACCGGCGGCGCGGTGCCGCGCACCCGGCCGTTCCGGGTGAACTACGGGATCACCGAACGCGGCGTCGTCGACGACGTCATCGCCGAGGTGACCGCGGCGGCCGAGCGGGCGGTAGCAACGGGTGTGCCACGCGACCGGATACTGATCGACCCCACCCATGATTTCGGTAAAAACACTCATCACGGTCTTAGTTTGTTGCGTCACGTAAAAGATCTTGTTAAGACCGGATGGCCAGTCCTGATGGCGCTGAGCAACAAGGATTTTGTCGGGGAGACTCTGGGTGTGGATCTGACCGAACGCCTGGAGGGCACCCTGGCCGCGACGGCACTCGCCGCCGCGGATGGAGCCGCGATGTTCCGGGTACACGAGGTCGGACCCACACGGCGCGTGCTGGAGATGGTCGCGTCGATCCAGGGAGTGCGGGCACCCGCACGAACAGTGAGGGGGTTGGCATGACCGCTCTGCCTGATCTGTCCGTCGCCGACGGAGTCGTCGGCCACCGCTGGCTGACCGACCACAGCTGGAACCGGCCGAGCTGGACCATCGAAGAGCTGGAGGCCGCCAAGGCGGGCCGCACGGTCTCGGTGGTTCTGCCTGCCCTCAATGAGGAAGAAACCGTCGCGTCCGTCGTCGAGACCATCACCCCGTTGCTCGGCGGGCTGGTCGACGAGCTGATCGTGCTCGATTCGGGGTCCACCGACGACACCGAGATCCGCGCCGTCGCCGCCGGGGCCCGGGTGGTCAGCCGCGAGGTGGCGCTGCCCGAGATCGCGCCGCAACCGGGCAAGGGCGAAGTGCTGTGGCGGTCGCTGGCCGCCACGACGGGCGACATCATCGCCTTCGTCGACTCCGACCTGATCGATCCCGACCCGATGTTCGTGCCCAAGCTGCTGGGCCCGCTGCTCACCGCCGACGGGGTGCACCTCGTCAAGGGGTTCTACCGGCGGCCGCTCAAGGTGAGCGGCGCCGAGGACGCGAACGGTGGCGGCCGGGTCACCGAGTTGGTGGCGCGCCCGCTGCTGGCCTCGTTGCGTCCCGAGTTGAACTGCGTGTTGCAGCCGCTGGGCGGCGAATACGCGGGCACCCGCGAACTGCTGACCTCGGTGCCGTTCGCGCCGGGCTACGGCGTGGAGATCGGCCTGCTGGTCGACACCTACGACCGGCTCGGCCTCGATGCCATTGCCCAGGTGAACCTCGGCGTCCGGGCGCATCGGAACCGGCCGCTGACCGAGCTCGCCTCGATGAGCCGCCAGGTCATCGCGACCTTGCTGTCGCGGTGCGGGATCGCCGATTCGGGGGTGGGGCTGACGCAGTTCTACGCCGACGGCGACGACTTCACCCCGCGGGTGTCTTCGGTGTCCCTGGCCGACCGCCCGCCCATGGTCACCCTGCGCCCGCGCTGACGGTCTGCCTTCAGTTCCGGGCCACGACGGAACCGGTAGCGGCGTCGACGCTGACTTCGTGAAGGGTGTTCGCGGAATCGACGACGTCCGCCTCCCACACCGTGGTGCCGTCGCGGTCGTCCAGGTTCAATTCGGTGATCCGGCCGTCGACGGCCTTGGTGACAGCGTCGACAGCTGCGCGGAAGTCGAGCTTGGCGGCCTGGATGCGGCTGCGGTGTTTGGCTGTGTCCTTGGCGTCCTCCGGCTTGGCGAGCGGGCCGCTCAGAACTTGGGTGCCATCGGCGGAGACCTCGACCTCGTGCTCGACGCCATCGGTCGTGACGACCTGAACCTCCCATTGCGTGTCGTCGCGCTCGGTCTCGATGGAGGACACGGTGCTGCCGGGAACAGTGCCTCGCGCCGTCTCCGCTGCCGCCAGCAGAGCGGTGTTGCCCTTCGCGGTCGCCTGCGGCGGGGACTGGGTGGGGGCCGACGCCGCGCTGGTCCCGTCCTGCTTGTCCGGATTGGCTGTCGTCGGCGCTTGGCCTCCGCCACAAGCGACCACCGCGGCCATCGCAGTCGCGGCTCCAGCCATGAGCAGGGCAGTTGCAGGCGTTCGGTTGCCAGGCATTCTGATCCACCTTCCTGGGACGATTCGGCATCTTCTGCCCACGTAACCACCGGCCGGTGGTGTGGCGCCAGGTCTCGTCGGTGCTGTCGTGGATAGTGGACCCTGATGGACTCGAATTCCTACGTGATTGCGTGGTGTTTGCAGTGACACTGATACTGCTGTACCTCGTGGTGCTGGTTCTGGTGGCCACGGTGCTGTTCGGACTGGGCAGCGTCATCTTCGGCCGCGGTGAGACGCTGCCGCCGCTGCCACGGGGCACCACCGCCACGGTCCTGCCGGCCTCGGGTGTCACGGGTGCCGATGTGGATGCGCTCAAGTTCGCCCAGGCCGTCCGTGGATACAAGACCAGCGAAGTGGACTGGGTGCTCGATCGGCTGGGCCGCGAACTCGACGCGGTGCGCGGGGAGCTGGCTGCGGTGCGCGCTGCGTACGGTGTGCCCGACGACTTCGACGAGGTTGCCGACGACGAGGAAGAAGTGTCGGCCACCGCAGGCGAGGTCCGCACCTCGGACGAGTCATGACCGACGACGGCAAGACCCGCTGCGGCTGGGCAGTCTCAGCCAGCAGCTCAGCTGCGGGAGACACCCTCTACCGCGACTATCACGACACCGAGTGGGGTCGCCCGCTGCGGGATTCTGGTGCGCTGTTCGAGCGGATCAGCCTGGAGGCCTTCCAGAGCGGGTTGAGCTGGCTGACGATCCTGCGCAAGCGGGAGAATTTCCGGGCCGCGTTCGACGGGTTCGATGCGGACGCCGTCGCGAGGTACACCGACGACGACGTCGAGCGGTTGATGGCCGACGCGGGGATCGTGCGCAACCGGGCCAAGATCGTCGCGACCATCGCCAATGCCCAGGCGGTCACCGAGCTCGACGTAGACCTCGGCGAGCTGTTGTGGTCGTTCGCGCCCCCGGCCCGGCCGCGGCCCGCTGACCTGGCCCAAGTACCTGCCGTCACCCCGGAATCGACCGCGATGGCCAAGGAACTCAAGCGGCGGGGCTTCAAATTCGTCGGCCCGACCACGGCATATGCGTTGATGCAGGCCACCGGGATGGTCGACGACCATGTCGCGACCTGCTGGGTCCCGGCGCAGTAATTGTGACCGGTAAAACATGCCTTCGGTCGGTATCCGACGGGTCTTTGCACAAGCACAGCCGCGGATAAGGAACAATAGGGCTAGTTCAGTAGCAGTTCAACGCCGGGTGCCGCCAACGAGTGGGCGGCTTCGGCCCCAACCTGGCCCGCTGACACGGGTCGGCACTGTTGGAGGGAGCACTCGATGGCGGCGATGAAGCCCCGGACCGGTGACGGTCCACTGGAAGCAACCAAAGAGGGGCGAGGAATCGTTATGCGAGTACCGCTGGAAGGCGGTGGGCGCCTCGTTGTCGAACTGACTCCCGACGAGGCCGCTGCGCTGGGCGACGAACTCAAGGCCGTCACCAGCTGATCGGCTCGCAAGGTGACCGCTCAGGCGGACACCTTGCGGTATATCTCCAGGGTCTGTTCAGCGATGTGCGCCCAGGAGAACTCGGCGATGCAGCGCTGGCGCCCGGCCTCGCCGTACTTTCGGGCGGTTTCCGGCTCCGCCACGAGTGAGTTGACCGCATCGGCCAGACGCATCTCGAAGAAGCGTGGATCGCTGGCGTCGTAGTGCACGAGCAGCCCGGTCTGCCGGTCGGCGACCACCTCGGGGATGCCTCCGACGTCGGACGCGACGACCGGCGTCGAACACGCCATCGCTTCCAGGTTCACGATACCCAACGGCTCATACACCGAAGGGCATACGAAAACCGTTGCAGCGGAGAGTATTTCGCGAATCTTGTTGATCGGCAGCATCTCGCGCACCCAGAACACGCCGGTGCGGGCCCGGGCCAGCTCGGCCACCGCTGAGGACACCTCGGCGGCGATCTCGGGGGTGTCAGGGGCGCCGGCACACAACACCAGCTGCACCTCGGGGCTGAACCGATGGGCCGCGGCCACCAGGTGGGCCACACCCTTCTGACGGGTGATGCGCCCGACGAACGCCACGATGGGTCGGCCCAGGTCAACCCCGAGCTCGGCGAGCACCGAGTCGGTGTCGGCAGGCGGAGTCGGGTACCAGACGTCGGTGTCGATCCCGTTGCGCACCACGTGGACCCGGCCGGGGTCGAGTGCCGGATAGGTGCGCAGCACGTCGTGGCGCATGCCGGAACTCACCGCGATGACCGCGTCGGCGGCCTCGATCGCGGTCCGCTCCACCCAGGACGACACCCGGTAGCCCCCGCCGAGTTGCTCGGCCTTCCACGGACGCAGCGGCTCGAGGGAATGCGCGGTCAGCACGTGCGGGATGCCGTAGAGCAGCCCGGTCAGGTGCCCGGCCATTCCGGCGTACCAGGTGTGCGAGTGCACCACCGTGGCGGCGGCGGCCGAGTTGACCATGTTGAGATCCGCGGACAGCGTCGACAGAGCCGGGTTGGCACCACGCAGCGCGGGATCGGGCTGCGCCACGAAGGCGCCGTCACGCGGGGCGCCCATGCAGTGCACGTCGACGTCGCAAAGCTGACGCAACTGGGCGACGAGTTCGGTCACATGCACACCGGCACCGCCGTACACCTCGGGTGGATATTCCCGAGTCATCATGGCCACCCGCATATCCGAGACGGTAGTAGGTCTTGGCGGGTCTAGCTACGCGCCGCAGACTTCTGTTGCCATTGGCTGGCCGCGTTGCTGGTTGGCGGATAGGTTTGGACCCATGAGGGAGTTGCCACATGTGCTGGGCATCGTTCTGGCCGGGGGAGAGGGCAAGCGGCTGTACCCGTTGACCGCCGATCGAGCCAAGCCGGCAGTTCCCTTCGGCGGTGCTTACCGGCTGATCGACTTCGTGCTGTCCAATCTCGTCAACGCCCGTTACCTACGGATCTGTGTTCTGACGCAATACAAGTCGCATTCACTGGACCGTCACATCAGCCAGAACTGGCGTCTGTCGGGTCTGGCCGGCGAGTACATCACCCCGGTGCCGGCCCAACAGCGGCTCGGTCCGCGTTGGTACACCGGCTCGGCGGATGCGATCTACCAGTCGCTCAACCTGATCTACGACGAAGATCCCGACTACATCATCATCTTCGGCGCCGACCACGTGTACCGCATGGATCCCGAGCAGATGCTGCGGTTCCACATCGACAGCGGGGCCGGGGCGACTGTGGCCGGCATCCGGGTACCCCGCGCGGAGGCCAGTGCGTTCGGCTGCATCGACGCCGACGACTCTGGGCGCATCAAGGATTTCGTCGAGAAGCCCGCGGACCCGCCGGGCACGCCCGACGATCCCGAGCAGACCTTCGTGTCGATGGGCAACTACATCTTCACCACCAAGGTGCTCATCGACGCGATCCGCGCCGATGCCGACGACGACCACTCCGACCACGACATGGGCGGCGACATCATTCCCCGGCTGGTGTCCGACGGGATGGCGGCGGTCTACGACTTCAACAACAACGAGGTGCCCGGCGCCACCGAACGTGACCACGGCTATTGGCGCGACGTCGGAACCCTGGACGCGTTCTACGACGCGCACATGGACCTGGTGTCGGTGCACCCGGTGTTCAACCTGTACAACAAGCGCTGGCCGATCCGCGGCGAGTCGGAGAATCTGGCCCCGGCCAAGTTCGTCAACGGCGGCTCGGCACAGGAGTCGGTCGTCGGCGCCGGGAGCATCATTTCCGCGGCGTCCGTACGCAATTCGGTGCTGTCCTCCAACGTGGTGATCGACGACGGTGCGATCGTGGAGGGCAGCGTGCTGATGCCGGGCGTGCGGATCGGCCGCGGCGCGGTGGTGCGCCACGCGATCCTGGACAAGAACGTGGTGGTGGGCCCGGGCGAGATGGTGGGCGTGGACCTCGACAAGGACCGGGAACGGTTTGCGATCAGCGCGGGCGGCGTGGTCGCCGTCGGCAAGGGTGTGTGGATCTGACGCGTCCGCCGCATCGCCGAACCGGATTCACTCCCAGGGGTCTACCGCGGCAGGGCGGGGAGCTGCATTGCTGCGTGCGTTGATGCCGACCTTGGCTTCACTGCGTCGTCGGCGCCACCGCCACAGCCGGAAAGCACCCCAGATCAGCGCCAACAGCGCGACGAGCACCAGGATCGGCAGCAGGATCGCCACGAAGACCAGTCCGACACTCGTGACGTCCTCGACAGTGGACAACACCGGGGCGGCTACGCCGGCGGTGGCGACGTTGGCGGCCGGCCGCACCGTCGATTTGGTCAGCGACACCACGAGTGCGGTCACCGCGCCGATCGCCACCGGAATCCATTGGCCGGACTGGGCGAACGCGCCAGGATCGGCGACCGCGGCGGTCTGGGACGCGGTGCCCGAGCCGAACACGATGCCGCCCGCGGTCGGGCGCACGAAGGTCTGGATGGTGTCGTTGATGGAATCGAGCGCGGGGATCTTGTCGGCGACCACTTCGACGATCAGCAAGACCGCGACGATCGCCATCACCCAGCCGTTCTCCAGCCACGACCACCCCGGCGGCAATGACACCAGATGGGTGAAGCGTGACAGCAGGCCGAGGGCCAGCAACGGGATGTAGGCATTGAGCCCCGCCGCAGTGGCCAGGCCGAAGCCGGTCAACAGTTCCATTACTGCAGTATGCGGCGAACTCCGCCCCAGACCCGGCGGTTCGTCGTTATCGGCTCTGAGTCCGCGTCGTGGCCTCTCACATCGCAGTCCTCACCAGACGTAGGGCAGCAGCCGGTAACGGACCTTCCCGGCATACGCGTCGTAGCCGTCGAGTTCGGCGCGCAGGAGCTTCTCCTCGTCGACTATGCGCATGGCGAGTATCGCGATACCCGGGATCATGAGCAGCAATCCCCAGTACGAGCCGAGAGCCGGCGGGATGCCGATCATCATGATCACGTTCCCGGCGTACATCGGATGGCGCACCAGCCGATACAGGCCGGTGGACACGACGGTCTGGCCCGCCTCCACGATCACGTTGGCCGCGGCGTAACTGTTCTGGCTCACCACGAGCATCGCGGCGCCGAGTCCCACGGCCACCAACGCGTTGCCGACGACCGACACCCAGGCGGGGACGGCCGACCAGCCGAACCGGTGGTCCAGGACGCTCACGATGACCATCGCAGCCAGGAAAGTGAACGCCAACGTGCTGGCGACCTTTTGCAGTGGTCTGGTCTCGGCGACCGGTCCGGCGCGCATCCGGCGTCGCAGCGCTTCCGGATCATGCACCGCCAGGTATCTGCTCGGGAGGAGAGTGGTCAGGGCGAACACCGCGAGGAATGCCCACCCCTGCCAGTAGTCGAACGTCCCGGCCGGACCGAACACCAGTGCACCGAATACGACCAGTCCGATGACGGCCGACACGGCGGTGAATAGACCGGTCTTCACGTCGCAGTCCTCACCAGACGTAGGGCAGCAGCCGGTAGGGCACCTTCTGCGTGTACCCGTCGTAGCCGTCGAGTTCGGCTCGCAGCATCTTCTCCTCGTCGGCGATCCGCACGCCGAAGATCGGTATCGAGGCGATCGAAACGAGTAGGGCCCAGTAAGAACCCAGCGCCAGTGGGGTGCCGAACATCATCAACACCGCGCCGAAATACATCGGGTGTCGGACCAGACCGTAAAGCCCCGTCGAGACGAGCGGCTGGTCGTCCTCCACCTGGATACTGGCGCCGGCGAAGCTGTTCTGGAAGACCACCGTCTGCGCGAGGATGAGCCCGACCGCCACCAGGACGTTGCCGAGGATTACGACGGCGACCGGCACGCTGGACCAGCCGAACCGGTGGTCGAGCGCACTGAGGGCAAACGCCGCGAAGGCCGAGCCCGTGACCGCCCAGATGACGATCTTCTGCACGATCCGCGTTTCCGCGGTGGGCCCACCGTGGAGGCGTCGTTGCAGGGCAGCCGGGTCTCTGACCGCGAGATAAATGCTCGGGACCATGGTGGTTGCCATGAACACGGCAATGAAAACCCAGGCCTGCCAATAGTGGAACGTGCCGGCCGGCCAGAACAGCGTCACGGCGAACAATGCCAGGCCGAACACGCCCGAAGCGATCGTCTGAAGTGCAAGTTTCATCAACTGTCTCCTGTTCGGGTTCACACCGCGTCGCGGTTGCGATAGATCAAGCCCGCGATGGCCGCCAGAACCGTTGCGGTGACGAGCATTACCACCAGGGCCATGGCCGGGAACTGGCTCGGCACGGTGGTCTGGCCGACCGGGGACAGCTCGATCAGCCAGCGCGGGAGCCGTAGCAGCGCCCCGAGGTACAACGCGGTGATCACGAAGGTGACTGCCAGCCAGGCGATCCAGGGCGAACGCAGAGCCACGGCCAGGGCCGCGACCGAGGCGAGCACCGCCAGCGCGGGGAGATAGGCCAGCGCGGCCAGGGTGAGGCGGATGATGGTGCCCGGCTCACCAAGAGTCAGCCCGGCACCGAGGCCGTTGCCCAGGCCGGCGCAGAACATCAGGATCGCCGACCCGGCAAGCGCGCAGCCGACCGCGCCCAACAGCCAGCGCCACCGTGACACCGCCCCGGCCAGAACCGGCTCGCCCAGTCCGTTCTGCTCGTCGGTGTACACCCGCAGCACCACCGATGAGACATACGCCGTGGCCGCCGCGGCCAGGAACTGAGTCATGGTGGTGTAGATGCCGTCGTTGCCCGTCGCGGACAGCAATCGGGCGATCAGCTCGTTGGTCTTGGCCGCGTCCATCAGAGCTTTCGTCATCGAGCCGAATACCAGCCCGGCCACGAACAGTCCCACTGCCCAGCCGATCGTCTGGCCGCGTTGCAGCGTCAGGTGCAGCCGCAGCGGGCCGGTGATGGCAGGGGCGTCGGGACGCTCACCCGTCGACGCGATAGTCCCCGCATCGTATTGACGACGGCTCTCCAGCACTGCGGCCACGGCCATCAATCCGACCGCCAGAATGACCAACAACCCGAACGGCCACCAGCGCAGATCGACGAACGGGCGCATCTGCTGCGCCCAGGCGATGGGGGAGAACCAGCTCAGGGTGCTGCCGGAGTTGTCGATGACGTCACCGGCCCCGCGCACCAGCGCGGCCACCGCCAGGGTCGCCATCGCTGCGCCCGACGCGGTGCGGGACTGGCGCCAGAGTTGGGCGGTCACGGCGGCGACCGCGCCGAACACCATCGCCACCCCCGTGATGCCCAGGCTCATGGCGGCGGTGTCGACGACGGCGAAACCGGTGGAGGCCATCGCCAGCGTCATCGTGAGTGCCAGCACCGCGTTGACTCCGCCGACCAGCGTCAGAGCCGCAGCCGTTCGGGCGTAGCGGCCCACCACGGAGGACAGCACCAGCTCTGCGCTGCCGTTCTCCTCCTCGGCGCGGGTATGACGAATCACGGTGAGAATGGCCAGGATCGAGGTGGCGATGGTCAGGGTGAGAGTCAGCTCGTTGGCCATCATCACGCCGAGGTCGGTTTCGTTCACGCCGAACATCGGGCCGCCCAGCATCATCCCGGCAGGTGTCTTCAGCAGGTTGACCCGGGCCAGGCGTTGTTCCTCTCCGGGGTAGGCCAGGCGAATTGCGTTGGGGGCGTACACCATCATCAAGCTGATGGTGGCGACCCACACGCTCAGCCGGACCCGGTCCCGGCGTAGTGCCAACTTCAGCAGCGTGCTGATACCGGTGAACGGCGATGTGCCCGTTCGCGGCCGTCGGGCGGGCCGGGCCGGAGCGATTGCGGTGGTCACCGGGTCGCCCCCTGGTACTCGCGCAGGAACATGTCCTCCAGCGACGCTGGTGTGACCGTCAGATCCTCGATGCCGAGGTCGGTCAGGTGCTCGAGGGTGAACTCAAGGTCGGCCCGGTCCACCGAGAAGGACACGGTGCCATCGTTAGTCGCGAAGTCGTGCACATACGGGGTGTTCTGCAGTGCCCGGCCGTCGGAGCGGGTGCGGGCGCTGACCTTGGTGCGCATCAGGTGCCGTAGTTCGGCGAGGGTGCCGGAACGTACCGTGCGTCCGGACCGGATGATCGTCACGTTGTCGCAGAGCTTTTCGACCTCGGCCAGGATATGGCTCGACAGCAGGACCGCGGCACCCTGCCCGGCCACCTCGCCTACACACTGCTGAAATGCCCGTTCCATCAACGGGTCCAGCCCGGACGTCGGCTCGTCGAGAATGTAGAGGTCGGAGTGGCAGCTGAACGCCGCCACGATGGCGACCTTCTGCCGGTTGCCCTTGGAGTAGGTGCGGGCCTTCTTGTGCGGGTCCAGTTCGAACCGTTCGATCAGTTCGTCGCGTCTGCGGGTGTCGCTGCCGTTCCCGCGCAGCCGGCACAGGAAATCGATGGCCTGCATGCCGGTCAGGTTGGGCCACAGGGTGACATCGCCGGGGACGTAGGCGATGCGGCGGTGCAGTGCGACCGCGTCGCGCCACGGGTCGCCGCCCAGGAGTCGCACGGTGCCCCCGTCGGCGCGGAGCAGGCCCAGCAACACCCGGATCGTGGTGGACTTACCGGCCCCGTTGGGCCCGAGGAATCCGGTGACGTCGCCAGGGGACACGCTCAGATTCAGCCCATCGAGTGCCTTGGTGTGTCCGAAAGACTTTGACAGTCCGCGGATTTCGACGGAGTGGTTCACGCTGGCTCCTTCTTGTCGGTGGTCGTGGCGGTGTCGTCGGTGCCGGAACTGAACGGGATGCCTTGTTCGCGCTGGTGCAGGAATGCGTCGTACATCGTCGAGTCGGTCATCAGACCGTCGGTGTAGAGCTCGAGGGCCGGCAGCATCATGTCCTCGCCGTAATCCCGCAGCACCCGGCGCAGATCCGTTGGGTCGTCGTGCATCTGCAGGTACAGCAGAAATCCGCCGCCGCTGCAGATCGCCATGAAGCGGGCGCGCGCTTTCGGGTCGCGGCTGGGTTTGAGCACTCCGGTCCGCACGCCTTCTTCGAGGTACTGCTCGGCGTTGTCGACCATGGTGCGCCAGAACGTCTTCGCCAGGTCACTCCCGGACTGCATGCTGCGGACCAGGTAGGCCATCAGCGGCGCGTAGGACTCGATCTCGGACATCTGGGCCATCCAGGTGGCGGGGTCGCCGTTCTGCAGCGACTCGGTCTTGGCCTCGCGCACCACCTCGGCCACATAGGCGTCGCACGCCTTGCGTAGCCCTTCCTTCGAACCGAAGTGGTGGATCACCAGGGCGGCGCTGACGCCCGCGGCCTCGGCGATGGTGCGCAGTCCCACGCTGAATCCGTGTTGCCCGTACTGCTCGATCGCGGCGTCGCGGATCCGGGCCACTGCTGTTCGATCATCTCGATCATCGACTGAACGCATGTTCAATACGCTAAACGCGCGTTCAGCGCTTGGTCAAGGGGGTGGCCCGTCAGGAATCCGTAAAGAAAAAGTTCGGCGCGGGACAGCGCTCCGTGCCGAGCAGACGCGCGGGTACCCGAAAAACCCGGGCAGCGGGTACCTGCGCGTCTGCTCAGCCGGAAGCGACCGGGGTGAGGTCAGGAAGAGGCGGGGAGAGGCGGCGGG
>NZ_LZSY01000155.1 GCF_001665625.1 Mycolicibacterium peregrinum | reverse complement strand
CGTTTGGGGGGGGGGGGCAACAAGCTGTTCAGGCGCTAGCTTCTTCCGCCGGGGGGCCCCCCCGCCCGCCATCAAACCAAATCCCGCTATCTGCCCCCACACTCGGCGTTTGTTCGACGGCGTAGGCTCGAGAAAAGCAGCCAATCAGCGTCGAAAGGCAGCTCTATGAGCATGGGACAGACTCACAGCGTCAACGAGATCCGGACCGCGATCCGCGAACTGTCGGTCAGGGCCGACCTGGCCCGTAAAGAGGGCCGTCCGGACGATGCCGGCGAGATCGAACAGCGCATCGCCAAATACCGCGACGAACTGGCTGCACGTCCCTGAGACGGACCCAAGGCCCCCGGGTCGTCAGGCGCCGAGCTTGCGGAACGTGCTGCGGTGGAACACGATCGGCGCGACATCGGCGTTGACGGTGATGTCGCTGACCCGCAGCACCACGATGGTGTGATCGCCGGCCTCCACCAACTGCTCGATGGCGCTCTCCAGCCACACGCTGGTTCCGTGGATGAACACCGCGCCGGATTCGCGTGACTCGGTCTCCAGCCCGGCGAACCGGTCCCCGGTCTTGGCGGCGAGCGTCCGGGCCGCTTCGTCGTGGGATTCGCCCAACACACTGATCCCCAGCGAGGGGAGGTCCTTGAGCTTGGGCCAGGTGGTCGACGAGTTCTGCACGCAGAACGACACCAGCGGCGGGTCGAGCGACACCGGCACGAACGTGCTGGCCGCCAAGCCGACCAGAGTGCCCTCTACCTCGGCAGCGATCGCGATGACACCGGACGGAAAGTGGCCGAACGCCTCACGCAGGGACGTCGGGCTCAGTTCTGTTGCGCTCATAACACCTCCATCTTCACACAGCACCCCTCCACCCGGATCCGCCCGCCCGCAGCCATCATCGTCGCGTCCGGCATCGGTGGCCAGGTCCGCAATCGCAGTGATCGGAACCGCACGCGCCCCAGCAGTGAAGACGCCGGTGCATCCGTAGCACGAATCGATTTCGACCATCACGAAATCCGCAGCGGGGCAACGATGTACGCCGCCACTACGGCAATCTCGCGCCGCGGGTGCCTGCTCAGGCGTCCAGGCGCGCGAATTCGTCCTGGCGATACTGTTCCGCGCAGGCGGCGCGACGGATCTTGCCGCTGGTCGTGGTGGGTATCGACCCCGGCGGTACCAGAACGAGATCTCCGACGTTCAGGCCATGCGCGTTGGATATCGCAGAGGTGACATCGCTCTTGATCGCGGTGAGCCAATGACCTGCCTCCACCGGGGACTCGCCGCGTTTCTTGAGCTCGATGACGGTGACCAGCTTCTCGGTGCTGTTCACCGGAACCGAGATGGCCGCGACCCGGCCACCGGTGATCTGTTGGACCGTCGCCTCGATGTCCTCGGGGTAGTGGTTGCGCCCGCGAATGATCAGCAGATCCTTGATGCGACCGACGATGAAAAGCTCTCCGCCGGAGACGAAGCCCAAGTCACCGGTTTTCAGCCATGGGGCGCGGACCGTGCCATGAGACGGGTCGACCAGAGTGGCGCCGAAACACTGCTGCTCCTCCGGTGGCCTGCTCCAGTAGCCGGCCGCGACGTTGTCGCCATGCACCCAGATCTCGCCGACTGCGTCCGGCGGGCATTCCCGGTTGGTGTCGACGTCGACGATCCGCACCATCGGAGACTGCGGGAGCTTGTACTGCACCAGCGCGGTGCCGGATCTGGCCGCGCAGCGCTTGGCGCGGCCTGCCGCCAACTCGTCGACATCGAAATACACGTCGTCCGCCGACTCGGACCACGAGCCGGTGGCCACGAAGACGGTGGCCTCCGCCATCCCGTACGACGGGCGCAGCATGTGGTCGGCGAAGTTGAAGTGGGCGAACCGGTCGGCGAAGCGCTCCAAGGTGGCGGGCTCCACCCGCTCGGCGCCATTGATGATGCCCACCACCCCGCCGAGGTCGAGCCCGGCAAGGTCGGCGTCCTTCGTCTTACGCGCGGCAAGGTCGAAGGCGAAGTTGGGTGCGGCCGAGAATGCAGCAGGATTCTCGGCCAGCGCCCGGATCCAGCGGGACGGCTTCTCCAGGAACGCAACCGGGCTGGTCAACGCGGCGCGATAGCCGCTCAGGATGGGTGCACAGACACCCAGTACCAGCCCCATGTCGTGATAGAAGGGCAGCCACGACACGATCGTGGCGTTGGCCAGCGATTTGCGGTCGCTGTCGGTAAAGAAGCAGCGCATCAATTGCTCGAAATTCGCCTGCAGGTTGCGGTGCGAGATCATCACACCGGTCGGCAGGCGGGTGGAACCCGAGCTGTACTGCAGATATGCCGTTTCCGGGTAGTCGGACGTGTCGAAGCTCGGCATGTCCGACCCGTCCTGAACATCCACGTCCAGGGACTCGATCTGAAGGATCTTCGGAGCGGTGTCCAGACGTGACTGATCCACGTAATCGCCGACATCCTGCGCGACCGAGGAGGTCGTGAGGACGACCGACGGCGCGGTATCGACGAAGACCGCACTCACCCGGTCGTGATTGGAGCCGCGATGGGGCAATGGAAGCGGAACCGCGATCAACCCGGCCTGCATGGAACCGAGGAAAGCCAGGATGTACTCCAAGCCCTGCGGAGCGAGGATCACCGCCCGGTCACCGACCGATCCGCTCAGGCGGATCTGTCGTGCGACGTTCATCGTCCGGCGGGACAGCTGCGACCACGTCACAGTCTCGGCAACCCCGGCCGGGTCTGCGGTGTAATCGGTGAACGTGAAAGCCACGTCGTCCGGACGCAGGCTGGCACGTCCGTGCAGCATCGAAAGAATGGTTGATTGAGGCGAAGGCGTCGTCAGCGTCATTTCACGTCCGTACTAACTCGTCGAATTCGTCGGCTCGGGCGCCGCTGTCAATGTCCGCCGGACAACAGGGACAACGCACCGTTGGCGATCTCCGACATGGGATCGGTGCCGCCACCGAACGTCGCGTCGTTGGCCGGTGCGGTGACCTCCGCAGGGTCGAAGCCATGGACCGGATCCACGGTGATCGGCGCGGTCGCCGGGTCGTCGTTGCGCGAATAACCCGCGTCAACCCGGGGCTTCAGTATCGCGTCCAGCTGATTCAGTGTCCCCTGGTCGTACCCGAGGTACTTGAAGGGCAGCACCAGGGGCAAGTGCTCTTCGGGCACCAGGTACGTCGTCGTCGTCGCACCCTTGGAGTTGACCGTCGTCCGGATGTTCTGCGCCGGAACATTGCTGGGATTGGTGAACGCGATCGCGGTGTGACCGGTGGCAAGGCCGGCGACGGCGTTGAGGACGCTCATCCAGTTGTCGGGCCGGTCCGGCCAGTCGGCGATGCTGTCGTAGGCCGAGATGAACTGGTCGGTGTGGTACTGGCTCTCCACGGGAGCCGGCACCCGGTAATCCATGAACGGCACGACGCTGCCGACCGGAAAGTTCTGGGTCAGGAAACTCTCACCGAAGGGACTCTTGGCGATCGGGTCGCCGAAGGTCGCGAAGCTCAGTTGGTCCGGCGGCGGGGCGGTCGGATCGTTGGCCAGCCGCGCCTTCACTGCGTTGAGCACGAGCGCTCCCTCGGACAACCCCATCGCCCGTCCCTTGCCGCCCTTGCGGATGGCGGCGTCGAGGTTGCCTTCACCCTCGTCGACCGACTCGCCGATGCTGGGACCGTCGAGGCCGAGGCCCGGGTAGATCTGCTCGCCGATCGGGCCGATCCCGGGGAAGAGACGTTCCAGGGTGTGGCCCTGAACCTGCCCTGCCGGGTAGTCGACCTTCACCCGCTTCATCCCGGGGAACCACTGCTCACCCGTCATGCGGATGTACTCGTCGTAAGGGATACCGAGAACGTGAGCTCCGCCAAGGGCGTACGCGGTCCCGGGGTCTGCCGGCGCGGGGGGCGGCGTACCGCCATTCGATACGCCGGGGGCGGCAGTGTCATCGGCGGCCGCCGATCCGACGCCGAAACACCCTGTGACACCGGCAGTTACCAGCACCGTCAGTCCTGCGAGTAGCTTCTTCATCTCTGCACCTGCCCGCTTTGCTTCGTTTCGAGTTTTCCATACATCACGTATGCGCGCTTCCCGCCGTGGTCACGCGCTGGTCGCCGGTGTGCGTAGCGATTTCTGATCGCTCATTCGTGACGGCCACCAGTTGGCCTTGCCGAGGAGCGCAGCGATGGCAGGCACCGTGATGGTGCGCACCACGAAGGTGTCCAGCAAGATGCCGATTCCGATCACGAAGCCGCCCTGCACCACCATGCCGATGCTGGAGAACATCAGTCCGGCAACCGAGGCGGCGAAGATGAGGCCCGCTGCGGTGATCACCCCTCCGGTCGAACTCAGTGTGCGAATGATGCCGTACCGGATGCTGTGCGGAGACTCGTCGCGCATTCGCGACACCAGGAGCATGTTGTAGTCGGCTCCGACCGCGACCAGCACAACGAAGGCCAATGGTGGCACGCTCCAATGCAATTGCTGGCCGAGTAGCGATTGGAACACCACGACACTGATACCCAGTGCGGCCAGGTAGGAGATCACCACCGACGCGACGAGGTAGATCGGCGCGACGAGCGAACGCAGCAACAACATCAGGATCAGCATCACGACGACGAGAGTGCCGATGATGATGAACCGGATGTCCTGCTGGTAGTAATCACGCGTATCCCGCAGTCCGGCCGGGAAACCACCCATCGATATCGAGGCGTCGGCCAACGTGGTGTTGGGCTGCGCGCCCCGGGCGATGTTCTGGATCTCGTTGACCTGGTCCATGGCCTCGGGACTGAACGGGTTGAGCTTCGTCTGCACCAGATACCGCACCGACTTGCCGTCCGGCGAGACGTACGCCGCGGAGGCCTTCTTGAACTCCTCCATGTTCAGCACCTCGGGCGGGATGTTGAACCCCGCCTGTGCCGGATCCGCGGCGTCGTTGCGCATCGTCAGCAGGAACGCCGAGGCCTGGTCCAACCCGGCCGATATCACCTTGACCTGCTTGACCAGTTCGTCCACGCCACCGGCCACTTCGCGACTTCCACCGGCCAGCCGGTTGGCACCGCTCTGCAAGTCCTTCAATCCCGACTGCGGACCGCCGGGCTTGTTCATCCCCATGGCATTGGCCGCCTTGGTGACGCTGGCCAGCGCCGCGTTCAGCTTCTTGACCGTGGCGTTGAGAGTCTGTCCGCCGCCGACGCCGTTGAGCTGGTGGGCCAGATCGTTGATGTTGTCGAGGCTGCCGTCCTGGTTGGCGTCCATGAGCCGTTGCATCTGAAGGCGGCTGTCACTGCACGAGGGGTTGGCATCGCAAACCGCATTGCCGTTCAACGCCATCAGCACCGGCCCGATCCAGGCGAACACGTTCTTGACCGCGGAGAAGTTGTACCCCATGGAGTTGGACAACGCGTTGATGCTGTCGATCAGCTTGGCCGCGGTGTCGACATCCTTCACCAGCTTGTCGCCACCGTATTCCGTGCGCACGGAGGAGACCGCGTCGACCGCGCTCTGGAGAC
The DNA here is from genome assembly GCF_001665625.1 of Mycolicibacterium peregrinum. Lineage (GTDB taxonomy): Bacteria > Actinomycetota > Actinomycetes > Mycobacteriales > Mycobacteriaceae > Mycobacterium > Mycobacterium peregrinum_B. Next base: position 11,240 of record NZ_LZSY01000155.1, on the reverse strand, counting down.
TGGGCGCGATCTGGTTGATCTGGGTGCGCACCTGGGCGAGGCTGTCGGCCAACGTATCGGCCCCGGCCGTCAGTCGGTTGAGATCACTCGAACGCTGGTCGATCTGGGTCGAACCGTCGGCCAGCCGGTCGCCGACGATGCCGGCCTGGAAGGTCGCCCGGAATTCCGCGGGTACCTCCCCCAGGGGCCGGGTGATGCCGCTGACCAGGCCGACGTCCGGTAGCTGGGCGACACGTGACGCCAGCTGCTCCAGGTCCGCCAGACCACGCGGTGAGCGCAGGTCGTGCGGTGACTGGATGAGGATGTACTCGGGAATGGACTGGGCGATGGGGAAATGGCGCTCGACCGCGGCGTATCCGATCGAACTCGGCGCGGACGCCGCCACCACTTTGCGATCGTCGTAGTTGTACCGGGCGAAGATCGCGGCGCCGGCCAGCAGGGCCAACACCACAAGGCTGGCGACGAGATGCGGAACCGGCCGGCGAACGATGCGGATGCCCGAACGCCGCCAGAACCGGGCGGTCAGCTCGCGCCGGGGTTTGACCCAGCCGCGGGGCCCGACCAGGGCCAGGATGGCAGGCAACAGGGTCATTCCCGCCAGATACGCCACGCCGATACCGATCGCGGCCGACACCCCGACCGTTTTGAACACACCCATTTTCGTGAAGCTCAGCAGCAGGAACGTCAGCCCCACGGTCGCGGCAGATGCCGAGATCACCTTCCCGATCGACATCATCGCCGCCCGGACGGCCTCGTCGAAATCGTTGTCCGACCGCAGATAGTCGTGATATCGGCTGATCAGGAAGACCGCGTAATCGGTGCCAGCACCGGCCATGATCGCACTCAGAAATACGACGGACTGGTTTGATACACCCGCGCCGGTCAGTTGCGAAAAGCCCGCCACCAGTGCCTGCGCGATCAGCAGGGACGACCCGATCGTGATCAACGGCAGCAGCATCGTGACAGCGCTGCGGTAGACCAACAACAACACGGCCAGCACCAGGATCGCGATCGCGATCTCGATCGGGAGTCGATCCTTCTCCCCCGCCACGGTCAGATCGGCAGCCGTGGCCGCCGGACCGGTGAGGTGCACGGCCAGCGGGCTGCCGGCCGTGCTGAGCCTGACGACTTCGGAAACCCGGTTGAACGAGTCCATTGCCCGCGGTGTGCCCAGCTCACCCACCAGGCCCACCGGAAGTACCCAGGTGGTCTTGTCCTTGCTGGTCAGGAACTGTCGCAGTTGCGGGGTGCCGATGAAATCCTGAACGCTCTCGACATCTGTCACATCGTCGTGCAGCGCGTCCACCAGCTTGCGGTAGGTCGCCTCGTCCGAGGAATCCAGCCCGTTCTCGTTGATCAGGGCCACCAACAACAGATCGTTGTTGCCCGATTCGTGGAACGCCTCGGTCATCTTCTTGGCAGCGACGCTCGACGGCGCATCGTTGGGCAGGATTGCCAGCGGGTGCTTCTCGGCCATCGCGCCGAGGGAGGGGAACGTTAGCGGTAGCGCGATCAGCAATGCGGCCCAGGCCCCGATCACTACCCAGGGCCACCGCACCACGAAATCGGCTAACCGTCGCATGTTGCCCCCACCTTCACCTCGAAGGCGGCGCAAAGCGGAAAATCCATGACCATTTGTTTGCTCTCCGCTACGCGACCCGGCCCCAGTGCCCGCTGTCAGCAACGCGTGACGACACCGACTTCATCGCCTCCAGGTAGCGGGTGACCGACTTCTCGGCGACCGGGTTGTCGGGGTGCATGATCGCCATGACCGTGCCCTCCCCGTACCGGAAGATGTAGATCGTCAACTGGTAGGAGAACCGGTTGTCCGGATACATTCCGATGTTGTTCGCCAACCCCATGTCGCCCGCCGCGAGGATGGCGTTGAGCGGCGCCGCTCCACCGTGCAGAAAGTTCGATACCGGGAAGTTCGGTTGTGGCCAGTTCAACCACGGCGCCAACTCCAACACGCGGTAATACGGAACTCTCGCCATGTCCAGGCCGGAATCGAAAGACTGCTGTGCCGCCCAGGCAGCGTCACTGAAAGAGGTGGCCGCAACCGGGACGGTGATCGGAATCAGACCGGTGAACCAGCCCTGTGTCATGAAATTGTCGCCGGCTGTACGCGAATCCCTCGGCGTGAGGCCGTAATACGTAAGCGCACCGGTGAACTCATGTTCCACCAGGCCCAGGCATGCGAACAGGCCACCGACGAAACGGGCGCCGGCCGCCGAGCAGGCCGCGTCGAAGCGTTCCGTCTGTGCCGGGCTCAACAGGACTTCCGAGGACCAGGCGCTGCTGGTCGATTCGTTCGGATTCCCCAGCGGCAGCGGGAATTCCGGAAATCCATCCTGGTTGTTCTCAGCGAAGTCGATCCAGGCGCGCACTCCAGGTGATTCCAAGGTCAGCGTGGACGTGTACTCACGCTCGCGGACACAGAAGTCATCGAAGCTGCCGGCGTCAGGAAGTGTGAGGGCCTGACCACTGCCGCTCATCGCCGAATACATTCCGTTGGCTTCCATCATTGTGGTGCCGATCAAGGTCGCGTCGCCATGAACGTGATCCATGGCAGCGAAGAAAGTGAAGTGACCGTCGTTCTGGATGATGCCGAACGTAAAGCAGCCCCATTCCAGGGGATTCGGTATGCCCACGACGTGGGCGTGAATTTCTTGGACCGTCAAGTTGCCCTGGTCGACCGGCACGAATTCGATATCATCCGGGTTTTCGATTGCATGCCTGACGAATTGGCCGTCGTCGCCTTCTTTGAACCAACTCCGGAATGTGTCGTGCCTGCGCAGGTAGGTATTCACGGCGTGGTCCATCGCCGAGATATCACATTGCCCAGCAACCTCACAGCTAGCGATGATCTGCCGTGAAAAATTCAAACCCGCAGCTTTACGCTGGGTGTAATTACGCAGATGTTGGCCTTGCATGTAGCTAACCGGCACCGAGCTCACCGGTGCGTTTCTTGCGGTTTCCTGAGCTGCAGGCGTCGGATGCCACGAGGTCACCGAGCCAGGACTCAGCGACCATTCATCAAGTGCGCCAACAGTTATCTTACCGATCCGCAAAGCTCAGGCCCTCCCAGTAGTGCTCAATGCTCGGCCGCTCTCCGGACCGGCAGGACCCCCCGGGGCATCAACATACCCGTCGTTCCGCCGTGACGGTTGAGGGAGCTTGACGAGGGAAGTTTGACCGGGCAAGGGGAGTAGCGCGCGCCACAGGTTCGCATGCAATAGTGGTTCGGGTTGATCTTCAAGCGCTTTCGGGGGGTGCGCGGAGGTGTAGTTTTGCACGCCGATGCGAGGAGGACAACGGGATGAAATCCGTTGAACGTCCAGATGAACAGACCGCACGCTTTGCCATCGTCGGCTACGCTGCGCGCTTTCCAGGAGCCCCGGACGCCGATGGCTTCTGGGACCTGCTGAGAGCCGGTCGCGAAGCCATCTCAGAGGTACCCGAAGACCGCTGGGACGTCGAGGAATTCTTCGATCCAGAGCCCGGCACACCAGGCAAGGTGGTGACCCGCCGCGCCGGTTTCGTCGATGACGTAACCGGATTCGACGCCCCGTTCTTCGGTATGTCAACACGCGAGGTCAGGCTGATGGATCCGCAGCATCGGATCCTGTTGGAAACAGCCTGGCGCGCGGTGGAACACTCGGGTACCGCGCCAACGGCATTGGCTGACACCAACACTGGCGTGTTCGTCGGACTGGCCACCCACGACTACCTCGGAATGGCCTCTGACGAGCTGACTTACCCCGAGATCGAGGCCTACATGGCCATCGGTACTTCGAATGCCGCGGCGGCCGGCCGGATCAGCTATCGATTAGGCCTGCAGGGCCCCTCGGTCGCGGTCGATACCGCGTGCAGTTCGTCGCTGGTGGCGATCCATCAAGCGTGCCAAGCACTTCGCTTAGGAGAGTGCGATCTGGCGCTGGCCGGCGGGGCGAACGTCCTGCTCACACCCGCCACCATGATCACCTTCTCGAGCGCGCATATGCTGGCACCCGACGGTCGCTGCAAGACGTTCGACGCGGCCGCGGACGGCTATGTCCGCGGCGAAGGCTGCGGCGTCATCGTCATCAAGCGCCTCGAAGACGCCATCCGCGACGGTGACCACATCCGGGCCGTGATCCGCGGCAGCGCGATCAACCAGGACGGCGCATCGGGCGGTTTGACGGTGCCCAACGGCGTCGCTCAGCAGCGTGTCATCGCCGATGCCCTACAGCGCGCCGGCCTCGAACCCAAGGACGTCGGCTACCTCGAAGCGCACGGCACCGGAACCTCGCTCGGTGACCCGATCGAAGCCCAGGCCGCAGGTGCGGTGCTCGGTGCCGGACGCGAACCCGACCGGCCGTTGTTGATGGGCTCGGCGAAGACCAACATCGGGCACCTGGAAGCCGCCGCAGGCATCGCGGGCGTCATCAAGGTGGTTCTGTCGCTCGAGAACGAGCTGCTGCCCCAGCACCTGCACTTTCAGAACCCGTCGCCGCACATCCCGTGGGACCGGCTCGCGGTGGAAGTCGTCAAGGAGGCCACCCCGTGGGAACGCAACGGCGCGCCACGCATCGCCGGTGTCAGTTCGTTCGGGTTCGCCGGAACCAACGCGCACGTCATCCTGGAGGAAGCGCCCGAACCGGCGGCGCCGCAGTTGGACGTCGCCGGACACGCTGAGCGATTCGGCATCCTCCCGCTCTCGGCGCACACGCCTGCCGCACTGGTGCAGGTCGCGGAGCAATATCGCGATTGGATGAGCGCCCACCCCGAGGCCACCCTTGCCGACGTGTGCTTCACCGCCGGGGTCGGCCGGGCACACCTTGAGCACCGCGCCGCGCTGGTGGTCGACTCGAGGGAATCCGCCATCGAACTGCTCGGCGCCCTCGCCGACGACCGTCCGGCACCGGGACTGATCCGGGGTGAATCCCACGACAAGCCCAAGACCGCGTGGCTGTTCACCGGCCAGGGCAGCCAATACGCCGGGATGGCCCGCGAGCTGTTCGACTCCGAGCCGGTGTTCGCCGAGACGGTGAACCGCTGCGCGGCGGCCGTCGCCGACCAGCTCGACCAGCCTCTGCTGGACGTGATCTTCGACCTGGATGGCGAGCAGACGCTGCGCCAGACCTCCTACGCGCAGCCCGCCCTGTTCGCCATCGAGATGGGTCTGGCCCGGCTCTGGCAGTCGTGGGGCTTCGAGCCCGACGTGGTGCTGGGCCACAGCGTCGGCCAGTACTCGGCGGCGTGCGTCGCGGGCGTGTTCAGTCTGGAGGACGGCGCCCAGTTGATGGCCGAACGAGGACGCCTCTTCGGCAGCCTGCCGGCCGGTGGCCGCATGGTCGCAGTGTTCACCTCCGCAGAGCGGGTGGAGAACCTGACCGACGAGTTCCCCGCCCTGTCGGTTGCCGCCTACAACGGCACCAACACCGTGCTGTCAGGACCTGCGGAGGACCTGGAGCGGGCCGTCGCCGGACTTACCGCCGACGGTGTGCGGTGCGACTGGCTCGAAACCAGCCATGCGTTCCACTCGTCGCTGTTGGATCCGATCCTCGACGAATTCGAGTCGTACGCAAACCGTTTCACTTTCAAGGCACCGCAACGAATTCTGATCGACAACCGCACCGGCGCCGCGTTGGGCCGGAGCGTGAAGCTCGACGGCGCCTACTGGCGTCGGCACGCCCGCCAACCGGTGGAGTTCGCCAAGAGCGTGCGCACCCTGGCCGACATGAACTGCAAGTTGCTGGTCGAGATCGGGCCGCGGCCGGTGCTCACCGCGACGGCACTGGGTGCGTGGCCCGACCCGGCCGGCGCCCCGCGGGTGATCGCGTCGCTGCGCCGCAACACCGCCGACCAGCGGCAGATCACCGAAGCCGTCGCCGACGCGTACGTCCTGGGCCACCTGCCCGAGTTCGCCGCGTTCCGGCAGCCGCAGGCACGGAAGCTCGATCTGCCCACCTACCCGTTCGAGCATCGCCAGTACTGGTACCGGGACAATCGGGAACAACCCAACCAGCAGCAGCACGTCGCCGGTCCGCGCACGCAGGCCGTTCGACTTCTCGAAGACGGCCGTCTCGAGGAGCTCGCGACCCTGCTCGGCGGCACGGACGGCGACGGTCAGACCCTGGACGTGCTGACCAAGCTTGCAGCGCAACACAACCGCCAGCGGTCGACTCAGTCCATCGCCGACGACCGCTACGAGTTCCGCTGGGAGAAAGCGGTCACTCCGCTGTCGGGCGCCGACTCCGCAGAGACGTCCACATGGCTGCTCGTCGGTGAACAGTCCCCGGCGGTCCAGCCATTGGTCGACGCGCTGACCTCCCGCGGGCAGCAGTACCGGTTCCTCGGGCTGCCGACGTCGGATGCCGAGACCGCTCAACTCGCCGAGGCGTTGCGCGCCGCGGCCGCCGACGGTTCGACACTGCGCATCCTTCACGTGGCAGCGCTGGACGGGGAACCGGAAGCCAAGGCCGTGCCCTCGATGCGGTCACTGCTTCGGATGCAACACCACGTCCTGGCCGGAACGCGGCGTCTCTTCCGCGCCGCGGCCGAGGCCGGTCTGAAGGCTCCGATCTGGTTGGTCACCCGCGGCGCACAGCACGTCGCCGATGCGGACACCGTGGCTCCCGAACAGACCGCCCTGTGGGGATTCGGTCGCGCGGCAGCACTGGAGCTCCCGCAGTTGTGGGGCGGACTGGCTGATCTGTCCGAGGGCAGTGCCGGTGAATGGACCACACTGCTCAACCGGATCGCGATATCGACCGACCCGAACCGGCGGGAAGACCAGATCGCGGTACGCGACCAAGCGGTTTATGTCCCCCGGCTGGTCCGCCGAGAGGACCTGCCGAGCGGTACACCGCTGGAACTACGCAGCGACGCTGCGTATCTGGTGACCGGCGGCCTGGGGTCGATCGGTCTGGAGATCGCCGGATACCTGGCCGCCCACGGCGCCAAGCACCTGGTGCTGACCAGCCGTCGCGCACCCGGCGAAGCCGCCGAGCAACGCATCACCAAACTCGGCGAGCAGCACGGCTGTGACATCCGCGCCGTGACCGCCGACGTCGCCGATGCGCACGACGTCGCACGCCTGTTGAAGACGATCGCCGCCGAGATGCCACCGCTGGCGGGCATCGTGCATGCTGCCGGTGAACTCGGAACCACTCCGCTGGGCGAACTGGACGACGCCGAGGTGGATCGCGTCTTCGCCGGAAAGGTCTGGGGTGCCTGGCATTTGAGCGAAGCCGCGGCAGACGCGAAGCTCGACTTCTTCATCAGCACCTCGTCGATCGCCTCGGTGTGGGGCGGATACGGTCAGACCGCCTATGGCGCGGCGAACGCGTTCCTCGACGGCCTGGCCTGGCGACTTCGCGAACAGAACATCCCCGGCACCAGCGTCAACTTCGGTCCGTGGGCCGCAGGCATGGCCGACGCAGAGTCTCGTGCCCGGCTGGATCAGCGTGGTGTCCGGACACTGCCACCCGCTGATGCACTGGCCGGACTGGCCGATGCCGTCGCGCTCGCCTCCGCTGGAGGCCCGACACAAGGAGTCGTGGCCCGCATCGACTGGTCCCGGTTCCTGCCGCTGTACCAGCAGGCGGGCCGGCGCGCATTCCTGGCAGAGCTGGAACGCGAAGTACCGGCGCAACTTACCAACGCGGCGCCCACCACCGCCTCCGGCAAGACACAGCTGGTCGAACGCCTGACCAATGCTCCGGTGCAGCAGCGCAAGAAGCTGCTGACCGATCACCTGCGCGACGCCGTCGCAGAGGTGACCCGGGTGGACTCCTCGGAGATTCGCGAGGACGCAGGGTTCTTCGACCTCGGCATGGATTCGCTGATGGCCGTCGAATTGCGCCGCCGCATCGAGCAGGGAGTGGGTGCGGAGATCCCCATCACGCTGGTGATGGATCACCCCCGGATCTCCGACGTGGCCGAGTATCTGCTCGGCGATGTACTCGGACTCAACGAGCAGGCCAAGCCGGCGTCGCAACCGGCAGCGGTGACCGCGCGGACAGATGAACCCATCGCGATCGTCGCCGTGTCGTGCCGCTTCCCCGGCGCGCCCGACCCGGAAGCGTTCTGGGAATTGCTGTCCGGCGGCGTCGACGCCATCCGGGAAGTTCCCGAAGACCGATTCGACATCGACGAGTTCTACGATCCGGATCCCGAGACAGCGGGCAAGACCTACACGCGTTTCGGCGGATTCCTCGAGGGGATCGACGGATTCGACCCCGAGTTCTTCGGTATCTCCCCGCGCGAGGCCGTGTGGATCGAGCCGCAGCAGCGGCTGATGCTCGAAACGGTCTGGGAAGGCCTCGAACGGGCCGGGTACGCACCGGCCACGTTGCGCGGCAGTCGGACCGGCATCTTCGCCGGTGTGGCCGCCAACGAGTACGCGCATCTGCTGTCGTCGGAGTCGATCGACAAGATCGAGCCGTACTTCATCACCGGTAACGCCCTCAACGCCATCTCCGGCCGGGTTGCCTTCGCGCTCGGATTCGAAGGCCCGGCAATGGCAGTCGACACCGCCTGCAGCTCGGCCCTGGTGGCGATTCACCAGGCCTGCCAGGCACTGCACTCCGGCGATTGCGACCTGGCGTTGGCCGGTGGCGTGAACGTCCTGCTGTCTCCGGTGACGGTGGTCGCCGCATCTCGGGCACGCATGCTCTCCCCCGTCGGGCGGTGCAAGACCTTCGACGCCTCGGCGGACGGCTACGTACGCAGTGAGGGCTGTGGGATTCTCGTGCTCAAGCGGCTGAGCGATGCAGAGCGCGACGGCGACCGGATCTGCGCGGTCATCCCCAGCAGCGCGGTCAACCAGGACGGCGCGTCCAGCGGTTTGACCGTGCCCAATGGCGGTGCGCAGCAACGCCTCATCGGAACGGCGCTGGCCCGCGCCGGGTGGACCGGCGGCGACGTCGACTACCTCGAGGCGCACGGGACAGGCACGCCGCTCGGCGATCCGATCGAGGTCCAGGCGGCTGCCGCCGCCTACGGCAGCGCGCGCGATGCCGACCGGCCGCTACTGATGGGTTCGGTCAAGACCAACATCGGCCATACCGAATCTGCCTCGGGCGCAGCAGGTCTGATCAAGGTCGTGTTGTCGTTGCAGCACGAAGTCCTGCCGCAGAGCCTGCACTTCGACAACCCGTCGCCGCACATTCCGTGGGATTCGCTGCCGGTGCAGGTCGTCGACAAGGCGACCCCCTGGCAGACCAACGGCCGGCCCCGCCGCGCCGGTGTGAGCTCGTTCGGGTTCACCGGCACCAACGCGCACGTGCTGATCGAGGAGGCGCCGGCGCGACCCGCCGCCGCCCCCGATGACCAGCCCGCTGACGAGGTGTCGGCGGAGACACAGGCTCCTGCCGAGCAGGTGAGCGTGCTGGCATTGTCCGCGCGGTCACCCGAAGCTCTCGTGGCACTGGCACAGCGGTACGAGACGTGGCTGAGCGCCCACCCGGACGCCGATCTGGCTGGTGTGTGCCTGACCGCCGGAACCGGACGGTCGCACTTCGAGCATCGGGCCGCGCTGGTCGTGGACTCGATCGAGGAAGCACGCCTGGCTCTGGCCGACCTGGCCGAGAACCGGACCCGGCCCGGTGTGGTGCGCGGTGAGCACACGAACCACCCGACCACCGCATGGCTGTTCACCGGACAGGGCAGCCAGTACCCGGGCATGGCGCGTGAGTTGTTCGACACGGAGCCGGTTTTCGCCGAGACCGTGACGCGGTGCGCCGACGCGGTCAAGGGCATGCTGCCGCTTCCGCTCCTGGACGTGATGTTCGCCCAGGATGCCGAGGCCGGACAGACGCTGCGACACACGTCGTATGCGCAACCGGCGCTCTTCGCCGTCGAGATGGGCCTGGCGCGGCTGTGGCAGTCATGGGGCATCGCACCTGACGTCGTACTGGGCCACAGCGTCGGCCAGTACGCCGCGGCATGCGTCGCCGGCGTCTTCAGCCTGGAGGACGGTGCCCGGCTGATGGCCGAGCGCGGCCGGTTGTTCGGCAGCCTGCCCGAAGGCGGTCGCATGGTGGCGGTGTTCGCCGACCCCAAGCACGTCGAGGAGATCGCAAGCAAGTTCCCGCGGGTGTCGGTCGGCGCCTACAACGGACCCAACACCGTGCTCTCCGGCCCGGGCGACGATCTCGAGGAGATCGTCAACCAGTTCGGGAACGAGGGGACGCGCTGCACCTGGCTGCAGACCAGCCACGCATTCCACTCGGAACTGCTGGACCCGGTGCTCGACGAATTCGAGGCGTACGCGGCGCAGGTGCAGTTCGCAGCGCCGACACTCCCCCTGGTCTGCAACCGCACCGGAGCAATCCTGACGGCCCAGACCCCACTCGATGCTCAGTACTGGCGCCGCCATTCACGTCAGCCGGTGCAGTTCTCCGAAAGCGTGCGGACCGTCGCGGCGCTGGGCTGCTCGGTCCTGATGGAGATCGGTCCGCAACCGGTGCTCACCAGCGCAGCGGTTCAGGTATGGCCGGAACACCTGGCCGCACCGCGGGCAATCGTCTCGCTGCGCAAGGGCATCAGCGATCGGCGTCAGATCGCCGACGCGCTGGCAGCGGCCTACGTCGGTGGGCACCGACCCGACTTCGCTGCAGTGCAGCGGCAGCCCGGTCACAAGGTCGAGTTGCCGACATATCCGTTCCAGCACCGCCGCTTCTGGCCCAAGACCTCGGCGATCACGAGCTCCGGCTTCGACGGCAGCGCAGGGACTGGAATCCTCGGCGCGGCCAAGGACCTGGCTTCCGGGGACTCCATCTACACGAGCCGGATCTCGGTCAAGACGCAGCCGTGGCTTTCCGACCACGTCATCTACGGCACCGTCGTCGTCCCCGGCGCGACGTACGCCGCGATGGCGCTGGCCGCGGTCGAAACCCCGGCCCACGCCAAGGACGTCTTCTTTTTCGAGCCGATCATCCTGCCCGAGAAGAGCTCTCGCGAAGTGCAGTTGACATTGCACCCGTTGGAGACAGGCGGAGAGTGGAAGTTCCAGGTTCACAGCCGTCCCTACGGAGAACGCGACGTCGACTGGTCGCTGAACGCCGAAGGCACAGTGGTAAGCGGTCTCGCCGACTCGTCCGAGGAGCCGACCGCCGAAACCGATCCGGTCGACGAGGCCATCGAACGGCTGGAACGCATGCGTCCGCAAGAGCTGTTCGAGACCTTCGCCGACCTGGAATTGGCCTGGGGCCCAAACTGGTCCGGTTCCCTGAAGTCCTTGTGGCTCGGTG
>NZ_LZSY01000154.1 GCF_001665625.1 Mycolicibacterium peregrinum | reverse complement strand
GGATGGGGTGGGCGATCCGACTGGGTCGGCCGGGCTCGATCATCGTGGTCGACAACGTGACCCGCTTCGGTCGGGTGCTCGCACCGGCGCCCGACGACGCACAGGCGCAGGCCGTGCGCGACATGCTGGAGATGATGGGTGCCGATCCGCGGTTGGACACCGCGGCCATTCAAACCGTGGGCACCAAGGGCTGGGACGGTTTCGCCGTGGCGCTCGTGCGGTAAACGACCTCTCGAAACGCCGCGAGCGTGCGTGTCCAATCAGCAGACACGCACGCTCGCGGAGTTTGAGGGTAGGGCTAAGCCAGCGAGTCCTGCGGCTCGCGCTGGATCGGCTTCGGCCACGGCTCGGGCTTGGGCCGCTGGCGCACCATCTGCGGCCACCAGAACCACTTGCCCATCAGGGCTGCGATGGACGGGGTCATGAAGGAGCGGATGACCAGGGTGTCGAACAAGAGGCCCAGACCGATGGTGGTGCCCACCTGGCCGATCACGGCGAGTTCGCTGACTGCCATCGACATCATGGTGAACGCGAACACCAGGCCTGCCGAGGTGACCACCGACCCGGTGCCGCCCATGGCGCGGATGATGCCGGTGTTCAAACCTGCGTGGATCTCCTCTTTGAATCGGGAGACCAGTAGCAGGTTGTAGTCCGCACCCACCGCCAACAGCACGATGACCGCCATCGCGAGCACCATCCAGTGCAGTTCCAGGCCGATCAGGTGCTGCCAGATGAGCACCGACAGACCGAAGGAGGCGCCGAGGGACAGCACCACGGTGCCGACGATCACCGCGGCGGCCACCACACTGCGCGTGAGGATCAACATGATGATGAAGATCAGGCACAGCGCGGCGATTCCGGCGATCATCAGGTCGTAGTTGGCGCCCTCCTGCATGTCCTTGAAGGTGGCCGCGGTGATCGTCGGCACCGTGGTGCTGTCCCTCGGCGCCTCCTTCGGTCTGTCGGTGCTCATCTGGCAGCACCT
>NZ_LZSY01000153.1 GCF_001665625.1 Mycolicibacterium peregrinum | reverse complement strand
ATGCGCTCGCCGGAGTCTGATACGTAAGGCCCAGAAATGGGCTTACGCGCATAACTCGACAGATAAACTCGCCTCTCGCGATTCTGAGAGGCGAGTTTTCTGTTGACGGCACCAACGAGCGACACCCGCACCTCCCGCATCGACGCCACCGTGCGCAAGGCGATCACCGGTGCGTCCATCGGCAACGCGGTCGAGTGGTTCGACTTCGCCATCTACGGTTTCCTGGCGACCTACATCGCCGGCAACTTCTTTCCGGCCGGCAACGAAACCGCCTCGCTGCTCAACACTTTCGCCATCTTCGCCGCCGCATTCTTCATGCGTCCGCTCGGCGGCTTCGTGTTCGGTCCGCTGGGTGACCGGTTGGGGCGTCAGCGGGTGCTCGCCGTCGTGATCCTGCTGATGTCGGCAGCCACGCTGGGCATCGGCCTGCTGCCCACCTACGACGCCATCGGTGTGGCCGCGCCGCTGCTCCTACTCCTCCTGCGGTGCCTGCAGGGATTCTCCGCCGGCGGCGAGTACGGCGGTGGCGCAGTCTATCTCGCCGAGTACGCGAGCACCCGGCGACGCGGGTTCACCGTCACGTTCATCGCATGGTCAGGGGTGCTGGGTTTCCTGCTGGGCTCGGTCACCGTCACCCTGCTGCAGGCATTCCTGGCGACCGAGGCGATGGAGAGCTACGGCTGGCGTATCCCGTTCCTGGTGGCTGCGCCACTCGGCCTGGTCGGTCTCTACATCCGGCTGCGACTCGACGACACTCCGGAGTTCGCCGAACTCGACGAGGCCGACCGGGTGGCCACCTCACCGTTGCGCGAAGCCGTGGGCACAGCGCGACGCGCGATCCTGCAAGTCATCGGCTTGTTCATCGTGTTCAACGTCGGCTATTACGTCGTCTTCACCTTCCTGCCGACGTACTTCATCAAGGCGCTGCACTTCAGCAAGACCCAGGCGTTCGTCTCGATCACCCTGGCCAGTCTGGTGGCACTGATCCTGATCCTGCCGTTGGCGGCGCTGTCGGACCGGATCGGGCGCAAACCGCTGCTGATCGCCGGCTCGACCGGCTTCGTGGTGGGCGCGTACCCGCTTTTCCTGCTGATGAATTCGGGATCGGTGGCAGCGGCGATCGTCGGGCACTGCATGCTGGCGGCCATCGAATCCGTGTATGTCGCGACGGCGGTGACGGCCGGCGTGGAGCTGTTCGCGACCCGGGTCCGCTACAGCGGTTTCTCGATCGGCTACAACATCGCGGTCGCGTTGTTCGGCGGGACCACCCCGTATGTGGTCACCTGGCTCACCGCAGCAACCGGCAACAACCTGGCCCCCGCGCTGTATCTGGTTGCCGCGGGCGTCGTCTCGGTGGCCACCGTCCTGACGTTGCGCGAGAGTGCAGGGCAACCAATGCGTGGCGTGAGCGACCCGTCGGACCAGCAACGTGCCACGATGACATCGTGAGCACGACAAGAGGACGTCCGACGGGTGCGAAAGAAGGACGCCCGCCTAGGCCGAAGGTCGGGGTGCGCCCGACCAAAGCCGACGTGGCCAGGCTGGCCAACGTCTCGACGGCGACCGTCAGCTATGTCCTCAACAATGTTCAAGGGCAACGCATCTCGGAACAGACCCAGGCCGCGGTGCGCAAAGCGGCGGCCGACCTCGGTTACCGGCCCAACCTTGCAGCCCGCAACCTCGCTGTCGGCGGCAGCGGTGTGGTGCTCTACATCGTGCCGCGCACCGATCTCGGCGAACTGCCTCTGGAGGTCGGCAGTCGTCTCACCACGGCGCTCGGCCGGCACGGCATCGTGCTGTCGATGCAGCTGGAGACGGATGACGGTCAGAACATCGTCGACGCGGTCGCGAACCTCAACCCGGTGGCCGTCGCCGGCGTGTTCCCGCTCACGGGTGCCGCTGCCGCGGCAGTCGAGGCGGCGCGGATTCCGCAGATCTACCTGGGCAGCGAGAAACTGCGCGCGCTCGGGTCGTTGCATCTGACCGTCGGAGAGATGCGGGTGGAGCATCTGATGTCGCGCGGCCATACCCGCCTCGGCTTCGCCTATGCCGGTGCAGAGGTGCTTCGGCCGCTCGGTGACTACTGGCTGTCGGGTCTTCGGGTGGCCGCCGGTGCGCACGGCCTGCCCGAGATCGAGGTCGACACCGTGGCCACCGACGGGTCCGATGCGGCCGGTGTGGTGTCCAGATGGGTGGCCGCCGGCGTGACGGCGGTGTGCGCGCAAAGCGATGAGACGGCGTTCGTGGTTCTGCACGGGATACGCCGGGCCGGCCTGCGTTGCCCGGATGATCTCGCGGTCATGGGGGTCGACGCGATACCGCTGGGTGCGGTGAGCTCGCCACCGTTGACCTCCGTTGCATTCGACGCCAAGACCATCGTCGATGCCGCGGTCCCGGCCATGATGGCCGAGCTGGGGTATCCCACGGTCGCCGACGCCGACGGTAGTGACCCTGCTGGGCTCGTCGTGCGCGACAGCACCTGAGCGTTGCAGATGAACGGCATACCGTAACCCGTACGGGCCTTGTCCGGGGGCGTCCCCGCCGTGTAACTTACGCGGGTAAGTAACTCTCCGCAGCCCTCAGAGAGGCGGACCGCCGTGAGCGTGAGCACCACCAATGACGTGTATTTCGATCCCTACGACGTCGAGATCAACGCCAACCCGTATCCGACGTTCGCCCGGCTCCGCGAGGAATCGCCGCTGTACTACAACGAGCAGTACGACTTCTACGCGCTGAGCCGCTTCGCCGACGTCAACAAAGGCCTCGTCGACCACGAAACCTTCAGCTCAGCGCGCGGCGCGATCATCGAACTGATCAAGGCCAACATCGACATCCCCTCCGGCGCCCTGATTTTCGAGGATCCGCCGATCCACACCGTGCACCGCAAGCTGTTGGCCCGGATGTTCACCCCGCGCAAGATCAATGCGCTGGAGCCCAAGATCCGGGAATTCTGCGCGCAGTCGCTGGACCCGCTGGTGGGGGCCGGCAAGGTCGACTTCATCAAGGATTTCGGCGCGATCATGCCGATGCGGGTGATCAGCGCGTTGCTCGGGATCCCCGAGGACGACCAGGAGATGATCCGCGACCACGGCAACGACCAGCTGCGCACGGAGGCCGGCAAGCCGATGAAGGCGGCGCAGGAAGGTCTGGTCGACGGTTCGATCTTCGAGACCTACATCGACTGGCGTAAGGACAACCCGTCCGACGACATCATGACCGACCTGCTCAATGTCGAGTTCACCGACGAGCACGGCGTGACCCGCAAGCTCACCCGCGAGGAACTGCTGATCTACATCAACGTGGTGGCAGGAGCGGGTAACGAAACCACGACACGATTGATCGGTTGGGCGGCAAAGGTTCTCGCCGAACATCCCGATCAGCGGCGCCAGCTGGCCGAGAATCCCGCGCTCATCCCGCAGGCGATCGAGGAACTGCTCCGCTTCGAGCCGCCGGCCCCGCACGTGGCGCGGTACGTCACCCGCGACGTGGAGTTGCACGGCCAGACGGTCCCCGAGGGCAGCGTGATGATGATGCTGATCGGCGCGGCCGTCCGTGACAGCCGCCAGTTCCCGCCTGACGGTGAGGTTTTCGACATCCATCGCGAGCAGCACCAGCACCTGGCGTTCAGTGTCGGCACCCACTACTGCCTGGGTTCGGCGCTGGCGCGGTTGGAGGGCCGGATCGCGTTGGAGGAGATGCTCAAGCGCTTCCCGGAGTGGGACGTCGATCTCGACAACGCCATATTGTCGCCGACTTCGACGGTCCGCGGCTGGGATTCGATGCCGGTGTTGATCCCGTGAGCGACGCTTGCGGAGCGAACCGTACCTGGACACGCGGGAGCCGAGCCTGCGAGGCAACCGCGTGACGGCCTCGATGACCGTCCCCAAGGACTGGACCCAGGTCACGCCCGAGTGGTTGACGGCCGCGTTGGCCGACCACCACCCCGATGCGGTGGTGGATCGCGTGACGGTCGACATGCGCGACGACGGTACCAACCGCCGTGCGCGCCTGTCGGTCACGTATAAGCCGGGGCCGACTGGACCTTCCAAGGTGTTCGCCAAGGCCGTCGATCCCGGGCACAAGGAGATGATCAAGTACACCAGCGGTCTGCTCCATGAGCCGAGGTTGTTCAACTCCAAAGTCGAGCTGCCGCTGGAGCATCCGACGGTGTATGCGGCGCCGATCGACGAGGGCGACGAGGACTTCATGCTGGTCATGGAAGACCTCACGGCACGTTCGGCAGACCCACGCGACGCCACCAGACCGCTGACCGTGGAGCAGGCTGCGCACGGCGTACGCGGCCTGGCCCGGTTGCACGGCGCGTTCTGGGGTGCGCGGGTGCGCCGTCCCGGACTGGAGTGGCTGGAACCGTTCGAGCCGTGGGACGGCATGCAGTGGGCCCCGCTGCCCGCAGCTCTGGAACGTCTCGGTGACGATGCGCCGGCTTCAGTGCATGCGCTGACCATCGACCATCTGGTGGAAGGGATCTGGAAGCCGTTCATCCGGACCCTCACCGCACCCGGCGTCCCGCAGACGCTGCTGCACGGTGATCCGCATATCGGAAACACGTACCTGCTGCCCAACGGGGATGTCGGATTCCTCGACTGGCAGGTGGCCCGCCACGGCAACTTCTCGCTCGACCTCGGCTACTTCCTGCAGGGTGCGCTGACGACGGAAGACCGAAGGGTCGCCGAACGCCAGCTGCTCGAGGAATACCGGGATGCGCTGGAGCTTCCGGCCGAGGAACTGCCGTCGCCCGATGAGGTCTGGTTGCGATACCGGGCCTCGGTCGCCCACGGCCTGATGACCTGGCTGGCTACCGCCAGCGCGGGCGAGCTGTGGCAACGCCCGGACATCGCACTGGCGCTGGCTCAACGGTATTCAGCGGCGTACGAGGATCTGCAGACCGCACAGGCGCTGGCCGACCTCGTCGGTCGGTGATGACGTCGGTCAAACCGACCGCCTGACGGGAATCCTCGATCTCGACACCCGCCGAGCCACTACGGTGTCCGGCATGACAGGTGTGGTGGTGACAGGTGCAGCGTCGGGGATCGGCCGGGCCAGCGCGGAGGCGCTGATCGCAGACGGTCGGCGGGTCGCGTTGTGGGACATAGCGCCCGAGGTCCGCGAGGTGGCCGAAGGGTTGGGCATGCCGTCGACGGTGATCGACGTGTGTGACACCGGTGCGCTCACTGCGGCCGTCGAGGAGACCGCACAGGCGCTCGACGGCGTCGACGGCCTGGTGCACGCCGCCGGCCGCGTGCTCCCCGAACCGGTGGGCGCCTTCACCGAGGAGTCCTGGGACGCGGTGCTCGACGTGAATCTACGGGCGCAGGCGCTGTTGATGCAGTTGCTCCTGCCGCATCTGGAGAAGTCAGCGAAGGACGGCGGATCGCCCGCCGTGGTCGGTATCTCGAGCATCGAAGGCCTGGCCGCCAACCCCTTCATCCCGGCCTACTGCGCCTCCAAGGCCGGCCTGCTCGGCATGACCCGATCGATGGCTGCACAGTTGGGTCCGTTGGGAATTCGGGTCAATGCGGTGTGCCCGGGCTTCATCCACACGCCGATGCTGCAGATCGCGTTGGACGTCGAGGAGATCCGTGCGAGCTTCGAACAGGCCGCGCCGCTGGGTCGGCTCGGGCAGCCTGACGAGATCGGGGCGGCCGTGGCGTTCCTGATGTCACCCAAGGCGTCGTTCATCACCGGTACGCAACTCGTCGTGGACGGGGGAGTGACCAGCCGTCACGCGTGATTGCGCGACCCCCACGACGAATGGCCAGTTATGACAGGCGAACTCGGAGAGTTTGTGTCGTAACTGGCCACTCAGTCGTTCTGGTGGGTGTTAGTCGCTGGCCGGAAGCGGTTTGGCCTCTTTGAGGCTGAGAGCGGTGGTGCCGACCGACAGCGTGCCCGCGCCCGCCTTGGTGACCAGGACCTCGGCGCCGCCCTCGTCGACGTAGCGCTTGCCCATCAGGTTGCCGTCCGAGAACGCGCCGTCGATGGTTGCGCCTGAGTCCTTTTCGGCGTCAAGTGCGATCATCGGGACCCCGCCGGCACGCAGGTCGTCGAGGCTGTCGGCGCTGCGCACCACGATGACCTGGGTGTCGCACACCTGGCTCTGCAGGCGGGTGCCGTTCTTGATCATGCTGACTCCTTCGAAACAGGTGAGAGTTCGTCGACGAGTTGGCGGCGCAGAACCTTGCCGGTTGGGTTGGTGGGCAGCTCGTCGCGGAACACCACCCGGTCGGGGGTGCGCGAACCGCGCAGTTGCTTGCGAACATGCTCGCGTAGTGCATCCGGGTCGGGGGAGGCACCCTCGGCGGGTACCACGACGGCCACGATGATCTGACCCCACTGGGGATCTTCGGGACCGACGACGGCGACGTCGCGGACCTCGGGATGCTCGACGAGCACGTCCTCGATCTCGGCGGGGGCAATGTTCTCCCCGCCGCGGATGATGGTGTCATCGGATCGTCCGCCGATGAACAGGTAGCCGCCCTCGTCGAGCGTGGCGACATCCTTTGTCGGGAACCAGCCCTCGGCGTCGAGCACCGAGCCGATGTCGGTGTAACGACCCGACACCTGCTCACCACGCACGAACAGCTCGCCCGTCTCGCCCGCACCGAGCACGGTGCCGTCGTCGGCGCGGATCTGCACCTCGATACCCGGGACCACCTGGCCGACCGAGCCGAGTCGCCGGGCGCCGGCCGCATCCTCGGCAGCCAGCGCTTCGCGGTGGTCGTCGGGGCCCAGAACCGCGATGGTGGAACTGGTCTCGGTCAATCCGTAGGCGTTGACGAACCCGACGTTGGGCAGCAGCTGAAGGGCCTTGCGGACCAGTGGCAGGGCGACCTTGGAGCCGCCGTAGGCGAGGTTGCGCAGGGTGGGCAGTTCCAGCCCGGCGGTTTCGAGGGCCGTGACGATGCGGTCCAGCATGGTCGGCACCACCGTCGCCGACGTGACGCCTTCGGTGCGAACCAGCTCGACCCACTTGTCGGCGTCGAAGTGCCGCAGGTACACCATCTTCCGGCCGGCGTACAGGTTCGACATGGCCGCGCTGACTCCGGCGATGTGATACGGCGGGACGCAGATCAGCGCCGCGTCTTCGTCTGCCGCCGAGGCGAATTCGACGGTTCCGGTGATGTAGCTGGTGAGGTTGTTATGGGTGAGCTCGACGGCCTTGGGCCGCGAGGTGGTGCCCGAGGTGAACAGCACGACCGCGACGGCGTCAGGGTCGGCGAACTCGGCCGCGGCTTCGGCGGAGCGGGCGGCGGCCAGGAACTCCTCGGAAGTGATCACCTGCTTGCCCGCACCGGCGACCACGTCGGCGTACTCGGCATCGGCGACCACCAGCGGTTCGGGCAGGCGCTCGATCAACTCGTGCAGACCGTCGCGGCTCAGACGGTAGTTCAGCGGGGTGAACGGCACCGCGGCGCGGGCCGAGGCGAACAGCAGCAGCGGCAGCAGCGCTCCACCGGTGCCGACGTAGGCCACGTGTGCGGCTCCGGAGGCCGCGATGACGCCGGCGCCGCCGTCGGCCAGGGTGCTGAGTTCCTCGGTGGTCAGGCGGAGATCGTCGGACACCACTGCGGTCCGGTCGGGCCCACCCGAGACCGCCATCTCCAGCAGTAGCGAGATGCTCATAGGCCCTGTCCCGGTGCGTCGATGAAGATGTCGATGATCGGATTATCCCCGCCGCCGTAGCGGGAGAGGTCGGTGACACCGGAAGCGGTGAGCACCTCCGAGTCGACGAACGTCTGACCGTTCACCTCGGCGGCCGGGCGGGAGAGGATCTCCACGGCCGCATCCGCCATGATCTCGGGGCTGCGGGACTGTGAGGCCATCTTGTCGCCGTCGGCGAGGTTGGTCACCGCGGCGGTGGCGATGTAGGTCTCGGGCCACAGGCAGCTGAAACCGATGCCCGCGTCCGCGTATTCAGCTGCCCAGCCCAGCGACAGCAGCGTCATGCCGTACTTGGACAGGGTGTAGGAGGGGTGTGCGCCCAACCAGTAGGGGTTCATGTTCATCGGCGGGGCCAGGGTCAGCACCTGGCCGTTGGTGGACTTGCGCAGGTGTGGCAGGGCGGCCTTGGTGAGCAGGAAGGTGCCGCGGATGTTGATGTCCATCATCAGGTCGAACTTCTTGGCCGACAGGGACTCGGTGGGGTCGGTGGAAATGGCGCTGGCGTTGTTGATCACGATGTCGACGCCGCCGAAGTGCTCGACCGCGGTCTCGACGGCGCGGGCCACGTCCTCTTCCTTGCGCACATCGCCGACCACGGCCACGCCCTTGCCGCCGGCAGCCTCGACCTCGGCAACCGCGGTGTGCACGGTGCCGGGCAGCTTGGGGTGGGGTTCAGCGGTCTTGGCCAGCAGCACCACGTTGGCCCCACGGCGGGCGGCGCCGAGCGCGATCGCCAGCCCGATACCGCGGCTGCCGCCGGATACGACCAGCGTGCGATCGGTGAATGACTCTTGCTGGCTGGACATGGTCCTCCTCGTCGAGCGCAGCGTCCGCTGTGCGCCGTGTGTCAACCGTACCCAAATGGTATTGGCATTCTCATTTTAAGCAAGTGTCGTAATCGTGGGGCGCACCGCCTGCAGAAACGGCATCGACCAGACCTCTTCGCCTGTGCCGTGAGAGGTCCTCCGGGTGCAGGTCCGGGCACTCACGGCCAGTACAAGTGCCACATTTCCACCACGCGGTATTGGCATTCTCATTTTTAGCAAGTACGTTATCCACTGATGAGCGAGCAAGATGTCTCTCCTGTAGAGACCCCATCTGGCATCCCGCTGGCGCCCGTCTACGGACCGGACGACCGCGCGGTCGAACCGCCTGCCCCCGGGACCTACCCCTTCACCCGCGGCAACTTCGCCTCCGGCTACCGCGGGAAGACCTGGACCTTCCGGCAGTACTCGGGCTTCGGTACCGCCGAGGAATCCAACCGGCGGTACCGCTACCTGCTCGATCAGGGCGGGACGGGCCTGTCGGTCGCGTTGGATCTGCCGACCCAGTGCGGCTATGACTCCGATGACGAAGAGTACGGGGAAGAGGTCGGCCGCGTCGGCGTTGCCGTCGACACCCTGGCCGATGCCGAGATCCTGTTCGACGGCATCCCGCTGGACCAGATCAGCACCAGCTTCACCATCAACGGCACGGCGGCCATCCTGCTGGCTTTCTATGTGGCGGCGGCGGAGAAGAAGGGCGTGCCGCGCGAGAAGCTCACCGGCACCATTCAGAACGACATCCTCAAGGAATACGCGTCGCGCGGCACCTGGATCTGGCCGCCCGAGCCCTCGCTGCGGCTGATCGCCGACACCATCGAGTTCTGCGCCGCAGAGGTGCCGCGGTTCAACGCGATCTCGGTGGCAGGTGCGCACTTCCGCGACGCCGGGGCCAATGCCGTTCAGGAGATGTCGTTCACCCTGGCTGACGGAGTCACCTATTGCGACACTGTCGTCGAACGCGGCCGAATGACGATCGACAAGTTCGCCCCGCAGATTTCGTTCTTCTTCTACACCCACGGTGACTTCTTCGAGGAGATCGCCAAATACCGTGCGGGCCGGCGGCGGTGGGCCACGGTCGTGCGGGAGCGCTACGGCGCGACCACCGACAAGGCCTCGATGTTCCGGTTCGGCTGTGTCGCGGGCGGGGCCTCGCTGTATGCGCCGCAGGCGCAGAACAACCTGGTCCGGGTCGCCTACGAGTCGTTGGCGGCGGTACTGGGCGGCGTGCAGTCGATGTTCACCGCAGCGTGGGACGAACCGTTCGCCCTGCCCAGTGAGGAGTCTGCGACGCTGGCCCTGCGTACCCAGCAGATCCTGGCCTACGAAACCGGTGTCACCAAAGTCGCCGACCCGCTGGGCGGTTCGTACTTCGTCGAGGCGCTGACCGATGCCACCGAGGCCAAGATCATCGAGATCATGGACGACCTGGAGAAGCACGGCGGCATGGTGCGGTGCATCGAGGACGGCTACCTGCAGGGGCTGATCGCAGACGAGGCGTTCAAGATTCACAACGAGATCGAGTCGGGCGAGCGGCCGGTGGTCGGGGTCAATCGGTTTGTCACCGACGAGCCGGCGCCCGACATCGACACCTACGAGCTCGATGCCGAGGGGCGCGATCTGCAGCTCAAGCGGCTGGCGAAGGTCAAGGCCGAGCGCGACGACGTTGCGGTCAAAGAGACTCTGGCCGCGTTGGCCAGGAGTGCTGAAGGCAGTGGACCGGGGGCAGACAACCTGATGCACAGGTTGATCGACTGCGCCAATGCGTATTGCACAGTGGGAGAGATGGTGTCGACCTTGAAGTCCGTGTGGGGCGAGTTCCAGCAGCCGGTGGTGTTCTGATGGACAGGTTGCGCCGCGATGAGCGCCTGCGCGAAGAGCCCACGACGAAGAAGCGAGGGCTTTGAGATGGCAACCCGAGTACTCGTCGCAAAACCCGGGCTCGACGGTCACGACCGCGGGGCCAAGATCGTCGCGCGTACATTGCGTGACGCGGGATACGAGGTCATCTACACCGGCATCCGTCAGCGCATCGAGGACATCGTCTCCATCGCGCTGCAGGAAGATGTTGCGCTGGTCGGTCTTTCGATCCTGTCCGGTGCGCACGTCGCGCTGACCACGCGCACGGTCGAGGCACTGCGAGCCGCCGATGCCGGCGACATCGCCGTCGTCGTCGGCGGCACCATCCCGCAGTCCGACGTCCAGAAACTCCTCGACGCCGGTGCGGCTGCGGTGTTCCCGACCGGAACGTCGCTCGAGACACTGGTGACCGATGTCCGTGCCCTGACAGAAAAGGTTTCGAAGTCATGAGACTGGGCGTGATGATCGGGGCCGAGCGCGGCGATATGGCCCGTAAGGTCGCCAAGCTGGTCTCCGATATCCAGTGGGCAGAATCCGCCGGCCTCGACAGTGCGTGGATGCCGCAGGTACCCAACGACTTCGACTGCTTGACCATGGTGGCGCTGATGGCGGCCAACACGTCGCGCATTGAACTCGGCACCGCGGTGGTGCCGCTGCAGGCGCAGCACCCGATCGCGCTGGCTCGTCAGGCACTGTCGGTGCATGCCATGTCGGGTGGCCGGCTGGCTCTCGGCGTCGGGCCGTCGCACCACTGGATCGTGCGCGACATGCTGGGCCTGCCGTATGAAAAGCCCGCCGCCTACACCCGGGATTACCTTCAGGTACTGAACACCGCGATTGCCGGGCCCGGACCCGTTGATGTGGAGAACGATTCGTTCACCGTGCACAACCCGACTGTGCTGGCCGCCGATACGCCGATGCCGGTGCTGGTGTCCGCACTCGGTCCGGTGATGCTGCAACTTGCCGGTGAGCACGCCGACGGCACGTCCTTGTGGATGGCCGACGAGAAGGCGATCGGCGAGCACATCGCTCCCAAGATCAACAAGGCTGCCGCCGAAGCGGGCAAACCCGCACCACGGATCGTCGCGGGCATCCCGGTCACGCTGTGCGCCAACTCCGAGATCGAGGCCGCCAAGGAACGGGCCAACCGGATCCTGGCCGAGGCCGAGACGTCCCCGAACTACCAGCGTCTGTTGGACCGGGGCGAGGCGCGCAACGTCGGGGATCTGTGTGCGGCGGGCGATGAGGAGTCGATTCTCAAGCGGTTCAAGCAGTTCGCCGACGCGGGTGTCACGGACCTGTCGGTGCGGTTGCTGCCGATCGGGGAGACCCGCGACGAGCTGATCGCGTCGAAGTACCGGACGCGTGAGGTGATCGCCGAGCTTGCGAAGGCGGTCCGGTGACAAGCCCTCGCCGAAACAACGCTTTGTGGCGACTTCTGGGCCCGATCACGTCAAAACCCGTAGTCTCGGCGAAATGACGGGGCCTCTCGCGGGTATCCGCATCATCGAGGTCGGCGTCATGTTGGCCGGACCGTACGCCACCATGATGCTGGCCGATCTGGGCGCCGAGGTGATCAAGGTCGAACCACCCGGCGGGGAGATCTCCCGTCAGGTCAGCGACAGCTACTTCGCCAGCCTCAACCGGGGTAAGCGCAGCATCTGCCTCGACCTCGCCTCCGAGGCCGGTCAAGCGAAATTGGCTGAACTGGTGGCTGATTCGCATGCGCTGCTGGTGAACATGAAGCCGTCGGTGATCCGCAGGCTGGGGCTCACCTACGAGAATCTGCGGAACGTCAACCCAAAGATCGTGTGCGTCGCGATGACGGGATTCGGGCTGGACGGGGGAGACGACCCGGCATTCGACTACGTCATCCAGGCCGCCACCGGCGTAGCCGCGATGACCGGCGATCCCGACGGCCCACCCACGCTGCCGGGCTACTCGTCGGCGGACAACTCGACCGGGTTGACCGCTGCGCTGGGCTTACTGGCGATGATCGTGTCGGGCAACGGCGGCCAGGTGGATGTCTCGCTGCGGGACGTCATGCTCTCGCAGTTGAACTACCGTGCCTCGGCATATCTGAACGACGGAGCCGAACCACGCCGCCACCCGTTCGGCGCCCATTCCTACTACGTACCCGCACAGCTGTTCCCGACCGCCGACGGCTATCTGGCGTTGTTCATCACCCACGACGGGTTCTGGAAGTCGTTCGCCGGTGAGGCCGGGATCGAAGGTTTCGAGACCATGGCCGAGCGGGCCGGCAGGCGCGATGAGGTGCTCGGCGTGGTAGCCGCCGCGCTGGCGACCGATACGGCTGTGGGGTGGGAGTCACGGCTGAAGCCGCTGGGGATCCCGGCGGCCGCGGTGCGAACGCTGCCGCAGGCATTGGATGCGACGCCCGAAATGCTGGTCACCGCTGGGGATTTCCGGTTGGTGGGTAGCCCGGTGCATGTCGCCGGGTATTCACCGGACTATCGGCCTGCGCCCGCGTTCGACGAATACGGACAGTGCTCGCCGGTTTCTGCACCTGGGTCGTGACTGCTTGCTCGCAGCAGTCCAGCGGTGGAATCCGGCGGCACCTCGCGCCCGAGCTCAGTCCTCGTCGTAGGAGACCGTCACCGCGTCGCAATCCGGCACGGCCTGGCAGGTCAACACGTAGCCATCGGCCACCTCGTCGTCGTCCAGCGCGTCGTTGACGCGCATGGTCGCGGTCCCCTCGAGCAGCTTCGCCATACAGGTGCCGCAGTTACCGGCTTCGCACGAGAACGGCGGCGTCATACCGGCTCGGCGCGCGCTCTCGAGCAGGGTCTCGCCCTCCCTGCGCGGCACGGACAACTGCTCGCGGTCGAAGACGATCGTGACCTTGCCGTCCGCTCCGCTGCCGGCCATCGCTCCTGCGGTCATGTAGCTCCCCTGTGCACGTACGTTCTGATATGAAGAGAATACCATTCTCGTTAACTGATAGTATCTTCTCGGCATGGTCGGTGCCTACTCGGAGGCTTTGGGAGAGGGGTTGTGAATCTTGACTGAGGTCACAACTGCTCCTCGCGTGCGCACCCCCGCCGTTCTGGCATTCGACGACCGTGAGTACACCCTCGCTGAACTCGATGCATTGACCAGCGGCATGGCCACCGCCCTGGAGCACCGTGGCGTGCGCCCGGGTGACCGGGTGGCGATCATGTCGTCCAACCGGCCCGAGTTCGTGGTGGCGCTACGGGCGATCTGGGGGCTCGGTGCGGTGGCAGTGCTGATCAGTCCGGCCTGGAAAGCCACCGAGGTGGCGCATGTCCTGGCCCTGACCGCCCCGAGTCATGCGGTGGGTGATCACGAGGCGCTGGCCGCGCAGATGCCGATGTTGCACCTGGATGAGCCGATCACCCCGGGGCGAAGGCAGTTCGACCTGCCCGACCCGGACGGCGACGCCCTCTTCGTCTTCAGTTCGGGCACCACCGGTCTGCCCAAGGCGGTCCGGCACACCCACCGCGGGTTCGCCGCAGCCATCGAGCATTGGCGCGACGCGCTGGGGTTCACCGACGCCGACCGCATGCAGATCATGACGCCGCCGTCGCACATCCTCGGTCTGCTCAACATCGCCATGGTGCTCGACACCGGCGCCTGGATGCGTCTGCACCGCCGCTTCGACATCGACACCATGCTGCGTCACATCGAGTCGGACCGGATCACGATCGAGATGGCCGTGGCGCCAATCGCTTTGGCGCTGGCCGCACATCCGGATCTGGGCCGCTACGACCTGTCCTCGCTGCGCTACGTGATGTGGTGTGCCACCCCGGTCACCCGCAGCGTCGCCGACACCGTCACCGAGCGTGCCGGCATTCAGTGGCTGACCGCCTACGGCACCACCGAACTCCCCGTGATCGCCTGCAACCCACTCGATGCCACCCGCATCGACACCGTGGGCCGGCCGGTGCGCGGGGTAGATGTGCGTATCAGCGAGGACGGCGAGATCCAGGTCCGGTCGGATTCGGTGATGGCCGGCTACCTGCCGAAGGACGCCTCGGCGGGCGCATTCAGCGACGGCTGGTACCGCACCGGTGACATCGGCTACCTCGATGACAACGGCTATCTGCGCATCACAGACCGCTCCAAGGAGATGGTCAAGGTCCGCGGCTTCCAGGTGGCGCCGGCCGAGGTCGAGGCGGTGCTGCACGGCCACCCTGCGGTGACCGACTGTGCGGTGTTCGGTGTCACCGACGCGGCCGACGGCGAGGCCGTCGTGGCCGCCGTGACGACACATTCTGCGGTGTCAGCAGAGGAGCTCATCGACCTCGTCGGTGAGCGGCTGGCCTCGTACAAGCGGCCCAGCCGCGTGGAGTTCGTAACCGACATACCGCGGTTACCTTCCGGAAAGGTATTGCGACGAGTGTTGAAGGAGCGGCATGGACGTTCGTCTGACGTCTGAACAGCAGCAGCTGCGAGAGGCCGCAGCGAAACTGGCCGACGACCTCGGACCTGATGCGGTCGGGGAATTGTCGGATGAGGGCCGGATTGCCCGGTTGGAAAGTACGGTCGCTGCCACCGAGTGGCGCACCCTGCGGTCCGACGGCGCCTCCGGTGTGGAAGTGGCGATCGTCGCCGAAGAGTTCGGTCGCGGTCTTGTCGACGTGCCGTTCCTGGGCCCGGTGCTCGCCGACGATCTGGCCCGTCGGCTCGATCGTGAGGTGACGGGCGGCTCGGGAGAGTCCGGCGGGGACGAAGCTGCCACCGCCGGTGTGGATCTGACTCGCAGCACCGCTGGTGTGGTCGAGTCGCCTGCCGAGCTCGGTGAGCTGTCGAGCGAGGACGCCCTGCGCTGGCAGGCGCTGGCGCTCGCTGCCACGAGCGCAGACCTGGTCGGTGCTGCGCGCGGCGCGCATGCACTGGCCGTCGATTACGCGAAAGTCCGTGAGCAGTACGGCTCGACGATCGGCTCGTACCAGGCCGTCGCGCACCTGTTGGCCGAGGGGCTGGCGCTGATCGAGGGTTCGATCAGCGTCCTGCGCCACGCAGCATGGGCCGTCGACGAGTTGCCGGGGGAGGAAGCCGTCCGGGCCGGGAAGATCGCCAAGATCTACTGCGCTCGTGCCGCGCGGACCGTGTGTGAGACCGCGATTCAGGTGCACGGTGGTATCGGAAACACCTGGGAATGCTTGGCGCACGTATACCTGCGCCGCGTTCTGGTGGCCACCGAGTTGTGGCCCGTCAAGCTAGAGGACCTGGAGGTAACTGATCTTGGACTTTCGTGATTCAACTGAGGAAGCTGCCTTCCGGGACCGGCTGCGGACCTGGCTGGCGGACAACGCCGCGTCCTTCAAGGCGTCCGGCGACGATTACTGGGCCAGGATGGGTGAGTGGCATCAGGCCCTCTATGCCGCAGGGTTTTTCGGCACGTCGTGGCCCAAGGAGTTCGGTGGCCAGGACCTGCCGCCGGTCTACGACGTCATCGTCGACGAGGAGCTTGCCCGGGCCGGCGCCCCGCCGCGCCCCAGCCTCGGCTACCTGGTGGTCGGGTTGGGCCACCACGGCAGCAAGGAACTGCAGCAGCGGTTCCTGCCGGGCATGATCAACGGCACCGAGCGTTGGTGCCAGGGCTTTTCGGAGCCGGGCGCCGGTTCGGATCTCGCCTCGCTGACCACCACGGCGACGCGCGACGGCGACAACTACATCATCAACGGACACAAGATCTGGACCAGCTATTCCGATGTGGCGGACTGGTGCCTGGTGTTGGCTCGTACCGACAAGGATGTGGCCAAGCACAAAGGCATCTCGGCCTTCATCGTGTCGATGCACCAGGACAGCATCGAGCAGCGGCCGCTGCAGATGATCAACGGTGTCACGACCGAGTTCGGCCAGGTGGCGTTCGACGGTGCGGTGGTGCCGGCCTCGAATATGGTCGGTGAGCCGGGCGACGGTTGGCGCCTTGCCATGACGGTGGTCAGCCACGAGCGGGAACCGTCTACTCTCGGCTACTCCGCTCGCTACGGGAAACTGGTGCGGGAGATGGCTTCTCGGGTGTCGGGTAAGACGCCAGAAGATCTCGCGTGGGCCGGGGTGCAGGCCGAGATGCTCCGTCTGCACGTGCGCCGGCGGCTGTCCGAACAGCTCGACGGGCTCAAGCACGGCCCCGACGGCTCGCTGGACAAGCTGCTGATGACCTGGGTTGAGCAGTCCGTCGGGCACGCCGCGCTCGCGGTGGCCGGCACGTCTGACCCCGAGTTGCTCAGCGCCTATCTGTACAGCCGGGCTCAGAGCGTCATGGGTGGCACGTCGCAGATCCAGAAGAACATCATCGCCTCACGAATCCTCGGGCTGGGAGTCTAGATACATGTACGGAATGCCAGACGAAATCGATGTGCAGGCCGACGGTGCCCTGCGCATCATCACGCTGAACCGCCCCGACGCGCTCAACGCCGTCAACGACAACTTGCACGTCGGGCTCGCGAAGATCTGGGAAGAGCTGAACGAGGACGCCGACGCGCGGGCGGCGGTGATCACCGGTGCGGGACGCGCGTTTTCGGCCGGGGGTGACTTCAACTATCTCGACGAGCTGCGCCGCGACGAGGCGTTGCGTCAGAAGACGATCAAGCACGGACGTGATCTCGTCATCGGGATGGTGCGGTGCCGCATCCCGGTGGTGGCCGCGGTCAACGGGCCGGCGGTCGGGTTGGGCTGCAGCCTGGCCGCGCTGTCCGATGTGGTGTACATGGCCGAGAACGCGCACTTCGCCGATCCCCATGTGCAGATCGGGCTGGTGGCCGCCGACGGTGGCCCGCTGGTGTGGGGCTCACAGATCAGTCTGTTGCAGGCCAAGGAGTTTGCGCTGACCGGTGTGCGGATCAAGGCTCAGCGGGCAGTCGAACTCGGCCTGGCCAATCATGTGGTCGAGGACCCGCTGGCCGAGGCGATCGCCTGCGCGAAGAAGCTCATCGATCTGCCCAAGCAGGCGGTCGAGGCGACCAAGCGGTTGATGAACATCCAGTTGGAGCAGCAGGTGATGGCGTCGCTGGATTACGCCAACCTCGCCGAGTATGTGTCGTTCGGCACTGCGGATTTCAACCGGATCGTGGACGGTCTGATCGCGAAGAACTGACTCGCTGGCATCGCGAGCCTGCGTGTCTGCTGCCCGACACTCCGTGCCGAGGCAGCATTCCACGCCCTCTCGTCGGGACGGGCCGCTGGCGACTGGCATTCTTTGCGGAACGCCTTGTCTAACTCGCTTCCCGCATCAGCTCCACAGCAGCGGATGCGACTGTACGCTTGCTCAGTCGACGCGTTTAACCTTGGCGTACGTTTCCGACCAACAAGGAGGAGCTCCAACGTGGCAACAGGGCAATGTGGACTTCTCGTAGAGGGGCTCTCAAGGTTGCAATGCCGAGAAATATTCGATTCGGTCGACGAAGGCTCTATCCAGCTAGATACCCGCACGGACGCAAGCTCACTCCAAGTAATCGGTGAAACAGCGCTTGTAATTGTTGTCGTTGGCTATCCGATCGCTAAAGCAATTGCCCGGGTTATAGCACGTGACAGAACGACTATACGGATCAGTCGTGCGCTCTCAGATGGAACCGTCGAAGTAATATCTATTGACTCAACCGCGGTGAGTCAGGTGGATAACGAGGACTCGCTGGAGAAAAAAATTATAGCTGCTCTGGAAGGCTAGAGTGGCAGCATAAGGTTATGAGTGAACATCTCCTCTGTGCCTTATCCGGTCGAAGTTTTGTTGATCCCATTTCCAGCTATGCACACGTCGATGTTTTCGACTTCGGCGGGGAATTTCCAACTATTCTGGATACCGGAGTTCTGCCGGACACGTTGTTTCACCCTTTAATCCATGAACTGGAGCATCATCGCGATTTGGGTTCAATCGTTGGGCATACGCTTGCGATCCTATGGCTAAGGGCTTCAGATGAGACCAACGGCCGGCCGCCCAGCGATAGGTTATGCGATTTAGCGAAGATCCTTGCCTTTCAGCACTTTATGCGCCCATGGCTTGAAGGCAAGGCGCTTTACGCTCAGTATGACGCTTTCCCGGGGCGATCCGAGGTTCTGTCACTTCGATCGCAAAATATCTTCGGATACTTCATACCGAGGAAGTCGATGGTCTGGAATGGCAAGACGCTGCATGACATGGTCGACCCTGTCAGCAGGTTCTTGGTTGAGCAGCGTACAGCTCAGTGTGCAGTCGATTTGAAATCCGATTTGCTTGTTAGCGCAACTGGACTTGAGGATGGTGGTTATTTAACCGGCTACCTGGCATGCAAGCGGTTCGTGTCTTTGTGTCAGACCGCCAGTTCGGTTGCCAAGGACAGCGATTTCGCGATCGACTACTTGCATCACTATCTGTTGAATGATTGGCATTTCGCGGAATTGTTGCTGAAGGAGTCGCCCGATCCGGAAACTGCGGTCGAGGTCGTAGCGGATTATGTAATTGCTCGCCTGAATCTTATCGAGAGTTCGAAATTTCGACGTATCATTGATAACGAGCTGCATGCCTACGAAGAGGCAACCAGTGGTCCGCTCAAGACTGGCGATGAGATACTCGCGCCATCAGGTCGTGCGATAGGAAGTTTCTTCTCCAATGCAGATACTTGTCTCGCCGCCTTTGACTACTTCCAGGATTGGCTTGAATGGGCACACATGCGCGGTGGCGTAACGGGAGCGCTGTTGAACCCTCGGTCATTCTTTAGGCTTGGATCTGTGGGGGGGACACTCTCGATTGATGAGTTGGGCGTCCTCAACATAGATTGTGCTGACGCTATCGGTACGTGGAAGATTGGTGCGAAAACAGATCTCGGACAGTGCGAATCGGTTGAAGCTGAAATGCACTTGATGCTAATGCCGACTATGAGTATTCAACTGATTAGTTTTACTGCAGACGGCAGATGTATCTGGGCTGACCTACCCAAATCTTTGAGGGGAACGCAGGTTGAACGCACTGTTCGGGATATGATTTTTGCGACGGCATCTCAGCAGCAGAAGATTCGAGAGCGACGTAGTGTTCTTGCATCGGCAATGGTCGACTCCGGAAAATTTCTGAATGATGTTGTCGCGGAACATCGGGCCCGGGTGATGCAGTCGTTCAACTCGTTTTCGACGCGTCATGTACTCCGACCCGGGCATCAGTTATCCAAAGAGGCAGATCGAAAGTTGCAAAAGTCCGGATTGTGGGATTTGGTCGGCCGGGATCCTGTGGCGGTTAGAACTCTTGCCTTTTTAGGCGTTTTGGGTAGTTGTTCGGACGATGCCACTCGAAAGCCGCAAGTTCGCGAAGATGTTCGGCACGACCTCGCCGCGCGCTTTGGAGCTGACCTCAGGATTGATTACCTCAACGAGATAGAAAATCGGGCGAAGTTGTCGGGGTTTACGGTGCTCAAGAAATGGCGCGATCAGTACTGGAGTATCGTTTGAGTCGAAAATGAATTTTCTGAGGTTAGCTTGGCTATTATGTCAACGCGACTGACCATCTCTTGCAGTCGCCCACCTGTCGCCCCCGATTGGTGCAACTAGAAGGTGAGAGCCTCGGAGCGCTGAACGGTGCCGGTGACGCCGCCGGCGTCTTGACCGGCCAGTCGTACGGCGGCGAGTCCCATGGCTTCGGGCGGCTCGACCATCTCCGGTGGGATCTGCAGCCCGCTGCCGCCGGCCTGCCACCCCTCGGTGAGCACCACGCGTGACGGGCTCAGACAGTTGACCGCGATGTTGTCGCCGCGCAGATCCGCGGCCAGGCCGAGGTAGAGCCGTTCAGCCGCAGCCTTGGATACCCAGTAGGCATTGGAGCCGTGTTCGACCATGTCGACCCCGGTGGTGGTGACCGCGATGAGCGACCCGCCGCCGCGTTCGCGAACGTGCGGGATGACAGCCTTGGTCACCAGGAACACCCCGGTGAGGTTGACGTCCAGGCACAGCTGCCAGCGTTTGAGCGGTGTGGTCTCGACCGGGCCGAGCCACAGCACACCGGCGTTGGCGACCAGGATGTCGATGCCACCGAGTTCTGAAACCGTCTTGACGACAGCCTTGTTCACGGATTCTTCATCGGTGACATCGCAGGCGACCGGGAGGGCACGGCCCCCGGACTCGTTGATGGCCGCGGCCACCGAACCGATGGTGCCCGGCAGCTTGCCCTGCTCCTCAGAGCGGGCCGCGACCGCCACCGCAGCGCCTTCGGCGGCCATGGCGGCAGCGATCGTCGCGCCGATGCCGCGGCTGGCGCCGGCGACGAAGGCGACCTTGCCGTTGAGCCCGCCTGCCCTCCCCTCACTGTCGACCGACGCTTGGTGCACGTTCGTCATGGACTGAGTGTGCACGAAATGCTGGGCCGCACCGGCGTTTCCAGCAACAGACACGCACGCTCGCGGTGCAAGGGGGAGGCCATTACTTCGGCGGGAAGCGCAGTGCCCCGTCGAGGCGGATGATTTCGCCGTTGAGATAGTCGTTTTCGACGATGCTCTGGGCCAGCTGGGCATACTCGGTCGCGCGGCCCATTCGCTTGGGGAACGGCACCTGCGGACCCCAGTACTGCTCGAGCTGATCGGCGGCCTTGCCGTAGGCGGGTGTGTTGATCGTGCCGGGGGCGATGGTGCAGACCCGGATGCCCAACGGCGAGAGGTCGCGCGCGGCGACCAGCGTCATGCCGAGGACACCGCCCTTGGCGGCCGAGTAGGGCAGCTGGCCGATCTGGCCTTCGTAACCGGCGATCGAGGCGGTGTTGACGATGACGCCGCGGCCGCCATCCTCCAACGGTTCGGTCTTGGCGATCGCCGCAGCGGACAGCCGCATCACGTTGAACACCGCGGTCAGGTAGAACTCGATGGTCTTCTTGAATCCGTCGAGATCGAGAGGGGACCCGTCCTTGCCGACCAAGCGGCCGCCGGCGGCAGGCCCGCCGTGGGTGTCGACCGAGATGCGGAGCGGGGCAAGGGCTTCGGCCTCGGCGATGGCAGCGAGCACCGACTCCTCGGAGGTGGCGTCGGTGGGCACATAGCGCACACCCAGCTCTTTCTCCAGGGCGGCGCCCTTGTCGTCGGCCAGGTCCGCGACGACCACCTTGGCTCCTGCGGCCTGCAGACGGCGGACGGTCGCTTCACCCAGGCCACCCGCACCGCCGACGACGATCGCGGAACTACCGGCGATTTGCATAGGGTTCCCCTTCTTGCAACTGTGACTCTCTGACTGCGAGAATAACATTCTCTTACCGGGTGAACCAGGGAGCAGAATCAATGCCTGAAGCCGTCATCGTGTCCGCGCTGCGGACTCCCATCGGCACGGCCAAGAAGGGCACGTTGCGTGATACCGATGCCTACGCGCTGGCCGACCACGTAGTACGGGCAGCCGCCGAGGACCTTGCCGGCTACGGCACCATTCCGGTCGACGACGTGATCCTCGGCGAGGGCCTCTACGGCGGCGGCGTCGTAGCCCGCCATGCGGCCATCACCGCCGGCCTGACCACGGTTCCCGGTGCGTCCGTCAATCGGCACTGCGCCGCCGGTCAGGCCGCGGTGCAGAACGCGGCTGCGAGTATTCGCACCGGCATGGACCGGTTGGTTCTGGCCGGTGGCGTCAACTCGGCCTCCACCTCGCCCAGGTTCGTCCGCGCGGCCAGCAGTGCCGATTGACGGACGCACCGGGAACCGTGGTC